>CAZIRP010000036.1:0-14543 GCA_964541665.1 uncultured Caldilineaceae bacterium | reverse complement strand
GCGTGCCATCCGCAACGCCGACACCAACCGATACCGCTACGGCAACGCCGAGCAACACACCACCCGCGACCGCGACAAGCGTGCCATCCGCGACGCCATCTGAGACAGCAAGCGCAACTCAAACCAGCCTGGGTAAAACCATAGAAACACCCACGCCGACCGCAACCAGCCCGGAAGAGCCTCGTCCCAGTGAGACGCCACTGCCAACAGCTACGGCCAGCCCAGCAGAGACAGTGACCGCCACAGCCACCGTGGCTGATAGCGATTCCAGCGTGCCAACGGAAACCGCGACGGCCACACCTACCGCAACACCGATCATACCGGCTACGGCCACGGCGAGCCCAACAGGGGAAATCAGCGCGCCAACCGAGACGCCGACCCTGCTGCCCACACCAAGCCCCAGCCCGACGCCACCATCAACTGAGCCGATCGGCGTGGCAGATATTGTTGTACCGCCGGATATGCCGGGGGAAATGGTCTATAACTCGCCCGCGGGGAGTGGCATCACGCTGCAAGTTCCCACGGGCGCGGTTGATGCGCCGACGCGCCTGCTCTACAATGAGCCGCGCACGCTGCCCCAGGCAACTCAAGGCTCGTTCCATATTGCAAGGCACTCTTTCACCCTGACAGCCTGGCAGGCAGGCCAGGTTCAGCGCAACTTTGAGTTTATCCAACCCATTGTCTTGGAAATTCGGTATCTGGACGAGGATATCAGGGGCTTACAGGAGGATGAGTTGCAGCTCTATTATTACGCTGAGGAGACAGCAACCTGGGCAACCGATGGGATTGCGATTGTCGGGCGCGACCCTGAGCAGAATCGCATCGTCGTGCAGATCGGGCATCTTACCGAGTTTGCCCTCGGCTCGCCAGCCTACTCGTTATATCTGCCAGTGATCGCAAATCGCAATTAACTGATTGGCGTGATCTCGCCTTACGGGTCGCTACAATCGCGCATAAAGCCGCAGGTTTCGCAGATGATCTTGCAGTGGCGTTTGGTGACTGGGCTGCCGCAACACCAACATTCCTGATCGTCGCGGGGCCGCGGCGCGGGGAGATCTGCGGCGAGCGTTGGGGTGGCCGGTGCCGGTGTGCTCGGGTAAAAGACGACCGAATGCTCGACCAGTCTGCCATCTCGATAGAGGAAACGCCCCGAAAAGAAACGCTCCTGCTCCAGCCACTGCAAGAAGATCGGATCGCCTTCCCATAAATTAAGCTCGGGCAGGCGCTCATCATCGATCCAGGCCAGCACACCTTCGGCAGAGTCGATCAACTCGCCGGTAAATTCTGTGCCGACAAAGACAAAGGCATACCAATCTTCGTCGTTGGCAAAGCTGGGAAAGGTGAGGATACCCCGCCACTGCGGGTTGATCAGCGTGAGGCCGCTCTCTTCCTGCACCTCGCGGATGGCACACTCTTCGGGCGTCTCGCCGGGGATCAACTTGCCGCCCAGGCCATTCCATTTGCCAGCGTGCATGTCGTTCGCTTTTTTGATGCGGTGCAGCATCAGCGTCTGGCCATGCGCACGCACGTAACAAAGGGTGGCAAATTTCATAGGCGTTAAAAGGCCGCCAGTTCTTTGGCAATCTGGTAAATTTTCTCGGCGTTGGGGCGATAGGCATCTTCCAGCGGCGGGCTGAAGGGCACCGGCACATCCAACCCACCCAAGCGGCGGATCGGAGCATCCAGCCATTCAAAGGCCTGGTCGGCGATCAAGGCGGCCAATTCAGCGCCAACCCCGGCAATTTGTGTGGCCGAATGCACCAGGAATACTTTGCCTGTTTTGCGCGCCGTCGCCAAAACCGCCTCGGTATCCAACGGTTTGAGTGAACGCAGATCCAACACTTCGGCGCTGATTCCTTCTGCAGCCAGACGGTCGGCGGCCAGCAACGCTTCGCGCCGCTGCGCCCCATAGGTGATGATCGAAAGATCCTCCCCAGCGCGGGCCAGGTCGGCCTTGCCAAGCGGCACCACATACTCGCCCGGCGGCACATAGCCCTTCAGCGAGCGATAGAGCGGCTTGCTTTCCAGGTAGATCACCGGGTTATTGTCGCGGATTGCCGCGATCAGCAGCCCTTTGGCGTCCGCGGGGGTGCCGGGTGCCACCACTTTCAGACCAGGCGTGTGGACAAACCAGGCTTCGGGGTTTTGGCTATGAAAGGGGCCGGAGCGCAGCCCTCCATCCGCCGGTGCGCGGATCACCCAGGGGATGGCGCCTTTCCAGCGATAGTGATTGGTGGCCGCATATTGGACGATGCTATCAAAGGCCGTGGTGATAAAATCGGCGAATTGCATTTCGATCACAGGCCGCAACCCCATCAGGGCCATGCCATTGGCCATGCCGACAAACCCCAACTCGGCCATCGGCGTGTTGATGACGCGGCGCTCGCCAAACTCTTCGCTAAAGCTTTTGGTCACCTTGAAGGCCCCGCCAAATTCCCCGGCGATATCCTCACCCATCAGCAAAACATCTGGATCGCGGCGCATCTCTTCGCGCAACGCCTCGCTGATCGCGGCGATGTAGGTCAACTCGCGGTCAGTCTGGTCGATTGTTTCGATGGTTGTAAAGCCAAAATTAGAGCCAACCCCACTCATAGCGGCAGCACATCCTTCTCATCACGGTGCATAGACGCCCTCTTCCACCGTGGCTGGGTCGGGGAACGGGCTTGATTCGGCGAATTCCACGGCGTCGGTAACTTCAACCTGGCAGCGCTGTTTGATCTCATCCAGCTCAGCTTGATCGAATACCCCTTTGGCGAGCAATTGGGTTTCATAGGCCAGCACAGGGTCACGCTTCTCCCACTCGGCCAACAATTCACGTGGCACATATTCGGCCCCATCGTGGATGGCATGGCCCAGCATGCGCATGGTTTTCCCTTCGATCAAGGTCGGGCCACCGCCCGCGCGGGCGCGATCGACCGCTGCTTTGGTCGCTGCATAAACAACTTCCACATCATTGCCGTCGATAATCTGCCAGGGAATACCATAAGCCTCCGCGCGCGGGGCAATATCGGGGTTTTTCATCTGTTGCGCCAGCGGGGTGGAATAGGCGTATTGGTTGTTTTCCACAATCATCACCAGCGGGGCATGGTAGAGCGAGGCCATATTCAGGACTTCGTGAAAGAGCCCCTCGCTGGCCGAACCGTCGCCGATGTAGGTCATGGCGACGCGCGGTTCGTTGCGGTAGAGAAAACTCATCGCCACCCCCAAGGCCACCGGAAAGGATTGGGGCAAGTGGCTGATAAAGCCAATAATGTTGAGGCTCAGGTCACCCGCGCCGTGCATATTGGCATCGCGCCCGCCGGAGAAGCCGGTAGCCCGGGCCAGCAAATTGGACAAAATTCGCCGCGGGGTCAGCCCACGCAACAGGAAGCAGCCCAAGTCGCGGTGCATCGGTGCCACCACATCGTCGGGAGCGAGCGCATAACCACTGCCCACACTGATCGCTTCATGACCACGCTGGCTAAACATGCCACCGACGCCCCGGCCTTGTTTCCACAGCGCCACCGCCGCATCATCCAACGTGCGGGTCAGACACATCCAATAATAAAGCTCGATCTTTTGGTCATGCGTGAGTTCGTCCTTCGCCATCGCCAATTCAATTTCTGATAAAGTTGAGGATAATTCTTTGTTTCGGGATTACTGCAATTTTTGTTCAGCCGAGCGCACAATTTCGGCGAGCACTTCGCTCGGTGTGAGTTGCGACGTATCAATGATCAAGGCATCTTCCGCTGGGCGCAGGGGCGCATAAGCCCGTTCGCTATCCAACCGGTCGCGACGCAGCAGATCTTCCAGCACAGCCTGCGATGGGATCTGCCGTCCCCGTTGCGCTTGTTCTTCCTGCCGCCGCCTGGCCCGTTCCACCGCGGACGCGTCCATGTAAATTTTGAGCGCGGCCTCGGGCATGATCACCGTGCCAATATCGCGGCCGACCATCACCACGCCGGGCTTGTCGCCTTCGCCCCGGCCATACCGTTGCGCAATCCGTTTTTGTTGCAAGCCCAATGCCTGGCGCACCAGCGGATACGCCGACACCGCGGAGACATTTTGGTCCACCTGCGGGGTGCGAATCTTCCAGGTGACATCTTCGCCATCCACCAAAATCGTGTTTTGGCGACCATCCGCGACACTCGGGGCGCTGATGTCGATCTCCACTTGTTGCGCCAGCGCCGAGACTGCCTGCTCGTCGGTCACCGCGATCCCTCGCTCCAGCGCGGCCCAAGTCACTGCCCGGTAGAGGACACCCGTATCAAAAAAAAGAAAGTGAACCAGCTCAGCAAGTTGATAGCCGACCGTACTTTTGCCCGATGCCGCGGGGCCATCAATGGCGATCACCGCAGGCGAGAGGCGGGCAAATAAGCGAGCCACGCTATTCGTATCCAAATCACTCATAATCGAACGAACATTCATGATCGGGCTCGCCCAGTTGGTGGGCGGCGGGTTGGGTTTGTCCGCTCGCCGGATGAACGGGATGCTCGGCCAGTAAACGGTGTAGGGTTCCGACTTTCGCGCTTGGACGAGGACTCCGCGACCATCTGGCGCAATGCCCCCACTTCAGTGCGGGTCAATGGTTTGGTCTCCCCAGCTTTGAGCGAGCCGAGGGTCAACGGCCCAATCGCGGCTCGGATCAAGCGCAGCGTGGGATGGCCAATCGCCGCGGTCATGTGGCGGATCTGGCGTTTTTTGCCTTCCCGGAGGATCACCTCCAGCCAAACGCCGCTTTCAGGGCCAGCCCCCAGGCGCAGATCCGGTGGGGGCCGCCGCACGATCCGCACTTCCGCGGGCGCGGTGAGCCCATCCTCAAGTTCAATGCCTGTGCGAAACTGGGCCAGGGCCGAGGCCGACGGACGTTGATCCACCAGCACGTAATAGGTTTTGGGGTGCTGAAAACGCGGGTGCGTCAGCCGGTGAGCCAGTGCACCATCATCGGTCAGCAGCATCAACCCCTCGCTGGCAAAGTCCAGCCGCCCGACGGGAAAGACCCGGCGCGACAATTCAGACGGAACAAGATCCAGCACCGTCTGCCGCCCTTCGGGGTCATCGCCGATGTCGCCTAACACACCTCGCGGCTTGTAGACCTTCAAATACATATGGCGCTGCGGCATTTTAACGGGCTTGCCATCAACCACAATGCGCGCATGGGCTGGGTCTACCTTCGCCCCAAGTTCGGTGACGAGCTGGCCATTGACGCGCACTTTCCCGGCCAGAATCAATTGTTCGCAGGCCCGACGGCTCCCGACCCCGGCAGCCGCCATCACCTTTTGCAGGCGTTCTTCACTCATGATGCTGTCACCTGGTGAGCACCTATCATCTAATCACGAATTATAGTGCATTATACACCGATGCGAGGTCAGGAGCGACTTTCGGGGGATGTGATCCGTCAAACGTCTGTGGTCGCCCAGTTGCTCAGCCCCAATCACCAAAGCACCAGGGTCTGCTGACCGAGCACACGCTTTCCCAGGCGCCATTCGAGCACCCCGACCTCGAGCCCGGCCTGCCAGGAGACACCCACCGGCGGCAACTGGATCCGCCGGAAGACGCGCACTTGCCGGGCCTGCCAGGGAGCGAGTAAATAGGTGGGCGCGGCCCCATTGGTGCGCAGATACCAGCGCGTACCATCGGCCAAATCGACCCGATTGAGCAGCGAGAGTTCTGTCGCGGCCAGACTGACCCAGCGAAAATTGCTATCATAGGCAGCAAGCAACGTATGCAGATCAGCATAGCGCTGGCGACTCCCCAGGATCACCACAAGCAATTGGCGATCAGCATGATTCACCAGCGCGATCAGACATTCGCCCGCGGCCGTGGTGGTGCCCGTTTTGATGCCAATCGTGCCGGGCAGCGTGGTGAGCAATTCATTGGTATTTTGCAGGAGATGGCCGGCAATGGTGATGTTGGCGGTACCAACCATGGTGCGAAAGCGCGGGTCTTGCCACAACAGACGGGTCAGTTGGAGCAGATCCTGAGCGCTGCTGGTGTGGTTGGCGGCATCCAGACCGTGGGGATTGGCAAAGCGTGTCTGCTCGAGATCAAGCGCCTCAGCCCGCTCATTCATGTGCTCGACAAACTGCTCGACCGAGCCAGCGCTGGTGCGGGCCAACGCCATCGCAGCATCATTGCCGCTGGGGATCAATAATCCCCAGAGCAATTGCTCCACGGTCACCTGTTCACCGGCACGCAGCCCCATGCTGGCCTCGCCGATCAGGTCTGCCGCGGTGATCGACACTGTACGCTCGAGCTGGTCCTGTTCCAGGACGAGCAGAGCGGTCATCAACTTGGTGAGGCTGGCTGGGGGCAAGGCCTGGTCGATCTGCTGGCTGAGCAACAACTGCTGCGCGGCGAGATCATAGACCAGATAACTCGTTGCGCTGACCGGGGGCGCTTGTTGCGCGGCATGGCGCTGGCGGAGCGTGCCAACGCTCGCCCACTCGGTGGGTGCAACCGGTCGATCTACCAGGCGCGGGGCAGAAAAGCCCGTTAAACAGACAAAGGCGACAACCTGAAGCGCCAAGTAGCCCCAAAGCGCAGGTTTCACGGTTGGAGCAACACCTTGAGCACGCCCCGCTGCCCGGCATGATGCAGGGCCACGACGCCATCGGCCAGCGGGAAACGAGCATGGATCAGCGGATCAACTTGCACACGTCCGGCCGCCAATAGCGCCAGGGCCGGCGGGAAGGGGCCGCAGCGGCTCCCCAGCACCGTAATCTCATTCACGACTAAGGCGCTGAGATCAAAATTGGGCACGCGTTCGGCACTGGTGCTCTTGAGCGCGATGATCCCTTGGGGGCGCACCAAGTGCAGCGCCTGAACAAAGGCCGATGGCGAACCCGTCACCTCGACGACCACATCCGCGGGATTGGCTTGCAACTCGGCCAGCAACTCCGGTGTGGTCGGCCAGGCTTTGGGGATGCCCCACTCGTGCAACAGGCGCACTTTGCCGGGGTGACGCCCGATCACGGTCAGATCGCAGCCGGTGAGGGCCAATACTTGGGCCACCAGCAGGCCAAGCCGCCCATCACCAATCACAAAGACGCGGCTGCTCGGGGTCAAGTGGATCTGCTCGGTGATCTGGAGGGCAGCCGCGAGTGGCTCGACAAAGACCGCGTGCTCATCACGCAGATCGTCGGGGACGGGGTGAAGATTTGCGAGCGGCAGGGTCAGAAAATCCGCGAACGCGCCATCCCGCCCGATGATGCCCAAGCTCTGGCGGGCCCGACAATGTTTGCCCAATCCCCGCCGACAGAGATCGCAAGCGCCACAGCCGATGTTGAGCTCGCCGACCACGCGCCGCCCAACCCAGGCGGGATCATCCGGCGCGGCCACCACTTCGCCCACAAACTCGTGGCCGAGAACCCCGCGGTAGCCGCCTTTGTAGCCAGCCCACAACTGCAGATCAGTCGAGCAGATCCCAGCCAGGCGGACCCGAACCAGCGCCTCATTGGGGCCTGGTGTCGGTTCGGGATAGTCCATCCGCAGCTTGGGCCCCTCATCGGTTAAGAGCAGTGCGCGCATTGCATTCCTCAAAAGAGCGTACAGACCCTATGGTACGCAGAAGCCTATAAAAAAAACGGCGAAGCAAGGTGGCTTCGCCGTTTCGGATCCAAGAGCAAACCTCAAGCCAGCGCGGCCTGACCATCGACCGGCGCAGCCTTGCCCTCGCGATGGAGCAAGGAATTCTCTTCCCAAGCCACCCAGAGTGCTCCAGCGCAAAAGATCGAGCTGTACATCCCCACGGTGATGCCCACCACCAGGATTGCCATAAATTGCTGCAAGGTTGGGCCACCGAGCACCAAAATCGCCACCAAAGTCAACAGAGTCGTGGTTTGAGTCGCCAGAGAGCGTTTGGCAGTTTCAATAATGCTGCGATTGGTGACTGTGCCCACGGATTCACCGCGGTAGCGACGGATATTTTCGCGGATCCGGTCGAAAATCACGATCGTGTCGTTGACGCTATAGCCGATCACGGTGAGGATGGCGGTGAGGAAGAGCGCATCGATCTCCCAGCCAGCGATCAGATTCATGATGCCCAAAAAGGAAATTGTGACCAACACATCGTGGATCAAAGCGATCACCGCGCAGGCACCAAACCGCAGCGAATTGGAGATCTGACGAAAGGCAATGGCGATATAAATCAGCACCAGGGCCGAGGCAATTGCCACTGCCAGAATTGCCGCTCGGCTTACTTCGCTCCCGATTGCGGGACCGATGCTGCGATATTGCAGCTCGTCAAATGTGCCAAACCGTTCGGTAACGTTGGTCGCCAGGCTCTCTTTTTCGGGGGTCTCGATATCCTTCAGTTTGATCTGAACGGTGCGCTCATCATCGATATGAAAAACGGATGTATCGCTATACCCATTGTCCACGAAGAGATCGCGCACATCAGCCGGGGCCACATCTTGCTCAAAGCGCATTTCCCAAACCGTGCCACCGGTGTAATCAATACTGAGCGGGAGAGGGCTGCCTGTGGTAGCCAGCGACCAAATCATATAAACAATGCCAGGAAGAATGGCCAATAAGGAAAGCGTAAACCAAATTCCCCGACGCTCAACAATCCGAAACATAAGCGATACCCTTCAGCCAGAACGTTTCTAGAAAATCAGGCAATCAACAAAATTTAATAACCAATCAGGCGGCGCGAAGCCAAGGGCGAACGGCTGCCATTGAGGATGAGTGCGCGCATAAGCGAACGAGTCACAAAGACCGCGGAGAAAAGCGAGAAGACCACACCAATCGCCAGCGTAATTGCAAAGCCTTTGACCACACTCGCCCCGAAGGTATTCCCAAACCAGTAGAGCACCACACAGGTGATCAGCGTAGCAACGTTCCCATCGAGGATGGCTGGCCAGGCCCGCGTGAAACCTGTTTCCACGGCCAAGCGCAGCGAACGCCCAGCCCGCAATTCTTCGCGCATCCGCTCGAAGATCAGAATATTGGCATCCACCGACATGCCCATTGAGAGGATCAGGCCAGCAACGCCGGGCAGGGTTAAGGTTACTGGAATCAACTTGTAGATGGCCAGGTTAATCACCAGATAGAAGAGAAAAGCGACCCCGGCCAGAAGTCCAGGGAGCCGATAGAGCGTCAGCATAAAAACCACCACGGCCCCGAGGCCGATCACCCCAGCCATCAGACTGCGTTGGAGCGAATCCTGCCCCAAAGTTGCGCCAATTGTGCGGATGTCAACGACTTTCAGCGGAACCGGCAACGCGCCATAGCGCATTTGGATCGCCAAAGATTCGGCTTCATCTTGGGTGAATTGGCCGCTGATCACGCCTTCGTCGCGGATGGCCGAATCGATATTCGGGGCGGAGAGCACGTACCCATCCAGCACAATGGCCAAAGGCTGGCCGATATGGGTACTGGTGTAATTAAAAAATTGTTCGCTGCCAGCACTCGTCAGTTGAAAACTGATTTGCCACGAGTTGAACTGATCCTGGATGGCCGCGGCCCCGCGCAGGATGTCCCCGGTCATCACCGTATTAAAGACCTGACTCCCATACGGGGCCAGGGTTGGATCAACCACGCCGGCGCTTAAGGTTTCGTCCACCACGGTCGGGCGGTTGGTGGTGTTGATCAACATGCCGGAGAAGAGTTGCATGCCTTGCGGGTCGACAAACTCAAGTTGACCTGTGGAGCGCACTGTTTCAATGGCCTGTTCGGGGTCGTTGATGCCCGGCAACTCCACGGAGATGCGGTTCTCGCCTTGGGCCTGGACGACTGCTTCAGCCACCCCCAGCCCATTCACCCGATTTTCGACAATGTTGCGTGCCGCTTCAATGGTTCCGGCTGCCAATGAGGTACCAGCTGGCAGATCCGACTCTAGCAGAACTTGTGTCCCGCCGCGCAGGTCCAAACCCAGCCGCAGATCCAGCAATGTCGCGGGGGCACCGGGCACAATCGAGCGTTGCAGCCATTGGGGTTGATAAGTGCTTGGGAAGAAGACGACATAAATTCCTGCTAAGAAGAGCAGAAAAACCAGCACCAACGAAATCGTATTATTCCGCATAACCAGACATACTCCATCCTAATGAGAACCGTCGCAAGCCGTAAGCACAGGAGTTGATCGGCCGCAAACGCCAATCAATCGATTGGGGCAAACCCAAGCATTATAGGGCTTGACCAGACAGGTGTCAAACAGATTACGCAATGAATGCGGTGGTGTGATGAGTGATCTGCCACGCTTTCTGGGCATTCACCTTACAATAAATCCCAATCCCTGCTGAATTTAGCTGGCGACTTTACGAGTTTTATGCGCGTGTGTTACACTTGCCCATCAGGTAATCACGCTGACCCCGACTTCCCAGCTAGTCTATCTTGTACCTGGCAGAACTACCGGCAACATTCCGAACGACAATTATCCATTCCATCAATCTGCCCGCGCATCAGCACGATGGCACCCAATCACCGATTTCCCAAACAGACCCAACATGAGATCAGCACACCAAATACGCTTGATAAAACTCGCCTGTTTGCTGGTTGCCAGCTTTTGGCTTGCCGCTTGCAGCGCTTCCACTCCTCCTACCCCCGTACCTGACCTGGCGAGCTCGCTTGAACATTTTACCGATCTCGCGTACGACCACGTGGCGGGCGAAGTTGAGTATGCCCAGACGCCGCCGGTTGGCGGGGCGCACAACCCACTTTGGCAAAATTGCGGCGTGTATGATCAGCCCATCCCCAGTGAACAGGCAGTCCACTCGTTGGAACACGGAGCAGTTTGGCTCACCTATCAGCCCGACCTGGCCGCGGAGGAGGTAGCCCTGCTGCGCGACCTGGTGACCGACAAGAGCCATGCTTTGCTCTCGCCCTTTCCCAATCTCCCCACCGCGGTGGTTGCCTCCGCCTGGGGCGTTCAACTAAAGGTCGAGAGTGCGAGCGATCCGCGTCTGGCCCAATTTATCGACGAATTTCACAATGGCCCCCAAACACCCGAGCCCGGGGCTCCTTGTCGCGGCGGGGTCGGCACACCAGTCGTTGCTCCAACCGCATAGCATTCCGCATGTAGGTCACAACAATGGATAACACATCGTGGCGGCTGACCGTACAAGCTAATTTGCAGCATCTGGCTACCCAGGCCCCCTCGCTTTTGCCGGGAACCTATTATGGACAATTGGTCGCGACGGTGCTCAGCCCGGTGATCGCGGCCTTTGCCGCGCGCGATTTTGGGCCATTGGTCTCACTCTTCAGCGTGATCGGCGGTGTTGGGGGCAACCTGATCGCCAATCAGATGGAGGCATGGCGCGCACTCAGCCGTCAGGAATTGGCTATCGACCTGACGGGCAAAGCAGCCGCGGATGAGGGATGGCGCAACACGCTCGATAAGTTGCTGCAAGAATTTATCGCGGCTGAACAACTGATCCAAAATCTGGGTGAGGATGAACAGGCGGGGTTTCTCACCATCTTTCAACAGGAATTGGATCAGCTTGGCAGCCAGTTGCGGCTGGCCGATTTGACGCAGGCCGGGCCGTCCCTGCCGCTCCACGGGGAGGTCAGTGTTCGCGGGGATGTCCACGAGAGTGTGATCAACATTGGGGGCAGCGTCACCCACCATTATTATGCCCAAACTGAAACCGCAACCGACCCGACCGTTCTGCGCTCGGCCTATTTGCATCGCCTCTTTAATCAGGCCAACACCCTCTCGCTGGCGGGGGTCGATCCCAAAGCGGCGAGCGATGAGGCCGAGGCCCGCTTGCATTTAGGAGCTGTCTATACAGCCTTGTTGACCACTTCACAGGAGGCAGCAGAGTATGCCGCGCAAGAGCAGCCCACACAGCACGCCGAGCGCCAGATCTCCGCGATTGCCCAGTTAAATCGCCATCGTCGTCTGGTCTTGTTGGGCGACCCAGGCAGCGGCAAAAGTACGTTCATTAACTTTGTGGCGCTTTGTCTGGCGGGCGAAGGGCTCGGCGAATCCTATATCAATCTGGGTTTGTTGACTGCCCCGCTGCCAGATGATCTGATCACCGCCCGGGCGATCCAGGAAGAGGCACCGCCCCAGCCGTGGGTGCATGGGGACTTGCTCCCAGTGCGCATTATTCTGCGCGACTTTGCTGCCCGCGGCCTGCCCAACGATGGTTCCACTGCCACGGCCAGCCATCTTTGGCGCTTTATCAGCAGCGAATTAGAAGCGGCCGCGCTGAACGATTTTGTCCCTATCCTGCATAAAGAGTTGATGAATCAAGGGGGGCTGATTCTGCTGGATGGCCTGGACGAGGTACCGGACGCCGACAGTCAGCGCACCCAGATCAAACATGCGATCGAAGATTTTGCCGACACGTTTCTCCATTGCCGCATTTTGGTGACCAGCCGAACGTACGCCTATCAGCACCAGGACTGGCGCCTGAATGGCTTTACCGCGTCGGTCCTGGCCCCATTCAGCAAAGGGCAGATCGCAACCTTCGTGGATCATTGGTATGCCCACATCGGCGAGTTGCGCCACCTTCAGCCAGATGATGCCCAGGGCCGCGCCGAGCTGCTCAAACATGCGATCTTTTCGAGCAACCGGCTTCATGCACTGGCCGAACGCCCCCTGCTTTTGACCCTGACCGCCAGTTTGCATGCCTGGCGTGGCGGTAGCCTGCCAGACCGTCGCGAAGAGCTATACGCCGATGCGGTCGATCTGCTCCTGGATTGGTGGGAGAGCCAGCGCGTTGCCCGTGATGCCCAAGGCAACACCATGCTCACCCAGCCCAGCCTGACGGAATGGTTGCGCGTCGACCGAGGCAAGGTGCGCGCCCTGCTCAACCAGGTCGCCTTCGAGGCCCACGCCAGTCAACCCACGCTGGTCGGTACGGCTGACATTCCCGAAAGTATGCTGGTGACGCAATTGCTCTACATCAACGAAAATGAGGATGTCAAACCCCGTTTGTTGATGGCTTATCTGAGTCAGCGAGCGGGCTTACTGCTGCCGCGCGGCATCAAAAATTACACCTTTCCCCACCGCACGTTTCAAGAGTATCTGGCAGCCTGTTATCTGACCGATTTTGACTACCCCGACACCATCGCCGAATTGACCCGCCAGGATCCAAACCGCTGGCGCGAAGTCACGTTGCTGGCGGGGGCCAAAGCAGCCCGCGGGACGGCTTCGGCAATCTGGGTGTTGGCCGATGCTCTCTGTTTTCGGGCCCCCACCGACCCGGAATATGGCCCGGCTGATGTGTGGGGTGCTCACCTGGCCGGGCAGGCAGTGGTCGAGGCGGTGAATCTGAGCCAGAGCAGCCCGCGCCATCAGGCCAAATTGCACCGGATCGCGGAATCGCTTGTTCATGCGCTCCGAAGCCAGATATTACCCCCCATCGAGCGCGCCCAGGCTGGCCGCAGCCTTGCTCGCATGAATGATCCGCGGCCAGAAGTCAGCACAATCGAACAGATGGCCTTCTGTTATGTGCCCCCGGGGCCATTTGCGTTGGGCGACAGTAGCCAGGCCTATAAGCTCGATACGCCCTATTGGGTCGCCCGCTTTCCCGTGACCTATGCCCAATATCAACGCTTTGTCGAAGCAGGTGGCTATCACCATGAGGCCTATTGGGCTGAGGCTCGCTATGCGAGTTTCTGGCAATCCACTGGCTTCAAAGGGCGCTATGATAGCCGACCACGCACCGAGCCGCGCCGGTTCCCTGAACCCTATGGCCTGCCCAACCATCCTGTCGTGGGTATTTCCTGGTACGAAGCGCTGGCTTTTGTCCGCTGGCTGGATCAAGAAGCGCGCAGGCGGGGCTGGCTCTCGGTGGATTGGCAGATCCAACTCCCCAACGAGCCTGAATGGGAGAAGGCGGCACGCGGCGGCTGGCACCATCCGCAAACCCCACTCATTGTGTCGCTATACGAATTAAACACTGTTGAATACGAGCAGATTGCCTTGATCAACAATCCGATGCCCAAGCGGCTCTACCCGTGGGGCAATGTTGCTGATCCAGAATGTGCTAATTTTGAACGCACCGAAATCGGCACGACCAACGGCGTGGGCTGTTTCCCTTTGGGGAGTTCGCCCTATGGGGCCGAAGAGATGAGCGGCAATGTCTGGGAGTGGACGCGCAGCCTGGAGCGCCCGCCGCCCTATCCTGTCGCGGGCCCGGAGGCAGATGAGCGCGAACGCTTGAACGCGCACCCAGAAACCCAACGGGTGTTGCGGGGTGGGGCCTACCAATACTACGAATATTTTGTGCGTTGTGCCGAACGCTATAGCAGCCCGCCGGATGATATGAGCAAGCTCTATGGCTTCCGGCCTGTGATCACCCGCCGACACGAAGCCCCAGTATGATGGTGAATATCCCCTCTGGCCCTGCCTCCAGGCCTGCCGCCGATTGAGCCTGGCTCGATCACCTGTCATTTACGCCTCAGCCCAATTTTATCTAACAGAAAATAAATTGTACTATTAAGCTTTTAGGTCCCCCCTGAAAGTCGTTTACTGGCGAAAGTCCCGAGATCGCGGTAGAATCTCGGCAGGAGCAGCGGCGTTTAGTATCCTGCATCCGGTATCCCAATAATTTGCCTAAAAGGAATGTTTCAATGGTGAAAGACCAGACAGCAGCGACCACAAACGGTCCTGA
>CAZIRP010000035.1:10902-55984 GCA_964541665.1 uncultured Caldilineaceae bacterium | reverse complement strand
GCAGCACACAAGCGCTGTCACCACTGTGGATGCCCGCCTCTTCAATGTGCTGCATAATCCCGCCGATGACCACGCGCTCACCATCGCAGACCGCATCCACATCGATCTCGATCGCATCTTCCAGGAACTGGTCGATCAGGATGGCCCGGTTTTCGGCCACGCTGACCGCCTCGGCCATGTAACGGCGCAAAGTCGGCTCATCATACACAATGGCCATGGCGCGGCCGCCAAGCACATACGAGGGGCGCACCACCACAGGATAGCCGATCTGCTGGGCGATCTCGACCGCTTCATCCGCGGAACGTGCACTGCCATGCGCGGGCGCGGGGATCTCCAGGCGCTTCAACAGGGCCCCAAAGAGATCACGATCCTCGGCCAGATCGATGGCCGCAGGCGGTGTCCCCAGGATCGGCACGCCCGCGGCTTCCAGGCGGCTGGCCAGGTTGAGCGGCGTCTGCCCGCCGAATTGGACGATCACCCCATGCAGGTTCCCAGTGGCAGGTTGCTCTTCCCGATCCACAATATTCAGCACATCTTCCAGCGTCAGCGGCTCAAAATAGAGTCGGTCGCTGGTGTCATAGTCGGTGCTCACCGTCTCGGGATTGCAATTGACCATGATCGTCTCATAGCCGAGCCCCTGCAACGCAAAGCTGGCATGACAGCAGCAATAATCAAACTCAATGCCCTGCCCAATGCGGTTCGGCCCCCCCCCAAGGATGATGATCTTGGCGCGGTCGGTGGGCGGCGCTTCGCTTTCGCTTTCGTAGCTGCTGTACAGATAGGGCGTAAAAGCCTCAAACTCCGCCGCACAGGTATCCACCTGATGATAAGTAGGCAGCAGATCGAGCGAATGGCGAAGTGTGCGAATCTCTCGCTCAGAGATTGGAGATTGGAGAGTGGAGCCTAGAGACTCCAATCTCCAGTCTCCGGTCTCTAGTTTCTGATTGGCAATCCGCGCCAACTGGCCGTCGCTGAAGCCCAGGCGCTTGGCCTGGCGCAAAGTCTCGGCGTCAAGCTGCGTGAGGTCCTGTTCAAAGGCGATGATCTCCGCGATCTGGGTGACAAACCAGGGATCAAAGCGCGTCAACTGGCAGATGGTGGTGATGCTGTCCCCGGCCTTGAGCGCTTCATAGACCGCAAAGAGCCGGTCGCGATTGGGGATGCGCAGAAGATCATGCAGGGTGGTGCTGGCGTCGTAGCCCTTGAAGTTGCCATCGGCGTCGCGCTCCACCGGCCCAAAACCATCTCGCCCGATCTCCAGACTGCGGATGCCTTTTTGCAGCGCTTCTTTGAAGGTGCGCCCCATGGCCATCGCCTCTCCGACCGATTTCATCTGCGGGCCAAGCTCACGATCCACCCCGGGGAATTTTTCAAAGGCCCAGCGCGGAATCTTGACCACCACATAATCGATCGACGGCTCGAACGCGGCCACCGTCTGTTGGGTGATGTCATTCTTGAGTTCGTCCAGCGTGTAGCCAACTGCCACTTTGGCCGCCAGCTTGGCAATCGGGAAACCAGTCGCCTTCGAGGCCAGCGCGCTCGAACGTGAAACCCGCGGGTTCATCTCGATGATCACGACGCGGCCGCTGGTGGGGTCAACCCCAAATTGCACATTGCTGCCGCCGGTTTCGACACCCACGGAGCGCATCACCAACCGGGCCTGGTCGCGCAGGCGTTGATATTCCTTGTCGGTCAGCGTTTGCGCCGGGGCCACGGTGATCGAGTCGCCGGTGTGGACGCCCATCGCGTCCAGGTTTTCGATCGAGCAGACCACAACAAAGTTGTCGGCACTGTCACGCATCACTTCCAGTTCGTACTCTTTCCAGCCGATCAGCGATTCTTCGATCAGCACGCTGTGGACCGGGCTCTCGCGCAGCCCCCACAAGACCTTCTCGTCGAACTCTTCGGGGGTAAAAACCGTGCCCGCGCCGCTGCCGCCGAGCGTAAAACTGGGCCGCACAAAGATCGGGTAGCGACCAATCAACTCGCGGGCGATTTTATGGGCCTCTTCGAGTGTATAGGCAATGCCGCTGCGGGGTGATTCCAGGCCGACCTCGGTCATCGCATCTTTGAAAAGCGCCCGGTCTTCCGCCACTTGCATCGCCCGCAGATTCGCGCCAATCAGCTCGACGCCATATTTTGCCAGCACACCCGCTTCGGCCAGCGCCACAGCCAGGTTCAGCCCGGTCTGGCCGCCCACGGTCGGCAACAGCGCGTCGGGGCGCTCCTTGGCGATGATCTTCTCGAGCACATCGACCGTCAATGGTTCGACGTACGTGGCATCGGCCAGCTCTGGGTCGGTCATAATCGTGGCGGGGTTAGAGTTGACCAGCACCACTCGATAGCCTTCCTGCCGCAGCGCCTTACACGCCTGCGCGCCGGAATAATCAAATTCGCAGGCCTGGCCGATCACAATCGGGCCAGAGCCGATAATCAAAATCGAAGAAATATCAGTTCGTTTTGGCATTTTGTCTTACCCTATGGCTTTTCGCTAAACGTCCCCGGCACTAGGTGCGGCTGGGCCGCCAGTACCAGGGACGTTCGGGCGTACGTTCGTCAGCAAAGAACTTCGCTATTTTACACCAATTGTGTCCGCGGCAACCATTTTGCCTGTAGAATCATTTGCGCATAGCGCTCGGCCAGGGGCTGGCCCGACTGCCTGCGCGCGTGCCCATTGGGCCCGATTAACTTTTGAATATCGGTCAGCATTGCAATGGTATCAGTCATCTTAATCCAGTAGCCCATAAATCTGAGTGTATTGTCGTAGCAAGGTTGATATCCATCTTATTTACTCACCTTACGCAGTAGGCAACAAAAGTAGCTCAGGGAGTAGGCAGGTTTGGTTGTGATTGTTCGGTACACTTTGGGTCTGCTGTCTAACCCTGGCTGCGTAACGTGAGTTATTGATAGGTTCCCAGAATGCTGCGCGCCACCACCCATTTGTGAACTTCATCCGGCCCATCATAAATACGAGCGGCGCGCTCATGACGATACCAATGCGAGAGCGGCGTATCTTCGGTCATGCCCAGCGCGCCGTGAGTTTGGATCGCCCGATCCAGCACGCGTTGCAGCATATTGGCGACAAAAAACTTGATGGTTGAAATCTCCACCCGGGCCGCCGACGCGCCAACTTGGTCGATCTTCCAGGCGGCTTGCAACACCAACAGTCGAGCGGCGTTGATCTCGGCGCGGCTTTCGGCGATCCAGAATTGGATGGCTTGCTGGTTGCTGAGCATGGCATGGCTGGAAAGTTTGCGCCTGGTCGCGTAGGCACACATCAAATCCAGCGCTCGTTCGGCAATGCCAATCCAGCGCATACAATGGTGGATGCGCCCTGGCCCCAGCCGCTCCTGGGCGATCTGAAAGCCAGCCCCTTCGCGGCCCAGCAAATTGCTGCGCGGCACCCGCACATTCTCGAAGGCCACTTCGGCGTGGCTGTGATGATCGCTGCCCACTTCGCCCATGACCGAGATGTTGCGCACGATGCGAAAACCGGGCGTGTCGGTCGGCACCAGGATCTGGCTGGCTCGTTGATGACGACTCTCCGCATCCGGGTTGGTGATCGCCATCACGATGGCAATCTTCGCGCCCTCGGCCGCGGTGCTAAACCATTTGTGGCCATTGATCACATACTCGTCGCCCTCGGTGACCGCGCTGGTGTCCATCAACACCGGGTTGGAACCGGGGTTTTCGGGCTCGGTCATGCAGAAGCAACTGCGCATCGAGCCGCTGGCCAGTGGCGCTAGCCACGTTTGTTGTTGCTCGGGCGTGCCAAACATCAGCAGCACTTCCATATTGCCAACATCCGGCGCCTGACAATTGAAGACATAATGGCCGAGTGGCGTGCGTCCCAATTCCTCGCTGATATGGGCATAATCGGCCAACTTCAAGCCCAGGCCGCCCCATTCCTGCGCCAGCCAGGGCGTCCATAACCCCGCGGCTTGCACCTGACGGCGTTTTTCAGCCAGCGTCGGCAGCAGATCCCGAAATTCGCCGTTGAGAAACTGGGGTTCGAGCGGGATCAATTCCTCTTCCACAAAAGCGCGCACACGCGCGATGATCGGTTCAAGGTGGGTCGGGCGATTGAAGTCCATAAGGTCCTATCCAATTTTTGCGAATGCTTTGCACATTTTAATCAGATATAATAGTATAAGGTGAAGTTCTGGTAAAAAAGGAAAGAGTCTATGCCCGAAGAAACCATCTTTAGCAAGATCATCCGCCGCGAAATTCCAGCGGAGATTCTCTATCAGGATGCGCTGGTGACGGCCTTCCGCGACATCAACCCGCAGGCCCCCGCCCATATTTTGATCATCCCCAACAAGCTGATCCCGACGGTGAATGATGTGACGCCCGAAGATGAACCCGCGCTCGGTCGTCTCTTTACCGTGGCCGCCAAACTGGCCAAAGAAGCAGGCATCGACGCCGACGGCTATCGATTGTTGGCGAATTGTAATCGACACGGCGGGCAAGAGGTCTACCATTTGCATCTGCACTTGCTGGGCGGGCGTCCGCTGGGGCCGATGGTAACAACGACGAGAGACGACTGACGCTAGACGACCGTCCCTCGTCGATCGTCTATCGTCTCCAAAGGAGCATTATGCGCGCAGTCGGCAGTAGTTTGCCCCGTTTTGATGCCACCGACAAAGTGACCGGCACTGCACCATACCCGGGTGATATTGACTTGCTCGGCCAGGCGTGGGTGAAGATCGTCTTTGCGGGCATTCCCCACGCGCGCATCCGCGCCATCGACACACGTGCAGCTGAAGCCGCGCCCGGGGTGATCGCCATCTTCACGGCCAAAGATGTGCCGGTCAACGAGTATGGCCTGGTGATGTTTGACCAGCCTGTTTTGTGCGGGCCGGGCAGCACACCCGCGGCTGAGATCGTGCGCTGGGAGGCTGATCAGGTGGCGGTGGTGGTGGCAGAGACACCGGCCCAGGCCGACGCCGCGGCCAGGCTGATTCATCTGGACTATGAGCCGCTGCCCGTGGTGAGCGATCTGGAAAGTGCGCTCCAGCCCGACGCGCCGATTCTGCATCCGCACCGATTCCCTTTTCCCTATGGCGAACGGGATTGGGATTCCAACATCCTGCACGAATTGCGCATCGAGCGGGGCGATCTGGCCGCGGGTTTTGCCCAGGCCGATGTGATCGTCGAGGCGACCTACCGCACGCACGCCCAGGAACATGCTTATCTGCAACCCGAAGCTGGGGTGGCTTTTGTGCGCGAGGATGGCCGCATCGAGGTGATCGTCGCTGGCCAGTGGATGCACGAAGACCGGGCGCAGATTGCCCACGCGCTTGGCCTGCCCGAAACGCAGATCGTCGTGCGCTACCCGGCCATCGGCGGAGCCTTTGGGGGCCGCGAGGATATGTCGATCCAGATCCCACTGGCGTTGGCGGCCTGGAAAACGGGTCGCCCAGTCAAGACGGTTTGGAGCCGCGCCGAGAGTATTGTCGGGCACCACAAACGCCACCCCTTCGTGATCAAAGCCAAGTGGGGCGCGACCAGGGATGGCAAAATTGTCGCGGCTCAGAGTGATCTGGTCTGCGACAGCGGCGGGTACGCCTATACCAGCACCAAAGTCTTGGGCAACGCGATCATGGCCAGCGTGGGGCCGTATGAGATCCCAAATGTGCGATTGGTGGGGCGCGCGGTGTACACCAATAACACGCCGAGTGGGGCATTCCGCGGCTTTGGCGGCCCGCAAGGTCACTTCGCGGCTGAGATGCAGATCAACAAACTGGCCGCGGCGCTGGGGCTGGATCCGGTCGAGCTACGGCGGCGCAACGTCTGGCGCGAAGGGTCGATCCTGCCGACGCGCACGCCAGTGCCGCCCGGTTGTAGCGCGGCGGAGGTGTTGGAAGCCGCGGCGACGAGATGGGGAGGTAGGGAGACGGGGAGGTGGGGAGAAGATGGCATTACCCCATCCCTCCATCCCCTCATCTCCCCATCCCTTACCACTTCTCTTGTCGCCTCGCAAAGCAAAGTCGCCCGCGGTCGCGGTATCGCGCTTTCGTACAAAAATGTCGGCTTTAGCCTCGGTTTCCCGGAACATTGTGCGGCTTGGGTCGAATTGCATGGCGGTGCACAGATCGAACGAGCGATTGTCGGCTATGTCGGGGCCGAAGTGGGGCAGGGCACGCACATGGCCGCCCGCCAAATGGCTGCCGAAATGCTCGGCCTGGCCGTGGAACGAGTGGAATTGCGCGCCCGCGACACCGATGATGCAGGATCAAGCGGCAGCGCGTCGGCCAGTCGTCTGACTTTTATGGCCGGTAACGCGATCCAGGGAGCTGCACAGCGGGCCCTCCAGGCCTGGCAGGAGGAAGAGCGCCCAGCCCGCGCCGAGTTTGTCTATCACCCGCGGCCGACAACCGGCTACGCACCGATCACCGGCGAGGGCACACCCAACATTACCTTTGGCTATTGCGCGCAAATCGCCGAAGTCGCCGTGGATTTGGAGACCGGCCATGTGCAGATCGAGCGTTTGATCAGTGTCAACGATGTTGGCAAGGCGGTCAATCCCCAATTGATCGAAGGCCAAATCGAAGGGGCCGCGGCGCAGGCCATTGGCTGGACGCTGCTGGAAAATTTTATCCAAAAAGAGGCGCGCACGCTCACCCCCCATTTGAGCAATTATCTGATCCCTGGTGTGTTGGATGTGGCCGCGATCATCGAGCCGGTGATCCTCGAAGTGCCCGACCCGCAGGGGCCTCTGGGGGTGCGCGGCATGGCCGAGATGCCGCTGATCCCCACTGCCGCGGCGATCGGTGCTGCGATCCACGACGCCATCGGCGTTTGGATCGACCAATTGCCCTATACGCCGGAGCGGGTGTGGCGCGCGATAAAATCTAATGGTTAATGCTCAATGGTGAATGCTCAATGGTAAATGAAACTCTGGGAGGACGAATTTTGTATTTAGCGGGCCTTCGCGATAAGACCAAGTCCATTCCTCCGCATAAAATGTGCTGCGCTACTACAACTATGAACGGCCCCATCAGGGCTACCGGAATTGTGGCAGGCGACCCATTGATACCATCACCATCCACCTACAATCTGTCCGCCAAGAAACTTAGTAGTACACATTAACCATTAACCATTGAGCATTAACCATTGAGCATTTCTATGCGTCTTGCGCTGCTTTCCGACATCCACGGCAACCTGACGGCATTGGAAGCTGTGCTGGCTGAACTGGCGCACGCATCCGTTGACCAGATCCTCTGTTTGGGGGATGTGGCGATCTTTGGGCCACAGCCCAGCGCCGCGTTGATCCGTGTGCACGAACTTGGCTGCCCGGTTGTGATGGGCAATACCGATGCCTGGGCGCTGGATCCGCAGCCACATCCATTCCGCGATGAGGATACCCCGAACTTTAACGCCATTGAATTGTGGAGCGCCGCGCAATTGAGCGAGGCGGAGCGAGCCTTGATCCGCACCTTTCAGCCGACGATCCCGGTTGAGCTGGGCGACGGCATGAACCTGCTCACCTATCATGGATCGCCGCGTTCGTTTCATGAGGCAATTGTGGCGACCACACCGGGGGAGCGATTGGCCGAGTTTTTCACCGGCATCACCGCGCCGATTCTGGTCGGTGGGCACACGCATGAACAATTCATGCGCCGCTGGCAGGATCGGGTTGTGATCAATCCCGGGAGTGTGGGCTTGCCTTACGAACGGCTGGCGGATGGGCGCACGCGCAATCCACCCTGGGCGGAATATGCGTTGCTTTCGTATGAGCAAGGCCGTCTGCACGTCGAGCTACGGCGCACGCCCGTGGATGTGGGGCGGATTGAGCAGGCTGTGCGCCAAAGTGCGATGCCCAACGCCGAGTGGTGGCTAGCCGGGTGGGGACGCTAAAAATCTCGGTAAATCTCCCCAAATCTTCTCAAGGGAAAAGAACCCGGGCTTCTGCGAGCAGCCTGGATTCTCTGCTGATTATGGATTGAACACAATCGATTCGGCCAATTGCAGGAGAGGCGCGTACCAGGCTGCATCGGGCTGATCGGTGCGGTTGGTGAACTCGCTGAACAATTCGTCGATCCGCTGATCGAAGGCCGCCAGCCGTTCTGAATCTTGACAGTCAGTAGAAGGATTGGCGCGCGACAAGAGCCAGCCCAACTCGGTAATGATCTCATCGGGATAGAGTGGCAGCGGAAAGATGAAGCCGGTGATCTGCTCGTGTTCGGGCAGGTTGATGGCCACAAAGGCCGAGAATCCATAGCCCCAGGCACCGGTTTGGCAGATCGTCGCCGCGTCCGCACGTTGCAACATCAGTAATACCCCGGGCTGAATTTCCTCACAAAAGTCTGCGCCGTACTGTTCGCAGGTCGCTTGTAATTGATCGGACTGATAGCCGCTGAAGTCGGTCGGCATACGCCCGCGGCCGACTGGTTCGATGATCTTGCCCCGGCCGCCTGCCGAGCGATATGTGCCGCTGAAACGATAGTTGTAATAGTTGCCATCCAATCCTGATGAATAAAATTGTGTGCTGATTTCTCTCCAATTCAGCGGATAGGTGAATTCGATGTCGAGGAATTGATCGTGACAGCGATAGGCTTCCGACTCGGTCGGGCGGCAAAGCACCGGCGGCGTAGCGACGATGGCAGGTGATGGCGGTGTTGCAGGTGCAAGGAGGGGAACAAGGCTAACAAAAGTGATAACGCGCTGGTCAATTGGTCGAGGATCATCTGTTACAAATTGTAAAGTTTTTATCACATGCTCAAAAATTGGATAGCGATGGGCAATTGTTGCTTCCAAGCCAATCTGCTGCGCCAATAAGGTACCCTCATCATCAAAGCTGCTAAATATACTGATCTCCAATTCGCGCTCATTGTCGTAATAACCGGCCATCAAGATAGGTTCTGAAGCCCAGAGCCCATAGTTAGGATTTTCTTGATCAAAATTTTCTTGACCTACAACAAACAACCAGCCAGTACCTTCAGCTATCTGAATTGGGGTTTGCCAATGGATACGCGGTGTACTGCTTGCCATTTCTGCTATTGAGTCTGGAGGTGTAAACTCACTTCGCAGTCTAGGAATAATTTCAATTGATAGCTGCTGACGAAGCGCTTCTGCTTGTGATGCAGAAGATGGGATTGGCCTGTCTCTTCCCTCGGAGGAATAAGGTAATGCCTCCCAACCAAGCGGATATTCGACTGCAACACCACTCACATCAACATGACGATTCCAGGTAATAGCGTTTTGAGCCACAGGGACAAATGTACTGAGCACCCACTCCCCTGCCTCACGACAACGTTCTACTTGTTGCTCAGAGAATGTCAAGGGGTAGTAAATCTTAAAGACAAAGTTATTGTCTATTGGAGATTTCATCTGGTAGCGAATTGTCAACTCCGTTGAATAATGTTGAACAAGCCAAGTGGTGTTCGCTAGTTGTATATCTGTGCTTTCAATTGGGTGATTCGGGATAGGAGTTGTCGGCACTAATTCCAACGAACAGCCATCCCAGAGACGGTGATCTAGTTTATTGTCTGCATAAGACCAGAGAAGAGTAGGATACGTCAGACGGAAAAAGGCTGCTCCTTGGTGGTCTTGAATCGTTTGTAATGTACCCTCTGTATTAGCAGAAAAGATTGTTGTGCTTGGAATCGGCAAGGATACAACCGGCGTCGGCAACGGGCTGATCGGCGCGGGCGTGATATTCGGCGGGGCTTGCATCAGCGCAAAGACTTCATCCAGCGTCGTGACCAGACCCGCCTGGCCTGGGTAGAGTTCGGCTTTGGTGGTGGGGGCATCGGCATGAAAAATGACCGAATCGGCGAGGATGCGTAACAACTCCGATGCTGACTCATCGTGATTATAGGCACTGAATGCCAGCACCAACCGCCCATGAGTCAACAAAAGCACTTGCGAGCGAGCATACGGTCGAGTATTCAGCAGGTGCAAGCGTCGCACCGTTGTGCCATCTGTCTGTACCTCTGCACGATTTTCTAGCACCTCCCGTTCGGGCAACTCGATACCGCCGACCCTCTCATATAAGTTATACCATGTCAACAGATCCTCTTCGGGCGCGATTTCGTAGCTCAAATACACCATCTCGATTTTGTCTGAGCGCTGACTTGGATATAACGTGATCAGGGCATCGATTGTGCCGATCTCCACCGACCAGCCCGGCGGGTGTATGAATGAATAATAGGGGCCGTCAAACCGGGGCCAATTCTCGGGAAACCCATTGTCCGAACGAGGCAAGTCTGGGACAGCAAGCGGTGAGGTGAGCGGGTCTGGCTCGTTTGGCGTTTCGCCACAGGCAACGAGTATAACAAGGAATAGCGCACCGACGAACAACTTCGTCACGCGCCTGGGGACGGCTTTGAGCCAACGAACGTTCATCGGCATCTCCTGGGGTCTGAGAAATTACAATAGCTTTGGCGATGTAACGTTGTGGGGCAAGGAAAAGTTCGCGGGGAGGTGAAGCGTGATGAGTCATGCGTCAAACGTGAAACGTGAGCCATGAGGTGGCAGCATGTTTCGACAACAATGACGCATGACGTTTCACGTTTGACGCATCACGTTTGACGTTTAGGCCTAATCCGCCAGCACGTAAGCGAAGATCAGCGGGGCGACGATGGTCGCGTCGGATTCGATCATAAACTTGGGGGTGTCGATGGCGATCTTCTCCCAAGTGATCTTTTCGTTGGGCACCGCGCCCGAATAGGAACCATAGCTGGTCGTCGAGTCGCTGATCTGGCAGAAGTAGCGCCACAGCGGCATGTCGTCGCGCTCCAGATCCTGGCGCAGCATTGGTACCACGCAGATCGGGAAGTCCCCGGCAATGCCCCCGCCGATCTGGAAGAAGCCGATCGGCTGTTGCGGTGCCTGTTCGCTGTACCAGGCCGCCAGGCTCATCATATATTCGATGCCCGTGCGCACGGTGTGCACATTTTTGATCTCACCGGTGATGCAGTGCGAGGTGTAGATGTTGCCATTTGTCGAATCTTCCCAACCAGGCACAAACATCGGCAGGTTTTTCTGCGCGGCGGCCAGCAACCAACTATTTTTGGGGTCGATCTGATAGTGCTCTTCGAGCGCGCCACTCAGCAGAATGCGATAGAAGAATTCGTGCGGGAAATAGCGCTCCCCACGCTGATCCGCGCCAGTCCACTCGGCGAGGATCGCCCCCTCGATGCGGCGAATGGCCTCCTCTTCGGGGATGCAGGTGTCGGTGACGCGGTTGAGGTGGCGCGCCAGCAGGTCGTGTTCATCTTCCGGGGTGAGGTCCCGCCAGTTGGGGATGCGCACATAATGGTCGTGCGCAACCAGATTGTAGACATCCTCTTCCAGATTGGCGCCGGTGCAACTGATGGCGTGAATCTTATCCTGGCGGATCATCTCGGCCAGCGAGAGGCCGAGTTCGGCGCTGCTCATGGCCCCGGCCATGGCCAGTAACATCTTGCCGCCGGTGTCGATAAATTGTGTGTAGCCTTCGGCTGCATCCACCAAAGCCGCCGAGTTGAAGTGGCGGTAATGGTGTTTGATGAAAGCTTTGATTTCGTTTGTGTATTGCATAAGAGAGTCCTGAGTCCAGAGTCCGAAGTCCAGAGTCCAGAGTCAAAAGTCTTCAGTGATGACTGAGGACTCCGGACTTCGGACTCTAGAAGCATACGTAATCGCCTTATAAATTAGCTTGGCGACGGCAAAGTCGGCGGCGTGTTGATGGGGCGCGGGCGCGAGCTCCACACAATCCAGCCCGATGATGGGCGCGGTTTCGCTCACCGTACGCAGGATCGCCAGCGCCTCCGGCCAGGTCAGCCCATCCGGTTCGGGTGTACCAGTGGCGGGCACAATGGCTGGGTCCAATCCATCGACATCAATGGTGAGATAGACTTGCTTGCCAGCCAACCGGGTGATCAATTCTTCGCGCCAGGTGCCCGCGTGCACTTCTTCGGCGTACCAGATGCGCACGCGCTCGGGGTTGGCGCGGGCAAACTCGACCTCTTCGCGACAGACCGAGCGGATGCCCAGTTGCAGCACTTGCTCGACCCGTTCGTCGTCCAGTAAGCGACGGGCGATGCAGGCATGGCTGTAGGGCGAATCCTCGTATTCGTCGCGCAGGTCGCTGTGCGCGTCGATCTGCACCACACTGATCGGCCCATCCAGCGCGGCGAGCAAGCCCCGCCCAAAACCAACGCTGACAGTGTGTTCGCCACCCAGCCCAACCACGAGCTTGCCACTGCGCGCGGCCTCGCTCACTGCTGTGGCGATCTGCTGGACAGCGAGTGCGGAATCGTCAGCCAATTCGAGCGCGGGCAAGGTGTGGACGCCATAGTCAAGGGCCGGTTCACGGTCAAATTCACGATCATACAGTTCGACCTGCTGCGAAGCCGTGATGATCGCGGCAGGCCCAGCCGCGGTGCCGCCCCCATAACTGACGGTCGCCTCGAATGGGATCGGCAGTACAAGCACGGCTGCGGTGTCAAAGTCGCTTTGGGGGGCAGGAAGGCCGAGGAAGTTATCGGGTATCATAGGGTAGACGGTGGTTGATTGCTATCGTCCACCGTCCATCGTCTCCCGTCTAAATCAAAATGGCCGCGGCGATGGTGGTTGTCCAGACGCCACCCGGGGAGGCGGTGACGGCAACGGTGAGGCTGGTGGTCTCGACGATTTCGCCACCCATCAGATATTGTTCGCGCCGAGCATTGTAATCTTTGTCCGCGTCAAAGGGAATGCCCAACGTCGTCGCCAACATGGTGGCTGCCAGGTCCTCGGCATAATCGCCGGCTTCCTGTTCGGTCTGCCCGTAGCTGTGATGCTCGGAGAGATAGCCATATTTGTCGGAATCGGTGGGGCGGGCCACACCGATCGACGAGGCAATACGCCGGCCCGGTTCATTGGTCGCCATTTCGGCGATCACCGCAAAGACGATTTCGCCTGCCTGGAGCAACTGAAGCCCGTCCTCACGCGCGATGATCTTACAATTGGGGGGGAAGATCGAGGAGACCCGCACCAGATTAAACTGGGCGATCCCCGCTTCGCGGAGTGCGAGTTCGAAGCTGGTGAGCTTCTCTTTATGGGTACCGACGCCGCGCGTCAGAAAGAGTTTGCGAGGAATGAGTCGCATATTCTAACCCCGAATCCTTTCCGGAATGAATGACTGGCAATACTCCATTTATGAAGATGGAGTTGCCAAATTGAGATCGATGCAGCGCAAACAGGCATGACACGTCATATAGGCGTATCAATAATCAATAAGAACCTGGCCGTAAGCTGCCCAAAACGGGCTTGTCAGACCGCTTCGGCGCAGAATTTACGGATAGACTCTAAGTCTGGCGGCTTAGTATTAAGCGCGCTGCCGATGAAGTTTATGTTGTTTTTGGGGTGTCGTCAAGCTGAATCAGGCGGTGAAGTGTTTCACTCATCGCATCAATGGCGTAGGGTTTGGAAACGACCCCCAGAAACCCATAGTTTTGATAATTCGCAACGACGGGATCATGGAAGTAGCCACTGGACACAATCGCTTTGACCGAGGGGTCAAGCGCGCGCAGTTGTTCGAGGGTCTGTTGCCCACCCAGGCCATGATGAACCGTAAGGTCCAGAATCACCACATCAAAGGGTTGATTGGCGCGCAGCGCGGCTTGATAACGGGCAACTGCCTCTTCCCCATCTTTGGCCATTTCGTAATCATACCCCAGATACTCCAGCAGCGCGCTGGTTGCCTCGCGGATGAGCGCCTCGTCATCCATCACCAGGATGCGGCCCTGCCGCTCAGCGTGCTTGATCGATGAACTGTTGGCGGCATGCTCAGCCTGGGGCGTTGCGGGCAAGTACAGGGTCACGCACGTGCCGGCATTAGGCGTGGATTGGATCTCGATCTGGCCGGCCAACCGCTGCACGATCTGCTGCGCAATGGGCAAGCCCCGACCACTGTGGCGCGGTTTGGTGGTGAAGTCTTCGGCAAAAACCCGGGGCAGATCCGCAGGCGCGATGCCCGGGCCAGAATCTTGCAGCAACAGTTTGAGATAAGGGCCAGGCAGCAGGGGACTGGCCGCGGATTCTGGGAGCGTATAATTTTCGCCGATCACCTGCAGTCGCCCGCCATCAGCCATTGCCTCTTTGGCGTTCACCAACAGTTGATAGAGCGCATGGCTGATCAGGGGAATATCCACTGTGACTGGCCAGAGCATCGGGGCTGCCTGGAAATCTGTCTGAATGGGAGAGCCGCCGAAGAGCAACTTGACCAACTGCTGCACACGGTTCATCAGATCATGCACAACGGGGGTGGACAACGCTTCCTGGCCCGGCAATTGTGCGACTTGCCCGCTCAAAGTGACATTACGCATCAGCCCCTTCGCCACCTTGGCCAGGCGCTGATGAAGCGGCGAGTCGGTTGGTAATTCGCCTTGAAGATCGGTGAGATCAGTCAATAAGCTGGCTGCCAGGTTGGTCCATTCATGAGCTACACCGGTGAGCAGCCATTGTTGGGCTTCAAGTTGCTGAACACGCTGCTGTTCGGCTTCGTGTTTACGTGCCCCACGCAGATCACGAAAGTTGATCACCAGGCCCAAAACCTGTTCGGCCTGGCCGCGGATGGCTTTGGCCTGGTATTGGATGGGAATCTCTTCCCCGGTTCGGCTGATCAGCAGGCCCACGGGCTCCACGGTTGCGGTCTTGGCGCCAGCCAGGATCTGGTGGACCAGGAGCGGGTCGCTCTGCCGACTATATTCATCCTGGATCTGCCAGATTGTGGCCAGCGGCTGGCCCAATGCTTCGCTATCGTTCCACCCGGTGAGTGCGGTCGCCACGGGGTTGATCAGATTGACCCGGCCTTCGCTGTCGGTTGTGATGACGCCGTCATCAATGTTGTTGATGGTGGTTGTCAGCCAGCGTTCGCTCTCTTTGAGCTTGCGGCTCATCTGGTGTTTGTACAAGGCCATCTCGATGGCAATGTGGATCTCGCGCTCTTCAAATGGCTTGAGGATATACGCGTAGGGCTCTGTCACCTTGGCCCGGCGCAGGGTATCTTCGTCGGCATAGGCCGAAATAAAGATCACCGGGATGTCCAGGAGGGCCTGAATTTGCTGGGCCGTGCTGATGCCATCCATACCGCCCTTGAGCCGAATATCCATCAGCGCCAGATCCGGGCGCAGGCTGAGTGCGCGCTGAATGGCCTGGCTGCCAGAAGCGGCAATGTGGGGCGCGTGATAGCCCAAATTCACCAGACGCCGTTGGATGTCCAATCCAACAATTCCCTCATCTTCAACAATCAGAATTACGGTTGATTTCGATGAAGTTGTTGCGCCTGTGTTGGTCTGTGATAGATGCGAAAGCGTCATCGTACACTCCTCAGTATGAATCGAAGAGAGCAATGGTCTGGATGGGAAACAAACGACTGCTCGATCGTCGTTTCAGCTTGTTTCGTTGCGCCGGTTTAGCCCTGTTCGTCGGCAAAGCGAATGCGGTATTCAGTCTTATCTCCCTGGATCAATTCCAGCTCGCCATCCAGCTGGGCAACGAGCGCATGGACCAGTTGCAAGCCGAGTGAAGTTGTCTCCAGCGGGTTGAACGTGGCGGGGAGACCGACCCCGGTATCGCCCACGATCAGGTTGCAATAGCCCGCTGGCTCCCGAGTCAGCGAAATGTGGATCTCGCCTGAACGTCCATCTGGAAAGGCGTGTTTGAGCGAGTTTGACATCAACTCGTTGATGATCAAGCCGCACGGCATGGCCGTATCGATCCCCAGATAGAGCTGTTCCACAACCACTTGTAATTTCACATTGCTGGCTTGTGATCGATAGGTGTGGAATAGGTGGCTGGTGAGATTCTGAATATATTCGGCCACATCGACGCGTGCCTGGTCCTGGGCCTGGTAGAGCTTTTCGTGAATCAGCGCCATCGACCGGACTCGATTTTGGCTATCCTGCAGTCGGGCTTGCATCTGCGGATCGCCCGATTGCTCGGATTGCAGATAGAGCAAGCTCGAAATGATCTGCAGATTATTCTTGACGCGATGATGGATCTCTTTGAGCAAGAGAACTTTTTCGGCCAGCGAGGCTTTGATCTGCTCTTCGGCAACTTTGCGCTCGGTTAGATCTTGTACCAGCGTGAAGAAGCCCAGGACCTCATTGGTGGGCGCAATGTGAGGGATGTAGGCAATCTCAACAAAACGCTGGTGACCATCGGGGTAGGTGCGCGCATGTTCAAACGTGATCGGCGTACCGCTCAGCGCGGTGGTTACATAATCGGCAATCACCTGATATTGGGGCTCGCCTGCCACCTCTTTGAGATGTTTCCCGACGATCTGCGGGTTCGTGTACCAGGCTTCAAACTGGCGATTGGCAAAGCGATAGATCTGCTTGTGGTCAATGTAGGCGATCAGCGCTGGCAAATTGTCGGCGATCAAGCGGATCCGGCTGACACTGTCATGGAGCGCCTCTTCGGCTGCTTTGCGCTGGGTGATATCGAGCCGGATGCCTTGAATATAGAGCGGCTGATCAGCTTGATCATAAATGAGCTTGGCCTGGTCGCTCAACCAGCGTAATTGTTGGTTGCGCGTGTAGATGCGATATTCGATCTGCATGGGTTCGCCCTGGGTTTGCAAGCGCTCGATCGCTGCCAGAACGTCGGGGCGATCCTCAGGGTGAAGCTGGCGGATAAAGTGCTCTGGGTCAGCCAGCCACTCTTCCACCGAAAAGCCCAAAAGCACAATCTGGGGGCTGACATAAAGCGCGTGCGTGTAGTGATCCGGCGCGGTGGTATAGGCAATGGCTGGGATCTGTTCAACCAGATTGCGATATTTTAATTCGGCCCCTTCAAGCGCCAATTCTGCCTGCCGGTGTTCGGTGATATCGAGATCGATCCCCAGAATGCCATCGGGTTGATTGTCCGCGTTGTAGAGCGGGGCCTGAAACGTCAGGATGGTGCGCGGGCCGTTGGCGGTCTCCAATAACTGCTCGATCGCATGTCCTTGAGCGAGCAGCGAACCGCTGGCCGCGGATCCGCGGTCGAGATGCGCGGTCTGCCCATTCGGGGTGCTGGCTGCCGCTGGCATCTGCATCCGATAGTGGGCGGCTGAGTTGGCGCTTGTGCAGCGGCCAGCCAGGTCGGTCGTGTAGATCGCCACCGGCGCGGTTTCAAACAGGGTACGATAGCGCTGTTCGGAAATCTGCAATTCCTGGTTAGCAAGCGCCAGCGCGGCCGTGCGCTCTTGCACACGCGATTCCAGCTCATCTTGCGTGCGGCGCAACATCTGCTCGCGTTCGGTCAATTGGTGCGCCATCTGATTGAATGCATGGGCGACCGCGCCCACTTCGTTATGGCGATTCACGGGAATGCGAAATTGCAGATCGCCCTGGCCAATGCGCTCGACCCCGGCTTGTAAATCGGCGAGTGGCACGGTGATCTGTCGATGCAGGAAATAACTGCCCAGCACGGTAAAACTTACGGTGATCAGCAAAATACTGATGTCGACCAGGCTCCAGGCCATTGTACTCAGCCGGAATGCCTCGCGGACTGGAATTTCGGCAAACACCAACCAATTGCTGCCCTTGATGGTCGTTGCCGCGCCTAAGACATCCACTTGTTGCGGGTTCAGGTAGCGCCTGGACCAAACTGTGTGCGGCTCTGCCAACAGTGCGCGGAATTCGGGGTGCTCGGCCAGGAGCGTTGATTGCTGCGGGGCCAGCATAATCGGGGTGATCCGCAGCCCTTCGTTTGTCACGAGATAGAGCCTGCTGGGGGTGGCGAGCTCCAATTGGGCCAGCCGACCCAGCAAACTCATGCTGCTCACGCGCGCTACAATCACCCCATTGACCGCGGGTACAGCTAATTCGAGATAATACTCATTCTCATGGACGCGGGGTGTATCCCCGAGAAAAAAGTCGCGAGTCTCGACCTGGCTCAGCCATTCGGTCTGTTGGGTGGGAGTCGTCACTGCTAATACACTCGGCGGGTGGCGAGCAACCTGGAGGCTGCGACCATCCGTGGTGATATAAGCCACCTCAAGGAGCATTGGGACTTGATCCAAAATTGACTGTATGCGTTCACGGTCGGTCTCCAGTTCGTCAAACTGTAAGGCCCCAATGGTCTGGAGTAAGGTTTTGGTATCAGTGAGCGCCATGGCAACCGCTTCCGCTGCCACCTGGACAAGCTCGCTCTGGCGAGATTCCCACCCGCCGATTTCCTGCGCGGCTAAATAGGTACGGATGCCAAACCCGATGATGAACAGCATGGCACACAGCAAGAGACTGAGCACGATGACAAGCCATCGCAAACTCAGTTGGTGCCAGCGGCTATCTATCCATTGTAGGGTACGGCCCGCAAGCTGGGACATCGCCTTTGCTCCATCTTCCCTGCATTGTGTTGTTGCCCCTGGTGACAGGGCTACGTTTCGCTTGCTTCAAAGCACTGCGGCACATCAGGCCATTGGTCGCATCTGACCGATGGCGCGCGAAAAATGTTAGAAATGGATGGGCTCTCTGCTAAGACTCACCAAGTTTATGCTGTGTTTCAGGGGTGGTTTACCCAATTAGCGAGGCCAATTGATTACGACCAGCTTAATTATACTAAACAAAGTGTCTGCCGTCCACCGCCTGTAAAATCCTTGTCAGGTGAATGGGGCATATAGGGCTTACCAGCAAAGCCCGCATTCATTATTTCTGCTTACTTGACAGACCGCCGTGGAAACTTGATACTTATTCTATGCAGACCCACCCGCACCGTCCGCGTTTCCGCCCGGTACCCAATTCGCCAACACAAACCTTGCTGCAACCGTGGCCCGACCCGCCCACTTTTGTGCGCCCGGCAATTGCGGCTGCCCGTTTGCCGCCAGACGAGCCGACGATTGAGATCGAGGGCGAAGCAACGGTCCTGGCTCCTGCCCCAGCAGCGTCGCCAACTCCTGGCACAACCCTGGCCCCGATTGCCGATCGGCTGGATGATCTCATTGTCGCGGGGTTGGATCAGCGCCAGTTGACCGTTGCGCCCGGGGAGTCGGTGGCTGTGCGGGTTGCCCTCCTCAACCAAGGGGAATTGCACGCCCGGTTTGTGGTGCAGGTTGAAGGCTGGGTCGATGAACAATGGATCACGATCACCCGCGGCGATGAGACAAGCAGTCCTGAAGCTGCGCTCTGGTTGCACCCGGACGAGCGCGCCATGGTCACCGTGAACATCGCGCCGCCGCGTACCGTTGCAAGCACGGCTGGCGACCATCCTTTTGCGGTGGTCATTCGCGCCGAGCAATATAGCGATCATATAAGCCGGCTGGGCGCGACCCTGACGATCCTGCCTTATTTTGACCTGGCGCTTGGCCCGGCCCAGCCGTCAACCCCGCAAGTTTCGTGGCGCAAACGCACAACCAATTTGCGGCTGCCCGTGACCAACCTCAGCAACACCGAGGCGACTCTCTTCGTGCAAGGGCACGATGCACAACGCCGCTGCCAGATCACCTTTCGCGACCCGGACCCAGCCAAACCGCCCCACCCCCGGCGGATCACGCTCAGGCTGGCCGCGGGCGAGACCAATCACCTGGTGGTGCACATTCGCCCGCCGCGCCCGCCTGTGTTGAGTGTACGCCCCCGCTCGCTCTCGATCCGGCTGGCCGCAGGGATCAGCAAAGGGCAACAGACCCCGCTCGCCGCGTTTGTGACCATCCATCGCCGCCCGCTGATTGGTGTGTGGCCCTTGCTCGGCTTGCTGAGCTTGCTGGCCGTGGGCGTGAGTGGGGCAATCTTGCTGACCGCGCTGGTGGCTACCATGTTCAGCCAGGTTGCCAGCCGCCCGACCCCGCAGCCGCAGCCCCCGCCCGCGGCTCAGCCCCAGCCGATCACCATCATTGTCAATCTTGCTCAACCGGCCCCGACCAGTGGCGCGCCGGTGCAACTTCCCCCCATCTCGGCGCAACCGCTGGCCCCGATTGTAACTGAGATTGGCCCAGCCCCTGCGCAGGCTGGGGATAGCTCGGCCCCGATTGTGCGCCCAGACCAGGTGACCGCGCCCGGTGCCCCACTTCCTGCCGCGGCTGCAAACCGGATTGGCGGCGCGGGTGGGCCAGCGCCCTTGCTCCCGGTCGAGAACCCCAACGCCATTGAGCAGCCCCCCGCGGAGCTGACCTACCAGCAGATGTTTGAGCTGATTGCCACCCATTACGATTTGAATTGGCGGGTTTTGGCGGCGCAGGCATACATCGAAAGCAGTTTTGATCCGCTGGCCCTGGGCAATGGTGGGGCCATGGGGCTGTTGCAAATTATGCCCGCCACCTGGCAGGAATGGGCCCCCCAGGCTTCGGTGAGCGATCCTTTTGATGCTTATAGCAATACACTGGTAGCGGCGCTCTATCTGGACTTTTTGCGCAGCGAACTGGGGCAGCGCGGCTATGGGGAGATCGAGTGGATGTTGGTGGCCTACAATTGGGGGATTGATAAATTGAATGAGCATCTGGCCGCGGGCCAATCGTGGGACGCACTGCCCGCGGTCGTGCGGCAATATGCCGAAGATGTGCTGCGGATTGCCGAAACATTGCAGAGTTAATTGGAAATCCGGATACGGGATATAGGATTCGGAAAAGAGCAAACTCGTTATCGAGGATCTGGAGTAAAAGGAGCCTAATGATGTCGCTAGAGCGTCCTGATCTCTCTACAGCCACCCCAGAAATATTGGCTTATATTAAATCACTTGAGGCCCAACTTGCTGAATTTAGCGAGCGCGATCGTGCTGCCGAAGAGGATGCGCGCAGCGAGCCGCCTTTAGAGCCCAGCGAGCCGCCCACCACCATCAATATCATCACCATCAGCAGCCAGGGGATGGCCAAACGCACGCCGCGGCATCTCTATTTTCGCCAACGCCGCGGCGGCATGGGCATCTTTGATCTTGACTCGGGCGAGGCAGATCCCCCGGCTTTTTTGCTGGCCGCGGATGAAAGCGCCGGGCTGATCTGCGTGACCGACCAGGCGCGCGCGTTCCGGCTGGGCGTGAGTGACCTGGCCGAAGCGCCGGTGCGCAGCCGGGGCCGCTCGTTGCGCGACTTTTTCAACTGGCGCAATGATGAGCGCCTGGCGCTGGTCTTTGTCGATCAGGGCGGGGCCTACCTGGCGTTGGTCACCGAGCGCGGCCAAATCCGCCGGATTGGCAGCCAATATCTTGGCAAAAATCTGCAAGCTGGCACCGTTCTCTATAACATCAAAGAAGGCGGCGCCCCCGCGGCCGCTTGCTGGACAGCAGGCAACGACGAATTGGTGATCGCCACGCAGACGGGGCAAGGCATCCGCTTTGCCGAGCGCCTGGTGCCTCTGCGCGGCTGCCTGGGCATGCGCGTCGACCCGACTGACCGAGTGGTGGGGGTGGCTGCCAGTGACCCAACCGGCGGGATCTTTCTGGTCAGCGCCGATGGCAAAGGCACAATCCGCCTGTTGAGTGGCTTTGCCGCCAACAAATCGCCCGGGGCTGGCGGCAAAACGCTGCTTAAGTGCGATGCGCTGGTCGGTGTCGCCCCCGCAAGCGATCAGCACGATCTCTTCGTGATCTCGCGGCTGGGCAAAGTGATCCGCTTTGCCGCGGCTGAAATTCCGCCCAAAGAAGGTGTGGTGCAGGGAGTCAATTGTATGGCCCTGCGCGCTGATGACTGTGTTGCAATGACCAGCTCTCTGGTGAGCTCCACACCTGCTCCATAAGCGAGCAATCGGAACTTGGACCCTCAGCGAGACGTTGCAATGAGTTGCAACGTCTCTTCTTTTTGAGCGTTGCAGGTTGGCAAGCGCCCCGGTAGGCAAATTGTACAAAGGTGGGCAAATTGTACAAACCATAGACGATTTGGCGACGGAGTCTCGCCAAGTCGGCAAAAGGCGAAACATGTAACTGGGTAGCAACGTCCAAATGGTAAGCTAGGGATACAAGGAAGATCGGTTCTTTTTCGTGATTTTGTCGGATCCCAACCGTTCCGCTTTGTGCTACAATAGTGGCGAATCGGCTCGGGCGCTCCGCAAAATCAGGCCGGAGACCCACGGGAGACCGATGAAAGGAATGCGTATGGCGAGTCCACGACATCAGGCACTTGCCCGTGAACATTATAAACGGAATGTCCAGCGCGCTCAGGTTGCCGATCTGCTCGGCCTGGTCACTGGGCGAAGCACGGATTTGGTTAGCTTTGAAGAGGTTGCGAAGAAACTAAAAGCTCGGCAACAAGTGGAAATGGGTACCCAGATGGTGCCAGTGGCTAAGATCGTGGGCAGTGTGGGGCGCTATCGCGATTTTACGCGCACCTTTCTGCCGCGAGCCAGCGCCAACCCCGAACGATGGATCCGGCTGGATGCCGCGGTCAATGCCCTGGAGAATGTGCCACCGATCGAACTCTTCAAAATCGGTGATGTCTACTTTGTGCGCGATGGCAATCACCGAGTAAGTGTGGCTCGGGCCAATGATGTTTCCTACATTGAAGCGCGGGTGACAGAGGTCAAAACGCCCATCCCGCTCACGGTCGATGATTTTGAGCGCGATCAATGGCTGATCAAAGCAGAGCGCGCCGAGTTTCTGGCCCGCACCGAGCTGGATCGACTGCGCCCGGATCATCAGATCAGCGTGACGGAACCGGGGCGTTATGAGATTATGCTGCATCACATCGAGGTGCATCGCTATTTGCGCGACCTGGAAGCCATGCAAACGGGCAGCAGCGAACTTTCCTGGGACGAGGCGGTCTGTAGCTGGTATGATCATGTCTATATGCCGATCGTGGAGGTGATCCGCAGCGACGGGCTGCTGAAGGATTTCCCGCGGCGCACCGAGGCCGATCTCTACCTCTGGGTGGCTTATCATCGCGAACGGCTGGCCCGCGAGTACGACCTCGCCCCGTTAGACCCGGACACAGCCGTGCAGACATTTGCATCGATGCACGACGACAATTTGTTTGGCCGTACCTGGAAAGGCTTGATGCAAGGCTTTCATCGCCTCTTTGTGGATGAGATCCCACTCGGCATGAGTGAGGAGGATTTTGAAGAGTTGCGCGCTCGCCACAAGGCCGGAGAACGCTCACTCTCGGAAGCAGAAGCCGAGGCTGAAGCCATGCCCGAAAATGCCACCAAGGAATTATCCTTGGCCGAACGGTAGGATTCCGTACGGCGAATCCCCCTCCATCACCCACGACAACCGCCAAGCGAACGCCCTGGACCACTCTGGTTAGGGCGTTTTCTCATTCCACCCCAAAATGTGGTACGATCTACAGAAATTTGATGTTGAACTCTCTAAAGGGGGACTCATGCTCCGCGTCAAAATTCTATGTACCATTGGCCCGGCCAGTCAAGACCCGGCAATCCTTACGCAGATGATCCAAGCGGGGATGAATGTGGCGCGGCTTAATTTTAGCCACGGCACCCACGAATATCACGCGGAAACCATCGAACGTATTCGTGCTATTTCCGAACAATTGCAAAAACCGGTCGCGATTCTGGGTGATCTGCAAGGCCCCAAGTTGCGGATTGGCAAGATGCAGGATGGCGGCGTGCCGATCCACGCTGGCGAAGAGTTGACGCTCACCAACGAAGAAGTGATCGGCGCGCCGGGGTTGATTCCGATTCAATACAAGGAATTGCCAAAACGTGTGCGCTCTGGGGAGCGCATCCTGCTGGATGATGGGCTCCTGGAATTGCAGGTGGTCAAGGCTACGGCAAACGAAATCCACACCAAAGTGCTCATCGGCGGGGTGTTGCACGACCATAAAGGCATGAATTTACCGAGTGCTTCGCTCGATATCCCGGCGCTGACCGAGAAAGATCGCGAAGATGTGCGCTTTATTCTCAACCATCAGGTAGATTGGATCGCGCTCAGTTTTGTGCGCACCGGCACGGATGTCGAAGAGTTGAAGGCGATCATTCGGCGAGATTCAACCTTTGGCCGCGAGATCCCAGTGATTTCGAAGATCGAAAAACCCGAAGCTGTGCGCAATATCGATGGCATTATTGCCGCCTCCGACGCGATTATGGTGGCGCGCGGCGACTTGGGGATCGAAACCAGCCCCGAAGCGGTGCCGATGGTGCAAAAGTTGCTGATCACCAAATGTCTCAGCGCGGCCAAGCCGGTGATCACCGCCACGCAGATGCTCGACTCGATGATCCGCAACCCGCGGCCCACCCGTGCCGAAGCCAGCGACGTCGCGAACGCGGTGCTCGACGGCAGCGATGCGATCATGCTCTCCGGCGAGACAGCCAGCGGTGCCTATCCGGTGCTGGCCGTGCAAACCATGGCCAAGATTGCCGAAGAGGCCGAGCGCTATCTGGAGCGTGTGCGCAAATCCTACGAGCGCCCAACCATGCTGAGCGCCACCAGTGCCATCTGTCACGCCGCGATGCAGACCGCGGAAGAGCTCAACGCCACCGCGATCATTGCCCCGACGATCAGCGGTGCGACGGCCAAACTGGTGGCAGCGTATCGCCCGGCCACACCAATCATCGGGGTGACGCCCAGCCCAATGGTGCAGCGCCAACTCTGTTTGCATTGGGGCATCTACCCCTTGTTGACGCGGCGGCTCAACACCACCGATGAAGTCGTGGTGGATGCGATCAAACAGGCACAAGGCAAGGGATTGGTGCAGGAAGGAGATACGGTCGTGCTGACCGCTGGCACAGTGGGCAATGTGCAAAATACTACCAGTTTGATGATGGTCCGCACCATTGAACGGGTGCTCGTGCGCGGCACCGGCCTGGGGCAACGCGAAGTCGCCGGGCGGATTGTGCGCTTGCAGACGCCGCTCAATGGCGAACAACCGGTGATCGGCCCGCAAGACATCATCTACACCGATCGCGTTGACCGCAGTTGCCTCAGCTTGATCCAACGTGCGGGCGGGTTGATCACCCGGGAAGGGGGGCTGGATAGCCTGGGCGCGATTATCGCCCTGGAGATCAACATCCCTGCTGTGATCAACGCCGAGGGGGATACCGATCTGCTCACCGATGGCACCCGCGTCATTTTGGATGCCTTCAGCGGCGAAGTGAGCGAATGGAAGCGCACATCGATCCTGGAGCAGAGCCAGTAAGGCGTGCTGGTTTGGCCCTGAATCCGGGCGCTCCCATTCCGCATCTCTGTTAGGCCGCGCCCGCGACCAGCACGAGTTGATAGGCTGTTTCTGCTGCGGTGGCCCCCAGCTGGGAGGGATAAGGCGTCAGTGAAACAATGGTCACTGCCACAGCGCCGACTCGGGCAAGCAATTGGCCAGTGTCATCCACCGGTTGGCGCCCGACCCGTCCTTCGGTATCGGTCATCAAGGCCAATTCCAGCGAGATTGGCTCGGCGGCGGTCTGTTCGAGCAGCAATTGGATGCGCGCCTGACCGGCCCAGGCACAATCCACATCGGCGGGACAGCGGCTATCTTCCAGCACCGCCTGAAAGGTGATGCGCACGTCGCTGCCGGGCAACTGGCCCTGCTCCCCGACCCCCAAGACCAGTTGCGTGCTGGGCAGTGCCGGGGGCTCCAACGGGCTGGCTAATGGCGAGACCGCGGGCGCAGGCAGGGCATTGCAGCCCACCATCAGTAAGCACCAGAACCCCACAAGCAATATCCGATAGACCATTGTGCTATCCTCTTCCCACAGGCACCCGCTTATGGGGCTGTGATCGTCAGTGGATCCGTCGTGGTCAATGGTTGCCCCACGCTGATCCCCATACTCGCGCTGATCGGCTCGCTGTCGGTGATCCCCGGCGCTGGCTCCATGGGCGCGCTCAACTCGCCTGGTGCTTCTGTTGTCCACGTCGGCGTCGCCTCTGGCTCGGGGATCTCGGGCGGGAATTCAGCCGGAATCTCCGTGAGGGTCTCTGTGGGGACCTCCGGCGCGGGTTCAACGGGCAATGGCGTATCAACCGGCACAATTGTCCAGGTGGGTTCGGGGGTATTGGTGGCTGGCTCGACAAAGATCGGCGTATCGGTCGCGGTCGGCGGGAACGGGAGCGGCGTCTCCGTGGGCATTTCGGTCGGTGGCACTTCCACGACTGTCTCGGTGGGCACCGGCGTCCAGGTCGGTGATGGTTGGGGCGTCCAGGTCGGCGTCGCCTGGCTGATATAGACGCGCACCCGCTGCTCGAATTGGCGGCCACTGGTGTCGCGCACCAGCAAACGCAACGTATGGGGGCCATCGCCTAACCCGTTCGTATCCCACTGCCCCAGCACGCCATCAAAAACCGGTGCGTTGAAGGGGCCAGCAATCGGCGCGCTAAAGGCACCCGGATCATGCGAAATGCCATATTGCAACTCGTAGTTGGCAAAATCCGGGACATTGGCAATGCCCATCACGGTGATCACCCCGTCTACGGTCTCACCTTCCAGCGGCGAGCGGATCACCAATTCCGGCGCAAATTCAAAGACATCTTCCTCGCTGATTGGTGGCTGGGGTATGCCGTGCTCCTCGGCCCATTGTCGATAGGCTTCGGGGTAAATTTTGAAGACCTTGTCCTCAATCGCGTCCGGCGGGGTGAATTCGGTGGCTAAGCGGCCCGAGTTGCGGTCGAGGCGGATGATCTGGTAGAGGTCGCGTTCAGGCGGCAGGGGCGGGCGATCTTCGGCAAACCAGCGCATTCGGCGTTCGGGACAGGCTTCGCTGGGCATTGTGCCGGTTTCGGCACAGATCTCATATTGACGCACACCAGCCGGGGGGGTGAATTCCACCACTGGCTCGTTGGCATGGGCCACGCGCATAAACTCATTCCAGATCGGCGCCGCGCCGGTGATGCCTGAAATCTGCACCATTTCGGAATTGTCGGCGTTGCCCACCCAAACCCCGGTGGTCAATTGCGGTGTGTAGCCCAGGGTCAGCACATCGCGGAAATCGTTGGTGGTCCCGGTCTTGGCCGCGGCGGGCCGATCTAGCCGCAGCAGCGAATTGGGGCCAAAGACAGGCGTGCGAGCTTCGTTATCGCTGAGGATGTTGGTGATCAGGAACGCGTCCACCGCGCTGATCGCCTGCCTGCCCCGGTCCGCATTGGGCGCGCAGGACCGATCGGGGTCAGCTGAATCGCAGATCACTGTACCCGTGCTGTCGGTGATCTTCAGGATTGCGGTCGGGGGCATGCGCACGCCACCATTGGCAAAGACCGCAAAGGCTCCGGTCATTTCGAGCAGCGGAATCTCGCCCGCGCCGAGTGACAGGCTCAAGCCGTAGTCGGGCCGGGTCAGCGTGGTGATGCCGAGGTGCTGCGCCGTGGCCAGGAATTGGGGCAGGCCGATGGCTTGCAGGGCCCGCACCGCTGGAATGTTGAGACTATTGGCCAGGGCATCGCGCACCGTGGCCAGGCCACGCTCCTTGTGGTCGTAATTGGTGGGAATGTAGGGCGGATTTGCCCCGTCGGGAAATTCTTCTTCGATGTCCGCGACCAGGGTGCCCGGCGTCCAGCGTTCTTCCACGGGGCGATTGGGTTGCTCGAAGGCCGAAACATAGACCAGCGGCTTGATCGTGCTGCCGGGTTGGCGCGGGGCCAGCGCCATGTTGACCTGACCGTCGATCTCCACGTTGTTAAAATCGGCACTGCCGACCAGCGCGACAATTTCCCCAGTTTGAGGCCGCATCGCCACCAGCGCCCCATTGGAAACGTGATGGGCACCCAGCAAGCTGATCTGCTCGCGCACAATCCGCTCGGCTTCGCTTTGCAGCCGCGGGTCGAGCGAGGTGACGACCGTGTAGCCCTTTTTGTAGAGATCGCCCGGTTCACCGATGATCTGTTCGACCTGCTGGCGCACAAACAGGGTGAAGTGCGGCGCTTTCATGTCCCAGACAAAGGGTTGGAAAGCCAGCGGCTCTGCCCAGGCCGCGTTGGCCTCTTCCGCGGAAATGTAGCCCGCTTCGACCATCAGGCCGAGCACAACGCCCTGGCGGGTGCGGGCGCGGTCGCGTTGGGTGTAGGGGTCGTAATACGAAGGCAATTGGGGCAGACCAGCCAGCATCGCGGCCTCGGCCAGGGTCAGATCCGCGACCGCTTTGCCAAAATAGGTCTCTGCGGCCGCGGCCGCGCCATAGGCCATGTTGCCATAAAAGATCCCGTTGAGGTAGATTTCGAGAATTTCGTCCTTGTCCCAGGTTCGGCTAACTTCGGCAGCCAATACCGCTTCCCGGATCTTGCGGGTCATGGTCTGTTCGGGTGACAGAAAGACCTGTTTGACCAATTGCTGCGGGATGGTCGAGCCGCCGGAGACAAATTCGCGTTCAACGACCGCATAATAGAGCGCACGCGCCAACGCCACCGGATCGACTCCGGCATGTTCGTAGAAGTTGGCATCTTCGGTGGCAATGGTCGCTTGGATCAGAAATGGTGAGATATCGGCCAGGGGGACAATTGTCCGCCGCCCGGCAGTGGGGTCAGTGGGGTCGAGGGTTTCGTAAAGCAAATTGCCCTCGCGATCAAAGATACGCGTGCTCTGAAATCGATCCGCCCGGGTCGCGAGTTCTTCGGCTTTGGGCAGCGTGCGGCTGATCAGCGCGTAGCCGATCAAGAGTGCGCTCAGACCGAAAGCGGCCACGGTGATAAAGGCCAGCACCCCGCTGATAAAACCGCGGCGCAGCGAGCTAGGCCGCAATTGTTGCGCCCGCTCGGTAGGGGTGTTGGATGGCCGTCGAGGCTGACGGGGCGTTTTGGGTTGCAGATCGTAAATGCTCATAATCACCAACAAGAGTTACTAGGGCATCACCCGACTGTTCACGGTTAGGGCCATGCCCACGGCAGCGTATTTTGATAGAGCCAGCTCAGCGTATGGAGGCCCTGATAGAGCATCAGCGGCAGCGTTGCGGCCAGCAACTGCTGCGGATTGGGCAAGGCTCGGGGCAACCAATGGAGCAACCAGAGTGTGGCGGGCAAGGCGGCGAGGCTGAAGAGATCCCAATCGCGCTGACCGCCGTAATCGGGGTTCCAGGTGCAGATCAAGAGCAGATAGGCCAACGCAGCGATTCGTAAAAACAGACTTTCCGGGGAGCCTGCTCGCAGCGAGCGCCGCAGAGTCACCCAAATCCAGAGCAAACTCGGCCAAACCACCGGGGCCACCAGCAACTGTTGGTTGAGCAGATCGCGCAGGTGAGGCCAACTCGCCATGGTATACTGCTCCCAGCGCGTGCTGGTTTCCCACAAAGGCACAAAAAAGCGTGCATCGCCACCGCCGGGCCGGTCGGTTGTGACTAGTGCGATCAGCCCGTGGCCGCCCCAGGTCATCAGCGCGATGGTCGCACCACCAATCAGGGCGAGCGGGCCGATGATAGAAAAGACGACCGACCCCCATGCGTTGGTTCCCGCTGGCGCAGATTTGAGGCGGACCCAGCCAAGATAGAGCAGACTTGGCCCCAGGATCAGCGTGCTGGGGTGGGTGGCGTTGGTCACGGCGAGCATCGCGGCTGCCAGCCAGAGTGGCTGTTCGCCTCGCACGACCCCCAATCCGAGCCAGAGATAGGCCAGAATCCCGACCGCGGCAAAGCTGTAATTTTCCACATAGCCAAAAAAAAGTTGCAGCAAGCCCAGGGTGGTCAAGAGGCCGATGGTCAGCCACCGTGGTGATGGGGCAAGGCGACGGCTCAGCGCCATGACCGTGGCAAGATAGAGCGCGCCGGCCAGTGGACTCAGCCACCGATAGGCTGGTGTTGCCGTCTCCCAGCCAAACCGGCCGTGGCCCCACAACCAGAGTTGGCTATGCAAGAAGACATCCAGCGGGGCTTGCCACGAATGGGTCAACCGTTGGGCGGGGTCGGGCCAAGCGATGGCATGGGTGAGCAGATAGGCATCCCCCCAGCGCGTGTGGGCAATGGGGAAGGCAAAAAAGGCAACGAGCACGAGCGTAATAAAGCCCCAAGCGGCCAGCCACCCCCAGCGCCGAGCAAAGATTGCCAGCGGCTGAGCGGTGGGCCTGCGCCGCAGCACGTACCACCAGGCACCCCCGATGCTTACCAAAAGGAGACCGCTGCTCAGCCCAAACAGCCAATCTGGCAGCACACGAATGGGCCACAACCCCCACCAGAAGCGCTCGGCTTCGGTATTGGTTGGCAGGGCGTCCAGCGTGGCGGGCAAGGTGCGTACATACGCCTGCAGCCCCGATAGAATCAACACAATGCCATGCAAGCCGGCAATCACGCGGCGCGACACCGCTGGCATCGATCCTTTCATACCGCTATTGTACCGTGGAGTGGAGCAAACAAAAAGCCGACCACCCTTGCAAGATGGTCGGCTCTGGTTTTGGCTGAGAATGTGGGCAGGGAATGTACTTACTCGCCAATCACCACGAATTCGGCAGCGACCCAACCCCCATCTGGATTGTCGGTTACGCTATCGCTGGAGGGGCCAATCAGCACCCATGCTCCATCGACGCTGGTTTCGATCACCGGGTAGGTTTCGCCATTGTAGACATAGCCAACGATCTCGGCTTCGGTGGTGGGTTCGCCCCGGACCCGCAAGCGCGTCCCATCCGTGACAATCGCGGCAAAACCTGGCGCCGGCGCGACGACTGTGGTGGTCGTAACTGTGGCGCTGGTGGTCACTGGTGTGGTCGGTGACAATGGTGAGGTGCTCGCTGCGACGGCTGTCGTGGTGGCATCGGTGATGGGGCCTTCGATGCTGACAAAGCTGGCCGCGACCCAACCACTGCCGCCCGCCGCGCTGTCGATCGCCAATTGCACCCACAGGCCATCCGAGCTGATGCCCAAGACGGGATATTGTTCGCCTTCGTTGAGACCGGCAACGACTTCGGCAGTTTCGAGCGGCTCACTGCGCACGCGCAACGAGCGCGTCGTCACCGTGGCCATGGCAACATTTTCTGCTTCCGCTGCTGGTTCGCTCGTGGCGGCTGGCGTCGTGACCGGTGAGGCCGCTGAGGGAACAATAATCGGTGTACAGGCAGTGCTCAACAATAACAATCCGCCACAAAGAGCAGAGAAGCGAAAGGATAACATTTTTGTCATACGTTTCCTCGTAAAAAAATCCAGCAAGGCCTAAGAAAATTCGGCTGAAAAACCAGCCGTGTTAACATGCGCACTACCCAGAATTGGGTATCAAAACCGCGCCATTATGGCACGCAAAAGGAGAGTTGACAAAATCTAGCGACGATTGCGCGTTCTTCGCCCGCGCTTGATGATGCCTAGTCCAGCACGAGTGACCATGCGCCGACTTCCTGCAAGGACTCCGCATCATAGACGATGGCAACCAGATGCATCGGGGGGGCGTTTGCCAGGAATGCGCGCGGAAAAGGCAGCTCATAAACATCGCGAATCCGCTCACCGACGGCCCAGGTGGTGGTTGGGGCCACCAAACGGAGGGGATAAAAATCCCCCTGGATCGGTTGCCCATCGGGCCAATAGAGCGCGCTCCCATCTGGCTGTTGCAAACGCAGCGAAACCTTGAGCGTTTGCGTCAGCGGGCTTGTGGGGCGCCAATAGAGGGCCAGCCGCAACGCGGGCTCTCCCGCCTGCGCCAGTCGTTCCAGATCATACCCTTCCAGCCGCAATTGCCCCTCGGCAAATGCCAGATCCAACATATGGCTGGGGTCGCCAACCGCGGCTGCTCCCCGCGGCCACACACGGATCAACGGGCCTTCGCCGCTGAAGCTGTATTGCTGCTCGATCCCGCTCAGTTCGCGCGTCAGGTAGACGGGCACGCCCGCCGCGACAAACTCGGCGATCCTGGCCTGGCGCAGGGATGGGTCATCGGCGACAACAGCAGTGGCATTCTGGCCCAGCCCCGCCGCGGTTTGCAGATAACGCAGCGCGGTCGCTTCGCCTTCAAGCGCGATCACGCGGCTTGAAGGTGGAAAAGCTACTTTGGCCAAGGCAACCGCGTAATCATGCGCGGCCCAATCCTGACTACGATTGACCCAGGGGCCACGCCCGGTCACACCAAACAAGAGGAGCGCGAGACAAAGCCCCGCAACCGCGTGGGCCAGCCGTGGCCAGCCTTGTACCCTCTGGTGGATCAAGGCAACGCCCCCACCGATCAAGAACGCAAAGGCGAGCAACGCGGGCAACAGAAAGACTTCGGCATCGGCCACCCGATAGTTGAGCGCGAAGATCAGGTTTACCAGCAAGACCAGTATCACAAGCCACCACGCTGCCCGCGCACGACCGCGGGCAAGCCCAATCTGGCCCAGACCGATCACGCCGAGAACAAGCCCCACGCTGCCCATCTGCGCGGCCCAGAGTTGGAGCCAATCGCGCGGGGTGCGGTCAATGGCCAACGGATTATCGCCCAGAAAGCCGACATACCCCCGCGCCAGAACGTGATGCCAGAAGCCCGCCCAATCGTTGACATAACTCCCATGCAGATCGCTGATGCCTGCCGCGGCCCGCAGCGGCAACCAGAGATAGAGCAGCAAGGGCGTGGCCGCGGCCAGCAGCCAGAATGCCCAGGCGCGCTGCGGACGCCAGACAGATGGGAAGACCCAGCCGAGCACAATCACCAGCGGGGGGATCAGCAGGGCCGTGGTGCGATGATGGGCCAGGCCCAGGCCCAGGAGCGCGCATAAGCGTATCAACGAGCGGCCCAGCCCGGCGCGGTCGCGATCTGCTTGCAGGCACGTAATCGCGACCGTGAGTGTGAGCATGGTCAACAAGCCATGCAAAGTATAGACTTCAGCGATGGTGGCCTGGCTCCACCAGATGGGGCCGAGGCCAAACCCCAGCACGGCAGCCAAACCGCCCGCGCTGAAGCGAACGCGGCTTGAGCCAGCGATCAAGAAAGTGGCAGCATGGTAGAGAAGTGCCAGTGTACCTGCAGCGGTCACCGCGGAGAAGAGATTGACCCGCCAGGCCCAATTGCCAATCGGAAACAGCACGCGGCTCCAAAGCCCGCTGAGCAAAACGTAGAGAGGATAGCCAGTGGGGTGAGCAATGCCAAAGGTGGGGCTAACCAGCTGAAATTCCAGGCTGTCATCAAACAGCGCAACGATGCTGGGGGCTGTGGTTGCTCCATACAGCCCGAGAAAGCAAAACCCAATTAGCCAGGGCCACCAGGCCGCCCGAGGTGCGTTCTTCACGCGTTGCAGTTTAACACGAATTTGGAATATCAAGCATCTTTGGTATGATGCAGCCTCGAAAACCTATCGCGTGGTATTGCAAGCCTGTTCATCATGGCAACCATTCTATGTCTGCTCACTACTTGTTGCCGATTGCACTCCCGCGCTGCTTACGTCGCGTAATGGCCCTCTGGGCTCTGTTGATGACGTTTTCCCTGGTAGCCTGGCCAACGGTGGCGCAGGCGCAACAGGTGAATTCGATCAACGCGCTTGGCGAAGGTGGCGCATTTCATACCCCTACGTTTTGGTATCTACTCGCGTCGAGTCTGGCGTTGCTGGTGCCGGTCGGCTTTGTGTTGATCGCCGTTGCTGGCCTGGACGCTGAGCGCGCCTGGAACGCCGCGCTCGGGGGCGTTGGCGCAATTGGCCTGGCCGCCTTTGGCTACTGGGCGATTGGCTTTGCCCTCCACTTCGGGGGCATCGGGCTGGTCTATCCCCAAGCTGAGTTGCGACAACTTGTCTGGGAGTGGAGCCCGCTCTCGGTCGATTGGGGCATCGGTTGGGGGATGGCCGGGCTGAGCGGCTGGTTTCTTTCGGGCCCGGATGTCACGGCCCTGGTCTACGCGCTCTTTTTGGGTCACTTGCCCTGGGTGATGACCGTTACTTTGTTGCCCGTGATGGCATTACGGGGCCGAGCGCCAGCCACCGTGACTTTATTGTTAGCCCTGGTGATTGGCACATTGGTTTATCCGCTGGCCGGGAATTGGGTGCAGGGCGGAGGTTGGCTCAGCGCACTGGGGCGCAACTTAAACCTGGGCCATGGCCTGGTTGATTTTGGCGGGGCGGGTACTGTCTATTTGGTGGCCGCAGGGTTTGGCCTGGCCGCGCTGGTGGTGTGGACCCCTCGCCGGGCAGCACAAGCCCTGGAGCAGATCGCCCTGCCGCCGGCCTATCAGCCTTTGCTGGCCGTGGTTGGGAGTTTGCTCGTCCTGGCGGGCACACTCGGCTGGTTATGGACCAATCCCCTCCAGGTGAGCGCGGTGGGAGATCTCGGCTTGCTGCGCGGCAGCGTCAATATCATCCTCTTTGCGAGCGGCGGCATCCTGGTGCCGCTGGGCTATACGTGGTTTGTCACTGGGCAGAGTGATCCTCTTCTGGCCGCGCGCGGCCTAGTCGCTGGCACCGTAGCTGGCCTGGCGATGGGGCCTTTTGTCCAGCCCGGCGTCGCTTTTCTGATCGGCCTGTTAGCCGGGGCAACCGTGCCGTTTCTTACCTTTGTGATCGACGGTGTTTTGCGGCTGGATGATGCTACGGGCATCGTTACATCCCATGGCATCCCTGCCTTGCTTGGGTTGTTATTCGTGGGCATCTTTGCCGATGGTGTGGTCGGTGCAGGCTGGCAAATGACAGGGGTTGAGAGCTATCTCGGCGTCAATGGGCAGGGTGTCTCTGGGTTGCTGGTGGGGCAGAACTTCCAGGCAGATTTCCCCGGTCAGCTCCAGGCGCAAATTGTCGGCATCCTGGTGTTGAGTCTATGGGGCTTCTTAACAGGCATGTTGATCTGTGTGCCTTTGGGGTTGTTGATCCATGGCTTGACCCAGAACGAAACCTGGCAGGCCCCGCCAGAGAACGAAGCGCCGAGCCGCGTCAATGGATTTGACTTCGACGAGCTCGAACAAGATCTGTTCCCCGTCCGCCCGGAAGATCGTGATCGCCGCGGCGCTGCCTAGGGGTTGCGCGCCAGCCCCAGTTTCGCTGTCGCCAATGACGCATATCGATCATTGCCCCGCGCTTCCTCGCTGTACAACAAACTCACTTCTTCCGCCAAAAATGTGATCGGCGGCGGGTTGGCTGGCAACCCGCGTTGCAGGAATTGGCCCACTTGCGCAAGCTGCGGGCGCTCTGCCCGGCGATTGGCACGCGCCAAAGTCACATGGGGAGCGAACGCGCGTGCTTCCGCGGGAAACCCGGCTTGTTGCGCCGCTTGCTCGAGCATCTCTGCCATTTGCGTTAATGCGTCAAGCCCCTCTGTGATGCCCAGCCACAGCACTTGTGGAATGCGGCCGCGCAAAAACCACCCCAATCGATCCAGCGTGATGGGAAAAGCCGCATAGTGCTGAGCAATCGGCGCAAGGTGGAGCACGAGCGCGGCAAGTTGCGCTTTGCTGCTATCCCCCAGAAAACGCAGCGTGATGTGGGCTTTGGGGGCTGCCACCCAGACAAAGGGATCGCCAAGTTGCTGGCTACGCATGGCGGTTTGCAGCTGGGTCTGCCAGTCGCGCAGCGCGGGCTGGCTGGCTGGTGGGAGGGCAACGGCCAGAAAGGCGCGTCGATAGAATGGTGGCTTACCAGGACGATCGATTGTCGTCATCGTCGCGTTTGCGTTGAGAGCGCATATAGACCGCGCTGGTCAACAGACCGAGGATCCCCAGACCGCCTGCGGTCACCCCTGTGACACAAAGCAACAGAAAGGTGAAGTTTTGCCCGTTGGGGGTCATCAGATTGGCCAGGCGGAAACCAGCTGGTGTGGCTGTCGCCGCGGGCAACGGGGTTAAGGTCGGCGGTGCTATCTCACCCAGCGGCGTGGGCGTCATCGTCTGGATGATGTATGACGGGGCTGGCGGCCCGTCCGCCGCATCCTGGACAAGCTCATCCGCGGGAGATGGGGCCAGCGCCAGAGATTGATCGGCGCCCCCGGCGTTTGGATCGGGTGTGGGTGAGCTGGGCAGCCCTGTCGCGGGGTCAATCGGCCAGCCAGTTGCCGGGTCGATGGTCCAGCCGGTGGCGGGATCGATCATCGGCGTGGGCGTGCTCGGTAGCCCTGTCGCGGGGTCAATCGGCCAGCCAGTTGCCGGGTCGATAGTCCAGCCGGTAGCGGGATCGATCATCGGCGTGGGCGTGCTGGGCAGCCCTGTCGCGGGGTCAATCGGCCAGCCAGTTGCCGGGTCGATGGTCCAGCCGGTGGCGGGATCGATCATCGGCGTGGGCGTGCTGGGCAGGCCTGTTGCAGGGTCAATCGGCCAGCCAGTTGCCGGGTCGATGGTCCAGCCGGTAGCGGGATCAATTTGTGGCTCTGGCGGAGCTGGTTGCCCTTGGTTTGGCACAAGCGGGCTGTCGCCAGCGACTGGTGTAAAGGTTGGGGTGGGGGTGATCAACAAGCCATTGTTAAATTCAAAAATGGCGGTTTCGGTTCCGGCAATTTCAATGCTGTTGGCCGTTAGGGTAATGCTAAAGGGTTCCAGGCCGGTGAGACCGAAGTCTGGTGTAGGGGTGGGCGTGTCCAGCGGCACCCCATTGCTGGCCGAGACTACAGCCGTCTGGGTGGCGGCAAAGGCCTCGCTCACCGCGGTCAAGGTAATGCTGACAGGCAGCATCGTATCCAGCTCACTGGTGGGGGTGAGCACTGGCCCTTGAGCAATTGCCGTCAAGGTGGGCGAGATGAGCGCGATCGCTGTCAGGGTCGGGGCCAGTTGCAGGGCTGTGGTCAGGGTTGGCGTTGCGGTCACCGCGGCTGTAGCGCGCAGCGAATCATAAGTGGCGAGGGCCGCGGCATTGCCCGTGGCCTTGATATCCGCCGCGATGGCCGTGCCGGTGATCTCCAGCGCCAGCACTGTCGCGGTGTTGGTGATCACCCAGGTAGACGCGGGGGTCGGCGCAATATCCAGCCCCCAGCCGCAGCGATCAAAGATGTCGCCGGGTTCGCCATTGATCGAGATTTCGCGTAGCCGGAAGCAATAACTTTCCCCCCGTTTCAGACCCTCCAAAATGGGGAAGATGTAGGTTGCCCCTTCCTGGGGGCTTCCTTCGGCGGGGACTTCGCCAATGACATGATATTTGTCATCCAGCTCGCCGGTCTTTTTGCAGAGCACCTCAAAGCCACTGAGATCATATTCCGCGGCGGTTGCCCATTGCAAACTCAGCCCACCGGGCACATTTTCGATCTCGAAGTATTTGAGTTGAATGGCCGCCCAGGCGGGCCCCAACAGCAGCCAGATGGCCGCGCAGGCCAGGAGCAGGCCAATGGACCAAGTCACGACCTGGTGCCAGAGGGTCATTTGTCGAAATTTTTCTAAGTGCGCTGCCAATATCGCCTGTTGCTTCACGAATGCCCCACCCATCACAAACCCAAGCTCAACGCCCGAATTGTATCACGGCAATTCCCCACTATGCCATACGCTATTTGGTGTATTCCCGCCAAACCTGGCCTTAACTCTCCAGGATATATTCCACGTCGGCCAGCAGACCATCTTTGGGCAGGCTATAGCCAAAAGCCACACGCAGATTGCCGGTCGGATCAACCACAAAGATGTAGCCCGAATGTTCGATCAGATAGGTGTTCGGATCGGGCTCCGCATCTGGGGTCGGGCTGACCTTTTCGGAATAGACGCCGTAGCCTTTTTTGACTTCGGGCAGGTCGGCCAATGCAACATGGACCCCGTAAAAATCGGGGTTGAAAGCAGCCATGTATTGCGCCAATCGTTCGGGGGTGTCGCGTTCGGGGTCGGTCGATACAAAGACGACTTCCACCTCGTGACCTTCGGCGGCCAGTTGTTCGTGGACTTGCCGCAATTCGGCCATGGTCATCGGGCAGACATCGGGGCAGGAAGTATAGCCAAAAAAGATCAGCGCGGCTTTGCCTTGCAACGCTTCGATCTCGAACGGAGTTCCATCCCAGTTGACGCCGGTAATGGCCGGAGCGGGGCGGGGCGGATCATACGCTGTGCCGTTGAACTGATGCTCGCCCCCACAACCTGCCAGGAATAAACTGATAACGAGTAGAAGCCCCAGCCAGACAGCAGGTCTCCCTCCACGTGTTCCTTTACTCATCTTCCCCATCATCGGTACTATCATCCTCCAACAAAGCGGCCAGTAAGGCCCGCACTTCACTGATGCAAGCTTGATTCAACCCACTATTATACCAGACTCGCATTTCATGGGTGAGTTCGTCTAACAGCCGGGCATACTTTGCTTGTTCACCACTGTCTGAACTTTCGGCCAACCGTTCATAATCGGGGTGGGCTTCGAGCCAGGCTTCCAGATAGGATTCAGCAGCTTGGGGATAGGGACCCCACTGGCATTGCAGATTCCATTCTTCGTCAAAGACATACAAGAGCGGCAAAGCCAATTCGTTGAGCGCCCGGTTTAATTCTGCTTCATCAACCTGACGAGCCAACGCGCTGAGATCATCGGTGTCGCGCAGCAATTGTAAGGTGAAGCGGGGCGAGCGCTGGGTGATCGCAACCAGCACGGGCACTACCGCAATGGCTTCGGGATTCTCTTCGCTAAACAAGAATACAAAATTGAGGACATCGGGATATTGCACAAAAAAGTCTTGATCCTGCGGGTTGATGCGAATCTCGCGCAGCCGTCCCCGCAAAATCGCCCCCAATTGGGGCAAAGTTGCCAGGTACTCGGCAAAGGTTATCCCGCGGGTTAAGGCAAACGCTTTATCGCGAACAGGCAGTGGTTTTGGCACATGCTTAATCTTTCTTTTGCTGACTGAACGTACCATCCATAGATGCGCATTGTATCATAACTCATGGTGGGGTCTACATCCGGATTCCTTCATCCTCCAAACTGCTCCAGGGGGCGCCCAAAATCGGCTACCAGAAATCGGCTACAAATTGACGAAAGCTGCAAAGCGTGTTATGTTCCGTGCGGTCACAGACCCGATTGATCTGAGAAGTCAGGGCAGGAGCTTTAAATGATAATTGAATCAAAAACGGCTGAGTCGCAACGAGACAGCCAACCGGGCGCGCAGTATGAATTTGTCACCTGGAGTGACGCACCCGACCCGCGCGAGATCCTCGCCGAGACCGACCCCGAAGTGTATCAAGTCATTGATCAGGAACGCCATCGCCAATTTTATGGGGTTGAGCTGATCGCTAGCGAGAATTATGTCTCGGCTAGTGTATTGGCCGCGATGGGCAGCGTGCTCACCAACAAATACGCCGAAGGATATTCCGGCAAGCGCTATTATGGCGGCTGTGAATTCATCGACGTGCTCGAAGATATTGCGATTGCGCGGGCCAAACAATTGTTTCGGGCCGAACATGTCAATGTGCAGCCTCATTCTGGCGCCCAGGCCAATGAAGCCGTCTACCATGCCTTGCTCAATCCGGGCGATCGGGTACTGGCCTTTAAGTTGGATCATGGCGGCCACTTGACCCATGGCTTCAAGCTGAATAGTTCGGGCAAGTTGTACGACTTTGCCCATTATGGTGTCGCCCGTGAGACTGAACAGTTGGATTATGATGAGATTCAGCGGCTGGCCGAAGAACATCGCCCGAAGCTGATTGTCGCCGGTGCTAGCGCCTATCCCCGCTGGTGGGACTTTGCCCGCCTGCGCGCGATTGCCGATAGTGTCGGGGCGCTCCTGATGATGGACATGGCCCACGTGGCCGGCTTGATCGCCGTGGGCTTGCATCCCGACCCGGTGCCCCACTGCGACATTGTCACGACCACCACGCACAAAACGTTGCGCGCCGCCCGCGGGGGGATGATCCTCTGCCGCGCCGAACTGGCCAAGGAGATCGACCGTGCGGTGATGCCGGGCTCGCAGGGTGGCCCCCTGATGCACATGATCGCGGGCAAGGCGGTGGGCCTGGGTGAAGCCTTGCGCCCAGAATTTAAGCAATATCAGCAAAATGTGCTCGACAATGCGCAAGCTTTGGCCAAGACTTTGCAGGCCGAGGGGTTGCGTCTGCTCAGTGGTGGCACGGACAATCACCTGTTGCTGGTGGATGTCGGCGCGCTCGGCCAGGACCCCCACGGCAACGAGATCACCGGGAAAGTGGTCGAGAAGGCGCTCGATCAGGCAGGATTGCACTGCAACAAAAATCTGATTCCTTACGATCCAAAATCCGCGCTGGTTACCAGTGGGATCCGCCTGGGCACACCCGCGGCTACCACTCGGGGCATGGGCGTGGCCGAATTCGCGCGCATCGGGCGCTGGATCGCAGCGTTGGCCAAAGATCCGAAAAATCTCGCCCTTCAAGCGGAAACCAAACAGGCCGTGCAGGATCTCGTGCGCAACTTCCCTGTGCCCGCCTAAGCAAACGCTGATTTCCCAGTTGACAGTGCAAAAGCTGGGGAATCGTTTAGAGATTATCCGTAAATTCTGCGCCACTCTATGCTGGTAAGCACAGGTTCAGGAGTCGCAACCATTTTACGGATAGCTCTTGACCTCTTACTATGTCTGTATGGAAACGCTTCAGCCGCGCTGGTTGAAGCGTTTCGTGATTCCAAAACTGCTGCTCATCGCCTCATTGCTTGAATCACCCGTTGGTAGCTGTGTCCTATGAGCGATCAAACCCTCACTTTGAACGTTAGCGAGACCTCATGAGCGAGTTCGAGATCCCCCCTGCAACTGCTACAAATCGGCGGGAACAGATCGGTTGGTACTTTTACGATTGGGCCAATTCGGCCTTTGCAACGACGGTTGTCACGGTCTTTCTGGGGCCCTATCTGACGGCTATTGCCCAGAACGCGGCTGACGCAGCTGGCTATGTCTATCCACTGGGCATCCCGGTTTGGGCCGACTCTTTCTTCGCCTATATGGTCTCCTTGTCGGTCGTGATCCAGGTGTTTATCTTGCCGGTGCTGGGGGCCATTGCCGACTTTTCGAATCTCAAGCGTCAGTTGCTCGCTTTCTCTGCATATGTGGGGGCCTTTGCCACGTTGCTGCTCTATTTCGTGGAGGGCGATCGTTATCTGTTGGGCGGGATGCTCTTTTTGGTGGCCAATGTGAGTTTTGGGGCTTCGTTGATTGTCTATAATGCCTTTCTGCCCGAAATTTCTACACCCGAGGAACGCGACCGCGTATCATCGCAGGGCTGGGCTCTGGGTTACCTGGGCGGCGGACTCTTGTTGGCGCTGAATCTGATCTTCGTGCAATTTGGGGCCCCTGCGTTGGGGCTCAGCACGGGGGACGCGGCTCGCATCTGTCTGGCATCTGCCGGTGCGTGGTGGGCAGTCTTTACGGTGATCCCGCTGACCCGGTTGCGGTCGCGGCAACCGTTGCGCCGCCTGCCGCCCAACCAACATTATCTGACGGCCGGTTTTCGGCAGTTGTCTCACACATTACGGCAATTGCCGAACTTGCCCCAAACATTGCTCTTCCTGGTGGCCTATCTGATCTACAACGACGGCATCCAAACGGTGATCACCATGGCCGCGCAATTTGGCGTGCAAGAGTTGCAGATGACCCAAGCCGCTCTGTTACAAATGATTCTGATGGTGCAGTTTGTCGCGTTTGGCGGTGCGCTGGCCTTTGGCCATATCGCTCGTTGGATCGGCAGCAAACGGGCGTTGATGATCAGCTTGGTGATCTGGTTGGTGGTGGTGGTAGTGGTCTATACCGTTGTGCGCACCGCGGACCAATTCTTTGGCTTGGCAGCCGTGATTGCGATTGTTCTGGGTGGCAGCCAGGCACTCAGCCGCTCGCTCTTTTCGTTGTTGATCCCAGCCGGTAAAGAAGCGGAATATTTCAGCCTCTACGAAATCAGCGAACGCGGCACCAGTTGGCTCGGCCCGCTGTTGTTCGGCCTGGCGTTGCAGTGGACGGGTAGCTATCGGTTTGCCATTCTCTCGATTCTGTTGTGTTTCGCTGTAGGGTTGGCCTTGCTGGCGCGAGTCAATATGCGGCGAGCGATTCACGAAGCGGGTAATGTGGCCCCGGAACGGATTTGACCATGCAAGAAACCGACTTTTGGCACTTGATCCAGCAGCGTCGTTCGGTGCGACGCTACCAGGAGCGGCCAATCGAGCGGGCAGTGCTCGAAAAATTACTCACCGCCGCGATCTGGGCTCCGTCAGCGCACAATCGTCAGCCGTGGCGCTTCTGTGTGATCACCGACGCCGCGGTCAAGCATCAGCTTGGCACGACCATGGCCGCACAATGGCAACGCGACCTCCTCGCGGATGGCGCTGATCCTGCCGTTGTGGCCCGCCGCGCGGCCATCAGCCAGGCGCGATTGATCGGCGCGGGGGCAATTGTGGTGGCCGCACTCAGCATGGAAGAGATGGATCAATATCCCGATGCGGCGCGCAATCAGGCCGAATGGACCATGGCGGTGCAAAGTGTGGCGCTGGCCTGCCAGAATCTGCTGCTCGCTGCCCATCATTATGGGTTAGGTGCCTGCTGGATGTGTGCGCCGCTCTTTGTGCCCGATTTGGTGCGAGGTGTGTTAGAATTACCCGCAACGTGGCATCCACAAGCGCTGATCACACTCGGTTATCCTGCCGAAACAAAAGAGAAAGAGCGCTACCCAATCAACGAACGGGTGGTTTGGCGTTGAAATCACCGGTGGTGTCTGGGTTATGGGAACAATGGTTGGCTCCAGATAGAGCAAACGATAGGTGCATCGAGCAATGACGACAACTGATCTGAACGTGGTTGCCCTGGCCGGTGGGGTAGGTGGTGCCAAGCTGGCTGCCGGGCTGCAAGCCGTTTTGTCCCCGGGCCGCCTGACGGTTTTGGTCAACACCGGTGATGATTTTGAGCATTGGGGGTTGACGATCTGCCCCGATTTGGATACGGTGATGTATAACCTGGCGGGTATCCACAACCCTGAAATGGGCTGGGGCCGCGCTGGCGAAACATTTGCTGCCTTAGAAATGATCAGCCTGCTGGGCGGGGAAGATTGGTTTCGGCTTGGCGACCGCGATCTGGCCGTGCATCTGCGGCGCAGCGAATGGTTGCGCCAGGGGGTGAGCCTCAGCGATGTGACCGACCGCCTGCGCCGTTCGCTCGGCATCCGCTCGGTGATCCTGCCGATGGCCGATCAGCCAGTGCGCACGCTGGTCCACACCGATGAGGGCGATCTGCCCTTTCAACACTACTTCGTCCGTCGTCGGTGCGAACCTTTGGTGATCGATTTGACCTTCGTCGGTGCCAGTGAGGCCCGTTTGTCCGCGGCCGCGGATCGCGCCCTGGCCACGGCGGATCTGATCATCTTCTGCCCGAGCAATCCTTATCTAAGCATTGATCCAATTCTGAGCATTCCCGGCGTGCGGCGGCGATTGCAAACCACGAGCGCGCCCAAAGTGGCGGTCTCGCCGATTGTCGGTGGCCAGGCGATCAAAGGGCCAGCCGCCAAGCTGATGCGCGAAATGGGGTTGGTGATCAGCCCGCTGACGATCGCCGAACATTATGCCGATCTGCTCAGCGGTTTTGTGCTGGATGAACAAGACGCGGCTGTGAAGGATCAATTTGCGCAGCCCGTACTCGTGACGCAGACGATCATGACCGACCTGGCCAGCAAACAACAATTGGCCGCGGAGGTGCTTGGCTTTGCCGATCAATTGCGGCGCACTCCGGCAACCCCGTCCCCGCTGCAACCGGCGGATCTGCCGCGCCTCTCATGAAGCTGTGGTTGATCGTTCCGGTCAAGCCGCTCAATGAGGGCAAAAGCCGGCTGGCTGATACGTTGACGCCCCATCAGCGCGCCGAGTTGATGCGCTCGATGCTGCAACATGTGTTGGATCAGGCCAACGCGGCCGCGAGCCTGCATGAGATCGTAGTGATCAGCCGCGATCCTCAAGTCTGGGCAATTGCCCATCTGGCCGGGGCAGGGGTCATCCACGAGCAGGGCCAGGAATTGAATCAGGCACTGGAGCAGGCCCGGCAGCAAGCCGTGGCTCACGCGGCTGACGCCATGTTGGTCCTCCCGGCGGATCTGCCGCTGCTCACCGTTGAAGATATTCAGCACCTGGCCGCCCATGCTGCGCGCCAGCCCGGCGTGGTGATCGCTCCCAGCCGGGATGGCGGCACCAGCGCCCTGGTTTTGCGCCCACCAACCGCCATCCCCTTTGGGTTTGGGCCAGACAGCTTTGCCCGCCATTGCCAAGCCGCCCAGCAAGCTGGGCTCCCCTGTCACGTCTTTGCTTCACCCACCCTCGCCTTTGATATGGATGTACGCGCCGACTGGCAGCGCTGGCAGCTAAGCCGGGAAATCGGTAGATAGCAGCGCGCGTTGCCTGCGCCCATTCGCGGGGAAACTACGACGTATTGGGGGACAATCGCTGATCGCCGCAACCGGTTGCATAGCCACAGTGTTGACAGCGCTCGGGGCTGGTATGGCTGCGCGTCACCATTCGCGCTTGTTGCGCCCGGCGGATGTCAGTGGCCGCGGCGATCACCTGGTTGCGCCATTCGTTGCTGTAAGGGATGCGCACGGTCTCATCGGCATAGCGCAAGAGGCCATACGGCGGCCGCGACGCCAGACAATCTTCCACCAGCAGACAATAGGTCATCAATTGCAGGATGTGGTCGGCCCGCGCATCGGTCGGGCGACGGCTACTTTTGACCTCCACCGGAATGATGACCGAGCGCCACCAGATCCGTTGGCGGATCAGATAATCCGGTTTGCCGATCAACCCGTGGCGCTGGCTGATCAATGGCTGCTCGACTGGCTGCCACTTTGCGGTATCGCGATAGAGGATTTCTCCAGCTGGCAGGCCGGTTTGGCGCTGTGTCCGGCGGCTGAACCAGAGCAACCAGCCACCCGCCAGGCCAATCAGGCAACCCACCAGCAAGAGTGCAAGCATGGTGGTTACTCAGTCACTCGGCAACATTTTGCAGAGAATTTCCCACTTGCCGCGCTGACAGACCTCGTTGGCCTGGTTGAGCACTTCCATCTTAAAGTTGACCAATCCACCCCCGGCGCGGCGCATATCCTTCTTCTCTTCCACCGTCACTCGCAGGCGAATCGTGTCGCCGATGAAGACCGGGCGGGTAAATTTCCACTCCAGCCCGCGGAAAGCGATCACTGTATCTTCCATAAAACCGAGCCGCACGGCCTGGCCGCTGGCAATGCTCAGGATCAGCAAGCCGTGGGCCACCCGCTGCCCAAAAAGCTGATCCTTGCTATATTCGGCGTCAGTGTGGATCAAATTCCAGTCCGCGGAGAGCGCGGCAAAATTGACGACATCGGTCTCGGTGATCGTGCGGCCTACACTTTCGACCTGGTCGCCAATGGCAAATTCTTCATAATGGAGTCCCCGGGGCCGGGCCAGTTTGCGCGTTGTCATGGTGACTTCCTTTCGGCAGCTCCAGCCACGGTCACAGGCAGCGGAGCGGGATAGAATCTGAAGTTGTGTCGCACATCATAACAAAGCGCAAAGCGAATGGGGAAATAGGCGGGGGACGATTGACCCCAGACGATTGCCCCCAGACGATTG
>CAZIRP010000035.1:2090-10802 GCA_964541665.1 uncultured Caldilineaceae bacterium | reverse complement strand
AATGGGGAAATAGGCGGGGGACGATTGACCCCAGACGATTGCCCCCAGACGATTGACGATGGAATGAAGCACCTTCATCCACCGTCAATCGTCCGTCGTCTCTCGTCTACTTCCCAACCAGCGGCAGGAAGAGGCGAGATTGGGTCGCGCCCGGCTCTGGCTGATAGGGATTGCTGGCCGTGTGCCCAGTCACAGTGACATCCACCGGGGCAGCGAGCTGCGCGGCATAGATGACATCGCTGCTCACTACCTGATGGCCAACCAGCCCGGTGCCCGCGTTCAGCCCAAAGATGGTGACTGTCTGCGGGATGTTCCAATTGGCCGGGGTAAAGGTGAGGCAGAGCGCCTCGGCTTCGCCCGAATCACATCTGCTGGTGGTGCGGAAAGGGCCCGCCGGGGTGAGTTCGATCTGCACGGGGCCGAGCGGCTCGCTGGTCAGCACCACACTGTAAGTGCCTGTCAACCCGACCGTGACCGTGAGCGCGGTGGGGGTCACGATCACCCCCGCCTGGTCGTCATCCAGAATCAGAACCGGCAGATCCGTCACTGGCAAGCCGTCGTAATCAGGATCAGCGCTGAGCACGGTATGGCTGACCAGGGCATCGTAACTCGCCCCCTGGTCGATCTCATCATCAATCGCGGCCAGGGTCACGCCTTGGAAGATGTTCCAGTCCGCAGGCGTGAAGGTGAGTGATGTGGGGCTGGCCGTGGCCTGCCCGGCGATGTTCACCAACACGGTCACCTCGCTGGCCGGTTCGCTGGTGAGCCGCAGTTGATAGCTGGCCGTCAGTTGGGCTGCGTGGAGCGCACCCTCGCTGAGTTGCAGCGGCGTCGAAGCGACCAATTCGATGCCAGCGACATCATTGTCGAGCACTTGCACATCGACCACCGGGGCCTGCTGGCCGTTATAGGCCGGGTCGCTGCTGCTCATGGTGTGGCGGATCGGCGAGATCAGCGTCGGCTCGACTCGATCATCGTCCACCGCGGTGACAACGATCGTCTGGAAGAGATTCCAGTTGGCCGCGGTAAAGGTGAGGCTGCTCTGGCTGACCGTCACTTGATCATCCACCACGGGCGTGACCACAATATCGGCTTGCGGCCGCGCGGTCAAGCGCAGCGTGTAACTGGCCGTCTTGCCTCCCTCCGCAACCTCGAGTTGGCCGGTCGGTGCATCAACCAGAACGATCTCCACCGAGGGCGAATCATTGTCGAGAATCAGCAGGGGCAGGATCGGCTCAAGCACATCATACGCGGGGTCGCTGCTGGCAACCTGATGGGGCAACGGCTGCTCGCGGCTGCCATCGATCACATCGTTATCGGGGATGGTGATGCTGAGCGTCTGCGGGATGTGCCAGTTGGCCGGTGTGAAGGTAACGGACGAACCGTGACCATTGTCCACGATCACATCCCCAGTAGGTTGACTGGTCAGCACAACTTGGTAGGTACCGGTATTGCCTTCGATGATGCTGAGGCTCGTGGGGATAAAGCGGATGCCCACCACATCATCGTCGCGGATCAGCACATCGAGCGTGCTGAGATCAGCATCAAAATTGGGGCCGATGCCCGCGAAGTTGGTTGTGCCGTTGTATTTGCCATCTGTGCTGGCGACGCTGTGGCGGACAAAACCCAGGTGATCGCCGCAGCTCTGGCCAGTGACCGCGCCCCCAAACGGGTTTGCCAGGCGGTCGGCACAGAAATTCCCCGCGGGTTCGTCAATAGCATCATCCACCGCGGTGACACAGATGCGGTTGACTGTCTGCTGGCTGTCGAGCAGATTCCAGTTGCTCGCATCCAGCGTGACCGAGGCCGGGGTAACCGTGAGTTGACTGTCGGGGAAGGCGGCCACCGTGACCGGATGGGTCGGCTGGCTATTCAGGGTGACCCAATAACAGGCTTCGGGCCGCGGCGCGCCATCTTCGTCTACCACTGCAACGCCATACGCCGGCGTGAGGGTGACCCCGGCCTGGTCATTGTCCTGCACCAGCACGTCAATACTCGCGGCGCTGAAATCCAGATCGCGCAACGTGTTGCTGACGAACGGGGTAAAAGCGCCAAAGTTCGGATCCGCGCTGCTGGTGATGGCCAGATCGACAAAATCCAGATGGTCGCCACAGCCATCATTGGGGACGACCGAGCCAGCAAAGCGCTCGCTCAAGCCATCCTTGCACTGTTCGGCCCCGCTCTCGTCGATGGTGTCATCCACCGCGCGGATACAGAGAATGTTGTCGCGCTGCGCCAAATCGAAGCGATTCCAGTTTGTGCCATCCAGCGTGATGCTGGATTTGTCGAGCGTGACCTGCCCGTTGCGCGGCGTCAGGCTGATCGTAACTGGGCCACTCGGCTCGTTGTTGAGTGCCAGCCAGACACAAGCCTGGCTGCCATCTCCGCTGATTGCCCCTTCGCTCACCCAGGAGTTGCCAAAGAACTCGTTGACCAGGACAGTCATTTGTGTGTTGGTAATGGTACAAGTTGTCGGCGTGATGATGGCCGTAAGTTGCAACTGGCCATTGACCAGGCTGCACGCGCCGGAGGCACTCACGGCAGCGTAGCCGGGCGGGCCACTTTCGGTCAGCACATAGCTGCCCGTGTCCAGTTCGCGCACGCTGTTATGGGGGATGGCGGTTTGCAAGGGAGCCGCCAGGGGGCCGCTAACCAGGTTGAAGCGCCAGTCGCTGGGTTGAGAAGGCCCATTCACCACTTGTTTGATGAAGCGCACCGTGCCCGTATCGCGGTCGTTGTCCACTTCGCAGATGCCGCCCGCCGGGGTCACGGTGAGTTGAATCTGGCCATTCACCACCTCACAGACGCCCTCGCCCCGTTTGAGGTGATAGTCCAGCGGACCGGTTTCCGTGACGATGTAGACTCCGGTATCCAGCGTGAGGCTCTGTTGGTTGGCGATATTAGTCGGCAGTGTTGCCCCGGCGGGCCCGCTGATCAGGCTAAAGGTCCATTGATTGTCATCGGACGGGCCGCCATCCGCATCTTTGATGAAGGTGATCTGGCCTGTCTGGCGCGTGTTGGTGATGGTGCAGGTGCCGCCAGCAGTGGTGACCGTCAAGCCGATTTGGCCATTGTTCAGCGCACACGCCCCGCCCGCGCCGGTCAGCGTGTAGCCTGCCGGGCCGGACTCAGTCACAATATGGCTGCCAAACGTCAGTGTCACAGTTTCGTTGTGCGCAATGGGTGTGGGGTCACTATCCACGGTGAAGGACCATGCACTGGGTTGTGCCACACCGCCGACCACGTTTTTGATAAAGGCGATCGGCGCGGTATCGGCTTCATACGCGCCGATGTCGCAAATTATCCCTTGTGGCCGCACAATTCCTCGTTGATCCACGTTGGAGACCGGAGCTGCTGCGCAAATGGCATTGTCCCCCGCATCAAGCGCCGGGCTGGTGGGCAAGAGGGCATGGGTGAAGGTGGGCCCGCCATTATCCTGCAAGGGACCGAGTTGCGGATCGCCGGTGATGTTCTCGGTATTGGTACCGTTGACACAAGACAAGTTATCGCCGAATAGCGAGTAACTGGCGTTGATCGTGCCCCCAGCGTTGGAACAATCCCCGCCACTGGTGCTGTTGGCGATGATCGTATTGGCCAACGTGGTCGTGGCGGTGTTACCCACCTGATAGATGCCGCCGCCATTGTCGTTACTGGTGTTATTGCTGAGTGTGCTGTTGTAGATGGTCAGCGTGCCTTGATAGTTATCGATGCCCCCGCCATCTCTAGAGGCGGTGTTGCTGCTGATGGTGCTGTTGCTGATGGTCAGCGTGCCAAACCAGTTCTCGATGCCCCCGCCATCTCTAGAGGCGGTGTTGCTGCTGATGGTGCTGTCGGTAATGGTCAGCGTGCGATAGTTCAAGATGCCGCCGCCGTACCAGTTAGCGGTGTTGCGGCTGATGGTGCTGTGGGTGATGGTCAGCGTGCCCTCGTTCAAGATGCCGCCGCCGTAGTCAGCGGTGTTGTTGCTGATGGTACTGTTGTGGATAGTCAGCGTGCCATTGTTAGAGTTCCAGATGCCACCGCCGAACTCGTCGGTGGCGGAGTTGTGGCTGATGGTGCTGTTGGTGATGGTCAGCGTGCCACCGTTGCGGATACCGCCGCCGTCGACGTCATTGCCCCGCGTGACTGTGATGTCCTGCAGGGTGACCACAGTGCCAGCTGCAATCCTGAAGGGTCGCACATCGTCAATCTCCTGCCCATCCACGCTGTGGGTGGCCCCGTCGATGCGCAAGCTGACACCGGCGGTTGAGTTACTGATGGCAACGGTCGAGGCGCTGAGCAGAATGTCGTTCGCCAGGGTGATCACGTATTCACCGGGTGTGGTTGCCGCGTTAAAACAGGCAATCGCTGCGTTGAGATCAAGCTCCGTTGCCGCGGTCATGTTCAGGCCACAGGCAAACAATTCGTATGCACCGATGTCCACTGTAGCCACTGTATCGCCATCACCATCGAGAATGCGGCTAAAGCCGCGCTGATCGGTGCTGAGCGGTTGGCCTGCGGCGTCGAGCGCGGCTGCATTATTACCTTTGTCAATCGCCGGGCTGCCGGGCAGCAACGCATGGGTGAAGGTGGGGCCGCCGTTGTCTTGCAGCGGGCCGAGTAGTGGATCGCCCGTCAGGTTGTTGCTATCGGTGCCGTTGACACACCCCAGCCCATCCGCAATCAACGAGTAGCTGGCGTGGATGGTGCCGGAGCCAAGGCTACAATCGCCGCCATTGAGGCTGTTGGCGATGATCGTATTGGCTAGGGTCAACTGACCCCAGCTACGGATACCGCCGCCGTTGGTAGCGGTGTTCCCACTGATGGTGCTGTTGTGGATGGTGAGCGTATCCTCGTTGTAAATGCCGCCACCGTAATCACTGGTGTTGTCGCTGATGGTGCTGTTGACCACACTCGCCATGCTGAAACTGAAGATACCGCCGCCGCCGATGTAGGCGGTGTTGTGGCTGATGGTGCTGTTGACTACGCTCAGTGTGCCATCGTTGTAGATGCCGCCACCGTGATTACTGGCGGTGTTGTGGCTGATGGTGCTGTTGACTACGCTCAGTGTGCCCTCGTTCCTGATGCCGCCGCCGCTGGAAGCGACATTGCCACGGGTGATGGTGATCGCCTGCATGGTGACGATGGTGCCGCTTACGATTGTAAAGGGGCGTACACCACTGATGTTTTGGCCATTAACAGTGTGGCCGTTCCCCTCGATGCGCAGGCTGACGCCCAAGTTGGCGTTGTTGATCGCTGTCGTCGAGGCGGTGAGCGAAATGTCATTCGCTAGGTTGATCACATACTCGCCGGCCGTGGTTGCCATGTTGTAGCAAGCAATGGCATTGTTGAGTTGGCTTTCGTCGCTGACTGTCATCACTGAGAGGCAGCCTACTTGGGCCAAGGGTGCCGCCTGTGTGGTCCGACTAGTCAACAATAAGCAAATACACAAAAATAGCAGTGTTAACCACCATTTCCCGTCCCGCCAGATAACCTTCGCATAATCGTTCATTATGGGCTCGCCTTACGAAATAGAAAGTATGAATAAATAAGAGCTAGGTTCCGTGAGGTCGGTGTAATGATGAAAAGTCGAAACCGGGGCCAATTGGGTGAAGGGCCTATACTATATATCGTACAATAGCGCCCAATCCTTCGCTTTGGCTATGATTAGTTTACGATTAATCAACGATCTGCGCTAATATTTATGGATAAAATGTCCAAAATTACCGATAATTGCTCTGTGTCATCTGTAATTTGATCGTAAGTATGCTTGGCTTGTTTTTTAACTGATTGATTGATTCAGAATTGACCGTAACCTTCTACGAAGTTGCTGCGTTTATTTCATAGGGGGCTGGTTTAGATCGCACGCTAAACTGGGCATAAAGCTCGGCATCCGAGAATCCAGTTTGTTTCGGCTAGGCCACCCATTTAATTTTGATAAACATGTTGCGCTGTTGGTTTGTGTCCATCCTCTGGCAAATTGTTTGCAAACCAATAGCCCCGATTACACGCTTTGGTGTAAACGGAGAAATTATTTATGCTACCAATCTCTCAACTTATCCTATTAGTTATTTTGATCTTGTTGGCGCTATTGATGCTAAATTGGGAAACGGCTTTGCCAGTGCCCGAGGCAGATGACGATACAAAGCGCATCGATCCAGCGTTTACCAATCACGAACAAAACTAAACACAACTGTTGCGTCGCATCCCACGAGTTAATCAGCAAAACAAGTCAGTTTTTGATGATATTTGTTGGGTGTTCGTAAGGTTCGTGATTTCTACGTGTCGGTCTTGTCATTGGCAAGGCCATAACCTCGCATTGCGCACAATCCGCGGGAGATTTTTGCGTCCTGCGCCCTCTGGTTTACCATACCCCGACGACAAACTGTCGTATTCAAACCCATTCTGTTGTCAGCCCGGTTAGCAAAGCTTATGAGCGAACCTTTGATCCTTGGCTTGGATATTGGCACGTCATCGACCCGCGCTATTCTCTACGACGCACAGGCCCAGCCCGTCCCCGCATGTACGGTCCAAATTGCCACGCAGATGCAGACTTCCGCCGATGGCGGCGCAACCTTTGGCGTGGCGGATCTCTTCAACAAGGTTGTCGATACCATCGACCAGGTCTTGGCCAAGGTCGGCGCACGCGCTTCGCAGATCGCCGCGGTGACGAGTGACACGTTTGTGGGCAATGTGCTCGGCTGCGATGAAGCGGGTAACGCGCTCACGCCGATCTACACCTATGCCGACACGCGCAACGCGCCGGATGCCGAACAGTTGCGCCTGGAACTAGGGCCGACCGGGCGCAGCCTGGCCCACGACCGCACCGGCACGTTGATCCACACCTCCTACCTGCCCGCCCGCTTTCGCTGGTTGTTGCGCACCCAGCCCGACCGTTTCTCGCAAGTGCGCTATTGGCTTTCGTTTGGGGAATATTGTCTGTGGAAATTTCTGGGGCAGCGCGCGGTCAGTTATAGCGTTGCCGCGTGGACGGGGTTGCTCAATCGCCATTCGCTCACCTGGGATGCCGACTGGCTCGAACAGCTACCAGTGACCGCCGAGCAATTGTCCCCGCTGATCGACATTGACCAGCCGCTGCGAGGGTTACGCGCTGAATGGGCCGAGCGTTGGCCCGCGCTCAAGGATGTGCCCTGGTTGCCGTCGATTGGGGATGGGGCCGCGGCCAATCTCGGTAGTGGTTGCGACCACCCCGACCGCATCGCGCTCACCGTGGGCACGACCGGGGCCATGCGTGTAGTGCTGGACCCTGCCTTGCAGCGCGTGCCTGCTGGGCTGTGGCTCTATCGGGTTGATCGTAAGCGCGGCTTGTTGGGGGGAGCGACGACCGAGGGTGGCAATTTATACGCCTGGCTGCAAGAGAATCTGCGCTTGCCTGCCGCCGAGCAACTCGAACAGCAACTGATGAACGCTGCCCCAGCCGCGCATGGCCTGACGGTGTTGCCTTTTGTGGCGGGTGAACGCGCGCCCGGTTGGAATGATCAAGCCCGAGCCAGTCTCGTGGGCTTCAACCTCAACACCCAACCGATCGATATTGTGCAGGCCAGCCTGGAAGCGATCGCCTATCGCTTCGCCATCATCTACGAGCGGATCGCCGGCCACCTGCCCTATAGTGCCACCCGTTCGATCATCGCCAGCGGTGGTGGCCTGCTCAGCTCGCCAGCCTGGTTGCAGATCTTCGCGGATGTGCTGGGGCAGCCGATCCGCACTTTGGCCGAAACCGAGATCACCAGCCGCGGTATTGCCTTGCTTGGCCTTGAGCAGATCGGCGCGATCCGGCGGATGGCCGAATTACCGCCCGCGACGGGTCGCCAGTACGAGCCCATTTCGGCCCATCATGCGCGCCATCGCGAGGGCTTGCAGCGCCAAGTGGCGATCTATGAGAAGTTGTATTTGTGATGCGTCAAACGTGATGCGTGAATTACACGCGTTACAGATCACGTTTGACGCATCACGCATCACTTAACAGCATCTCCACGCAACAACCACCAGTAAAGAAAAAGCTGAAATAAGGCAAAGCCAAGGCCACCGCTTACGGCGGCGCTCCACCAGAGGCCGTTCAAGGCTATCCCCACAAACATGACCGCGGCACCGACCATCAAGCCGCTTAACAGTGCCACTTGGAGGGCATAGAGGAATGAGAGCGTCGAGAGCTTGAAGCGGGGAGGCAAGGTATGGTTGCGCCAGGCAAAGGCCAACGCTAGCGTATCACTTTCGCCTTGTTCGATAAAATACTCTTTGATGCGGTTCAGCGCAATCACACTTTCGAACCAAGCCTGTCGCAGACGGATCAATTGTAGTAAGGTCAACAAGCCCGAAATGCTCAGTACCGCAAAGAGTGTGACAAAGGCCCAGGCTACGCCGGGGAGCGTGCGCGCCAGTTCCTGCCCGCTGGTGATCGCCACCGCCAAGCCACCGACTGCCGAAAGATAAAAGACCGCGATGCGAGCGCGGTCTTCGTTCACCTGAAAGGCAGTTTGGGCAATGTACTGGTACTCGGCGATCAGAATCTGGTTAGCATCGGGCTTGTTTTGCTGCTCACTCATCGCTTCTGATTTCTGCTCTATGTTTGCGCTGGTTGCGCGGTTTGGGCGCTGCCCCAGCCGCCACCGCCCGGGGTTTCGATGCGCAACCGCTCGCCGGGGGCAAAGCGGCGCGTAAATTTGGCTGGGAGCTCTTCGCGAACCTGCCCGTTGATCAGCAATAAGTTGCGGC
>CAZIRP010000035.1:0-1990 GCA_964541665.1 uncultured Caldilineaceae bacterium | reverse complement strand
AATTTGGCTGGGAGCTCTTCGCGAACCTGCCCGTTGATCAGCAATAAGTTGCGGCCTGCCTGGCCCGCTTCGCCCCCGTGCAATCCCCATGGCCGCACCTGGCGGCGTTCGCTCAACATGGTGATCGTCGCTGGCGCGAGGATCTCATATTCGCGGATGATGCCATCGCCGCCGCGTTGTTGGCCCGCACCGCCACTGCCCGTACGCAAACCATAGTGGATCAGCCGGAAGGGATAGGCCATTTCCAGCGCTTCCACCGGTGTATTGAGCGTATTGGTCATGTGGACTTGCACCCCACTGATGCCAGGGCCGTCCGGCGCGGCGCCCATGCCCCCGCCAATCGTCTCATAATAAGCAAAAGGTGTGCCATCGTCCCGCTGCCCGCCAATAGTCAGATTGTTCATCGTGCCCTGGCTGGCCGCGGCGATCTGCTCGGGCAGGGCTTGGGCCAGCGCGCCCAAGACCACATCGACCAGGCGTTGCGAGGTTTCGACATTGCCACCCGCGACCGCAGCCGGGGGCAGCGCATTGATCAACGAGCCCACCGGCGCGATGACCTGCACCGGCGCAAAACAACCGGTATTCATCGGCACTTCGTCGCCGACCAGACAGCGCACCACGTAATAACAAGCCGACTGCGTGATCGCAATCACCGCGTTGAGCGACCCGTGGATGGCCGGCGCGGTGCCGCTGAAATCAAAGCTGATCGCATCGCCCGCAATCGTCGCGGCCAGCCGAATCGGGATCAGATCGCTGCCCTGCGCGCTCGGCCACTCGATCACATCTTCAAACTGATAGACGCCATCGGGCCAGGTGGCAATGGCTGCACGGGTCAAACGTTCGCTGTAGCGGCAGAGATGATCCGCATAGGCCAGCACTTCAGCGCGCCCGTGCGTCTTGACCAGGTCGTGGAGGCGGCGTGCCCCCACCGCGTGCGCGGCGCGCTGCGCGGCCAGATCCCCCCGCCGCTCCTCTGGCGTGCGCACATTGCGCAAAATCAGCGCCAGCAGATCCTCATTGAGCGCACCGGCCTTGTACAGCTTGACCGGCGGAATGATGATGCCTTCCTGGTAGATTTCGGTGGAAAGCGGCAGTGAACCGGGGGTCATCCCGCCCACATCGGCGTGATGGGCGCGGCTGGCGATGAAAAAGGTGGGCGACTCTGTGCCCTCGGCGAAGACCGGTGTGATCATCGTGATGTCGGGCAGATGGTTGCCCCCCGCGAAGGGATCGTTCACGATCACCACATCTCCGACCGCCCAGACCGGGAACAGATCCAGCAGGGTCTGCACGCTGGCCGGCATGGCCCCGAGATGGGCGGGGATGTGCGCGGCTTGCGCGAGCATTCGCCCGTTGCCATCAAAGAGCGCGCACGAAAAATCGAGCCGCTCCTTGATGTTCGGCGAATAACTGGTGCGTTGCAGCGTGATCCCCATCTCTTCGGCCACACCGGCGAAACGATGGCGGTAGAGTTCCAGCGTGATTGGATCCATGCTCAATGGGTAATGCTCAACGGTGAATGCTCAATGGTGAATGGTTAACGGGTAATGAAACGACTTTGTCAACGGCGAAGCCTTCAGTAACCATTGACAGGTGAGCATTACCCGTTAACCGTTATTTAGACTTCCAGCGCGCTCGTATCGCCGAGCGGTTGGCCAGTCACTTGCGCTTTGAGCAAGCGGCGCATGATCTTGCCGCTGCGGGTCTTGGGCAATGTGGAGACAAATTCGAGGTATTGCGGGACGGCAATCGGCCCAACCTCGTGGCGGACATGTTGTTTCAGTTCGCTAATCAGCGCTTCGTCGCCTTCGAGCCCGGCGCGCAGGATCACGAATGCGTGGATGGCGTTGCCGCGCAGCGCATCGGGGACACCAATCACCGCGGCTTCGGCCACTTTCGGGTGACTGACCAGCGCGCTCTCGATCTCTGCTGTGCCCAGGCGATAGCCGCTGACCTTGATCACATCGTCCATGCGCCCGATGATCCAGAA
>CAZIRP010000034.1:0-57211 GCA_964541665.1 uncultured Caldilineaceae bacterium | reverse complement strand
GGTTTCTAACCGCACCTACGATTTATGCGATATTTATCTGGTTTCTCTATTAGCTCGCTACGTAGCAGAAAGGAGCGCGCCCATGAATCCAGCAGCAGATGGGCTACCCGTTAGCACGAACGCATCGGCCTTCATTTTACCGCTGGCCACAACCGACGCGACTTTGGCACTGGTCGGCGGCAAGGGGGCCAATCTGGCCAAATTGGCGCGGGCAGGCTTGCCCGTACCCGGCGGCTTTCTGATCACCACCTTTGCTTATCGACAATTTGTGGCGGCCAATGGCTTGGGCGCGTGGATCTTGGCGCAGGTTGCAGCGATTGATCCGACCGACCCGCAAGCGCTCGAAGCCACCGCCCAAGCGATCCGCCAGCGCTTTCTGGCAGGTGCCATACCGCCCGATCTCGCCGCGGCGATCGCGGAAGCGTACGCAATCAGCGGCGCGGCCGCGGTGGCTGTCCGCTCTTCGGCCACCGCCGAGGATCTGCCCGACCTCTCTTTTGCTGGTCAACAAGATACCTATTTGAATGTGGTAGGCTTAGAATCGCTACACGAATCAATCAAGGGATGCTGGGCAAGTTTATGGACGGCGCGGGCCATCGGGTACCGGGCGCGCAACGGGATCGATCATACGGAAGTGGCCCTGGCCGTCGTGGTGCAGGCGATGGTGCAGAGCGAAGCATCTGGCGTATTGTTCACGGCCAATCCGCTGACTGGCAATCGCCACGAGACCGTGATCGATGCCACGATTGGCCTGGGCGAGGCTTTGGTCTCCGGCCAAGTGGAGCCGGATCACTATGTGGCAGCCAGCAGCACGGGGCAGATTTTACACAAGACGCTCGGGGCAAAATCACTGGCAATCCGCGGGCAGGTCGGCGGCGGCACGATCACCGAGACGCACGATTTTGCGCAGACGCAAGCCCTGCCGGATGCGGCGATCCGCGGTCTGGCCGCGCTGGGGCAACAAGTTGCGGCCCTGTACGACACCCCGCAAGACATCGAATGGGCCTGGGCGGATGGGCAACTTGCGCTCCTCCAGGCGCGGCCCATCACGTCGCTCTTTCCTGTGCCGCGGGGAGCCAAGGCCGACCCGCTGGATGTCTATCTCTCGTTTGGCACGTTGCAAGGTGTGCTGGATCCGCTCACGCCTCTAGGCCGCGATGCCTTTACCTTGTTGATCCCTGGCGGCATCGGGCGGCTCTTTGGCCTGGATCACACGCTGGATCAGCAGCGGATCTTCTGGGGTGCGGGCGAGCGATTGTGGATCCGCATCACGCCGATGCTGGGGAACCGGATCGGGCGGCGTCTGGTCTATGGCTTTGCGGGCGTGGCCGATGCCGGAATGCAACAGGCGCTCGCCACAATTTTACAGGAACCAACCTGGGCCACGCCGGGCTGGCCCAAACCGGCAAGCATCCAGACCGTACTCCACTTTGCTCGCCAACTTGGGCCGCGCTTTGTGCGCAGTTTGGCCGATCCAGATCGCAGCCGCCAGACCGTGCAGCAAGCATTACAAGACAAGTTGCGTACTTTTCGCCAACAGGTGGCTGAAGCAAAGACGCTCGCGGCTCAAATCACCTTGCTCGAAGAGGAGCTGCCCCGGATCATGGCAGCATTTTTCCCGGTCTTTATCGGCGGCGCGGTGCCAGGCATCCTGATGATGAATCGCCTGCTGGCACTGGCGAACCATCACTGGGCTGATGATCCAACCCAACGAGCGCGGGCCTGGGAGATCACCCGCGGGCTGCCTCACAACGTCACCACCGAGATGGATCTGGCGCTCTGGCAAGCCGCGCACACCATTCGCGGCGATCAACCATCGCTCTCCCATTTCCAACGGGCGGATGCAGCCGCACTGGCCGCGGATTATTTGGCCCATCGCCTTCCCGCGGTGGCGCAACAAGTTGTGGCCAAATTTCTGGCGAGTTATGGGCAGCGCGGGGTCGCGGAGATCGATCTCGGGCGTGTACGCTGGCAGGAAGAGCCCACGCAAGTGCTGCAGATGATCCAAAGCTACCTGCGCATCGACAACCCCGAGCAGGCGCCGGATGTTCAGTTCCGCCGCGGCGCAGAGATGGCGCACAGCGTGCTCGCAGCATTGCAGCATAGCCTGCGCCACACCCCGTTCGGCCCCTTCAAGGCGGCCCTGGTTGGCTGGATGGCGAAGCGGTTTCGGGCCTTGGCTGGACTACGCGAAAGCCCCAAGTTTTTTATTGTCCAATTGCTGGGTTTGCTACGCGCCGCGCTTTTGCAGAGTGGCACGAGCCTGGTCGAGCGCGGGCTGCTTGCGCAGGCCGATGATATTTTTTATTTGCATGTGGCCGAGTTAAAAGCGCTGGTGGCCGATTACGCGATCGATTGGCGGGCGCTGGTGGCAGAGCGGCGGGCCATCTATCAACGCGAGCAGCGGCGACGGCAGATCCCACGCCTGTTGCTGAGTGATGGCCGGGCCTTTTATGCGGGCGTACAGCATGATGACGCGACTTCAGCGCATCAATTACTCGGGACGCCGGTCTCGCCGGGCATTGTGGAGGGCATTGTGCATATTGTTTTCGAGCCCCACAAAGCCCAATTAGCTCCGGGTGAAATTCTCGTCTGTCCGGGCACCGACCCGGCCTGGACGCCGCTCTTTCTTGCGGCCGGGGGGTTGGTGATGGAAGTTGGCGGCCTGATGACCCATGGTTCGGTCGTGGCACGCGAATATGGTATCCCCGCGGTGGTGGGGGTACACGAAGCAACCAGCCGCTTGCAGAGCGGCCAGCGGATCCGCGTCAATGGCTCGACGGGCGAGATCAGCGTGCTGGAATAGCGATCAATCAGACGAGTTGATGCTGCAAAGCAACGGCGACAGCCTCGGTACGGCTGGTGCTCTGCAATTTGGAGAGGATGTTGCTGACGTGGAATTTGACCGTTGAGTGGCTGATGATCAATTTGGCGGCAATTTCGTGGTTGTCCAGCCCCTGAATCAGCAGCCGCAACACATCGCGCTCGCGCTCGGTGAGATCGTGGCCGAGACTTGGGGTCGGGGGATGGATCGTCGCCTCGATCAGCGCCTGGGTGGCTTCCGGAGCCAGCGTCGGGCGGCCACGATGCGCGGCGCGAATGGCATCGGCCAGTTCATCGGCGCTCACATTTTTGAGGAGATAGCCAATCGCCCCGGCTTTGAGCGCGGCCTGAACGAGATTGTTCTCGTTGAAGCTGGTGAGGATGAGCACCTGGATGTGGGGATATTTCTGGCGGATCGCTTGAGTTGCGCTGGCCCCATCCATGCGCGGCATGATCAGATCCATCAGGATCACATCGGGCTGGTGATGCTCGCAGAGCCGCAGGGCCTCGACCCCATCGCCTGCTTCGGCCACCAGGAGCAGATCATCAAAGACCAGCAAGAATGCGCTCAGGCCACTGCGCACCACAGCATGATCATCCACCAACATTACCCGAATCGGGTCTGCATTGCTCATTTTGCTTTCCTCTTCACGCGGCTTAGCCAAAAGCGGTTTGCGGGCACACAGCGGCACATCTACAGCGGAACCTCTGTGTAGCCCTTGCTCTTCGACCTGGCGGGCGCAGGTTCCTCAACGCCCATTGGCGATCTGGGCCTGGGCGGGTTCGGGTGGTTGCCATTGAACGGTCACCGTGGTGCCGACGCCCACTTCGCTTTGCAAGTCCAGCCCGGCCCCAATCGCATCTGCCCGCTCGCGCATGATGCCCAGCCCCAGATGCTCGGGTTTGATTGGGTTCAGGACAAAGCCATCCCCATCGTCCCGGACAGACAGCTCCACCAGGGTGGGGCTGTGGCGCAGGTGAATGGTGGCCTGGTTTGCATGCGCATGTTTGGCGACATTGTTGAGCGCCTCCTGAGCGATCCGATAGAAGGCGATCTTCACATCGCCATGCAACTCGCCTTCGCCTTCAATCTGCACATCAATCGCTACCCGGGCTCGCCCGGCAATGGCTTCGGCCAGTTGATGCAGCAGATCCGCCAGGGGGACTTCACTCAATTTCGCTGGTCGCAATTCTAACAACAAAGTGCGCATTTCGGCCAGGGCACCGCGCGTCAATTCGCGTAATTCTGCCAGCCGCCGCTCACCTTCAGACTGGTTGCGCCCCCAAAGCCGCGGTAACACGTCGGCGATCAGGCTGGCGGAAAAGAGGGTTTGGGTGACAGCATCGTGCAGGTCGCGGGCGATGCGGTTGCGCTCGGCAGCTACCGCGCTCTGTTCAATTTGGGTGTGCAACTGCGCATTATCGATAGCCAGCGCAGTTTGATTTGCCACATTGTGTGCCAATTGGATTTCCTCCTTGGAAAAATGCCGGGCGGTTTGGTAGCCAATCAGCAAAAACCCGTATGCATCTTCGCGCACACTCAGGGGCACAAGTAACTGCTCCCCAATGGCCGCTTCACCGCTCGCCCCAATCCCCCCGGTTAAGATCGTTGCTTCGTCCAGCGCCAGGTGGGTGCGGAGCAAAACAGCATCCAACTCGGAGGGCACATGGCCGCTTCCAGCCTGGCAGGGCAAGCGACCGGTGGCCGGGTCGCGCCGATAGACCGCGCAACCACTGGCTTGAAACAGTTGTTGCGTCTGGGCAACAATAAAGCCGAGGATCTCATCGAGCGCACGGTTTGAATTTAAGCTCTGCAACGTCTCGCGCAGGCCATCAGCCACCTGGCGGCGGCGTTCGATCTCGTGTGTGCGTTCTTCAACTCGTTGCTCCAACATGGCTTCCGTCGCTTTACGCTTCGAAATGTCGGTTATCGTCACGATCACCATTGGGTCAGCTAGTTCAGCGAGATAACTCAAACCTGCTTCGAGCGGAAATTCGCTACCATCCTTGCGCCGCCCGGCCAGATCCAACCCCGATCCCATGGGGCGAATATGAGGCTTTTGCAGATAGCCGACACGATGTTCGGCATGAATTACCCGTAATTGTTCGGGGATCAATAATTCGACCAACTGCCCCAATAACTCGCTGCGGTCATAACCAAACATCTCCTCCAATTTGGTATTGATATAGACGATCTGTCCGCTTTGGTTGACGACTGCCAAGGCGATCGGCGCGGCTTCAACCAAGAGCTTGAGACTAACCTGGGCATTCCAATCGAGCGTTGTTGGGGCAAGTGATTTGTTGGTCATGCTCGGTATTGTAACGAGCTTGCCCGGATTCAGCAATCCTCGGTTCGAATTTTTGCCCCGGAAAAAGAAGATGGGAGATAAGCCTCGTAGCGGCTATCTCCCATCCATCAACTCAGCTTCAGGTTAGGCAGTGCGCCCGGCTAGCGAGCCAGTTTTTGGTGCTTTGGCTTCAGGCCCAGAGCGCCAGGGTGTGCCCAAGAGTGGCAGCAGATAGCGATCCAACCCGATGTGACCAGCGACTTTCCAGGCAAGCATCAAGCCGATTGCCAGGACAAACAACAGGGCGTTGGTGCTTGCGGTACCAGCCATGATGAAGTTCCAGTTCAGCAGCCCCCCGAAGAAGGCCGAGATGCCGACAAATGCGCCCAAAATCAAGCCGATACCGATCAGAATCTCACCAGCGACAATCAACTTCGCAAACCAGCTGTAGCTACCCGTATCTAGCAGGAATTGGATGAAGCCACGATACCAGTCAAAGGCGATGGCAGGTCGGCCATTTTCCGGCATTGCCACGGCACGTTCCCAGAAACCTTGGAGAGCCGTACCATCCTCCAGCCATGCGGGGGTTAGTTTACCCCAACCCGACGTCAGCCATTCATAACCGAGATAAACCCGTACCACCAACCACAACCAGGCAGAACGCGTATCGCTAAACAAGAAGCGGGCAAATGGTGGGTCTTGTACTTCGTGTTGAGTCACTTTCAAAAAGGACATGATATCTCTCCTTTGTGGTTGGATTTACGCAAGCCTTGACTGAAAGTCTTCTTGTTGACGACATTGTCTCATCAGAGAATCATCAGGTGCTGCGTAAGTTTTCGCTCTGTCAATTTTTTGTATCGGTTACGGGGGCGCTTTTTGGTCTTGCTTCCTGCGACCCACGTTTTTGTTTACCGTTGTGCTGATTGTAGCCGAGAAAAGAGCCCTCGTCACCAGCCCGCGGGCTAGACTATTGCCTCGTCTTGGCACTAGGCATATTCCTAGCCGGGTGGCCAGGTTGGGTCCACATGTTATTGATGAAGTTTAAGGCGTTTGACAGCCGCAGAAAGTTCAGGTACCATAGGCCCTGCCTCTATTCTGAACTGATGTTACGCACTCCCACAGGGAAATCAGCCTGGTATCTGCTGTGCCTGCCCTAGCCTGGCTATTGGCATTGCGTAACGTAAGTGAATAAGAGTTTATCCGTAAACGTTGCAGCGCCATGGGGGGTAAGCCCAGCGTTAGGAAGCGCTACCACTTGCGGATAGGTCTGTCTGGTGTTACGCAAGTCTCAGCTAAAGAGTACCAGTGAGATATCCCCGGCTCCTGAGCAATCAGCTGTCGCTGTGTAACAGGTCTATGATCGTCTCGTTTCACACCACCGCCAGCAGTTGGCACCCTACAACCCAAAGGAGGTTTTGATCAGCAAACGCTTCGTTTGTACTATCTATTTGCCTTGCGCGCTCCTCATTCCGATTTCTTCCACAGCGCACTATCAGAGAGGAACCAAATGAGAAACAAGTTTTTACTAACCTTGGCTGTCTTCTTTGCCCTGTTGATCGCCGCCTGTACGGCGCCAGCAGCTGCACCGGCACCGGGTGCTGATCCTGCTGCTGCCGGTGGCGATGCCGCGCCCGCAGAGCCCTTGGCCGCCGGGTTGCAGGCTGTCCCCCGCGAACGCACCTTGATCATCGGGTTTGAGGGTGGCCCGCACGCTGCTCCCGAACAGTCTGGCCTGAACCCTGGCGCCACCAATTCCCAGGGCCACCACCAGGTGATGATCGAATCGCTCTATTATCTGAATTACCAGACCGGTGAATTGATCCCGTGGATCGCGGCTGGCCCGCCCACCTGGAACGAAGACTTCACCGAAGTCACCATTACCCTGCGCGATGGCGTCAAGTGGAGCGATGGCGAACCATTCACCGCTGAAGACATCGTCTTCACCATCGACATGCTCAAGGCCAACCCCACGCTGAGCTATGCCAGCACCGTGGTAGATGTGACCGAGGCTGTCGCGGTCGATGAGACGACCATTCAAATCACCCTGGCCAACCCCGACCCGCGCTTTGTGATCAATGCCTTTGGCGTGCGCATTTGGGGGGCAATCCGTGTGGTGCCCAAGCACATCTGGGAAGGCCAGGACCCCAACACTTTTGGGAATTTTGACCTCGAGCAGGGCTGGCCCGTCTGGACAGGCCCCTATCGGCTCGTGAAAGCGACCGCCACCGAATTTGTCTTTGACCGCCGCGCCGACTGGTGGGCAGTCGAGACTGGCTTCCAGGATCTGCCAGCCCCAGAGCGCATCATCTTTGTAGAGGCCGGCCCCGATGAACGCAAAGCCGCGGCATTGACCGCCAATGAGGTAGATGGTCAACCGAGCTTGCGCATCGATACCTTCGCGGATGTGGTCGCGCAAAACCCCAACGCCATCGGCTGGACAGAAGATGGCACGCGCGCCTGGATCGACCCCTGCCCCGGCATGTTGGGCTTCAACACCCGCGTCGCCCCGTGGGATGATGCTGAAATGCGCTGGGCCATCAATTATGCGCTGCCCAAACAGCAGATCGGCGACGCCGGCACCGGTGGTCAAGGCATTGTTTCCGCCTACAACTTCCCGGCCTATCCCGCCCTCCAGGCCTGGCTGACCGAAAACCAGGACCTGCTGGATCAGTATAACCCGACCGAATTCGCTCCCGACAAGGCCCGCGAGATCTTCGAGAGCAAGGGTTATACGCTTGGGGCCAGCGGGTTCTACGAGAAGGATGGTCAGCCGCTGCGTGTTGATATCCTCTTCAAGACCGAAGAGCCGATTCTGCCCGCGATCATCGTGCAGGCCCTGCAGGATGTCGGTATCGACGCTGCGCCCCGTGCCCTGGCTGGAGCCACCTATTTTGATGCCCGCGACACTGGCGACTTCGAGATCGAAACCCATCACGTCGCTTGTGGTAGTGTGGTCGAACCCTACGACGAGCTGAATCTCTTCCACAGCCGTTGGGTCAAGCCGGTTGGCGAACGCGCCTCCAACAACATCTGGGGCTGGACCAACACGGAATATGACGAGATCGTCGAAGAGATGCAGGTTATCGAGCCCGGTGCGGAGCGGCAGCACGAACTCTTCCGCCGCGCGCTGGAAATTCGCCTGCAGGAATTGCCGATCATCTCCTTGACGCAACAACAACGGGTCGTGCCCTACAGCACCCGCTACTGGGACAACTGGCCCACCGCGGAAAATGACTACCATCACCCCCCGAACTGGTGGATGAACTTCATGATGCTTGTGGTTGAGATCGAACCAACGACGTAAATGATTGTTCAAACGTCAAACGTCATGCGTCGAATTGACGTTTGACGTTTGACGTTTCACCATAGACGACCGTACATCACGCACCACGTTTCACGATGGACAGTCTCTCAGAAAGAAGCCCATGAGCATTCAATATATTCTGCGGCGGCTAGGCATCTTTTTGCTGATCATCTGGGTAGCCTCGACGCTGAACTTCATCATCCCGCGGCTCGCCCCGGGGGATCCCATTGCGGCGATTCTAGGGCAGATGGAAGAGCAGGGCGCTACGGTTGCCAACAGCGCGGAGATCATTGCAACATTTCGCGAGCGGTTCGGCCTGGACGACCCCGTCTATGTGCAATATTTCAAATACCTGTGGTCGCTGATGCGGCTGGATCTCGGCTACTCGATTGCCCATTTCCCGGCGCGCGTCACCGACATTGTGGGCGCGGCTTTGCCCTACACACTGGGCTTGCTGACCGTCACCACGTTGATCACCTTTGTCTTGGGCATTTTTGCCGGTGCGTTGCTGGTCTGGCACACCACCCCACGCATCGCACGCATTGTGATCACCTTTTTTATGATGCTGGCGCCAATTCCGTATTACCTATTGGCGATCATCTTTGTCTCGGTGCTGGCCTTTTCGCTGGGCCTCTTCCCCTACAGTGGCGTCGTTTCTGTCGGGCGTTTGCCGCAACCTGGGTTTGATCTGGGCTATTGGATCGATGTGCTCTATCACTCCACGCTGCCCGCGTTGTCGATCATCATTGCGGGCGTTGGCGGCTGGATCCTGGGGATGCGCGGCATGATGGTCACCGTCCTGGGCGAAGATTACCTCACCTTGGCCGAGGCCAAAGGACTGCGCGATCGGCGGATCTTCTACTTTTATGCCATGCGCAATGCCTTGCTGCCGCAGCTCACCGGCCTGGCCATCAGCCTGGGCTATGTGGTTTCCGGCGCTACCATCGTCGAGTTGATCTTTTCCTACCCGGGGATGGGCTATCGACTTTTCCAGGCGATCAACACGAATGACTTTCCGGTCATCCAGGGCATCACCTTCTTCCTGGTGGTTTCAATTGCCGTGGCGATCCTGGTCATCGATCTCATCTATCCGCGGCTCGACCCCCGCATTACCTACAACAGGAGATAAGGCATGACGGTTGCATCGGTGCCCAGCCCACTGACCGAAGAAACGCCCAGCCAAAGCACACCCCAGATCTGGCTCAATGTGCGCTATTGGCTTGGCAACTGGAAATTGACCATTGGTCTGTTTTTGATCATCAGCTTGACCCTCTTCAGCCTGATCGGTTCGCTCTTTGTAGACTTTGCGCGCACGCGTGTTGCATCCGGGCCTTTTAATGCGCCACCTTCAGCCGAATATCTCCTCGGCACGGACAATGTGGGGCGCGATGTCTTTGCGCTGATCGTCCATGGGATTCACCCCTCGCTCAAAGTGGGGTTGATGGCCGGCGTGCTCGGGACAGCAGTCGGGGTTGTGCTGGGTATTTTGGCCGGGTATTACGGCGGCGTGACCGACGCGATTGTCAGCACCACCGCCGATATATTTCTCACCATCCCTTCCCTCTTGATCCTGATTGTGTTGGCTTCGTACATTCGCACCACCACCATCGAGTTCACCGCGCTGGTGATAGCCATCTTCGCCTGGGCCGGCCCTACCCGATTGATGCGGGCGCAGACGCTCAGTTTGCGCGAGCGCGCCTTTATTCCGCTTGCCAAACTTTCCGGCCAGAATGATTTTGAAATTGCCATCAAGCAGATTTTGCCCAACCTGTTGCCTTACATTATGGCTGGGTTTGTGGGCGCAGTTTCGGGGGCCATTCTGGCGCTGGTTGGCATTCAGATCCTGGGGCTGGGGCCGCTCTTTACCCCCAACCTGGGCATGATCCTGCAGGCGGCCTACGAAGGCGCGGCCATCTTCCGGCGGATGTGGTGGTGGTGGGTGCCGCCAACCGTCACCTTGATGATCATTTTTATCGGCCTCTTTTTGATCAGCGTGGCGCTGGACGAATTGGCCAATCCTCGCTTGCGCGAGCGGGCGAAATAGATGGGGACGACAGAGAATGGGCGGTCACCCAATCAGCGAGGATTACCGGTGAAAGGAAGAATATGAACCAACACGAGACGCCCGCGCTCCAGGTTGAAAATCTGCGGGTCTATTATTGGACAAGTCAGGGCCCGGTTAAAGCGGTAGATGATATTAGCTTCACCATCAATCGGAACGAACGCTTCGGGTTTATTGGCGAAAGTGGCTGCGGCAAAACCACGACGATCATGGCGATTCTGCGGCTGATCAAGCGGCCGGGGCGGATCGAGAGTGGGCGCATTGTGCTGAACGGGCGCGACATTGCCGCCATCGATAAGGAGGAGATGCGCCAGACCCGCTGGAACAAAATTTCGCTAATCCCCCAGGGGGCCATGAATTCGCTCAACCCGATCATGCGGGTGCACGACCAGATTGCCGATGTGATCACAACCCACAAAGGCACGGTGCCCAGCACCTTGTTGCGCACCGAGATCCAGGATTTGCTGGACATGGTCGAGCTGCCAGCCAAAGTCGCCACCATGTACCCCCACGAATTGAGCGGCGGCATGAAGCAACGGGTGTGCATCGCTATGGCCACCGCGCTCGAACCGGAGCTGATCATCGCGGACGAGCCGACCAGCGCGCTGGACGTGGTGGTGCAGAAAGCGGTGATGCAGACCTTGATCGGCGTCCAGGAACGGCTGGGCGCGTCGATGATTTTGATCGGCCACGACATGGGGCTGACCGCTCAGGTGCTGCAACGAGTCGGGGTGATGTATGCTGGCAAACTGGTCGAGGTGGCACCGATTCAGGACCTCTATCGCCGCCCGCAACATCCCTATACCCAGGCATTGATCTCGTCGTTGCCATCGGTGCGCGAGAAGAAACGGGGTGGTGGCATTCCCGGATTGCCCCCCTTCCTGCTCAATCCGCCGCCGGGGTGTCTCTTCCGGGCTCGCTGTCCGCACGCCTTTGAGCCCTGTGCGACGATCACACCGCCGTTACAAATCTCAGGCCCCGGCCATTTGGCGGCCTGTCATCTTTATGGCAACGTGCCTGCTCAGGGTAATGAAAGTTGGAAGAACGCCGATGTCAACACCCCTGTTTGAATTACGCAACCTGACCAAAATCTATGGCAGCGGCTTGTTGAGTCGCCAAGGCAGCCCCGCGCTGGAAGATTTTTCGCTCGTCTTTCAGGAAGATGAGCCCAAGATCATCACCATTGCAGGGGAAAGCGGCAGCGGGAAATCGACCCTGGCCAATCTGGCGCTTGATTTTATTCACCCGACCACCGGGCAGATCCTCTACAAGGGCAAAGAGATCAACCAGATGTCGCGCGGCGAGCGCTTCACCTTTCGCCGCGAAGTGCAGGCGATCTTTCAGGATCCCTTTGGCACCTATAATCCTTTCTACAAAGTAGACGCGGTCTTTGAAACCGCAATTGGCAAGTTTAAGCTGGCCCACAGCCGCGCCGACGCGCGCAAGCAGATCCACGAAGCGCTCGAGGTGGTGGGGTTGCGGCCCAACGAAATTCTGGGCAAATATCCGCACCAACTGAGCGGGGGCCAGCGCCAGCGGATCATGGTGGCGCGCGCGTTTCTGCTCAAGCCCCGCATCATCGTTGCCGACGAGCCGGTCTCGATGATCGATGCTTCGCTGCAGGTGCGGATCCTCGATATCTTTCGCAATCTTAAAGAGAGCTACGGCATCTCTTTTCTCTATATTACCCACGATCTGTCGACCGCCTACCAGATCAGCGATGACATCTATGTGCTCTACAGTGGCTCGGTGATGGAGAATGGCTATATCGATGCGGTGATCCAGGAGCCGCAACACCCGTACACGCAATTGCTGGTTAGCTCGATCCCAATTCCCGACCCCGACATCCGCTGGGAGAGCCGCAGCAGTTCTTCGGCTTCGGAGCTGGCCCTGATGCCCCAGCAGGCTGGATGCAAGTTCTATAATCGTTGCCCCCACGCGATGGCGCGCTGCACAACCAGCCCGCCGCCCCTCTACACGGTAAGCGAGCAGCAATTTGCGGCCTGCTATCTCTACGCGGATCAGTCCTGATCTCAACGACGCTGGGCCACCCCACCCAATTTTTGAGAGGACGCCCAATAAAAATGCCCGCTTCCCCCATCAGTTGGCGAGGCAAGCGGGTATCGATAAAGCGGTTTTGTTTGGAAGCCAGCGTGGTTTTATGCCACAACGGATGCATCAGCCGCGGCGGGAAGATCAATACCGATTTGCTCTTCCATAATTTGGCGAGCCACCTGCGCGGCTTGCTTGCGATTGCACACGTCCAGTTTGCGCAGCAGATTGTGTACGTGATTCTTCACAGTGCCCAGTTCGATCACCAACGCTTCGGCGATCTCCTGATTGCTCAGATCCTGTCGAATCAGATGCAAGACTTCCTGCTCGCGCGGCGTCAATTCGGCATAAGCCACACTCGGCTGCGTGAGGTAGGTTGCGTCCAGTTCGTGCGCCAATTGCTTGAGCTGCGCGATCCGAGCGATCAAACTGGCGGCGATTTCCGGGCAGAGCAAAAACTCATCGACATGCAGCGCCCGGATCTTTTTCACCAGGGCGGCCCACCCTTCCTGAGCATATACATACCCCGCGGCGCCTTCCTCCATCCAATAGAGGACTGTTTCGGGTTCACGCACCATTTCTGTAACCAAAATTTTGGGCGCGTTGTCGATTACCGAGGCAGATTGGATCAGCCGCAGGGCTTCCCCGCCGGGCAGTGCCATATCGACCAAAACAACATCGCACTGATACTTATCCAGCCAGTCAAGGGCTTCCCCCACTTGATTGGTGGTAAAAACAACAGCAAGGTCAGTTTCCCCTGCCAAAACGGCGTTCAATTGTGTCAGGCTTGCTTGATCATCATCGATAGCAAGGATGCGGATCGTCTGTGAATGCATAGTTTCTCCCAGGCGTAGAGCAGAGCAGAACGGAGAACCAAGGGTACTAAGGCTGGCTTTACGCCAAACCAAACTTACAAAAGCTATATCTACCAGTATAACTAAATTGATAGAAAATTGTATGGGGAGTGTTGCTATGCTTTAGGGGGGGAGATCCCTACCTGCTCGACTAGGGGAGTGTTGGCGTACCAGGGCACGCTGGAGCCGCGACCTGCAAATGGGCCCATTCTGTAGATGGATGCTCAGATTAGGCCCCGCTGGATGGCCTGCACAGCGGCTTCGACCCGCGAGGCAACGCCCAATTTGCTGAGGATGGCCCCCACATGTTTTTCCACAGTCTTTTCGCTGATCTTGAGAGCAAAGGCGATCTCCTGGTTGGTTTTGCCAGCCACCACCAGGGCGAGGACTTCCTGCTCACGTTCGGTGATCTTGCCGCCTTCTTCGCGATCCTCACGCGTCCACGCGCTCATTTTGGCGACCGCACGACGACTCAGCCACCCCTCCTCGCCTCGGGCCACCCCTCGCACCGCGTCGATGATCATCTCCGGCGCTTCCTCTTTGGTCAGGTAGCCCGCCGCGCCGCTGGCCAACAGGCTGCGCACATATTGCGTATCATCATAGGCGCTCAAGGCCAGAACGCGCACCGGCGAATTGATCAGCTTTAGCTTTTTCGCCACTTCAACGCCCGACATACCAGGCATTTCCATATCGAGCAGAACAACATCGGGCTTTAATTGTTCGACCAGCGTTAAGGCCTCGGCACCACTCCTGGCTTCGGCGACCACCTCAATGTCGGTGGCAGATTGGAGCAAAGTCCGGATGCCCGTCCGCACAATGGGATGATCGTCAGCTAGCAGCACCTGAATTTTTGTCATTAGTTTTCATGCCGAATCTTATGTGATTGGATCGATGTCGTGGATCAGGGAAGTGATTTGGTCGCGTTTAGCCCATAGGGGACTGTAATATCCAGCCGCACACCGCGGCCCGGCTGGGTCTCGATCTGGAGTTCGCCCCCAATGGCACCGGCACGCTGCAAACATTCAAACAGGCCAAAACGACCTTGGCTCGCCCAATCCAGCCAGGCTTGGGGCACTTCAAAGCCGCGGCCATCATCTTCAATCCGTAAGACGACTTGCCCATCCGCGAAGAAGAGCGCAATCCGCACCTGTGTGGCTTGCGCATGTTGGGCGACATTGCGCAGCGCGTGCTGAAAGATGCGATACAAAGTCACGCGTGTCAGTTGTGGAAGCTGTTGCTCGTCTTCAACCAGGGAGAGTTCAACTTGGATATTGGGGTAGAGCAGCTGAAATGCCTCGGCGTAGGAGCGCAACACCACACTCAACCCGAACGGCCCCAAAGCCGGGGGGCGCAGATCCTGGCAGATGGTGCGCAGGCGGCGAGAGATGCCCTGGAGCACTGCTCGCATCTGGGCGAGCTGCTGTTTGGTCTCCGCGTCGCGCCCTTGTTGGGTAAGGGCAACCAGCCCAAAGTCTAAACTGTGGAGCCCCTGCAAGGGCCCATCGTGCAATTCCTGTGCCAACTGTTGGCGTTCAATTTCTTGTGCTTCCAACAGGCACCCGATCGTTTCCGGGCGAATCGTCTCTTTCCATAATACAGTCATAAGTGAAAACTCGATTAAATACAGCTAGGCAGTGTGAAGTGGATGCGCATTCGGACTGGCCGAGCAGCCGCGCGCAGAGAAACAACCATCGCACTGGTCAGCTCGCCGAACTTATTTAGCAATTGGGCCAGCGGGATGATGGGCACTTTGCTGAACGGTTGATAAGAGACAAAGTACCGAAGGCAACTGTAGATCATCCCACTTGTATCGCAAAATTGTGACTAGGTTGGTGAGGGTTAATTCTGGAAAAGAAAATTTTAACACTCGCCCAGCAAATTTAAGCCGGACCTCGGCCAATGCCCCATCTGGCGCCAGGGCCAGCAGCGAGAGCGTCGGTGTTCGGCGCATCCACAAATAGGCTTCACGCGGCACTTCAGCATTTTTCCCCAAAGTGACTACCAGCCAATCGATCTGTACCTGTTGAAAGAGACCATTCAATTGGGCCTCTGGATGAACAATGATAAAGCCGGGGATCTGTTCAAGGGCATGCTGCAACATCTCGCGCAGCATACGCGGCTCGTTGTTTAGAATGATTAAATGGGGGGTGCGTGTGTCGCCCTCATGAGGCTGTATTCCTCGCGTATACATAGTCATTATCTGTCTCTCTGGTCTACGCGCTGTTGTAGATCAGCGGAACCCGTAACCCACGGTTGAAAACCGCTTCAAATCCACCAGTTGATTAGAAACGATTCAACAAAAGTTGGTACTGCACTACTCTACCACAACCGAACAGAACGCGTCATCTGATCCAGAAGTAGCAATAAGGTATAGAGCGAGGTATAGCCGACCAATCAACCCAGAGGCTATATCTCGGCCCATGTTTTCTATTTCGATAGTGCGTTTTAATCGATCAGCGATAGTTTATGTTCATGAACACATTCATGAAGCACAAATTTTAATCATACCTCTTAATCATACCTCGAAGGAGAAGAATGATGTCGCTTTTCGGTTTTCTCATCTTACTGGTGATCGCTGCCATCTGCGGGGCGTTGGGCCAGGCGATCGCGGGGTATTCGCTGGGCGGCTTTTTGGTTTCGATTGTGGTGGGTTTTGTCGGTGCCTGGTTGGGTACCTGGCTGGCCACCCAAATCGGCCTGCCCGAATTGTTTGTCATCAATATCGATGGCGAACCTTTCCCGATCATCTGGGCGATTGTAGGCTCGGCGATCCTGGCGATTGTGATCGGGCTGCTCACGCGGCGCTGACCCCATCAACTCGACGTATAACCTGCTCTGTATCTTAGGGGTACCAGCTGATAGATAGTATATCTCATCTAAGCAAGGTATCCTAGGCCCAGGAGAGACTACCCCTTAACACACAGCGGAGAAATCCGCATCACCTGAAAGGAGCGTTGTTATGTTACGTTGGGCCGTTATCTTTTTGATTATTGCTTTGGTCGCCGGTGTACTGGGTTTCGCCGGGATTGCCGGTGCGGCCAGCAACATTGCATGGATCCTTTTTGTGGTCTTTTTGATCCTCTTTGTTGTTTCTCTGGTGATGGGACGCCGAACCGCCGTATAAATGGGGCACATTCTCCCCCTATCTTCACCATCCCAAGCCAGCTCAGGCCCAGCAACGTTCCTTCGTTGTTGGGCCTGTTTTTTTTGGATTCTCCCCCATACGGTATGCTTACCGCAGGAATAGCCTCTACCAACAATCGAACACCGAGTGGAAAGGAGTGCTGACGTGTCCACAGTCGAAACAGAACTGGCGGCGCTCGAACAAACCTTAGCTTCTCTCGAAAGCTCACCATTATATGCCTACCGCATTGAGCAAGGCTATCAATCTGTACTGGGCGAAGGCAGCCCCACCGCCAGGCTCATGCTGATTGGCGAAGCACCGGGCGAGCGCGAAGCCAAAGCGGGCCGCCCCTTTATTGGCGCGTCGGGTCGGCTGCTGGATCAATTGCTGGCATCGATCGACTTGGCGCGCGACGACATTTACATCACCAATGTGGTAAAAGACCGCCCGCCAGAGAATCGTGACCCCAGAGCGGCTGAGTTGCAAATCTACACGCCGTTGCTGGTGCGACAGCTTGAGCTGATCCAGCCGCCATTGGTCGCGACCCTGGGCCGCTTTGCCATGAGTTTTATCTTCGAATTGTTTGAAATGCCGCAACAGGGCCAGAAGATCGGGCAACTCCACGGCCAGTATTTCACGGTCGAAGCAGCGTATGGGCCGGTCACCATTGTGCCACTCTATCACCCTGCGGTTGCGCTCTATGATGGTCGATTGCGAGCAACCCTGTTTGATGATTTTCAGACCATCAAAACCCTGCTGGCGCAGGCATAACAGGCCGCCCAGAGCCACCAAGACCACTCAAAACCAAAAAGGCGAGAGAACGTTCTCTCGCCTTTTTGGTTGCTACTCTGCTCTTTCAACCAGATACTGACAATTAGCCACCTGTACCAGTGGTGGTGTCGGTCCCGGTGATGCCATCAGTGCCGGTGATGGGGTCTGTACCGCTCAAGTCATCGGTACCAGTCATCTCGTCCATCCCGCCTACACCTTCGGTATCAGTCATCCCATCCGTTTCGCCCATACCGTCGGTGCCGGTCATTTCGTCCATCCCTTCGATGGAATCAGTGCCGGTCAGGTCATCACTTGGGGCTACTTCAACGGTCGGTGCTTCGGTGGGTACCGTGTCCACGCCCGGGGCCGGTGCGGCTGGGGATGGGGTGGTACAGGCGGCAAAGACCAACAATAGAGCGACCAACAGGACTGACAAAAGATAGCTGCGCATTTCATTCTCCTTTACGCTCTCCAAAACAGATTTGCGGCGTAATCTGTATCAGGGTGGAACTTGCACGATGGAGCGAGCTTATCAGGAGACTCTCGTCTGGCCTATGCGGCTGGGTATAATCCGCAGCTACAAGAGAGGATACAGGGGTGCGCTATCGCTTCTATATCCGCGATAACACAGGCTGCCAGCGCGGATGGCAAACTGGCCGCGGCAATTTACCCGGCAGCCGCGGCCCCGAGCCCATCGATAGCCTGCGAACCGAGCACCAATTCGGTGGAGGAGGCGACCTCAGCCTTCAGAACCCGTTGCATCAATTCCAGGGCTTGTTGATTGTAGGCGGCCTGCTCCGAGGCGATACAATCCGCCGGAACTACCACCTGGAATCCCCGCATGTACGCGTCGTTGGCTGAAAAGAGCACGCAAATATCGCCCGCCACACCGGCCAGGATCAGCGTTTCGGCCCCTAGATATTTGAGCAGAATATCCAGATTCGTCTGGTAAAAGGCCGAATGGCGCGGCTTGAGGATGAAATAATCATCTTCTTCGGGCTGCAACAGGGCCACCATGTCGCGGCCCCGTACACTCGGTGCCAAACATTCACTCACCAACTTGCGAAAATCTGAGCGCCAGCGGCCAAAATTATCATTGGCATAGATGACGGGAATGCCTGCCTGCTTTGCCCGCCGTTTGAACGCGACAATCCGCTCGGCCATGGGCATGGCAAACCGCAACAACTCAGCGCCCCCCTCGAACTCCAAATCGTTGATCACATCGATCAATATCAAGGCAGTATCAGCCCGATCGGGCGCGTGGTTGAGCGGATCCTGCAGTAATTCACCTTCATCCTCGTTGGGCACTCTATTGGCCTGCTCACTGGGTGGGTTTACCATGCTATAGCTCGCTTTCTTGTGGACTGGTCACTGCGTTGCACCAGGTTGTCCCGTGACAATTGGGGCAGGCTCCGAGTACCCCGGCGGGGAGTTGGCTCACATACCCACATGCGCAGCAGCCAAGCCAGGTTGGCTCGGCCAGTCGTTGACCTTGTTCAAAATATTCCAGCTCAATTAACTCCCACGGGGGGTTGATCCGCAAACCGGCCTGGGCGTGACCAGGTGGATAAGTAAAAACGCTCAACTGGCCGCCTTGTTCCAGATAGGCCTGGCGAACTTCCCCCAATTGCTCTACGCCTTTGAGACGCAGGTACTCAAAGAGCTCTTCGGGGGCCAGGGAATAGCGCGTCAACTTTTTGGGCAGGATTCGCCCGTGCTCAATCAATAGAACAGGCCGCCCCTCGATGAATTCTTCCACCTGCTGGTAGCGAGCAAGCAGCACATTCAGGCCATAGTTGATACCCACCAGCGTGGCGATCACCACAAAGCCATGCAGCAGCGGCACATCGAAGTAGAACATGGGGTCGCCCACTGCCGAGCCCAAACCGACGATCAGCAAGTATTCGATCAGCGACAACTGACCGATGGCGCGTCGGCTTAGAAGGCGCACCAACCCGATGGTATAGAGATAGAGAATGGCCGTGCGGAAGAGGATCTCAAGCGTAAAGCTCCAGGGCAGGTCCCCCAGAAAGATCCGCTGTAAGTCGAAGGGCTGAAAATTCTCAGGTGACATCACACGCTCCACAGGGTGAGTCTGGGGTCAAAGCCTGCGCGCATTCGCTCGGGAAAAGCATAAGCTGTATCCACGATTCTATCCTCGCCACCAGACAGATCCATCGACGTAAGCAGAGAGCTCGCGCATACTAGCCATGATGCATCCTTGACCGTAGCCTATCATGAGCATCTGTCGGCCTCATAACTGGGATAGCGCCTGGTGAAGGATCGGGAAAACAAGGACATTCAGCAGCGCGCAAGCCTTTTGTCGAGCTTGCGCCAATCAAACGATTCAATTCTGGTAGAAGCAAAAAACCATTTCCTGCCAGACAGAACAGATCGAGACAGAACAGATCGAGGAGGTAGAAATGAATATGGCCTTCAACAAACTGAGTAAACAGATCCAGGATCTACCCGACAAGGTAGCGCTTGATCAATGGCCAGAAATGCCAAAGGTGGGCAATGCAGACACCACCTGGCAGGCCTTCCAGCCAACAGGCCAGCGCGGCCGTCTGCCCGCGACCATGCGCCTGGTGCTGGCACTGGCCGCGCCCCTGGTAGCAGGCGCGATTGGGGCAATGGCGACAGAGCGCTCGGTGAAGCAGGGCTGGTACAAAAGTCTGGAAAAGCCAGGCTGGACACCCCCAGCCAAAGTCTTTGGCCCAGTGTGGACAGTCTTATATGTGATGATGGGGATCGCTTCCTGGTTGGTCTGGCAGCGGGGTGAGGAGAAACGCCGCAACCGGTGGTTCAACTGGTTTAGCCGCCCCTCGCCGTCATCGATCAGAGGGACGCTCGGCTTGTACGGGGCCCATTTGGCGCTGAACATGTTCTGGTCGATCTTCTTTTTCGGCTTGCGGCGGGTCGATTTAGCACTTGGCAATATTGTGGTGCTCTGGGGCGCGATTTTGGCGACGATGATCCGCTTTTACCAGGTTCATCCGCTGGCTGGTTTGATGTTGGTGCCCTACCAATTGTGGGTCACCTTTGCCACAGCACTGAATGGCGCAATCTGGTGGTTGAATCGTAAGAAGTAACAGGAGCACAGCCGGAACCAGGATGGACTGGTTCTACGCCGAATGGGGGGTTGAGGCTCGCTGGTTGGACTTGCTGCGTCTGGAAACCTGTTCGCTGACATAGATTTCCCCTTTCGCAACCTGGCGTAAGGCGTGCAGAAAAGCGAGCGCGTCCCCCTTCATGACATAGCCACGCGCGCCCATGCGCAGCAATCGTTCGGCATAGACCAGTTCGTCATGACCCGACACCACCAGGATCGACAAGTCCTGATAGGTGTCATGCAGCTGCTGCAAGAGGTCGATCCCATCCATTTTGCCTTGGAGAGAGACATCCAGCACCACAATGTCCGGTTGGGTGCCTGCAATCAGGTTGAGCGCCTCGGCACCCGACGCAGCCTCACCACAGTATTCTAACTCCGGTTCACGGCCGATCAAGAGGGCATAAGTCTGCCGCACCACCGTGTGATCATCAACCAGGAAGACCTTTGTCATTACCGCTGTGTTTCCCCTTTTGCCCGTCTCCTTATGGCTGAGACTTGCGTGACATTGAACCATACGCGGTCGATTCTTCGCTTATTGCTGGGCGTGGAACAAGAATGTTGGCTTTCACACCTTCGCCGGGCCCGGTTTTGATGGCCAATTGCCCGCCGAAGAGTGCCAGGCGTTCACGCACGCTGTAGAGACCAAAGCCCCCCTGTTGCCGATCCGAGGCAGCGAGGAGGTGTTCATCAAACCCACAGCCCCGGTCGGTCACACAGATCACCACATTCTGGCCTTCGGCGTAGAGCGCAATCTCTGCCTCATTTACCCCAGCATGTTTCACCACATTAAAAAGTAATTCCCGCACCAATTGGAAGAGCAAAACTTGCAGATCCTCACTGGGGCTTTGGTAGTCGGTCTGGGCAACCACACTGACCTGCAACCCATACATGTCGGCCATGTGATTGGCGAGCCACTGAAAGGCGGCAACCACGCCTTCGGTGCGCAACACTGGCGGGCTGAGTTCAACAGTCAGCGAGCGGGTTGACCGGATCGCGGCCTGAGTCAATTCTTCGAGGGATTCCAGATGTTCCTGGATCGGTAATAACGAAGCAGAATCCAAGCCAATTAAGTGGGCGCGCATTTGGATGCTGTATAACAACTGCTGCACGTGGTCGTGCAAAATCTGCGAGATGCGCCGCCGTTCACGCTGTTCAGCCAGCGTCAGCGCCGAAGCGAGTTCCCGTACCTGATGGTTTTTCTGCTCAATATCGCGCTGGAGCGCAATCTTCTCGATGGCGTTGGTAATGGCATGTTCCAGGGCAACGCGGGAGAGATGGTTCTTGACCAGATAATCCTGTGCGCCCAGTTGCATAGCCTGGACGATCACTTCTGGGCTCTCTTCCCCGGTCAGAATGATGACCGGGATATACTGTTTGGTAAATTCGGGCAACAGTTGCAACCCGTCGATATCGGGCAGGCGATAATCGAGCAGGATACAGGCGGGGTGATGATGTTTGGCTACCAGCAAAGCCTGGTAACCGGTCGATGCTTCATGCACAACATAATGGGGGCCTAAGAAGCGACGAACCAGTTCCCGGTCAATCTCATCATCATCAACCAGAAGCAACTCAAGCGGGGTCATTGGTTTGCCTCAGGGGGAAACTCCACAATAGCACGGTATGAGTCCAATAGACGAATCACATTCATAAAATTCTCGCCGACATTCGACTTGAGCACATAGCCGGCAACTTGTTCATTGTACGCAGCAACTTTATCTTCATCGCGATTCGAGGTCGTCAAGACAAAGACAATACTCTGACGCAAATCCTGGTCCTGGCGCAGGGCCTGCAAAAATTCAATACCATTCATGCGGGGCATATTAATATCCAGCAAAATCAAAAAGGGGCGCGGCAGACGACCATGACCAGCCTCTCCGCGTAAAACTTTCAGCGCCTCAATACCATTCGGCACAATCGTAAAGAGATTGGTCACCTGTTGACGGCGAAACGCGCGGATCACGACTTCGGCGTCTACATCATCATCTTCGATCAGCAGAATATGAATGGATTGTTCAGGCATTGACCGTTCTCTTCTTGGATATTTTCCCCCTGAATGAGCCTATTTTACCTTGCAGGGCGTAAAAAATCAATCTAATTGATAACCTTCCTGGTTCGTGTAAGCGCTCAGGAACGCACTGGCGAGTGGATCGGTTCCCAGCGCCCGCAACGCGCGCGGGCTGCTGCTCAGGTGGGGCCGTCCGCGGATGCAGCTGCGGTCGGCTCGGTCGTTGGGAGAGATTTCGGCCAGGTAAAGCAGAACCGAGCCCCGCGCCCTTCGCTCGATTCAAGCCAGATCCGCCCGCCCACATGCTCGACCAGTTTTTTGACAATCGTCAGGCCAATGCCACTTCCTTCGCGCTCGTCGCGCGGTTGCAGCGTCTGGAACATCTCAAAAATCCGCTGATGAAACTGGGGCGCAATCCCCGGCCCGTCGTCTTCAACGCAAATTTGCAGCGCTTCCGCCTGCTCGGTGATGCGAATGTGCACATGACCATCAGCCCGGTCGTGATGTTTGATCGCATTCCCGATCAGGTTGCGCAACACAGTTTCCAGCGGCACATGCGCGGTGTAGATCGTTGCCGTTGTCTGGTCGACCGTCACTCGAAAATCCAGCGGGATGCTGTGCAATTCCAATACCCCTTTGATCAGCCCATCGATCTCCAGCAACTCGGGAGGATGCTGAATGCGTCCGGCCCGGGAATACGCCAGCAGATCGTCCAGCAGCCGCTCCATCCGCTGCACGCGGTTGCGTAATTTGGCCAGGTGATCCTGCACTGGGGATGGCAGCGCGCCTTCGGCATCTTCTTCGATCCAGACCGACAGGTTTTCAATTGCGCGCAACGGGGCTTTGAGATCATGCGAGGCCACGTAGGCAAATTGATCCAGATCGCGATTGCTGCGCTCCAACTCCGCGGTACGCTCGGCCACACGCTGTTCGAGGGTTTCCGAAAGCTGCCGGAATTTCGCTTCCGCGTCCCGGGCTTCTTCGTAAAGGCGGGCATTGTCCACGGACAGCCCCATGCGCCGCCCTAATTCTTCGGCAAAAGTCAGGTCGGCCTCCACAAAAGGATGAGCGCCATCCCCCCGGATCAAGGTCATTGCCCCCAATGTTTGGCCGCGGGCCTGCAACGGCACGATGATCATCGATTTGGGCCCAAAAGGTTTCAACCGCCCTAGCCGCGCATTATGCACAATCGTGTCATGGGTCAATTCCGGCAAAAAGAATGACCGTCCGCTGCGGATCACGAACGGGGTGCCCGAATCGCCGGTCATCGAGAGTGGCCATTGGTGGGCCAGTGATCGCATCTGGGCAATCTGTGCTGGATCCTGGTGCGCAATGGCCGCGAGTTCCAGCTGATCGGGTGCGTGCAGCAGATTGACCAGGCACCATTCTGCCAATTCGGGCACAAGCAATTCGGCCACGGCCTGCACTCGCTGCGCGGGCGAACGCGAAGTGCTTAAGACGCGGCTGGCTTCGGCGATAATCTTCAGTTGGATATCGGCTTGCTTGCGTGCGGAGATATCTTCAACCACGGAGATGAAATATTGCAACTGCCGGGTCAGCGGGTCGCGCTGCGTCGAGACGGTGATGGTCGTCCAGACGATTGAGCCATCTTGCCGGATATAGCGCTTCTCGACCTGGTAGCCATCGATCTCGTTGGCCACTAATTTTTGCAACACGGCCACGTCACGCGTCAAATCGTCGGGATGGGTGAGCTCCTGAAAGCTCAGGTTGAGCAATGCTTCCCGGCTGTAACCGAGGATCTCGCACAGCCGGTTGTTGACCGCGAGCCAGCGCCCATCCAACCCCACATGCGCCATCCCCACGGCTGCTTGCTCAAAGGTCACACGGAAGCGTTCTTCGCTGTCGCGCAGCGCGGCCTCTGCCTCTTCGCGGGCGGTGGCATTGCGCAAATTGGCCTGGAAACGAAGCCGTTCGGTTGCCCGTTTGTGCTCGTCAATGTCATGGGCAGTGCCAAACCAGCCAATTAACTCGCCAGCCGGGTTGCGCATCTGGCTGCTCCGACAGAGATGCCAGCGATATTGCCCATCCGCGCCGCGCAGGCGCAGCTCGCATTCATACGAAAGCGCATCACGTGCCGGATCGGCCCAGATCCCCTGGGCCGCGGGCAGATCCGCCTGATGAATGGCCTGGCGCATCCCCTGGCCGAGACTCTCGGCTGCTGTCAGGCCAGCATATTGCACCCAATGACGATTGACATATTGGGTCTTCCCCGCAGCATCATCCAGCCAGACTATTTGCGGCAGCGCGTCGGCCAGGGCCATAAAGTGATGGGGGAATAGGTCAGTTGGGGCAGCGGGTGGTGGATCATTGACGTTGGTGAGCGAGTTTGTCAGTTGTTCCATAGCGAACGCTCCGGTGGGCTTTCAGTTGTTAGCATCATATCATCAAATGGGACGGGGACAAAGCAACCAGCAGGAGGGCGCGGCTGGTTGCCCCGTTGAGCCGCGTGCTCGCCCAAAGCGGAACCAGATTCTGCCTCTCTGTATCGCGCTTTATATCGCGCCCATAGACCGGGTGGGGTGGCGCATTTCTTAGATTTCATTCACAATCAGGGCGAAATCCACTGAGTTGGTCAGTTGGGCAACGCACAAAATGCCCCGACAGCTCACCAAACGTTTCCTGCACAGAAAGGAGCAGGTATGGATATTCTTGGTTGGGCAATCATGGCCCTGGTGATCTCCCTGATCGCGGGCGCGCTTGGCTTCACCGGCATTGCACGAGGTGCAGGCACCATTGCGAAGATCCTCTTCGGGATTTTCCTGGTGATCGCTGTAATTTTGTTCATCTTGCTGCTGACCGGTTTTAGTTTGCTCACGTAATAGCGAATGCCTTGATCATGCAGAGACGCGCATAGAGATACGTGAGACTGAATAGACGTTGGCTTGAAAGGAGTGACCAATGTTACGCAAAGCAAGTGACCTATTTGGGTATAGTTTACATACGACCGACAACGAAGAGTTAGGCAGCATCCACGACTTTTACTTCGACCGAGACGATTGGCAAGTGCGCTACATGGTGGCCGATATCGGCTCCTGGTTCGTGGGCCGCCGAGTCTTGATCGACCCCATGGCGTTGCACACGCCCAATTGGGAGTCCAGTACGCTGCCCGTGGATTTGACCAAAGAGCAAGTCAAGTCCAGCCCCGACATCAACCTGGCCGAGCCGGTTACGCGCCACCACGAGAGCAGCCTGCGCGATTATTATGGCTGGCCCACGTACTGGACAACGCCGATGATCGCTGGGGGCGGCATGGTTGCCCCGGCTCCGACCCCGGTGCCCGACACCCGCGGGCCTTACGATCTGCCCGAGGAAGTGGCTGTGGCCCTGGAGCAAAGTTCGGAGTCGCACCTCTACAGTATGCGCGATACGCAGGGCTACACGATCGAAGCGACCGACGATAATATCGGCCACGTGGACGATTTTTTGGTCGACGATCAATCCTGGGCCATCCACTATCTGCTGATCGATACTGGCAATTGGTTGCCAGGCCGCAAAGTCCTGATCTCGCCGCGCTGGGTCAACAGTGTGGATTGGAATGATGGCCGCGTCTATGTGAACGTCTCCAAGGCGCAGGTCAAGGAGAGCCCGGAATATGATCCGGCCCATCCGCTTGAGCAACCGTATGAGAGCGAATTGCATCGCCACTATGGCTACCCCGAATACTGGTAAGTGACTGATCCGCCAGCGGGCCCAACCAGATGCGCCCGCTGCGCGGGGACTCAGTCAGCCAAGGGCGTCCGCAAGGGGCGCCCTTTTTGCTACCATTTGCCCATCACCGAGCTCGAACAATCCGCCATTGCGCCACCAGGAAAAGCCAGCGAGCGCCCGGTGTGGGCCCATCCACCAGAAAGGCTATCTCCTCATGCGAATTTACCCTTACTTAGCCCTGAGCCTCTCCCTGCTCGCGCTGTTGAGTGCTTGCACCAGCCTCGGCCCTACGCCCGCGGCAGATGCGGCGGCCACGGTTGTGACACCGGCAGAGACGGCATCCCCAACACCGGTGGGGACGCCAACAGTCACACCGGAAGCAACCGCCTCTATGGACGCCAGAACCGCGCTGACCACGACCAGCGACTTGACGGAGACCGAGTCAACGACTTCGGTGATCATGCCCTTGTCGACCGCAGTCCTCACACCGACCAGCGCGCTAACCACCACAAGCCAGACCGAGACCCAGGCCGAGCCGCCCCAGAGCAACACGACCCCAGCCGCGGCGGCTACACCGATCACCGCGACCAGCGCCATGACCACGAGTGGCTCGCTCCTTCCCACCGCGACAGCAGGGCCCGATCCGCTGGCCGATACCAGCGACATGACGATTGGGGAAATTTTGCAATCGGTGGGTGACTTTAGTGTGTTGGCCGCGGCAGTCAACGAGGCCGCGCTGACGGAGGCGCTCAACGGGCCGGGCCCCTATACCTTGTTTGCGCCCACGGATGAGGCCTTTGCGGTCTTGCCGCCTGCCATCCGCGAGACGTTGCTGGCCGACCCAGCCCTGCTCAACGATATTTTGCGCTATCACCTCGTGGTGGACAATGCAGATGCCGCGCGCTTGACCGAGTTGGGCGGGGCGCCCGCGCTCTCGGCCCAGCCGTTGACCATCACCGTGGCCGCCAATGGGGATCTGCAAGTCAATGATGCGGTGATCGTCCGGCGCGATGTGAGCGCAAGCAACGGCATGATCCATGTGATCAATCGGTTGCTGACCCCGCCCGATGTGGCGCTGGCCATTCCGGCGGCCCCGACCGCAGCGATCACCCTGGCGGATGGGCTCACGGCAACCACGGCCCTCGACGCGTTGGCCACCAGCGACACCAGTGGGCAGACGATCCTGGAGATTCTACGCTCCACCGAGGGATTATCCGTTGCCGCGGCAGCTGTTGATTCCGCGGGGTTGAGCGAAGCTCTGACCGAAGCAGGCCCCTTTACATTGCTGATCCCGACCGACTCGGCCTTTGGCGCACTGGGCGAGGCCGTGACCAGCACCCTCAACAATACGCAGGCTTCGGCGGACTTGGTGCAAACCCATCTGATTGCGGATCATGTCACCGCGGCGCAGTTGGTAGCGCTGGGAGCCGTGCTCACGGCCAATGGGCAGACGCTCGACATCACCGTTGGGGCCGAGGATGGGCAGATCTTCGTCAATGGGGCACCGGTCAGTCAGGTGGATATTGAAGCCAGCAATGGCATGATCCACATCCTCTCGGCGGTCATTCCAGTGGCACCCTAGCCCACCTGTATCCACGCCTATGCCGGTTGGCTAGAACGCTGCAGATGGCAAAGAGTTTGCGGACTCGCTATGATAGGTGCATGTGATGCGCTCCCGACGTTACCAGCTTCCAGAAGCTGAGCGCTCACGAACCTGTCCACGCTGGACAACCTTGTACAATAAGCTTGTACACCAAAAGGAGAAAAACAATGAACAAGGACATCATTCAAGGCCAGTGGAAAGAACTCCGCGGCAAAGTGCAGAAACAGTGGGGCAACCTCACCGACAACGAATTGGACCGCATCAATGGTCAACGCACCGAGTTGGAAGGCGCGCTGCAAAAGCAGTATGGGTACACCAAAGAACAGGCTGAACGCGAAGTAGACAATTTCCTGCGCGACCTGTAAACTGGCCTAGCAACATGAAGGATTGAACATTGGATAGCCGACCGGGTGAACACAAACGCCCACCGGCTATCCAATCTGCTTTTCCAACCATTTACACCAAAACCCACAACATTCTAATTCAATTTATGGATCTACGCTCCGGTCATTCCTATTGGATATTGCGTAACGGCATTCCTGCCGTCTATCCCCCGCTTACTCAGAATCACCAGGCGGATGTCGTTATGATCGGAGCGGGCATCACGGGCGCGCTGATCACCCATTTATTCGCGCGTCAGGGGATCGACGTGCTGGTGCTGGATCGCCGCGAAGTGGGGTGGGGAAGCACAAGTGCCAGCACTGCCCTGCTCCAGTACGAAATTGACACCAATTTGGTTGACCTGCAAAAGATGATCGGTGTGGCCGCCGCGGTGCGGGCCTACCATCTCGGCGTCGAGGCCATCGAAGCGCTGGAGGATGTGGTCAGCTCGCTGGGGAGGAACGCTCATTTTTTGCGCCTGCCCAGCATTTATGCGACGCGCTCCCGCCGGGGGGAACGGGCGCTGCAGGCAGAGTTTGCAGCCCGCCAGGCAGCGGGCCTGGATGTTTCGTATTATGCCGGTCCAGCGTTGCAAAGTCGCTATGGGATTACTGCCCGCGCGGCCATTGTTTCCGCGGTGGGCGCGGAATTTGATCCCTTTCTGGCCACCCACCAGATTTTTCAAGAGTACGCTGCTCGTGGGGGCCGCATCTATGATCGGACCGCCGTCACCGAGATCCGCGCGGTGCCGCAGGGGGTGGAAGTCCACACCGATCGCGGCTATGCTGTGCAGGCCAAAAAGGTGATCTTTGCGACGGGGTATGAAGCCGCGGCGTGGTTGCGCCAGCCAGTGGCCAAGTTGCTCTCGACCTTTGCCTGCGTCACTGAACCCATTCCAACGCTGCCCGCATCGGACGGGCGCTATTTGCTCTGGGAAGCGGCCCGGCCCTACTTTTATCTGCGCTCGACACCGGATCAGCGCCTGATCTTCGGCGGCGCTGATGTGCCTTTCCGCAACCCCATGGCGCGCGACCGTTTGATCAACAAAAAGCGCGAGACATTGGTGCGCTTGTTCAGCAAATTCTACCCAGAGGAACCCCCACCCGAAATTGCCTATACATGGGCAGGAACCTTTGGCGAGACCAAAGATGGGCTGGCCTATATTGGGGAAAGCCCCGACCAGCCCAACGCCTATTTCGCCCTGGGCTATGGCGGCAATGGCATCACCTACAGCATGATCGCCGCGCGCATTCTGCTCGATCTCTATTATGGGCGGCCAAATGCGGATGCCTGGCTCTTTCGGTTTGATCGCTGAGGATAGGGCCCACAACTCGCCAGGGCCACATCCGCAGCAATCGTCAAAGATCCCTCATCACCTTCGTGCCCGGCCTGCCTACTCCTCTTGCCTGACCCAGCGTCCTTCTGCGTTTTTGGTATAACTTTGCTTGACCGCGGCCCAGGCGACGCGATGGGACACTTCTTCGCGTGAAGCATCGTCGCGCCGTTCTGTCGGGTCCGCATATTGTTCCCAGGCACTGTTGTATGCTTCCTTATAGATCTCCTGAGCATGTTCGGGCAGATTATTCTGTACACCATCCGGCAGCTCACTCAGTGTTTTATAGGGCATGGTTGCCTCCTTACTCAGCAGGAACGGTTGGACAAACTCCTGGGGTGATCATACCTCCAGGTGCTGGAACCAGCCATCTATCACGATACACAGGGCTGATCTGCTCAGGATAGATTCGGCGCGCGTGAGAACGATCTCTATCCATACTTATATCTTTTTTCTAGTTCACTCACTATAGGAGATTTCCCAGGGATGGTCTATGCTGAGCCAGGACAGGCTGCTCGTCCTCATTCGCCGATGAGAACCGAGCTATGCCCTGGAATTCGCCTATAACCAACTGCGTTTGTTGGTTTCGCCCAACAAGCACCAGATAAGGAGCATGATGATGGATGACAACAGCTATGCGAAGTCAGATGTGCCAGATATTTCAATTCGGGTCAAACACAATCATTCCCTGGGGTGGAATGGGCCGTCCAATGTCCATGATATGGAGCGGCTGGCCTCTGTGGCGGGAGGTGCGATTCTGCTCTTTTGGCTAGGTCGGCGGTTCTGGGGCATCCTGATGATGGGGTTCTTCGGGGCGTTGTTGCTCTATCGAGGGTTGACCGGGCATTGCATCCTTTATTCGACACTAGGGATCAACACGAACACGAGTGAGTTTCTGCCCTCCTCACCGCTGACGCCAGCTGGCGAAACGCCACTGGAACGGGAGTTGCGCCAGGAGAGCCAGCGCGACAAGGTCGATGAGCGCAGTTGGCAATCTTTCCCAGCCAGTGATCCCTAAACTGGCATTTGTTTATAGGCTGTTTATAGGCACGAAAAAGGCCCGAAGGAAATTTCCTTCGGGCCTTTTTCGTGCCTGGGGTCGATGGCCATAGCCATACCTGGTTGTCAATAGGATCATGAGCGATGGGTGCGGTTTAGACAAACTGGGTGATGAAAAGCGCAGCAGCAAACAGCACGACGCTCAAAGTGAAACGTTGTTGATAGCGATTCATGCTTGATCTCCTTCCCTGGTTCACGGACAAACAACTGCATCCAGCGTATCAGGCTATACGCCCGATTGCTATAGAACCCGACCTACAGACGAGATACAACCAGCCATCCCACCCCCAGTACCTCATAAAGTAGGGTATTCCCTACCGTAAAGTTCTGTTTCTCCCCATAGCCAAGCCAATTTTCTTTCTGTATACTGAGATCAACAAGCAAATGAACAACAAACCGATAGAAACAGTAAACAAGACAATTGTTCAACAACGCTTGAGGCAAGTATTGAATTCAAAATTCAAATCTCTGTGGCCCACTAGTGGCACAAACAGGCCCACATAAGTCACAACCGATTTGAGCGCAGTTCTATAAGCCCATTCTAAAACTTAACAAGTGTTCTCACCTTCGCTTGTTGACATCACCCGGCAGTTTGTTTGACCCATGAGGAGGTTCCAATGATCCGTGTGCTTGTTGTCCATAAAGCCCGACTTATCTGTGACTTAATGGCGGCAGCGTTGCGCGAAGAAGGCGAAATTGCCGCAGTGGATTTTGCCCGCTCCGCAAATGAAGCATTGGCGAAACTCGAAACCAGTGACTATGACATTGCCCTGGTAAATATCAATCTGCCCGATAACGATGCCCTGCAATTAACTCGTACCCTTGCCCGCAGTAAACAGACCATTAAGGTCATTGTGACCGGTTTGGTGCAATCAAAGGCAGCAGTCTTGCGCTGTGTCGAAGAGGGAGCCGCTGGGTACGTTCTGGAAGAAGAATCCTTGTCGGATCTGATCAAAAAATTGCGGGCCGTCTGCACCAATCAATTTGTGGTCTCCCCAAACATGGCCGGCGCCTTGATCGCCCGCCTGATCGAGCTCAAGCGTCAGGTTAGCACGGTGCGGGCACTAGCGGCCACCGATTCGTTCAACGAGCCGACCGAACTGACCCCACGTGAATGGGAGATCCTCGGCCTGATCGAACAAGGCTTGACCAATCAGCAGATCGCCGAACGGCTGATCATCGAGCTGGGCACGGTCAAGAACCATGTGCATAACATCTTGCGCAAGCTGGATGTGCAGAGCCGCAAACATGCGGTGATCTTCGCCCGCCAGCTGATGACATCGCAGGGGATGCAGAAACTGCCCAGCCAGTCATTACCTTTTGTGAAACCTACCAGCTTTGAGCGTCCACAAGCCGTCTTAGCATCCTAGCTTGTGCCCGGCCTGCCCATGTATCATCCATCCATGCCCGAACGACGCATGAGCAGGCCCAGACGCTCCCAAGAGTTTGTGGATAGGTGATTCCATTGTTTCCTCACAGTATGGCGGCGTTTGCCAGGCGTTTGTTCATACTGTTATCAATCCTCCTCTTCCTCCTGACGTGCCCTTCCGCCTTCGTGGACTGGAAGGGCACGCTCGCGTCCGCCAGCCGTGCGCGACGCGGCAGGGTGGTTGAGCAATAGCGATTCGAGGCCATACCGATATGCAAGATCCGCTTTCCACACCACCGGGCCAATCAGCAGCCAACCGGCAGCCAGTGGGCCCAACCGAGCAAGCCACATTGACGCCAGACCCAGCAGTGAGCGTCACCATGGCTGCGCAATGGACCCTCCGCCATATGATTGTGGGAACCTGGACGGTCTTAGGCATTGTGTTGCTTTTCCTGTTACTCTATCGCTTTTATATGGTGGTTTTTCTCTTTTTTGTTGCGCTCTCATTGACTGTGGCCCTTGAGCCCGCGGTTGCCTGGCTGGCTCGCCATAAGATCCGCCGGGAAATTGGGATTCTCCTGCTCTATACGCTACTCTTTGCGTCGATCGCGCTGCTGCTGTGGCTTTTAGCGCCAGTGTTGATCAGCCAGGGGCGTAAAGTCATAGCCGAGCTACCTGGGTACTACAGCGATGTGCGAACCTATCTGCTGGAGATGCCCATCGGTTTGGTGCGTGGATTGGCGCGCACGCTCCCGCTCCAATTATCGCTGCCAACGCTGCTGGCCTCGGTTGGCAGCGCTGACCCAGCCGACGGCTCAGTAACCTGGAATTACGTCTGGCTGAGCGCCCGCACCCTGGTTGCCTTCCTGGCAGTCTTTGCCATGGCCTACTACTGGACGCTGGAGGGAGATTTCATCTTCCGCAAGTTGATCTTACAGGCTCCGGCCCAGCGCCGCGACGAAGTGCGCAACTTGATCGCCGAAATTAACGGCAAGATTGGCAGCTACTTCCGCGGCCAGGTGATCCTCTGTGTGATCGTCGGCTTACTGTCGGTGCTGGCTTTTTTTGCGCTTGGCATTCCCAATAGTCTGGTTTTGGGGCTACTGATGGGGCTCTTTGAAGCCATTCCGGTGCTTGGGCCAACCCTGGGGGCCATTCCAGCCGTCTTGATGACCATGGCCACCTCGCCGGAAAAGACCCTCTGGGTGGTGGCCGCGCTGGTGACCATTCAGGTATTGGAGAACAATCTGCTGGTCCCGCGGGTGATGGATCAATCCGTGGGCGTGAACGCGGTTGTCTCGATGCTGGCCATCGTCGCCTTTGGGGTGCTCTTTGGCATCGGCGGCGCAATCCTGGCCATCCCTCTGGCCGCGATCCTGCAGATTCTGCTCAATCGGCTGCTCTTTCAAACCTCCGCGAGCGAAGAAGCCGCGAGTGGCTTGCCCGCCACGGTCGGGGTCAGTCGCTCACAATGGGGCGTTTTACGGCTCGAAGCGCGCGATCTGGCGCAGGCAGTCCGCAAACAAGCCCGCAACGACCCCGACCCGACGCCGAACGAAAGTGAAGAGACCGCCGACGAGATCGAAGCCATCGCAGTGGAACTTGATCAATGGTTGTCTACGAAAGAAGGTGCAGCATGAAACAGGTGGCCCAACTGACTGTGGTCATTTTGCTGACCCTCTTGCTGATCTTGATTTTGTGGCAATTGCGTAGTGTGGTTTTGCTCTTCCTGTGGGCGCTGGCCATCACCGCCGCGCTCAATGAACCGATCAATCTGTTGATCCAGCGGGGCCTGCCCAAAACCTGGGCCATCCTGTTGGTCTATCTGGCCACCTTTGGCAGCCTGGGCTTGCTGGCCGCCGCGCTTTTTGTGCCCGCGCTCCAGGAGATCGATCCGCTGGTGCAGCATTTGCTCGAACAATATGGGGTTGTCCAGGGTGGGTTGCTCGAACGCGTCGGGAATCGCACAGTTTTCATCGAACGGTTGCCCAGCACCGAACAGGTAGCCACCTGGCTGGCCGCCACCCAAGGAGAGGAACTGGCCCAAACCGCGGTCGGGGCCACCCAGACGATCGGGAATATTCTGGGCCAATTAATTTTGGCCATTGTGATTGCAATTTACTGGACAGCCGACCAAACCCGCTTTGAACGATTATGGCTTTCTCTCTTGTCAGCGGAACGCCGCACATGGGCGCGCCTCTTCTGGCACAAAATGCAGGCCAATGTGGGCGCTTATATCCGCAGCGAAGTGGCGCAAAGTGTGATTGCCGCGGCGTTATTCAGTGTAGGCTATTGGCTGATCGGCGTCGAAGCACCATTCACGCTCGCATTGATTGGCGCGGTTACCTGGTTGCTGCCATTGATTGGCCCTTTGATCGCCATCGTGGCCGCGACGATTCTCGGCAGCCTGATATCACCACTGGTGGCCCTTTGGACAGTGGGGTATACTATCCTGATGCTGGTTGGGATCGAGTACTTTTTCGAGCGCCGATCCACCCATCAGGAGCGCCGCTGGGGTGTTTTGGTCATTCTGGTGATGCTGATGCTGGGTGATGCGTTTGGCGTTGCCGGGCTGATCGTTGCGCCGCCGCTGGCAATTGCGCTACAATTTCTGATCAATGGCTTGCTCGAGCGCGCTCCGAACTCGCAAGAGGCCAACGAGTCCGCAGCAAGGAACCTGGCTCAGATTCAGGCTCGGCTGGAAACTGTTCGGGCACGCCTCGCCGAAGCAGATAGCGAAACGTCGCCCCGGCTGGTCAATCTGCTTGAGCGGCTCGAAACACTCCTGGCTCAGGCCGAGCAAAATCGGACGAACGCCCCGCGGCCAGCTGTTGACAAATTCATCAAGGAGACCCATCCGCTCTCTGGAACATAGATCACTATGCAAGCAGAACGAGTTACCCCCTCTGTCTGGGAATTATTCAAGACCACTTTGCTCGAGTGGAACGCCGATAATGCTGCCCATCTCGCGGCGGCCCTCGCTTATTACACCGTCTTTTCGATTGCGCCCCTGGTCGTTGTCGGCGTGGGCCTGACCAGCATCTTTCTGGGGCGAGAGGCCGCACAGGGGGAACTGGTTGAGGTGGTTTCGAGCCTCACCAACAGCGCCGAAGCAGTCTCGTTTGTGCAGACCATCATGGATAGCACCTTCCCGCTTAACAACAATCTGCTCGCGCCGCTGATCGGTTTCCTGATTCTGTTATATGGAGCAACTGGGGTCTTTGTGGAGTTGAAACAGGCACTGAACCTGATCTGGGATGTGCCGCAAGTGCCCAATCCCGGCATCTGGCAAATGGTGCTCGGTCGCCTGCTGAGCCTGGCTATGGTGCTGCTGAGTGGCTTCCTGATCTTGATCTCGCTGATCATGACCACGGTTTTGGCCGCCGCCGCGGACTGGTTGGACGACCGGTGGGCGGGTATGGGTTCGCTCAGCCAGATTGGTAACTTTATTTTTTTCTTTGTGGTCACCGTGCTGATCTTTGCGCTCACTTACAAATATGTGCCGGATGTGCGCATCGCCTGGAGTGATGTCTGGCTCGGGGCTGTCTCCACGGCCTTACTTTTCTCAATCGGGCGTCTGTTGCTGAGCATCTATCTCAGCCAAAGCACTGTTGTCACCGCGTATGGGGCCGCTGGTTCGCTGATTGTGATCTTGTTGTGGATCTACTATTCAGCGCAGATCTTCTTTCTGGGTGCCGAGTTTACGCAGGTTTTTGGGCGGACGTATGGAAGTCGGCAGCGGGAACATCCGTTACTGGACGAGAGTGAGCCCGAAGCCGAGCCTGTTACCGAAGAAGGGGCCGACACGATCGTCGTGCCAGCGCCCACCTCACACCCACCGCGGCGACGCTGGCGGCAAACCGTCCTCCGCCCAGCCGCCAATATCGCCCTGGCCCTGGGCATCATCAGCGTGATCGCCATTTATAACTTTGCGCGCGAGCCCTTTCGCAAGTAACACGATCCCTGGCCCGCCACAGACAACCAGCTCGATCCGCGGAGACCGCCGAGAAATTGACTGGGGTTGCCGCGCGCTCTTTTTGCGTTAGAAGCCTAAATCAAACCAGTTGGTGCCAAAGATGATCGAGCAGGCAAAGCCGATGGCAAGCACAAAAAAGATCACCCCGCAGCCAGCGCCCAAACAACCTCGGCCAAAGCCAAAGTTTTCTTGCAGCCATCCATACACTTTGTGCAGCACAAAAAGTTTCAGCAACCCCGACAGACAACCCGGACGCTCTTCCAGTTGATACATCACCGGCTCCTCTCCCCTATTCCGTAAACCCGGAAAGCCAGCAAATCCCATTTCCAGCGGGCACAGATAAACATAAGCATCTGGGCGACTCTGAGGAATCTACACCTTCAGGCCTTTTGCCCTTTCCTTACGAAACCATACGTGAATGAGGAGCCTAAGTTGCAGCCGCTGGATCCCTTTGTTTGCCTATATCTCAATCTGTATCCCGCGGCTATGACGCGCGCGCTGACCAGGCTGGGTCTACTTCAGTATCATCATGTACTGAGCCAGATTTCCTGCCCAGCGGCAGCAGGCAATAATGAGAGGAGCGCTCGTGAATCCGGTATGGATTGAACAATTGACAATGATGGGGTATGTGGTGCTGGCAATGGGGCTCAGCGCGGTGATCGGCTGGGAGCGCGAGCAGCTGGATCGTCCTGCCGGTTTTCGGACGCATATGCTGGTCGGTGGCGCGGCTGCCCTGATCGTCGTCCTGAGCGACATCATCACCGAACGCGTGGGTTTGCATCCCACAATGGTACGCAGCGACCCGCTCCGGCTGATCGAGGCGGTCGTAGCAGGCGTCAGCTTTCTGGGCGCGGGGACGATCTTCCGCAGCAGCAACCGTGACACGGTCGAAGGGCTGACCACCGCGGCGTCGCTGCTCTTCGTCGCGGTGATCGGGATCTGCGTGGCGGTGGATCAGATTATCACCGCGATTGGCATGACAGCACTCGCCTTTGTAATCTTGCAGAGTGGTCATCTGTTTGGCAGACCCAGCAACAAAACCAAGCCTACGACAAACTCCTCTGCCGAGTAGGAACACCGCCAAGTAGAAACACCAACGAACCCAAAGCGGCTACGCCTCCAGCCGACCAACGACATCAAGCAAAAAGGCATATTCAAAGGCAATCTCGTGGAGGTGGTCAAAGCGCCCGGACGCACCACCATGACCAGCAGCCATGTTGGTCCTGAGCAGCACCCGATTCGGATTCTGCTGGAGCGTGCGCAGGCGTGCCACCCACTTGGCCGGTTCCCAATACTGCACACGCGGATCGTTTAAGCCCGCGGTGATCAACAACTGGGGATAGGCTTTGTCTTCGATGTTATCGTAAGGTGAATAGCTGCGCATATAGGCATATTGCACCGGATCGTTGGGGTCGCCCCATTCCTCGTACTCCTGTGCGGTCAAGGGAATTGTCGGGTCCAACATCGTGCTGAGGATATCGACAAAGGGCACCCCCGCGATCACCCCGGCGAAGAGATCGGGCCGCATGTTGGTCACCGCACCCATCAACAACCCACCCGCGCTGCGTCCCAGGATCACCAACTGGCGGGGTGATGTATAGCCTTGTTCGATCAAATATTCGGCGCAACAGATAAAATCGGTAAATGTATTCTTTTTGGCCCCGAGTTTACCTGCCTCGTACCAGGCCCGCCCCAATTCGCTCCCCCCGCGGATGTGCGCAATTGCGATCACAAAGCCGCGCTCCAGCAGGCTGATGGCATTGCTATCAAAATGGACATCCGAACTGGCCCCATACGCACCATACCCGCGCAGCAAGAGCGGATTGTTGCCATCCAACTGGAGGGTGCGCCGCGCAAGCAGCGAGATCGGCACTTGGGTACCGTCGTCCGCGGTCGCCCATAGCCGCAGCGTCTGGTAGCGAGTGGCGTCATAATGATGAACTTGCGTCTGTTTGCGCACATGCAAGGTCTGGCTCGCAAATTCATACTCATAGACCGTGGCGGGCGTGACCAGGGACTCATAACCAAACCGGAAAAAGGGGCTGTTACCATTGGGGTTGGCCTGCCGACTGACCGTATAGACGGCTTCGGGCAGCGGGATCCGAATCGACTCCTGCGTGCTCAAGTTGACTACACGCAAATGGCGCAATCCAGCCTCACGTTCGTAGATCACCAAATGCTCGCGGAAGGCTTCGGTCGCCTGGCGCAGCACTGCCGGATCGTGCGGTAGCCACGTTTGCCAGGCAGCACGCTCGGGCTGGGCAATCGGCGCAACCATGATGCGGAAATTCAGGGCATCATCGTTGGTGGTGATAAAAAAATGATCCGCATGATCGGTGACGCTATAGTCGATCCCTTGTCGGCGCGCCGCGATCAATTGCGGCTGCGCGCTCGCATCATCTGCCGCCACGAACCACTCTTCGGCTGTCGTGTTGCTCTTGATTCGGATCAGGATCAGCGCCTGGCTTTTGCTTTTGCGCAAGCTCACCCCATAGCGTGGATCAGCCTCACTGATCAGCAGTTCGTCGCGTTCAATCGGCGTGCTCAAACGGTGCCGATAGACCTGAAATGGGCGCTTGGCCTCGTCCAGCACGGTATAGTAGAGGGTGCGGCTGTCATTGCCCCACGCCAGGCCGTAATAGGTATTGGGGATTTGTTCGGATAGCAATTCGCCTGTCCGTAAATCTTTAATAAAGAGGGTATAGGTCTCATCCCCGGCTGCATCAAAGCTGTAAGCCAACCAGTGATGGTCGGGACTGACCTCCACATTCGCTACGTAGGCAAAACGCTGTCCCGCGGCCAGTTGGTTCACATCCAACAGGATCTCTTCGGCAGCCTCCATATTGCCCAGGCGCCGACAATAAATGGGATATTGTTGACCGGCAATGGTTCGTTCATAATAGAAATAGTCATCGATCTGGTCGGGCACCGAGCTATCATCTTCCTGGATGCGGGCGCGCAATTCCTGGAGTAGCTGCTGCTGCAAGCGTTCGGTGTGGCGCATCGCCGCGGCGGTATACTCATTCTCGGCGGTCAGATAAGCCAGCACCGCGGGATCTTGCCGATTGCGCAGCCAGAAAAATTCATCCACCCGGACGTCCTCATGGATTTCCAAACGTGTGGGGGCACGGTGGGCAAGCGGTGGTTGCTCAGGCATTTCTGTGGACATCGGGCCTCTCCTTTGGGAATCTGGGTAGTGGCAGCGCTGACAATGGACGATTGGCAGTAGACAATTGACAGCGGATGGTGACCGGTAGCCTCTGGTCAGCCGCACCATACAGCGGCAGACCAGCAAATGATTTCGGTGCTTCTATTATATCATGTATAATCTTCAGCCATGTCCCAACAGCGTGTTGTCATCACCGATTATGCCTGGCCCACCCTGGACGAAGAACGTCGCGCCCTGGCTGGGCTGGATGTTGAGCTTATCGTGGCAGAACAGGGCGACGAAGCTGAATTGTTGCGTCTGGTGCCGGAGGCCACAGCAATTCTGACCTGCTGGAAGCAGATTACCCCGGCAGTTTTACAAGCTGCCAGCAGATGTCGCATAGTAAGCCGATATGGCATCGGGTTGGATAACATCGCCCTGGCGGAAGCCACTCGGCTCGGCATTCGGGTCACCAACGTACCGGACTTCTGCCGCGACGAAGTTTCGGATCATGTCCTGGCGTTGATCCTGGCCTGGTCGCGACGGATTGTTGCTTTTGCCACCGCCACATCGCGCGGTGAGTGGAATTTATCGGCGGGCAACACTATCCCCCGGTTGCGCGGTCAGACTTTGGGCCTGGTTGGGTATGGCACGTTGGCCCGCGCTTTGGCCCCGAAAGCCGCGGCTTTGGGGCTGCGAATTCTTGCCTACACGCCCCGTTTGACTGCGGATCAAGTGGCACCCTGGGGCGAAGCGACCACCAATCTCGGCCAATTGCTACACGAATCCGACTATGTTTCGCTCCATTTACCACTGACCCCGGCCACACGTGGGCTGATCAATGCGGCGCGATTGCGGCAAATGAAGCCCAATGCCCTGTTGATCAATACCGCACGCGGCGCAATTATTGATGAAGCGGCCCTATTGACTGCCCTGCGCGACGGGTGGATCGCCGGGGCCGCGCTCGATGTGCTGAGTGAAGAGCCTCCCGCGCCGGACCATCCACTCTTGACGCTCGACAATGTCTTGATCACCCCGCACGCGGCCTTTTACTCGACTGGCGCAGTGGCAGAATTAGCTCGCCGTGCCGCGGAACAGGTCGCCCGGGTGTTGCGCGGCGAAGAACCACCCCACTTGGTGAACCCGGAAGTCCTCACCAATCCGCTCTGTCGATAATCCTCATCCGATCCCAGCGTAAATGGCGGAATGCCGCCTGCCTCGCTAGTCCAGGATCAGTGTAGATCCTTCATTTTCCGCTCACACCTCTTCCGGTTTGTCAAATTCACGCCCCCATCACCTCATTTTCGCTACACGAATTCGTAAATCCCTATGCGAAGAAAATGAATTTTTCGATTTTGCTTGTATTTTTCACTCTCTTGTGATAAGTTCGACCTCAATCAATACAGCCAAGCTCTCCCCCCATCCGTCCGTAGCTGTTGGATCGAGCGATGAGGAAAGGCTGTTCCGTTGCCTCCATGCTTCAAACCAGGTCACTTGGAAAAATCCGGGTGATCGGCAATGATGTTCGTTAAATCATCGTCGATTCATGAAGTCAATGATTGATTCGTTATCCAGAATGCAGCACTACAAACGTCAGATTGAACCATAAGGAGTCAGCATGAAATTAGAGCATGTCGCCATCAATGTCCCAGACCCAGCCGGTCTGGCAGAGTGGTTGGTACAAAACCTCGGCATGCGCATCGTTGTTGCCAGCACGGTTGCGCCCTATATGCACTTTGTGGCCGACGAAGCCGGCAGCATGATTGAACTTTATAACAATCCGGCTGCCCCAATGCCTGATTATGCGAATATGGACCCGTTCAATTTGCACTTCGCTTACGCCTCTGCCGACATTGAGGCAGATCGAGCCCGGGTGATCGCGGCTGGGGCCACAGCGGTTGGCGAAATCACCACCAATGCAGTGGGCGATAAGCTGTGCTTCCTGCGCACACCAGAGCAAGTGCCATTCCAATTCGTGCAGCGCCAGAAACCTTTGATCTAAGCAATCAGCGATTGTTCACTTTGGTGTAACCGAGCAATCGTCACCGAAGTGAACAATCTAACAACTTTATCACTATCCGAAATCACAAAGGTAATTCATTAATTTGCGCAACCGAATGCCGATTTTTCCGTCAATTCAACTGTAGCCAGCTTGAGTCTAACGCTAATATTGCAGCCAACCACCTATTGATCTGTACAAAAGGAACCCACAATGGTGCTGTTACAGAAATCTACTGGCCAAGCGCTCCGCCTAAGTTCTACGCTTATATTGCTTATTGCTTTATTCCTGACTGCCCTGCCCAGCGCGGCCATGGCTGCCCCCGTTGCCAGCCGAGGCTACAACGGCTATGACTGTGGCGACTGTTACATCGTCCAGCCGGGCGATACCCTAAGCAAAATTGCGCAACGCTTTGGCGTAAGTGTTTGGGGAGTGGCCGAGGCGAATGGCATTACGAATCTCAACAAGATTTATGTCGGCCAAAAATTGCGCATCCCCCAGGGCGGCTGCGATGGCTGTGGCTATGAGAAGCCAGGGAAATACGATCACTTCGACAAAGGCGGCTCTCGCTATGGGTATGGTGGCTACGAAAACAGCTACAAACCGCCCACCAGCAATCCAGCGGGCTGCTTTAGTTGTGGCTATTATGGGAAACCAGAGTATGGCCACAATGGGTGTGGAGGCTGCGGCTACCAAAAACCGCCGGAGAACCATCAGGGCTGTGGTGGGTGCGGTTATGAAAAGCCCCATCATGGCGATCACAAACCAGGCCATGGCTCGGGGAAGGCTTACGTCGTTCGCCCCGGCGATACACTCAGCGAAATTGCCAGTTGGTATGGTGTCAGTGTGCATTATCTGGTCAGCAAGAATGGACTTAGTGACCCCAATCGTATCTATGCTGGCCAGGTGATCTATATTTAGCAATTCGGCAAGGATACAGGCAACCTTACGTTGCTGCCCCGCTTGCATCCTTATCCCTAGCGATTAACAACGCTTGAACGTTCATTTTGAAAGGAGTTCCACGATGTCTCGGATTCGTCGCACAAGCTTGATGCTGGTGTTGGCTCTGGTGCTGGTCTTCACCGCCCTGCCGACCGCAGCAATGGCCGCCCCAGCTTCACGCGGTCACGGTTATGATCACGGGAATACTCATGTAGTCCGCAAAGGCCAGAGCCTGTCGGGTATCGCACGCTATTATGGGGTTACTGTACAGGCCCTAGCCAAGGCTAATGATCTTGCTATCAACGACTGGGTGTATGTAGGCCAGAAGCTGCGCATTCCGCCTGCGGGCACCGGTCATAAGAAGCATGATGATGCCAAGCCAGTGGGCTGCGTCAAGTATCATCACGTGAAGAAGGGCGATACCCTCTCTGAGATCGCCAAGTGGTACAAGGTCAATCTGAACGCTTTAGCCAAGCTGAACAACATTGACAACGCCAACGTGATCCGCATTGGCTCGAAGATCTGCATCCCGAGCGCCTACGAAGGTGTCAACCATTACGGGAAAGATCACGGCAAGGATCATCACAAGGGTTACCACAAAGGGTAAGGAACGCGTAACTGCCGTCGTTTGGCCCTGAACTTTGCCCGGCTGGTCAGGTCAAGGCAAAATCTGGAGCACAAATCAACGGCAGTTCGCTCGGCTAAATTCGGTAGTACCACAGGGTTTCTGGCGACGGGTCACCGCCAGGAACCCTGTTTTTTTATGCCGCCAACAAGCGATTCTGGGGCATATTCTCCAAGCGTGTCAGCCAGTAGTGTACATCAAAGTTATCGTCCCCTGTCAAGAAACGCCACATCTTGACTCGGTTGACGATCTCCAAACGGCCACCGGCATCCTCGAACCAGGGCTCCATCCGGCTCAGGATCGTCTGGATATCCTCAATGGCGTTAGTCTCTTTGGTAAAGATCGGCTTGTGTTTGCCATGATCCGCAGGCAGATCATCCGTGTTCCACAAGCGCAACTGCCGCACGCGCGGGTTGAGGCGGATCTTGTACATGTAGCGCACGCGATCGGTCTTGTTCTGGCGGCCACAGTGCCAGATCCCATGATGCAAGGCCAGCAGGGAGCCCGCTTTGCAGACCATCGGGATCTGACCGATGAAATTTTGATAACGAGCAACATCGGCCTCGTTGATGCGGCGATACTGGCTGCCGGGGACGATCAAGGTGCCCCCCATCTCCAGCGGCACATCGTGCGGGAAATACATCAATTGAACGTCGAAGTGCATGCGCGTGTCGATGATCGAATCCCCATGCAGGGCCTGGGCCGAATCCTGATTGGGTTGGCGCACATGGATCGCATGGTGGTCGAATAGGGGGTCTGGCCCGACCAGGCTCTGGATAATGCCTTGCACATCGGGTCGGCGCAGCATCTCGCCAATCGCCGATGGCGCGGGATAACATTCGGAGAGGGGCGTGCCCGCGGGCGCGGCCTTGATGCCCCCCTGATCGATTTCGGCCATCACGGCTTCGTTGATTTCGTTGGGAATCAGCTCGTCGAAGCGGAGATAGCCTTTTGCCACAAAGCTGGCCATCTGTTTGGAATCCAGCAAATACTGCTTGTCCATGCTATATGCTCCTTGTGTTCTGGCGCGTCTGCGCGGGGCACAACTGTCGCCACCAAAAAGTTCCGTTTAGCGTTTTATCCGTAAATTTTGCGCCAGTCTATGCTGGTAAGCCTGGTTTCGGGAGCCGCAACCAGGTTACGGATAGGCTCTTAACGCTCAACCAATTGCTCGAAGATAAACTCATACATCTGGAACGATGTCGTATATTCCATCCCCGGGTAGGGTGGAATCAACTGCGGGAATTGGATCACACGCCAGCCGTCTTTGAGGGCATCCAGGCCAGTGGCATAGGGAGGTGTTTCACTGTCACCAGTGGTATAGTTGGCCTGGCCTGTGCCATCATAGAGTGTCCACCCCTTCACTCGGCTATCCAAGGCCGAATTCGAGAGGTACAGAATCAGCACCTTTTGTCGTATTTTCGCCATGCTTTCTCCAAAAATTTTGCTTTGATAAACATTATAAAATCACCTGAATAGGGTTCGTCCAGGCGATTCAAGATACCCGCTGCACAAGGTCCAATAAGCGCCCGAGCAGACGTTCGCCATCAACGCGCAACCCATTATGCTCAAACTCATTGGTGATCCACAACTGGATGCCAGCAATCTCCTGGGCGGTCTCTTCGGAATATTGGCGCTCGACATACATGTCATCATAATAGATTGCCGCGGCACATGGCACAACATTCTGCCGCAATTGCTGGACATGATACAGGCTCGGCCAATCCTCATCCTGGGCCAAGAGATCAGCCGCCGCGGCCAGTGGCTGCAACTGCGCGTAATCCTCAAACATCCACGGATAGATCATCTCACCGGTAAAGTTGACGCGCAGCGCGGGGTCAATCGCAAAGTCGGCAAATTCCGCACGGACTCGCGCCGCGGCCCAGCGTGAAGCCTGCGCCTGACAATAGATTGCTTCGTGCAGGATGGCAAAGAGGGGGCTGGTCTCAAACGTCTGTTCTGCTTCCACACCGCGCAAAAAGCGCAACGTCCACTGGGGACGCTCGCCCCCATGCGCAAACGCCTCTTCGATCAGATAATGGATCTGCTCCAGCCCATCGCTCCGGCCCAGCGCCAGGCCGATCTGCAAGAAACGCCGCGCGGTCAACCAGCCACCACCGGGCAAGGGTACGGGATCAGCCAGGAGGTGGCGCACAATTGCCTGAACACGCGCCACATCTTCAGGATAGCGCCGGTAATAGCGATCATTCTTTGTCAGGACCCGCGGATACGTCGCCCGATAGACCTCTTCGGCGGGGCGGTCGAGCGGCGGTAAGCCACCGGTGATCAACGCGGCTTGCAGGCCAGCCGGAGCCACAGACAGATAATGGGTGACACAAAAGCCGCCAAAACTCTGGCCGAGCACGGTCCATTTTCCCTGCGCGCCCACCAACTGGCCGCGGATCAACTCAGCATCGCGCACGATGTTGTCGGCCCGGAAGTGTTTCAAATAGGCCGCCTGCTCACTGGGCCGCGCCGAGCGTTGCAGCAAAGACTGGGTCGAGATGGGCGTGCTGAGCCCTGTACCCCGCTGATCCAACAAGAGCACATGATATTCCTGTAGCGCACGTTTCAACCACCCGGAGCTATCTGTCGGGCGGGGCGCGGGGGAACCTGGTCCCCCCTGAAAATAGACGAGCCACGGTCGATCGGCCTGGGCTTGCCCGGCCGCGCGCACTGCCCGCGCAAAGACCGTAATCTGCTCGCCATAGGGGCGATTGTAATCCAGCGGCACCACAAATTCGTGGCCGGTCAGTTCCAGGTTAGGCAAATGATGGGTGAATGTTTGCATGGCGGGATACAGGGTTAGGATGACGCGGCCGTTTCCTTGGCTTGTTGCAACTGCCGAAATTCGGGCCGCTGTTTATAAAATTCATCCAATGGGTAACAGCCAGAGATCATACCATTACGAGGAGCCGTCGTACAATCGCTAAAGGTGCGGCATAAGCGTTTGCGCTGCACGGGACGCCCCGCCAGAATATCGGCGCAGATCTGCGGGTAGGAGAGCACCATCCGCCCGATGCCGACCAAATCGGTCTGCTCGGTGCGCACCGTGGCTTGCGCTACCTGGGCAAACCAATCCTGCAGATAGGAATAGCCGCTGCCCACATAGATCAGCTCGGGGCGCTGCCGTTTCAATTCTGCTACCACCTGGATCTGCCGCGCCACCCCAACAAGCGGGTCTTCGGGCGGCTGGTAGCCATCCGATGGTGGGAAAAAGGCTGGGCGCTGGATGTGCGGTGTGTAGTAAGGGCTGCCCGCGGTGATGCAGACCAGGCGAATATCCAGTTCGAGCAGCAGATCCAAAAAGGCCAGTGGTTCCGCCAATGAAATCTGCTGGCCGGTCGCGTCGCCGCCAAAAGCATAAGGATAGTCGCCGCTAAAAGGAGCGGGTACGCCGCAGCGTTCCGGCTCCGGGCCGGGCTGGAAGGGGATCAGGTCAAACGCGCTCAGCCGCACACCGATCAACAAGCCCGGTGCTTCGGCGCGGATGCCCGCAACCACATTGCGCAGAAAACGTGTGCGATTGGCAAACGAGCCCCCATAACGCCCCGGGCGATCCACCGCGGTCAAGAACTCGTGCCCCAAATACCCATGACAATGTTTGACATCCACAAAGGCAAAACCGGCCTGGTGCGCCAACACAGCGGCGGCCACAAACTCATCCACCAGCCGGTCTAACTCTTCGTCGCTCATCACCGGGCCGTCGGCAGGGATGCCAAATTTCTTGTCGAGTAGCGGATGGTGATAGAGGATCATCGGTTCCATCTGTTTGCCATGCGGGCGGGCAAAGCGGCCCGAATGAGTCAATTGCAGGCCGACCAGCAGATCATCGCTCCGCGCAAATTGTGCCTCGTGAGCCTGCACCAGCAACTGGCGCAACTCGGCCAGTTCGCCCACCGTCTCGGGCAGGATCATCAACTGGTTGGGGTTGGCGCGGCCATCGGGGCGCACAGCTACCGCTTCGCACCCCCAGATCAACTTGGCGCCACTCTCGCCAAACCGTTGCCAGCGGCGGCGCACCAACTCGGTCGGGCGGCCATCCGTCGTACCATCCCACCCTTCCATCGGCAGGACCGCAAATCGGTTACCGATCATCCGGTCGCCGAGCGTGATGGGCTGGGCCAGGGGCGAAGAGAGGCCGCTCTCCACCACTTCATCAAAGGGCATGGCGGCCCCATGGGTTTGCAAATAGGCTTGAAAGTCTTGCGCATTTTTGAACGCTGCCACACGCCGGTAATTGGCCATCGGCTGACTCCTTTGCGGATCTGAGGGTTGCTGGCTGGAATTATTCGGCCAACACGCCGAGGCGTTCGGCGATATCGCGCAAAATGGCGATGTCACTGGCGGGGCGGCGCATCCCTTGCGGGTGCGGAGCGTCGGATTGGAGCCAGCCGCGTAGCTTCAAGAATTGGGCTGCGGTGTGTTTGTAGGCTGGCACCGGCGGGCGGAAAGCAAAATGGCTCAGATATTGCAGCAGATCGTTGAGTTCGTAAAAGGCCGGGTCGCCCGCAGCCCACAGCCGGTCGCGCTCGGCAAAGAGATCCGGGGCAAAGGTGCTGATGCCCAACAGATAATCGCTACCGTACATCACCATATCGATGGCGAGATCATTGCCGGTATAAACCTTAAAGTCGGGGCGGACTTCATTGCGCACAGCCAGTCGCTCCCACTCTTGCTGGCGGCTAAGCGACGAGTGTTTGGCACCCAGACATTGCGGAATCGACAACAGCCCGCGATAGGTCGCCAAGTCATAGATCTGCCCAAAAGGAGCAAACATCTGGCCGAGTTCGAAGGCCAGAAATTGCGAACAATCCGCTGCGATCTCCTGGTAAGCGGCGACAATCTGCTCGCCCGGTTGTTGCGTCAGCCCGTAGGATTGGAAAATGATCGGCAGCCCCCCATACCGTTCGATCAGCGCGATCTGCTGGCGATACGCGTCTGGGTTCCAGCGGTCACCAGGTTGGTCGGTGACAAAAGCGCCGGCCACAAAGGGCGCGCCCTCAAGCGTCTCTTGGGTGCGGGCCAGGACTTCATGTCGCGTCTCTTCGTCGATCAGGTTGGCGTAGCCCGTATCCATATTGACCGCGGGGGCCAACCCAGCCGCGGACGTGCGCGCCACATGCGCGACAAAACCATCCCAATCGACGCGGCCATCTTCCTGAAAGGGTAATAACGTCGCCGAGATCCCTTCGATCTGGCGGCGGGGCTGGATCATCTGCAGTGGGTTTGGGACAATAGGGCTGGGAGGTGAACCGGTGGTGCTCATCTTTCCCTCTTTCCTCCAATTAGGCAACAAGCTTTCAACCAGGCAACAAGCTTTGCCGCGAATCTTCTGTTGTTGTGGGGCGTGGATTCCATTCTGTCTCCCAGGGAGTATAGTAGGGCGCGGGAACCTTGTCAAACGGATAATCTTTGTAAGATTATAACAATGTGATTGTTGACAAGGCGGTTATTCCGATCTAATCTTGCTGTATTACAAAGCACAAGTCTGGCTTCCACACAGGAGCCAGGCTTGTTTATTTCAACGATTGAGGTTCGAGGAAACATGACCAATTCGGCAGAAACCATACCGACGAGTGACATGCGGGCGGCGATGCGCGCATTTGTGCAACGGGCCGAGGTACGTCTCTCAACAATGCATCGTATTGCGGGTCTTTTTATCAACGGGGCAGGCTTATTAGTACTTTTTCCGCTATTGGCAAAAGATGTGGTCCAAGAGATTATTCTGCTTTTTGTAAAGCAATCAACCAGCTTGCCACTTGCGACCGCCTATATGGTCTTAGCCCTCCCCTTCTTTATTTCGTTGCTGATTCCGCTGCTAGCGCTCTACTTACTGCTGCGCGACCTGATTTACTTTTACTTTACGGTTCACAGTCCTGGCTTTTCCTCGCGCATCTTCAATCCCCGGTTTACCCTCACTGGGCTGGGGTTGCCGATCGATGAAGTCGATCCATCGATCAAGTCCGAGATATTTCGTACCCAATACACAAAGCTGCGTGATTTCGTCCTGCCCTTCAACCAGCGCGCCGTCCACTTCTTTGATGATGTCAAAGAGAGCTATGACGATGCAGTGATTCCCAGCACGCGTTCGCTTCATGTTTTAGAAGAGCGAGGGGTATTAGCCGGGTTTACCCCGGAAGAAAAGCGCGATGTGGATCGCTTTAATATTGCGTTAGGGTTGGCGGGCTTTTTAGACCGTACGCTGAGTGAGGAGGTCGCCCGGGTTGAAATTTCGTTGGTGCGCCATGCCCTGGCCTTGCGGCGATTGGTCTTACGCTATGTCGAAGCGCTGATCGTCCTGATCTGGACCACCCTGATCTCGTTCATTGCGATTGCCCTGGCCACGGGTCTCCAGGAGTTGGCTCTGTCATTCGAAGATAGCCTGAATCTCAACCTGGTGATCAGTTCGCTTGGGTTTGCCTTCTCTTATCTGATCTGGGCCATTATTACCCCGATCGCAGTGGGGCTGCCAATGCGCTGGCTCTTTGCGCTCAATGGCGATGCTGTGCCGATCAGCGACCCAGCATTTGCCAAGTTTGAACGGGCGGTCAACCTGCTCTGCCTGATGAGCGGCATTGCCGTTTTGGTGGCCATCAGTGTGATTCTCTTCTACTGGTGGCAGCATTGATCAGCCAGTGGCCAGCCCGATCCACTCTCCGAGAAAGGGCACCGACTTCCGCGGAGAGTGGCCTGCGCCAAAGCTTCTCGATGATCCCACAACCAGGGCCTTACAGGTAACGGAAGCGCCAGATACCGAATCCGAAACAGAGCGCAGCCGCAGCCAATAAAACACCGACTTCAGGCAAAATCGTCGCCAGATCGCCCTGATAAAAGAGCAGATCCCGAAAGCCATCCATGGCCCAGGCCACGGGCGACAGATGACCCACCATGCGCATCCAGGGTGCGACAATTTCCAACGGCCACCAGGCGCCCCCCAAAGCGGCAAAGCTGAGCGAAAGCAATTGGGTGAGTAAACCAGCCTGGCCGGGATTGCTCATCAGCGGGGCCAGGGCAAGCGCAAGCGCGGTGCAACAGAGCACAAAGGCGGCCATCACCGGCCAGAGCAGCCACGGACGAGAGCCAAAATCCAGGCCAACCAGCCAGCCCACCGCAAACACGACCAGATATTGCACCATCCCCAGCACAAAATAAGTGAGGATCTTGCCCCCAAGGATCTGTCCGCGTCGCAGCGGCATGGCGGCCAAACGCGGCAAGGTCCAGCGCTGGCGATCACGCTGCAAGCTGACGATCCCCCCTAAGACGGTGAACATCACATACATCGAGCCCATGCCCGGCACCGATTGGCCAAAACCTTGCGTGGCCGTGGCCGCCGGTGCAGCGCCGACTGAGAGATATTCGACCGCGGCTGGCCGTTGGGCGAACAGCCTTTCCGTTGCCGAATAGACGCTGGCCGCGGCCAGTTCGATCCCCGCGGGCGCGACTGCGGATTGGGTCTGCGCCAGCCGAGTCAACACGGCGCTCGCCACTTGCCGATTCAGGGCCGCCTGCGACAAGCGGGGCAGGATCGTCGCCACAATTTGCCGCACAGGATCGGGCGCAGGGGGGACGATGGCTGAATAATATTCGAGCTGCGCCGGGGAAAACTCCGCCAGCGCGGTAGCCAACCCAGCCGGGATCACAAGCAGCGCGGCGCTCTCGCCGCCTTGCACCCGCTCCAGGCCAGCCGCCACTGTCAAGCCATCGGCGGGCAGATCACACTCCTCAGGAGGCTCGGTTGTGGATGGGCAAACAAGCAGCGTCTGCTCGGTTTGGGCGAAGGCAGCCAACAGGCGGGCGGATGCAGGCGAATGATCCTGGTCGATCACATCAAGTCGCAGCCGTTGCGGTGAATCTCCACCGGCAAAGGCAAATCCCAGCACCAGGGTAAAGAGCACCGGCAACAGCACCAGGCTGACCCAACTGCCCGGGTTGCGCAAAAAGAGCCGCAGATCATTGGCCGCGATCAAGAGCAGAGTACGCATATTACAGGGCCATCCTTCGCCGAAAAAGTACCGTCCCCGCAGCAGCAAAGAGCAAACCCACCCCAAACAGCACCGTCAGATTCAGCCCGATGGTTGGATCATTGGCGGCTAATTTGCCCAAAGCATCGACGCCCCACCACGTTGGCGCAAAACGGGCCATCTGCGGCGGGATCCACGGGCCAAAGGTGCCGCCGAACGCGCCCAAGATCAACGAGAGGATGGGGCCAATCAATTGCACCTGTTCGGAACTGCGCGCCAACCCGACGATCAAGACGCCAAAGCTGGTCGTGAAGAGGCTCAACCCCAGCACAGTCAGCAAGAGGGCAAGCGGATAATCGCCCCAAATAAAGAGCAATTCACGTTCCACCAGCGAGGCAATCGCGGTGAAGGCCAGCAGCAAGAGCAGCAACTGGGCCGCCACCAGGCCCAGGTTGCCCAAGAGACGACCAAACAGAATTGCACTCCTGGGCGTCGGGGTGACGATCAAACGCTGCAATGTCCCCTGGATGCGATCTTCATAGATCGAGTTGATGCCAAATACGCCCGTAAAGAGCGCAAAAAAGACCGCCTGCGACCCGCCCAGGATCACCATCAGCGCGCTGAATGGATCGCGTTCCTGTACCAGATCCAGCGGTTGCTGCGCGAGTTGCAGACTGTGGGCATCCGGCTGGAAGAGACAGGCCAGCGGCTGCCAGGCTGTGACATCAGCCGCGGTGATGGCATCCAGCAGCCAGGGGGCATGGAGCGCGCTGGCTGGGTCGAGTAGCTCAGTCCCCACACCGCTCAGCGCGCTGAAGGAGATACTCGTCTGCTCGAATTGGCCGACAATCCCTTCGACCACAGCCCGCACAATGCTGGCCGCGATCGGCGTGCCCTCATTAGCGATCACCTGAACCGCGCTGGTGGTTGTATAGGTTGGGGCGCCACTCGCAGAAAAGGTGGGGATAAAAGCCCGACTGAATTCGGCAGCGATGATCACAGCGGCGGCGTAACGCCCATCGGCCACACCATTCATGGCCTGCGCTGGATCGGTGAGGGGTGTGGTGGCAAACAGGGCATCCAGCGAAGCGAAGGTAGCTGGGGATTCAGCAGCCGCCGGGGCAGCGAACGGGCACACGCCGGCAAAGGATTCGCCACTCCCCGCCGTCGTGGTGATCGGCTGTGCCAGCAAGATCGCCGCGAGCTGATCCCCGAGCCGAAAGCGCTGCCCGCCCGCGCTATCAAGCGGCAACTCGGCGAGGGTCGCGGTCCAGGTTGGCGGCAATTGTGCGGTCGGAGTTACGCCGGTGTCCAGGTTGACCACCGCAATTGGGATGTCGGCAAAGACCGCGCTGGCATCATCCGAGGCGATGCTGCTGAACGCTAGCCCCATGATCGTGACCAGCACCAGCGGCGTCAGAAACATAACCAGCAACAGATTTCGCTGCCGAAAACTGCTGATGATCTCTTTGCGCGCAATCAACCAGGTTTTGCGTATCACCATCCACCCTTTTGCCCACTGAGATCAACGCGGATGCGGGGTCAGTCGATGTTCAGCCAGCGTGCGCCGCACTGAAGCTTTTCGTTGGGCACCATCTCCGCGCCTGAGCATGGTCAGGCGCTGCCTGCTGCGGATGCCTCACTCAATCGCGCAGGGCCCGGCCAGTGAGGGCCAAAAAGACCGCCTCCAGGTCCGGCTCGTGCACCTGCACAGTCTGGATCTCGACCCCGGCTTCGCTCAGCCGTTGGATCACACCGGGCAGCACCGAGCGGCCACGCTGCGCGCTGATCACCAAAGTGCCCACTGGCGCGATCACATCCTGCGCTTCGGGGGCCGGTTCGCTATAACTCACCTCGTTGATGCCGGGCAGCTGCGTGCGCAACCCATTAAGTAGGTGTGCAGCCGGTTTTTTTCCGCCAATTTGCAGACGAATGTGATCTTGTTCGCCCACATGTTGCGTCAGTTCCCCCTGCGTGCCCTGAGCGATAATCTCCCCATGATCCAAAATGGCGACGCGGTCGCTCAGTTCCTGCGCCTCCTCCATCAGGTGGGTGGTGTAGAGGATCGTGACACCCTGTTCGCTGCGCAACTGTTTCACCATATCGAGAATCCGCCGTCGGCTTTGCGGATCAATACCAACGGTGGGTTCATCCATGTAAAGCAAGCGCGGGCGATGCAACAAGCCTGCCCCAATATTGACGCGCCGTTTCATGCCGCCGGAAAAGGCTTCGACGCGATCATGCTGGCGGTCGCTGAGGTCGATCAAGGCCAGAATTTCGTCGATGCGTGCCTCCAGTGGCTTGCCGCCGAGGCCATACATTTGCCCGAAGAAGCGTAAATTCTGGCGAGCGCTGAGCTCGGGATAGAGCGCAATTTCCTGGGGAATGTAGCCGAGCAATTGTTTGGCAGCAATAGGCTCCCGCGTGATCGAGTGCCCGCCGATCAGCGCGTCGCCGCTGGTTGGTGGCAGCAGGCCACTGATCAGGCCGATCAGCGTGGTTTTGCCCGCGCCATTTGGGCCTAGCAAACTAAAGATCTCGCCCGCGCGCAGTGCCAGCGTCACATCCTTCACCGCGTGCAGCGCACTGCCATCGCTGCGTTGATACGTTTTGCCCAAGCCTTGCGTCTGCAAGATCCAGCTCATGGTCAGCGTTCCTGTCATGGGCGGCTGGCAACTCGCCGCTCACAACTGTACCTTGCTCCCTAGCCCAGCGATTTCGCGGCCATTGCCGCGCCGACGATCCCCGCGTCGTTGCCGAGCTGGGCGGGCAGCAATTCCGCGCGCACGGAAAGATATTTGCCAAACTTTTCAAACTTACGGCTCACTCCCCCCCCAATAATAAAACAATCGGGCGAGAATAGACGTTCCATGTACTCCAGATATTCGTTGACGCGCTCTGCCCATTCTTTCCAGCTCAGATCCTCTTCGTCGCGGATGCGGGCCGCAGCGCGATGCTCGGCATCCTTACCGCGCACAATCACATGGCCAAATTCGGTATTTGGCAATAACACGCCTTCGGTGAAGATGGCGCTGCCAATACCTGTGCCAAATGTCAGCATGATCACCACGCCTTTATGATCTTTGCCAGCACCAAAAGTCATCTCCGCGACGCCCGCAGCATCAGCATCATTGAGGACCCGCACCGGTTGCCCAGTGGCTTCGCGAAAAAGCTGCTCAGCATTTGTGCCGATCCAGCTCTTGTCGACATTGGCCGCGGACAGGGTGACCCCATGCTGCACAATCGCCGGGAAGGTGCAGCCAATCGGCCCCTGATAATTAAAATGGCGGACCAGTTGCCCAACCACTTCGGCAACGGCGGCTGGTGTAGCCGGTTGGGGTGTCGAAATCTTATGCCGGTCGGTAGCCAACTTGCCCACTTCCAGATCGACCGGGGCACCTTTGATGCCACTCCCGCCGATGTCAATCCCCAGGATTTGCATCTCTTCCTCCATTTACTTAGGGTTTGTCTTGAGCCAAACAGGTTTCGATCTTATGCAGCAGTCTACAATGGGCGGGCCGCTCGCGCAAACAGGTTGCAAGGGATGACCAACTCTTTGCGGCGGACTGCTGGCGCAGCCAGTTTGCACAAACAGCAGTTGTGCGATACAAATAGCTAGCGTAGGTTACACCAGCCTTGAACATCATCAGGTTTCCGTGCTCATGCCCTTTCAACAAGCTATTCTTGCCCCCAATCTTACACAACGTAAGCCAATTTTGACCATTCTCGAAGCGGCGCTAAAGGCGGTCGATCCCACCGAGGCTGTCCGGCGTGTGCTGCACCGTACGGGCGATCAATTGCAGATCGGCGAGCAGCAATATGATCTCACCCAGATCCGGCGCGTGCTCGTGATCGGTGCGGGCAAGGCCGGCGCGCCGATGAGCCAGGCGGTCGAAGCGGTGCTGGGCAAGCGGATTGACGCTGGGTTGGTGGTGGTCAAGACCGATCACCTGGCCGAGACCCGGTTTATCGAACTGGTCGAAGCGAGCCATCCCCTGCCCGACCAGGCAGGTTTTGACGCGGGGGAACGGCTTTTGGCGCTGGCCGAGCAGGCCACCGCGGAGGATCTCGTCATTGCGCTGCTGTCTGGCGGTGGCTCGGCGCTGCTCGAAGCCCCGGCAGAGGGGCTCACCCTGGCCGACTTTCAAGGGTTGACCAAAGCCTTGCTGGCCTGCGGCGCGACGATCAACGAGATGAATTGTTTGCGCAAACATTGCAGCGCGGTCAAAGGTGGGCAATTGGCCCGGGCGGTCGCGCCAGCCCAGTTGATCACCCTGGTGTTGAGTGATGTTGTTGGCAGCCCGCTCGATGTGATCGCCAGCGGGCCAACTGTGCCCGACACCACCACCTGGCAGGACGCCTGGGCCATTGTCGAAAAGTATGATCTCGCCGACCACTTGCCCGGCGCGATCGTGCAGCGTCTCCGCGCCGGGCTAGCCGGGGAAATCCCCGATACGCCCAAGCCGGATGATCCCAGTTTTGCCACCACCCAAACCCTGATCGTGGCGGACAATCGTGTAGCCGCGCAGGCCGCAGCCGCTCAGGCTGAGCAGATTGGCTATCACCCGCTGCTCTTGACCACCTATTTGGAAGGCGAAGCCCAGACCGTTGCCAGCTTTGCGGTCGCGCTGGCCAAAGAGATCCAAAGTACCGACCAGCCCGTGCCACGGCCAGCCTGTCTGATCCTGGGCGGGGAGACCACTGTTACTCTGGGGCAGAATCCAGGCCACGGGGGGCGCAACCAAGAATTGGCGTTGGCCGCGGCGATCCGCCTGCAAGCGAGTGAGGGGATCACCCTGGTGGCATTGGCGACCGACGGCACCGACGGCCCAACCGACAGCGCGGGAGGCATCGTCGATGGCGGCACTGTGGCACGTGGCCAGCAACAAGGGCTCGACGCGCTCGATTCGCTGCACCGACATGATGCTTACCCCTATCTGCTCGCCACACAGGATCTGCTGATCACCGGCCCTACACGCACCAACGTCAACGACTTGATCTTTGTCTTTGTTCATTGACTTGTCGTTGGTTATTCACCAATATTCACTTTCATCCAAAGGAGCGGACGTTATGCCACAATTGACTGTCGAGGGGTATGGTACTTTTGCCGTCCCTGCCGATAAGCGCCTGGTACTTGCCCTGGTTGACGAGGCTGGGGTTGATCAACTCCATGCTTGTGGTGGCAATTGTCGTTGTACCACCTGCCGTGTTGAATTTATCGATGGGGAACCGGACAACATGACCGAGGCCGAGAAGAATAAGTTGGTCGAAAAAGGGCTTAGCGGGGTGCGCCTTTCGTGCCAGATCCTCTGCGACCACGACATGACCGTGCGTGCGATCAGCCGCCTGGAAGGCAGTGGCCGCCCCAACCCCGGCTCCCGACCGGAACCGGAGATCCATCCGCAACCGGTGGTTTGGGTCGAGAAATAAGGCAGGAAACAAAGAACAGGTAGACAAGGACCACTTCCCTGCTCCCTTGTCTACCTGCTTCCTACCACCCTATCTCCCCATCCTCCTACTCCCTACTTGCCGATCACGGGCAGATAGAGCTGATGCTGGAGCGTCTCGCTGCTGGGTGGCGCGGGCTCCTCCTCGCCCGGCTCTGCTGGCTCGGGCCCTTCCGCAACCGGCACATCTTCCCAGAACTCGAAGCCGGTCTCGTCGGTGATCAGTGGCAACTCGCTGGTGGCGATGATCACTTGGCCCTCGAACTTGCGGAAGTGGGAGTTGGCCTGGTCGATGCGGCCAGCAAAGCGGATCGTGTCGGCGGTGCCTTCGCCAGCCATGTCTGCCCACTCGTCACCGGTGATGTCCACAATAAACATGTCGCTGCCGAGGATGCCGAAGGTGACGGTGTCGTTGCCCAGGCCAGCCGCGAAACGCTCCCTGAACTCGGTCTTGCCATCGGGCGTACGCCAGCCGTTGCGCAGGCTAAGGTTGATCTGGTCGTTGCCGGGCCCACCCTGCAAGTCGGCCACCCCATCCGGGTCGAGCAGGGTGTCGTTGCCCTCCCTGCCGAGCAGGATGTCGTAATCACCGGTGCCGCCGTTGAGCACATCGTTGTGGTTGCCGCCGTCCAGGTAGTCTGTGCCCAGCTCGCCATAGATCAGGTCATTGCCCTCGCCGCCGCAGATCACATCATCGCCCGCCTTGCCGTTGAGGATGTCGTTGCCACCGAGGCCGAGGATCAGGTCGTTGCCTGCTGTGCCCACGAGGTTGTTCTGCGCAGCCGTGCCCACGAGGATGGTGCCACTCCAGGCAATGAGTGCGCCCTGAATCCGGGCGTAGGCGGCATAGCTGCTGTCGCCCCGCTGGTAGACGGTGTAGACTCCGCACTGGTCGATGACGATGCCGCGCTCCGCCACCTGGATGGTGATGGTGGCGAGATTGGAGCGAGTCGCACCATCATCAGCCTGGAAGGTGAAGCTGTCGCTGCCAAAGAAATCGGTGTCAGGCACATAGACCAGATCCGGGGCAGTCCCGAGCAAGACCCCGTGCCTTGGCCGCTGGATGATGTAGAAGGTGAGCGGGTCGCCATCCTGCGCGCTGAGCGTGAGGGCGATGGGTTCGGGTTGCAAGGTGGTGAGTTGCTGGTCGTGGGCCACCGGAGCTTCGTTGACCACCTGCCAGGTGTGGCGCGTGGCTTGTCCGACCTGCTCGCCGTTGCGACCCCGCACCTCGAAGGTGTACTCACCATCCACCAGACCAGTGTAGCTGATGCCAGTGGTGCAAGGCGCAAAGCTGGCTT
>CAZIRP010000033.1:0-58082 GCA_964541665.1 uncultured Caldilineaceae bacterium | reverse complement strand
AAACGACGCAGAATGGTCGACGGGGTAACTCTCAATTCGCGGGCCAATTCACGTAAAGAAAGGCCAGGTTGAGCTTGCAGGCGTGCATACATCTCAGAAAACTCATTCTCATTCTTTTGCCAGTGACTCATGATTCTCTCCAAACTGAGCTTCTGTTCGACTCCGTGTCGAAACTGTGCCCAGTTTGGAGTTAGCCTGTTGCAGGTAACGCAACAGCATCATATGAGTCTTTATCCCACAAAAAACACCCACGGCGCGGATTGCAGCGGCGGGCGTTTGGGGAAAGGATGGAAAATAGACATCACGATCTGCTTCCAGGGGTTCGCAGTGACCTGCATTGGGGAAATCTGGGTATGATGGTCGGCAGTGGTCGTCTGCGGGGCAGAACCGCCACTCGGGAAAAATGGCTATTGCCAGTATAGCATGATCTGAGTAATTCAACCTGACAAATAGCTTACGAATTGACGAGAGACGAAAGATGGCGGACGGTGGTCTTTTCGTTCACCGTTCCTTATTCATGATTCACCATTGATTATTTGTCATGCGTCAAACGTCATGCGTCAAACGTCTCTCGTCGGTCGTCTGTCGTCGGTCGTCTGTCGTCCCCAAATAGTACTCCCTCCACTTTTTTGCTATACTAGACAGGCTCTAAGGGTCATCAACCAATCAAATTGAGGAAAAGGATTTTGATGAGTACACAATCAGCACAGATCCCCATGCGTGCGGTGCCGGGTTATTATTCCAGCACCGAAGGCATTCAGATCGCCATCCAGACCGGGGCCGATGCTAGCGACGAAGATTTGCAGTTTTTCCAGCAACTGGGCGTCGAATGGGCCATGGTCGGCGTGCGCAATCCCGAGCAGCATAATCTCGAATTTTACAAAAGTTTGGTCAAACGTTTTGGTGACCACGGGCTCAAGATCTATCGCGTCACGAATATGGGCGTCCACAATGTACCGGAAATCACCCTCAATTTGCCCGGTCGCGATGCCAAGGTGGAAGAGTTCAAACAATTCATTCGCAATATCGGCGCGGCGGGCATCAAATATAATACCTATGCGCACATGGCGAATGGCATCTGGTCATCCGGGCGGGTAGAGGGCCGCGGGGGCATGGATGCGCGCATGTTGGACATCAAGGATGCGGTCGGGCGCTGGGGCAACAAGACTTACTCCGGTGAGTTGACGCACGGTCGTCGCTATAGTGAAGAGGAATTGTGGGACAATTTTGCCCACCTGATGCGCGAGATTGTGCCGGTGGCCGAGGAAGCTGGGGTGCGTATCGGCATCCACCCGGACGATCCGCCGGTCTATGACCTGGGCGGCATTCCCCGCTGCATCTTTGGGAATTTTGAGGGCTACAAACGGGCCATGGAAATTGCCAATAGCCCAAACATTGGCGTCTGCCTCTGTGTCGGTTGCTGGCTGGAAGGTGGCAAAATTGGCATGGGCAACAGCCCGGCCGAGGCGATCAAACACTTTGCCGAGAAAGGCCAGCTCTTCAAGGTGCACTTCCGCAATGTCACCAACCCGATGCCCGAACCGTGGGCCGAAACGTTGATCGACAATGGCTATCAGAATATGTACGAGGTGATGCGCGCGCTGCGCGAGGTCAAGTTCGACGGCTGCATCATTCCTGATCACATTCCCGCGATGTTGGGCGGGCCACGCGTGGGCACGGCTTATTCGATCGCGTACATGCGCGCGCTGATCCAGGCGGTGAATTACGAGTTTGGTGGGCCAGCGTAAATAACAGCCAATAAACCACAGATTACACAGATGTCACAGATTTGTATGCCCATCCGTGTAATCTGTGCAATCCGTGGTTAAATTCTTCGCACCTTACTGAATTTGGGCGACCAGATCGCTTGTTGGTTTTACGCGCACCGTATAAAAGGTATTCCACCAGCCACGGCGAAAGTGCATCTGTGGCTGGAGTGGCACAATGATCGGCGGCTGCGGAAAAACCCAAGCAGAACGTCGCTCGCTCACTTCGCCCGCAACCGGGCCACCATCCACCGCGCTGAAGGTGATCGTCCAATCGTAGGGCAGTTGCACAAAAAAGTGATTAAAAATGGTAGTCCATTGCCCCGCCGGGCAGGAAATCGTTTTCGCCATTAGACCTCGACGATCGTGTTGATCTCAAAAACTCGGCTGTTGGGCAGGCGAAAGAAATTCGCCGCATCCGCCGAATTCCGCCGCATGGCCGTGTACAGATACTCCCGCCAGATGGCCATCCCCGGCAGGTGCGTGGCGACCACATGGGTGCGATTGATAAAGTACGGCACATCTTCCAGCGCAAATGGCTGCTCAAACTCGGCAAAATCGGTCAGCCCAGCCAAAGCCCGCGGCACATTCAACTCTTCCAGATACCCAAAAATCGCCAACACGCGATACAGCCCCTGCCCGAGCGGCTTGACGGCCAGGCGTTGCTGCGCGTTCACATAGGGCACATCTTCCACCTGCACGGTGACGAGGAGCACTTGCTCGTGCAGAACACAATTATATTTCAAGTTGGCGAGCAGGGCCGCGGGCGCGCTGCGGGGATCAGCGTTCAGGAAGATGGCGGTGCCGGGTGGCCGCGCCGGTTGTTCCTCGCGGATGCGTTCCTGCAGGCGCGTCAGGCTCAGCTCCAGATCGCGCTCGCGCGAAACCACCAGCCAATTGCCCCGTTTCCAGGTGGTCATCAAGCTAAAGATCAGCAGGGCCAGGACCAGCGGAAACCAGCCGCCATTGGGAATTTTGACCACGTTTGCGCCAAAAAATGCCAGGTCGAGGATCAAAAAGAGCAGCAACACCGGCCCAAGCGCGTACAAGGGCCAGCGCCAGCGCCGATAGGCCACCATGCCAAAGATGATGGTGGTGATCACCATGGTGGAGGTCACCGCGATGCCATAGGCCGCGGCCAGGTTGCTGGAGGTCCGGAAGCTGACCACAACAATGATACACCCCACCATCAACGCCCAGTTGATCGCGGGAATGTAGATCTGGCCGAACGCGGTAGCCGAGGTGTGGATGATCTCCTGGCGGGGCAGGAAGCCCAGGTGATTGGCCTGCATGGTCAGCGAAAAGACGCCGGAGATCAACGCTTGCGAGGCAATGATGGTGGCTGCGGTCGCCAGCAAGACCAGCGGATACAAGGCCCACGAAGGCGCCATCAGATAGAAGGGATTGTGCGCAGCGTCGGGATTTTGCAGCAACAGAGCGCCCTGGCCCCAATAGTTGAGCAACAACCCCGGCAGCACCAGCGTAAACCAGGCGAATTGGATCGGACGACGGCCAAAATGGCCCATGTCTGCGTAGAGTGCTTCCCCGCCAGTTACCACCAGAAAGACAGTACCCAGGATCAGAAACCCGTACCAGCCATTGGCGCTAAAAAAATTGACCGCATACACCGGATTGACTGAGCGCAAGACTTCGGGGGCATGCACAATATTGACCACCCCCAGCAGCGATAGCACCCCAAACCAAATCAGCATAATTGGCCCAAAGACCCGCCCGATTTTGGCCGTTCCGCGGCTCTGCACCAGAAAGAGCGCGACGATGATCGTCAAGGCGATTGGGATCACATAGGGTTCCAGCATCGGGGTGGCGATCTGCAACCCTTCCACCGCGCTCAGGACCGAGATCGCCGGGGTGATCACACCATCACCGTACAGGAGGGCCGCGCCCAGAACGCCGAGCAACACCAACCAGCGCCGACGGTTCATCACCAGCGGACGGATGGGGGTCGCCAGGGCGGTCAGTGCCAGGATCCCGCCTTCGCCGCGGTTGTCGGCGCGCAGAATAAAGGCAATGTACTTGACTGTGATCACGATCAGCAATGCCCAGAAAATCAAGGAGAGGACACCCAAAATATTCACTTCGGAGAGCTGAATTGCATGAGGGCCATGGAAACTTTCGCGCAGGGCATAGAGCGGCGAAGTGCCAATATCCCCATAAACAACGCCCAGGGCGCTCAGGGCTGCAAACCAGAGCTGATGGCCGCGGGCCGACATATGGTGGGGACGACGACTATGATTGTTTGGTGCAGGTTTGGGGGTAGGTGGAGGCTCGGTGGAGATTGCTTGTTCTTGCTCAGTGGTTGGTTGATTGGTGCTCATAAATGGTGGAAATAGATTTCCTCGGACACATGAATCGTTACCGGACTACACTTCAGGCTGGCCCAGGTGGAAGCTTCCCGGCACAGGGGCCTGATCCGCCGGGGCTTTTTGGGCCACCCAGTATTATACCACCAGCCGATTTTAAGCCTCGCCAAATGATGGAGCGCTAAAACGATTAATTTCCCCCCTGCGCGAAGGATTAAAACGTAAATGACGATTAATTATTCTAGAGCGGTTCTTCTTGCGCTTGGCTATTCGTCCTCATTCCTCGCCCCTGGCCCAGCAGACTTGCATCATTGGCCACTCTCTGTTCAATCTCTCACGCTGTCAAAAACTTTATAAGGATTATTCATGTGTAGAAAAGAGAACGAATTCGCCTGGCGGAGCAGGGGATATTGGTTCGCCTTGATTCTGCTGGCATTTTTGGCCTGGCCTACTTTCCTGGTTCAAGCCGCCCCCTTGCGGCAGATCACCTGTAGTAACGCGATGCTCGTCAGGGAAGAGAGCGAGCTAAACGAGGCGATTGCCTGCTTCAATGGGTGGGCTACCGCGGGCGAAGTTGTCATTACCCTGGACAGCGACATTGGTTTGTCTGCCTCCACCACGACGATCGACAACCCGAACGCAGATATTTCGCTGCGGATCACCGCGAGGGATGACATTGGCATTTGGGGCCAGCATACTTTCCGGCCGCTGACGATCGCGCCAGGCAGCACAGTCGTGCTCGAAATCGTCCGTATCTTTTCCGGTGCGGATAGTGGTATTCGCAACGAAGGCAAGTTGACCATCCGTAACAGCTACATCGCAGAGAATGGATCCCCAACAACCGGTGGCGGTATCTACAATAGCGGCATGCTCACGGTACTCAATACCGTTTTTAGCTCCAATCAGGCACCAGAGGGTGGAGGGGCGATCTACAATAGCGGCACCGTGAACGTAACGGGAAGCTTTTTCGAATCAAACAGGGCAACACCGGCGATGGGCAGCGCTATCAAAAATGTCAACACCATGACGCTGGTGAATAATACATTTTATGCACATGGTGATGCTGTTGCCATCCACAACACCCTTGACGGCAGTGCGACGGTACGCCATCTTACCATCCACGATGGCTATGGAGGCATCCTCAATGAAGGCGAGCTGACCCTCCAGAACACCCTGATCAGTGGCAGCACAAGCGGGATAGATTGCAGCAACAGTGGCACAATTGTGCTCGCCACTTATAACCTGCTCGAAACAAGCGGCGTAAACGCTTGTGATCTGACCGACCCCAGCAATCTGTTGGGGACACCCGCCGAATTGGAGCCGTTCCCACAAGACATTTTTAACCGAACGCCGACCTTTGCCCCGTTATCCACCAGTCCGGCATTGGATGCAATCCCACCAGCCTCTTGCCCCGACACCGTGGATCAGCGCGGCGTTGTGCGCCCCTATAATGGCCATTGCGATATCGGCGCTTACGAGTTTAGTTTGAGTTCGCTCACCCTGGTCAAGGAGGCCACTCCGGCGGATGGGACCAATTTCCCCTTTGAGTTTGAGGATTCTTATGGGATCGATTTCCGCGAGCCGCTGCTAGCCTGGGGGGAAAGTGGCACGGGCACTGGGCAATTTGACGAGCCACAAGGCCTCGCCATCGATGATGCGGACAATGTCTATGTCGCCGACACCGGCAACAATCGGGTACAGAAATTCGACGCGGCCGGTAATTTTGTGTTGGAGATAGTTGGCTTAAACTAGCCGCAAAATCTCGCCGTGGATCGTGCGGGCAATATCTATGTGACCGACACCGGCAACAATCGAATCCAAAAGTTTCTTGCAGACGGCACCCCTGCTTCAGGCTGGCCCGTGGGTAGCGGTGGGACTGGCAATGGTCAATTCGACAAGCCGACTGGCATCGCGCTGGACAGTGCGGGCAACATCTATGTGACAGACCAGAATAATCACCGCATCCTGCAATTTGATAGCGCTGGCACTTTTGTCCTGACCTGGGGGTTTGGGGTCAATGGGGGCAGCAATTACGAAATTTGTAGAGCGCCCGACAGTTGTGTCGGTGGAATTTCCGGCCCTGGCACAGGCCAGTTTAACCTGCCGCTTGATATCGCCATCGACAGCGCGGATAATATCTATGTCTTGGATTCCAGGGATGGAGATCAGCGCTTACAGAAATTTGGCCCGACCCCGCATGGCCCCCAAGTGCTCAATTCGATCAACTGGATAAACACGTTTATTCAGTCTGGTATTGGGCTGGATCGGCTGGACAATCTGTATCTGGCCGAGTGGTACTCTGTCCAGGTTTTCAATTCAGCAGGGTCGCGGATCTGGTTCTGGGATCCCAATGTGGGGAACTTAACCGACGTTGTTGTGAACAGCCAGGGCAACCCCTATGTGATTGACTCTTCGAACCAGCGTATTTTCAAGTTGCCAGCCGTTGTTTTTGGGTTGGATGATGCCATCGTCGATGATCAGGATGGCATCGATAATCGCATTACGTTCGATAATTTGTCACCCAATACCTACGGAATCAGCGAAGTTTTGCCCGCTGGCTGGCGGCTGGCGGAGATCACTTGCACGGAAGGCGATACCAACCCAGTAACGTTCACGACCACTGGCTTCGTCGTTGATCTACATGGCAGCAATGAAGTTGTCTGCACTTTTGTCAATCAGAAAGATAGTTCGTTGACCATTGTCAAGCAGACCAGCCCAGCTGGGAGCACTGGCTTTGACTTTGCCCTCACTCCCCCCGGCGACACTTTGTTAGTGCGCACCATCGGTGGGGCTGGCAGCGCAGCAGGTAAACTGAATGATCCGGATTATATGACGCTGGATGCCGATGACAATCTCTATGTCAGCGATGAGAGCAATAACCGCGTCCAAAAGTTTGATGCGGATGGTAATTTCCTCTTTATGTTTGGCTGGGATGTTGATGCGAGCAATGCCGCTCAGGAATTTGAAATTTGTAGCGTGGCCGCTAATTGCAAGTGGGGTATCGCTGATGATGGGTTTGCTGGCCAACTCGATAGCCCAACCGGCATCGCCGTGGATGCGGACGGCAATATCTATGTTGGCGAGGAGTTTGGTACCCGTGTACAAAAGTTTGATGCCGATGGCAATTTCCTGCGCATGTGGGGAAGAGACGTTGATGCCAGCAATCCAGGCATCAGTTATGAAATTTGTACCAATCCCATCAATTGTCAACGGGGGGGATTTGGTAGTGGGGCTGGGGAATTCGATGAGACCACCGGCCTTGCCATTTACAATGCGCCCAACCCCATAAATTCGATCCTGTATGTGGCCGAAGCCTGGAATGACCGTGTCCAATTGTTTGACCTCGACGGCAACTTCATCGCCATGTGGGGCTGGGGCGTTGACACCGGTGCAGACGAATATGAAATCTGCACAGTTGCCACTGGCCCCTGTCAAACAGGCTCAGCAGGAAGTGGGCTTGGTCAGTTTAATGCTCCGCACGATGTAGCTGTAGACAGTGCGGGCAATGTCTTCGTGTCTGACCAGGCCAATGACCGGATCCAAAAGTTCGATAGCGCTGGCAACCCACTGCTCACGATTGGCAGTTGGGGTGATGAGCCCGGTCAATTCCGCAGTCTCGAAGGCCTCACCATCGGCCCCGATGACAAGCTTTACGTGGTCGATGATGTCAACGATAATTTGCAAATCTTCGATAACAATGGCCTCTTTCTCGCCCGCTACACCGCCACCAATTCCCCCCTGCACTTGCCCAACCCCGAAAATGTGGCCGTCGATAGCCGGGGTTATGTTTACATCATCGACGAGACGTTGGATTCGATCCAGGTGATGACCTTTCCCGACCCATCTGGGCATCCCTTTACGCTCGACGATGGGCAAGCATTTGTGCTCTCTACCCTAGTGGCTGGTGATTACGAAATCACCGAAATCCTGCCTGCAGGGTGGAGTCTGACCGGGGTCGATTGCGGCAGTGCAACCACGCAAGCCCAGGCCAACGGAATTACGCTGAGCCTACAGTGGGGCGAAGATGTGGTCTGTACATTTACCAATCAGGTGTATGGTGAGATTCGCTTTGTCAAGCATGTGGTCGGCGGCACAGCGCTGTCAGAAGATTGGCGCTTTGACATCACCGATGGCCCCCAGGAGATCGCACATAATGCAACCGTCTCGCTTGCGCCGGGCACCTATCTGGTCAGCGAAAGGGGCCCAGCCGAGTATAATCTAACCGGGGCAAGTGGCGCTTGTACACTGGTCAACGGGCAGATCTCGTTGACCGTGACCAATGCAGACAGCACTTGTACGATCACCAATACACGCAAGGTCGGCACCATTACCTTTATCAAGGATGCCGATGGCGGGGCCGCGGATGACGAGGACTGGAAGTTTCAGCTCAAGAACGGCCCTGCCGGGGCCAGGTTGGGTGGGGACATCCGCCACAAAGAGTTGGTCACGCTCGACACTGGAATTTATACAGTCAGCGAGCATGGCCCCGACAACTATCACCTGAAAAGTGCGGAGGGCGTTTGTCAGGTCGTCAATGGCAAGATCCAACTGACGGTGACCGAAGCGGGGGGTGTCTGCGAGATCGACAACAACCGCGACACGGGCAAGATCACCTTCCGCAAAGAAGTGAAGTCTGGTCCTGCCCAACCGAGCGCCTGGACGTTCAACCTGACGGACGGACCGGCTGGCGCAGGCTTGCCAACGGGCATTGCCCACAACACGACCCAAGAACTCGACACGGGCAGTTACACACTCACCGAGAGCGGCCCACAAGATTATACACTCGTCGGGGCCAGCGGGGCCTGTCAGCTCGTTGATGGCAACCTCAAGTTGGCTGTCAGCAAACAGGACGGGCTCTGTACCGTGGTCAATGAACAGACCAGCGTACGGGTCAACGAATTTTATGGCGCATCCTGGGTCAGGGAAGGGCAGACCAGCGGCAAGGGGAGCCAGGCCTGCACTTGGCTCAGCCTTAGCCATCAACCGAGTGGCCCCGTCACGGTGACAGTTACCCCGCGCGATGGCCAGGTCAGTGTCGACAAAACAACTATCACCCTGGATGCAAGCAACTGGAATCGCTTCGACCTTGCCCAACCCGACAACATCATCTGCGTGACCGCGGTTGATGATGCAATTGACGACGGCGGCACACCGATCTGCAAAGCAGCCCTCGCCACGCGCTTTGGGGGAAGTGTCCTGCCCAACAGTGCCTGCGGTGATAGCCTCAGCTTCGTGGATCTGGCCGTCAGCGCATCGGCGGATTCTCGCTTTGGGGCCTTCTCGGTCTTCGTCGGCAACACCCCGCAGGATCTTGATACCAATCCGGCCAGTCTCGACGTGCTCCTGCAGGACAATGACAGTGCTGGCATCAAGTTGACACCCCTCCATCTCAGTGTGGTCGAGGGTGACACGGCGAGCTATGCGGTCGTCCTCACCAGCCAGCCAACCGGGCCAGTCTCGGTCAGCAACGGCACCCATACCCTGGTCTTTGAGCCCGCGACCTGGAACGTACCCCAATCCTTCACGCTGAGCACGGTCGATAATGCCATTGTCGATGGCGCGCGCCAACAGGTGATCACCCATACGGTCGCCAGTGATGATACCCGGTACGCGGTTCTGGTGCCCACTGCCGTCACCTTGCTGATCCTCGACAATGACCTGGCGGGCGTGCAGATCAAACTCATCGACGGGCAGTATGGTCAGCTCGTCGTGCTCGAAGGCGGGCAGACGGCCAGCTATACCGTGCGGCTCACTGCCCAGCCCGCGGCAGACATTGTGGTCACCATTCAGGTGAATGCGGTCCAGTTGAGTGTCTCAGCGGCCAGCCTGACCTTTACCGCGGGCAATTGGGATCAGCCGCAAACGGTCGTGGTTACCGCGGTCGATGACCTTGTCGCCGAAGATACACTGGTGTCGCTGATCCAGCATACGGTCACCAGCGCTGATCCTATCTACAATGGGCAACTCGCCCCCACGCTTGAGGCGCTCGTACTTGACAACGATGCAGCGGGTATCAGTGTCAACCCCACCACCTTTACCCTGGGCGTGGGTAGCACTGGCAGCTATACCGTTGTGCTGACCAGCCAACCAGGTACGCCGGTGCAACTCAATTTGCTCTTCCCCACGGCTGTATTGCCCAGCGGCTCCTGTCCGACCGACCCCAGCGTGGCTACCTGTCTTGTCTTCACGCCCGACAATTGGCAGCAACCACAGACGGTCAACTTCATCGGTCAGCAGCCCGGCAGCGACGAGATCCAACACACGATCGTCACCAGCGATCCGCACTACCTGAGCCTGCTCGATCCGGTTGTCCGTGTCACGGTGCAAGCCGATGATCCCGGCAACCCGGGTGGGAACAATGGCGGCGACACCCCGCCGCTCGACGGGAATGGCGATGACGACATTCCCGATGGCGATGGCAATAGCGAGCCCGATCCGCTGGACCCGAACACCCCAGAGGATGGGGAAAACAACGGCAACAGCGACAACATCGGCACCGGTCAGATACTCTTCTTACCCCTGATCAGGAACTGACCCAGGTTCGCTACTAGCTGACTGCAACAAAAAAAAGACCAGACTTCTATCAAAAGTCTGGTCTTTTTTGCGAAATGCAGAAATCACAATTTTATGGCGTTCACACAGTAAGCACCTGGCGAATAGAGCGAACCAAGGCGTGCGCACCATCCGCCTTCATAACATACCCGCGCACCATACCTTCTAAACGGAGATCCTGATAGGCGCTGCGGTCATGCCCCGAGACAATCAACATGGGCAGGCTGGGCTCCCTGGTTTTCAGCTCGTTGATCAAGTCAAAACCGCTCATCTTGGGCAGCGAGATATCAACCAATACCAAATCGGGTCGACAGGTAGAAATCTGGGCCAATGCATCTTCACCACAGCTGGCTTCACCGCATAACTCCAGGTCGGGCACACGACCGAACAACTGGGCATACGCTTCACGCATAGCGGGGTGATCTTCGACAACGTAGATTTTTTGGGGCATACATGTACCGACCATTCCGCCAGGAATCTTGCATCAATTGCTGGCGAACCATATATTCACTAGAAGCCATCTCAAAAATCGGTTGTGGCTCCGATGAACAAAGGTAGCCCAACCAGTGTGGTACAGAGATTTTTGAGATAAGTACTAGAGAGGATGCGGGGAATAGGCTGAAATCGTATAAACAATATAACAAAGACACCTTTATCGTTACATGACTTTCAACCTACTAGCGAACTGTGACAGGTAAACGTTCCCTATGCTTTGCCCCGAACACACGCGCGATAGAGCGCCAACGTCTCCGCCGCGCAGCGCTGCCAGGTGAATTGCCCAGCCCAGCGCAAGCCGCGTTCACGCAGATCAGCGCGTAGCCCCGGCTCACGCAGAACCCGCTGGATGGCCGCAGCCCAGGCCGCGTCGTCGGTGGGCGGGACGGTGAGCGCTACCTCGCCCGCGACTTCGGGCAGGCTGCTGGCGTTGCTACAGACCACCGGCGCGCCACAGGCCATGGCCTCCAGCACGGGGAAGCCAAATCCCTCGTACAAACTGGGCATCAACAGACAATCGGCCCCGCTGTAGAGCGCCACCAGATCCGCAAAGGGTATGTGCCCGGTGAAGCTGACATCCCGCTCCAGGCCAAGTTCAGCCACCTGGGCACGGATCGGCGCAAAGAGCCAGCCTTCGCCCCCGACGATCAATAATCTGTGGGGAAACCCTTGAGCCTTCAGTCGGGCCAGCGCCCGCATGGCCGTGAGATGATTTTTGCGCGGCTCAAGCGTGCCCACCATCAGCAGATAGGGCCGGGCGCCAATCCCATCGGCATTCGGGCTATATTGGCGGCTCACCTGGGCGACCACCGCGGGCCGGGACGGGGCAAAGGCCGGGTCGATCCCCTCGTAGATCACCTGAATTTTCTCTTCCGGCGTGCCATAGAGTTCAACCAGATCGCGCTTGGTCTGCTCGCTGACCGCGATCACACGGTGTGCGGCCTGGACGAAACGGGGCAAGGCCGCGCGCAGAAAAAGCCGATTGCGCGCGGTATGGTGTTCGGGATAACGCTCAAAGATCAGATCGTGGACGGTCAGTACGGCGGGCCGGTGCAGATAGGGCAGTAGATGTTCGGTTGCGTGGTAGAGGTGGCTCTGCGGCAGGATGCCCTCATAGCGCGGCCAGCGGAGCCAGTGCGTGGCCAGTGCACTCAACCGCCAGGCCAGTTGCCCCATCGTTACTGTGCGCATGGTCATACCGTGCAGCGAATCGGGCAACCAGTGATTGCTGTGCTGGTTGTAAAAGAGCGAAAGTTCCAATTCCGCCAGCGGGTAGGTGCGCAAATTCGCCACCAGCCGTTCGCTATAGCGGCTCAACCCGGCGCGCTGATGCACCGCGGGGCCGACATCGACCACCACCCGCAGCGTCATCAGGGTACCCCCGCGGATTCTGCCGGTTCGGCCAGAATCGCCTGCACTCGGCTGACGATCATGGCCATGGCAACTTGATTTTTGCCGCCGCCGGGGATGATCACATCGGCGTAGCGTTTGCTGGGTTCGACAAATTCCAGGTGCATAGGGCGTACAGTCTGCAAATATTGAGCCACCACCGAATCGAGCGTCCGCCCCCGTTCTTCCAGATCGCGCTGCAAGCGGCGAATAAAGCAGAGATCCGCGTCGGCATCCACATAGATGCGCATGTCCATCAATTCGCGCAGGGCCGGTTCGGCAAAGATGAGGATACCTTCCACCAGAATCACCCGCGCCGCGCAGAGCTGATCCGTCTCGGCCAGCCGCGTGTAGGTCGTAAAATCGTAGCGCGGCACCGCGACTGTCTTTCCCTGGCGCAAAGCTTGCAGATGGTCGATCAGCAGACTGGTTTCCAGGCTGTCGGGGTGATCATAATTCACCAAAGCTCGCTCGCCTGGCGGCAAGTGGCTCATGTCGCGGTAGTAGCTATCATGTTGCAGATAGGCGATGCGCTGGTTGCCCACCGCGGCCTGAATGTGCTGGCTGACCGTGGTTTTGCCGCTGCCACTGCCCCCGGCCACACCGATCACAAAGGGGGTCATGGGGCCGTTTCCGCTTCGGTTGAGGCGAGCGCAGCTTGCAGCGCCCGCAGTATGCTGGATTCATCGCTCTGTAAGACCACCACCGCGCGCTCTGGCGACCAGGAAGCAACTTGGGCCACCAAAAAGGCCGGGCGAAACCAGAAGCCGATCCCGCCGACGATGACCAACAACAGCGCCACCCACAACAGCCACACACCCGGCAAATAGCGCGCCTCGATCAACAGACCGGGCAGCAGGCGGAAGTGTAAGGTGAGGCCTGCTTCGTCGAGCGTAACCACTTCGCTCGGCTGCTGACCAATTTCCAGGCGGGTGGGGGGCTGCATACTCCCCACTCGATTAACCTCCAGCAGGAAAGTAGCACCACTGGCCGCGGCCAACTCATCCCCCAGCCGCACAATGCGCAACCCCAACGCGGCTTCGGGCAACACAATCGACTCTTCGCTGCCGGGGCTGGGGAAGATCAACCCCAAGCCCGTCACCAGTTCCGATTGCCCTGCACGCACCAATGCTGGTTGCGCGTCCGCGGTCGCGATGTAGAGCCCTGGCAAAGTTGCCCCAACCCGGACATCCACCCCCGCGATGCGCACGGTTTGCCCATCAGCAGGAGCCAGGGCACCGGTAGCCTCGCCGATCTCCAGTTGCAAGGCTGGTTCGCCCCCTTCTTCCGGCGGCGGGATCTGATAATTCAGCCCCAATGTGTGCGCAGCGGATCGATACTGCTCTCCCGGGGCCAACACGGGCGCGCTCACTTCCCAGCCGCGGATCACAATATTCCACACCACCCCAATCGCCAACAACAGGCCAAGCATCAAGAGCAGACGGACAGCGGCCCAGCGCAGATGGCGGGTGGCCAGGTAACGAATTTCGCTGGCAGCTTCGGTGGTCGGCTGCTCGGTCGAATCCACAACCGGCAGGGGAGACGTGCTTGTAGTGACTTGGGTAAATTGGGGAGCGAGTTGCTGGTGCAACCGTTCAGCCACCGCCGCGGAGGATGCGGACAGGGCAGCGCGCCAGCGATAGAGCGGGCGGACAGTCGGCGCGGGCAATGGATCGCCCGTGGCCTGGGTGGGCTGGGTCAACAGATCGGCCAGGTGACGGTAGCGCACAACCAGCGCGGCCAATTCGCCCAGGTAGACGATCAGAACCAGGGTGATCAAGGCCAGCGCGACTTGCAGCAGCACACTGTGCAACACATTAAACAGCCCCAGGCTGCGCAACAAGCCGCCAGCCCAGCTGTAATCTGCGCTCGCCCCCACCAGCCAGCGCGCGCTGGCAGTCGCGTCCCCACTCAGTTGGCCGGGCAATTGCGGCAAGCCCAACGCGCTGAGCAGCAACAGACAGACCAATAGGCTACTTACAATCAAAAGCCAGGGGCGACGCAGGACATGCCACAGCCCTTCCGCGGACATCAGCCAAGCCATTTGCGAATCTCTTCTCCTACATCGGCGAGCGAGCCACGATAGACCGTACAGGGCGGCAGGGCCTCCAGGAAAGCACTGCCATAGTCGCGCGTCCAGACACGATTGTCCAAAATGACCACCACGCCGCGATCACTCGCCCGGCGGATCAAGCGGCCAAAACCCTGGCGAAACCGCAACACCGCATCCGGCAAGGTGTAGGCCTGGAACGCGTCATCCAGATCCGCGGTACGGGCCGAGACCAGTGGATCGCTCGGGACAGCAAAGGGCAGACGCAGGATCAGCAAACATTGCAATTCATCACCCGGCAGGTCGATCCCTTCCCAGAAGCTGCGCGTCCCCAGCAGGACAGCCCGTTCGGTCTGGCGGAATTCGCGCAGCAGCCGATTACGACCGCCCATCCCCTGTTGCAGGACAGTGATCTCTGCCTGGTCGAGCGGTGCGCGGATGGCTTCGGCAGTGGTGCGCAGTTGGGCATAGCTGGTAAAGAGCGCCAAAGTCCGCCCGCCCGCGGCCAGGGCCGTATCGATGATGGCCTGTTCGACAGCCGCCTGATAAGCTGGATGATTGGGCGCGGGCAAGTTGTTTGGCAGCAGCAACAGAGTGTTTGCCACATAATCAAACGGGCTGTCCACCAGCGCGGTTTTGGCTTCCCACAGTCCCAAACGCTCACGGATAAAGTCGAAGCCGGTCGCGGTGCGCAGCGTCGCGCTGGTGAAGATGGCGCTGCGGCGTTGCTGCACCAACCCTTCATCGATCACAGTGTTGACATAGAGCGGTGCCGCGGCCAGATTCACGGTTTCGCCATGCTCAGCCACCTCCAGCCATTGCACCAACCCTGTCTGCCCGGCTGGGGCAAAGATGATCTGATCCAACTGGGTCAATTGTTCTTGGATCTGCCCAAACAGGCTGCGCAATTCGCCAAACACGGTGGCAGTCGGTTCGGTGAGCCACCATTGGGCCTGCTCTAATTGATCCACCAATTCGCCAACCTGTTCGACCAGAAGCCGCAGATCGCTGCTGGCCTCTTCCCATTCAACTTCCAACTGGCTCCATTGTGGCTGCGCGCGCAATCGGCTATCCAATGCCATACGTTGCGCATAGGTTGTCCCGCGGCGGCCCTTGTCCAGAGAGCTTACCAGCCGCTGCAAATGGTCGGCGAATTCCTGCAGGCCGCGCCGCGTCGGCCCAACTTGGGCGCTGATCGCCTGGAGCGCGGCGATCAGGCCCAGTTGACCTTGCTGTCGCGCCTGCCCGGCCAATGCTGCGCCCAGATCCTCCTCAGCGTTCAGGCGGGCCACTAATCCCTGCAACCAGCGCCACTCGATGCGCGCGGTCAAGTGGTCGGTGGCCACTTCTTCCAGATGGTGCGCCTCGTCGACGATCAAGTGTTCGTACGCGGGCAAGACCCGCCCACCCGCGGCCAGATCGGCCAGCAAGAGCGCGTGATTGGTCACCAGCAGATGTGCCCCTTCAGCCTGGGCGCGCGCCTGCAGGAAAAAGTCACCACTGGGCAGCCCCTGTGCATCCAGCCGGATCTGTTCGCCACACCGCTCCGCGCTACAAACCGCTCCATCTGAACAGATCCGCAACCACGTGAGTCGGTCAGTCGGCGAAACCAGCAACAATTCGCTCATGTCGCCGGTCGTAGTTGTGGTCAACCAGACCAGCACCTTTGCCAGAAAGTTCAATTCGCCCGCGTTCAGGCGATGACTGGTGCGCCAGGCGTGCAACCGCCGGGTGCAGAGATAATTGCTGCGTCCTTTGAGCAGCGCGGTGCGCGGATGGTCGACCCCAGCCGCGGCCAGGAGCGCGTGCAATTGGGGTAGATCTTTGTGGAGCAATTGATCTTGCAGGGTGAGCGTGTTGGTGGCGATCACCACTCGCTGTTGATTGGCAACACTCCAGCAAGCAGCCGGCAGCAGATAGGCCAAACTTTTCCCCGTGCCAGTGCCCGCTTCGATCAGCCAGTGATCACCGTCGTTGAGGGCTTGCAAAACCCGGTGCGCCATGGCGAGCTGGCCGGGACGCACCTCAAACTCTTGCCCAAATTGGGCAGCCAGAGGCCCATCATCCGCAAAAAAATGGTCGATCAGCGCGGGGGCCACTGCTGTAACTGGCAGCGGATCGCGGGGGAGGGTCGGCGGATTCTGCTTTCCTAGGTCGCGCCAGACTGGTGCAGACGCAAAGCGGCGAGGCTGCGTGCTGGGGGCCTGGTTCAGCGCGTCCGTAAAGAGAAAACGGAGCGGCCAATCGACCGCGGGGCTGGCAGTGGCGAGCAGCTGCAAGACAGGCTCGGGCAAATGGCGGAGTTGCCGCTGAAGCTGCATAAAGAGCTGCGCCGTGGCTTCGGCATCATCCGCCGCGCGATGCGCATCAACCAGGGGGATGTCTAATTGCAGACAGAGTTCGCCCAGGCTATAGCTCGCCATGCTGGGAAGCACAATCGTGGCCAGCTCAAATGTATCCAGCGCTGGCCGGTGAAATTGCAAGCCCGCGGCGCGCAAAAAGCCAATGTCAAAACCGGCATTGTGGGCCACCAGCGCGGTGACATCATTGCGCACAAAGGCCAGCAATTCGGGGGCCACCTCGGCCAGCGTTGGCGCATCGGCCACATCCTCCTGGCGGATCCCGGTGATCTGCTGAATGCGCAAAGGGATCGGCCGCTGCGGATTCACCAGCGTTGTGAACCGTTCCAGGATTTGATCCCCCTGAAAACGTAGCGCGCCGATCTCAATGATGCTATCGCGCGTTGCGTCCAGGCCAGTCGTTTCCAGGTCCAGAGCGACATAAACACGCTCTGTCATATATTCACATCCATAAAGCTTGTGGTTCTTGGCTGTAATTTCCGGTCGCTACCCCTTCAGCGCAAGGGCGACAGCTAGCTGATAGTATAGCGCAGATTGGCGGAAAAGAGAACTCGTTTGGACACAAGACGAGGATGAAAGGTGATGCGTGGAATATCCACCATCCATCGGCAAAGATGCAGAGAAGCCAGTTTTGCGGCACAATAGGAGAGGCGGTACGCCAGCGTGCCTGAGCGTTGGTTCGTGGAGCAGGCGCTGCGCAAGTCGGATAGCTGCACAACTCATTTCTGGTGAATCTTGGGGCGTGATCAACCCATGCAGGTTTCGCTGATTCTGACAGTCTACAACGAAGGCAAGCATATCGACCGCTTGTTGGTTTCGCTTGTCCACCAAACTCGCCGCCCCGATGAAATTGTGATCTGCGACGGCGGCAGCCAGGATGATACAGTAGCGCGCATTGAACGCTTCCGGCAGGAATATGGAGAAGGGCTACCACCACTCACGCTCCTGATCCGCGCCGGTGCCAATATCAGCCAGGGGCGCAACGCGGCCATTGCCCAGGCCCGCGGCCCCATCATCGCGGTGACCGATGCGGGCGTGCGTCTTGCCCCGGACTGGCTGGAACAATTGACCGCGCCGTGGAGCGCGCAGGCAGATCCGCCGTTGGCTGTGGCCGGAGCTTTCCTGCCCGATGTTGCTGGCAGCTTTACCACCGCCATGGCCGCGACTGTTTTGCCCCTGCGCGAGGAGATCGATCCGCGCACGTTTTTGCCCAGCAGCCGTTCGGTAGCCTTCACCAAAGCGGCATGGCAACAGGCGGGCGGCTACCCCGAGTGGCTGGATTATTGCGAAGATCTGCTCTTCGATTTTGCCATCAACGCGCAACGGCCAGAGCAACCCAGTGCGTTTGTCTGGGCCCCAAACGCGGTGGTCTATTTTCAGCCCCGCACGGATCTGCGTTCGTTTGCGCTGCAATATTTTCGCTACGCCCGCGGGGATGGCAAGGCCGATCTCTGGCGCAAACGCCATGCCATCCGCTATGCAACCTATCTGGTGGCGCTGCCTGCGCTGCTCGGCCACGCCTATTTTGGCTTTTTCGCGCGCTGGCTGGGCTGGCTCGGCCTGGCATTCGGGGTGATCCTCTATTGCGCGCGCCCGTGGCAACGGTTGCTCAGCTTGGGGCAATCGCTCACCCCGCGCCAGTGGATCGCCGCGGCGCTGCTGGTGCCGGTGATCCGCGTGGTGGGGGATGTCGCCAAGATGGTGGGCTATCCCATCGGGCGTTGGTGGCGCTGGCGCAATCGGCATCGCCCCGAGGTGAGGGGTGAGCAGTGAGGCCGCCCGCGTCAGTCACAGTTGGGTATTCATTATTTGCCAATTCATTATTTGCATTGGCCATTGTCATACATCAAACGTCATGCGTCAAACGTCGTTCGTCGTTCGTCCGTCGTCCAATCTGGGAACAGTCGGAAAGTGATCAGCGTTTCATGAGCACACAGGAACCACCAAAGCAACCGGGTGAACAGAAATGGGTCCGGCGCGAAGTTGCCGCCGATCTAGTCGAAGCAACGCCGGGCCGATTTGCCATCACCCATTGGATCTTGGCTTCGCCCTTTTTGCTGCTGCTGGCCTGGTTCTGGCGCGATCTCTTTCACCTCCTGGTGATGCCCACGGCAGGATATTGGCTCAGCACTGTGCTCGCCTTGATCTGTTTCATCGGGCTGATTGTCCTGCCGCTGGGCTTTTTGGCGCACCGTGTGGTGCTTTCGCTGCCCCGCCTCTTTCATAATGCCGGGTGGGAACTTGAACCGCTCGAACCGGTCAGCGAGGCCGAGCAATATTTTGTCCGCTATCGCTATCAAGGACGCCGCTGGGCCCCCAATAACTGGCATCGCGCCTGGTTGCGGGCCGCCCAAGGCTGGGTCTTCCTGGAGATGGCCGCCATCCTGCTCAGCGCGATCATCATGATTCCACTCTATTTTAGTGCACGGGAGTTTGGGTTTGGCCAATAAGCGCATTGGGAATAAGCGCATTAGGTCGGCACACCAGTCTGGAGGGTTGCGACGCTGGTTCTGGATCGGCCTGCTGGTCGTGGCTGCGTGGGTGGGGCTCGATCAACGCGCCGCGCTTGCCCAGCAACCAGTTGCCCCCTCTCCCCTGGCCGCGCCGAGCGAACCGGCCCAACTTTTTGTGGTGGCCCGCCTCTACTTCAGCGATGAGAGAATGCTCGCCGAATTGGCCACTGTGTTGGATGTGTGGGAAGTCCACCATTCAGCCATTCCTGAAGAGCGCCATCTGGTGGCGATGATCTCGCGGGCCCAGCTTGCGGCCTTGCAACAAACGGGCATCCGCGCCGAGATCGACGAAGCACAAACGTTGCAAATGTATACCCAGCCACTCTTTGCAGCGCAGCAGAGCGGCGGCATCCCCGGTTTTGCTTGCTATCGCACCATCGACGAGACTTATCGGGATCTTGCCGCCCTGGCCGAGAAACAGCCCACCCTGGCCCGTTGGCTCGACATGGGCGACAGTTGGGATCGACGCAATCTCGGCGTGCCCCTCGGCTATGATCTCTACACCCTCGTCTTGACCAACCAGGCACGGCCCGGCCCCAAACCGATCCTCTTTGTGTTGGGTGCCATCCATGCCCGCGAGTTGGCGACCAGCGAACTTGCCACTCGCTTCGCCGAAACGCTGATCGACAATTACGGGGTCGAGGCCGACGCGACCTGGTTGCTGGATCACACCGAGATCCACATTTTGCCCATCGGCAACCCAGATGGGCGCAAATTTGCCGAGCAATTGCTCTACTGGCGCAAGAACACCAACCCAAGTGGATGCTCAAGCGGCAATCCTTTTTTCTCCTATTATGGGGTTGATCTCAACCGCAACAGCAGCTTCAAATGGGGGCAATGCGCGGGCAGCAATTGTTCGAGCAGCGAAGCCTGCCGGGAAACCTATCGGGGAACCGGCCCCGCCTCCGAGCCGGAGACGCAAGCCATTGAGGCGTATCTGAGAGCCATCTTCCCGGATCAGCGAGGGCCCAACGACGACGATGGGGTATCACTCGAGGCCAGCGGCATCATGATCTCGCTGCACAGTTTTGGGAAATTGGTGCTCTTTCCCTGGGGCTGGAGTACCCAACTCAGCCCCAACCATACAGAATTGCAGACATTGGCCCACAAACTGGGCTACTTTAACCAGTACAAGATCTGCCAGTCGGGCGCGGCGGGCTGCCTTTACATGACCGACGGCACAACCGATGATTGGGCTTATGGCGAATTGGGCGTAGCCGCCTACACCATTGAGCTGGGGTCGGCCTTTTTTGAGCAATGTTCAAGTTTTGAAAGCACCATCCTGCCCGATCATCTGGCCGCGTTGACGTATGCGGCCAAAGCGGCCTGGCGCCCCTATCAACAACCAGCCGGGCCGGAAAGCCTCCACGTGGCCGCGACACCAGCCCGCCTGGTCGTCGGGGATCCGTTCACGCTGACCGCGCACAGCGACGATACGCGCTATGGCACTTTGAGCGCTGTGGCCGAGCCCACCCAGAATATTGCCGCGGCTCGCTACACAGTGGACGCGCCAAGCTGGATTTCCGGCACCACGGCCAGCCCACTCTGGGCGCTGGATGGTCTCTTTGATGCCGCAACCGAAACAGTGTATGGGGTGGTGGATACAGCGGGATGGCCGGTCGGCAAACGGCTGGTCATGGTCGAGAGCCAGGACGCGACCGGACAATGGGGCGTGCCGAGTGGTATTTTTGTCGAGCTCCTGGCTTCGGCGTATGGGGTGAGCGCAACTGCCTTGCCCATCAATCAGCCCATTGCGCCGGACCAGCCGCTGACCGTCACGTTGGCGATCACCAACACGGGCCTGGTCAGCGACAGCTACGAGATTCGTGTGCAGCCGGAAAGCTGGTTGGTCTGGGCGGCAGCAACGGTCGGCCCGCTCGAACCATTAGCGACCAACACCATTGGGCTGGTGCTGCAACCGCCCGGCGATGTGGCAGTGGGCCACACCACCACATTGACCGTGAGTGTGCAATCTCAGCAAGAGCCGACCACGACTGCAATCGCAACCCTCTCACTGCTGGTCGGTGCGCCGACCGATAACGAACAGGAGCCCGAGCCCGGCACGACTCGCCTCTTCCTGCCATTGATCAGTCAGGCCGCAGAAACCACTTCGCCCTAATCCAGCAGCACGCGCAGCGCCCTACTCAGGATCTGGCACAAAGGCAAACAGCGTCTCTGGGTGCGTGTCCGAAACCAGCAGGAAACCACGCAATTCTGGCGTTTCCAGCCGGACAATGCCTTCCCAGTTGCGCGCCTGTGTCCCCAACTGCAATTGGATCGGGGGCTGATCCACCCGCACAAAACCAAAGGGCGTATACTCAAACTGTACCAGGCGCTCCACTGTGGTGGATTGGCGATGGGTTGGGCCGAGCCCATATTGCTGCGCCAGCGGATCATCGCCAAATTTCAGCTGATCGCCCGGAAAGTAGTAGTTGATCACCCAGAAACGATTGGCCGCGTCCAGATCGCTGGCATCGGTGAGCCGAAAATCCAGCGCGGCCAGGGGCAAGGTGCCCAACAGGCGCAGATCATCCGCGGCAAACCGATGGGCCAACGGTACAGGATTGAGCATCGGGCCATTGGTTTCGTAGAAGGTGAAGATCTCATCCCCCACCACCAGAATCGCCTCATCTGTGCGGTTGTTCAAGGCGGCCTGCGGCTGGATCGGCGTGAGCAGCTCGGTCTGGAGTTGCAATTCGCTCAGATCCGCGGCCATCACCCCGCTGGTCACATAGCCCAACATGCTCGCGCCTGGTTGGGTTTCAATTGTCAGATAGGCTCGCTCGCCCACAAAAGTAATCGCCTCGAAGCCCTCAAACCCAGGCAGATCAGCCAGGATCTCACCCCCGCGCATCGGGATCTGCAAGGGGAGCAGGGGCTCGGTGCGCAACCCAGTCAGCGCCTCGACAATCTGCGTTTTGGGCAGGGCGAAGAGTGTCTGATCAAACCGACCGGGATATTGTGGCAACAGGATCAACGTGTCGCCATACCAGGCCAACCCCGAAAGCTCGGCCCGTGTGCGCGCGGCCTCACCAGCCAACGGCAAGATCGTAACGGGCTGTTCCAGCGGCTGTGGCGGCGCAAACGCGGCATCGGGGGCCGTTACCGTGGTTTGGGTGCCGCCAAACAGTAATAAAAAGAGAATCAGCCGCACAGGAAGCCACATCATTCACTCACCGTCGAGGATGCGTAGGCAGAGACCCGGGACGTGCGCGTGGTGATGCCATCATCATAGCGGATCAACCAGGAGGGCAGCCAGGCCAGGGCGATCAACTGCACATCCACGTCCGCGCGGCGCGGGCTAATCTCATCACTGGTCAGGTCATCCAGCAGGTTGGCCCACTTGAGCGTAATGGCTTCGGTCTGCTCTTTGATCTGCGCTTCAATGGCGGCAATGTCGGTCTTGACTTCGGCCAGTTCTCGCTCGGCCTGTTCTACCCCTTGACCGGCTTTTGCGGTCATCCGCCGTTTGCTGGCCGCGGTGCTTAAGCCGCGCATACTGCGCCCCCCCAGCACCCAACTGAGCACTGTCTCGCCGATGCCAATCACTTCCTGTTGTTTGCGCGCGGCATGATCGGCCTTGGCCGCTTCATAGTCTTGCTCTTCTTTGCGCAAGCGCACTTGTAGCTTGTCGAGTTGATTGGCGAGCTGTTTGCGCGCCTTTTCCACTTCGGCGTCGCGTTGTTCACGGGCAGCTTGCTGCAGGCGGATCTTAAAATCGCGCTCGCGTTCCCCAGGTGTTTGGTAGACGCCCAGGTCAGCATGACCCTGAACCAACAATCGACTGTTGTAATAGAGCCAATCCGAGAGATCGCTCTTCATGCGGTCGAGTTTGCTGGCGCGATTGGCCTGCTCCGGCGCATCGGCAAAGAAGGGGCCAAAGACCGCATCCACACTTTCCGGCTGGCGGCGCAACGCGCGGATCGACAGATCCAGCAATTCGGCCTCGTCCCACTCAGCCGTCGTCACCCCTTCCGAGAGCGGCGCGATCAACAACTTTTCTTCGCGCTGATCGATTTTGCGTTTGCGGTCCACAAAGCGAACGCTTGCCCCGCCCAGCACCGCGGGCTCAAAAACCAGTTGGATGCTCTGCGGCGTCACTGGTACGCCCAACTCCGCGTTGATCGTGCGCAGCGCGGCCCGGTCATCCACCGCGATGGGCACATACACCTGCGAGACTGCCGGGTCCAACGTGGGGGGGGTGGGATAAAAGCCATTGGGCGCGGCGGCTGCCCCTGGGCTCTCCAGCGCGGCCGATGTCGAGGTTGGAGCCGCGTCCGCGGGGGTTGCTGGCGCGGCGGCCACCCCGTCGAGGGATGCGGCCACCGCAGACATTGTGGCCTTTCTCTCTCGCATCAACTCGCTGACCTGGGGCCGGGTGAGCGGGCCGCGCAGATAACTTTGCGCCCAGCGCGTGTTAAAGACCACTGGCCCGTCGGCGTGCACATTGTGCATCAGGAAAATCCGGCTCCCAAGTTGGGTGATCAAGCGATCATAATCCACATTGGCATTGCCCCCCATCTCGGAGATTGCACCCTTCAAGCCAGCCAATACCCGCTCTTTGTCGCGCTCGGCCTGGAGTTTGCCAATAAACCAGGTGCCCGCGTTGGTCAGGCCCTTGTAATCGAGATCCACCGGGTTCTGAGTCACCAGGACCACGCCCAGACCATACGCGCGTGCTTGCTTGAGCAGCGTCAACAGCGGTCGTTTGGAGGGGGGCTCAGCAGTCGGCGGGAAATAGCCAAAAATCTCGTCGAAATAGAGCAACGCACGCAAGCTGGTCGTGCCCGATTGGCGGCGCACCCACGTCAGCAAATTTTCGAGCAGCAACGTGACAAAAAACATGCGCTCGCTCTCGCTGAGGTGCGCGATGTAAAAAATGCTGTGGCGCGGCTTGCCCTCTGCCGTAAAAAAGAGCTGATCGATGTCGAGCAGTTCACCGGTCAACCAGGTCTGGAAAGTCGGGGCCGCGATCAAATTGTTGAAAGCCATTGCCAGGCTGAAGCGATCTTTTTCGGGGAAGAAAGTATCCACATCAAAGACGCCCATCTTGCGCACCGGCGGCGACTGGATCGCCAAAATCAGTTGGGCGAGGTCAACATCCTGGCCATTGCGCCAGAAATGCTCAAAAATATTCGCCAGCAGGATCGCCTCGCGGCTGCGCACGGGGTCGGCATTGATCTTGACCAGGCCCAGCAGCGCGGCCACCGTCCCGCTGATCCGCTCGCGCAGGGCTTCGGCATCGCTGTCAAAGTCGATCTGCGGGGCGGCCAGGCTGCCCAAAATGCTGATCGGCACGCCAGCATCCGAGCCCGGCGTGAAGATCGTATAATCGACGGTTTCCAGCACCTCGCGCAAGCGCTGCGGCTCGATGCCCCAATCGGCCAACCCATTACGCCAATTCTCCGCGGTGGCTTGGGCATACTCCTCGTCGGATTGGCCCTTGCGCCGCGCGTCATCGACGTTGATCCACGGGCGAAAATCTGCCGGGCTTAGATCGGGAAATTGCAGCAACAAATTGGTGATATCGCCTTTGGGGTCGATCAAAATTGCTGGCACCCGGTCGAGCGCAGCTTCTTCAAGCAGGCCAATGCAGAGGCCCGTCTTGCCACTGCCGGTCATGCCCACGCAGACGGCATGGGTGGTCAGGTCGCGTGCATCATAAACAACGGGTGAATCTTGACGCGTCCCACTTGCCAGGTCGTATTCGGCCCCCAAATAGAATGCGCCTAATTTTTCCGGTGGAGCTTGCATCGGATAGCCTCCTCGTCAGCCCAGGGATGAGCAGTATGAGTACAAAGGGAACAATTCAATAATATCTATACCAGGCGCTGGGCCAGGGTTTGATTCTCAACCTGCCGCCGCATTTGAATCAATTGACGTTTGCGCAATTGTGCGGGCAGACCGAGCAGGCCCGCCACTTGCCCGCGCAGGCGCGCACGCGCAGCTTCGCCGCGGAAGTGACGCAGCGCGTCAAGCGCGATCTGCGCCTGGGCCGCGATGATGCGTGGAGCGTTGCGCAACAACAAGCCGCGCGGCATGTTTTTCGCAATCGACCAGATGGTGTTGCGCCCGGTGTAATAACTTGCCAGCACACCGCCGCCGGTCGCGCTCAGGTGGTGATAGACACGCGCCGCGGGCACAAACATGGCCGACCAACCCAGCAATTGGGCGCGGAAGGCAAAATCTGCGTCTTCGACATACATCCAAAAATCGTCGTCAAAGCCCCCCAAAGCCTGCCACACCTCGCGGCGATAGGCAGCTGCTCCGCCGCACCCCCCGAAGATCGCGCCGGCCTGATCATACTGGCCGCGATCCACTTCCCAGACGCCGCGGTTGCGGGGAATACCATCGGCCCCCAGCAGATCACCCGTGGTGTGCAATTTGTTACGCTCGTCGAAGAGCAGAATTTTGCTGGCGAAGATGGCCGCCTGTGGATTGGCGCAAACCGCGCTGGCCAATGCCGCCAGGAAACCTGGCTCTGGCTCGGTGTCGTTGTTGAGCAGCACCAAAACCCGGCCATAAGCCGCATCCGCAGCAATGTTGCAACTCTTGACAAAGCCAACATTCTGCCGATTGACAAGCACGCGTACGGCTGGATAGTGGCTTTCGACCCAGGCTACCGACTCGTCACTGCTGGCATCATCCACCAGAATAATCTCAAAATCGCCAAAAGTCTGCTGCTGCAAGGCCGCTAGCAGCGTGGGCAAAAAGCGTTGCCCATTGTAATTGGGGATGATCACCGAGAAGAAGGGGGGCGTCGCTGCAACCAGCGCGGGGAAGTCGCGCACCGGCCGCGCCACAAAATCATCCGGCGCGGCCCGAAATGCCTCAATATTGAGCGCAATCTGGTGGCGCATCACCACGCGGTTGTCTTCGCGCAACCCGCCATAGGTTTCGTCGGTGACAATCGGGTTAACATTTTCGCCCTTACTGCCCTGCGACACCCGCAATTTTCCCTGGCGGATCTGCGCTTGGCGTTTTGCCGCGGATTTCCGCGCCTCGGATTTAGATGGATCAACCTTGGGCTTAAAATCGTCTTCAGCCATGCCTGCCTCACTTGAACAGTTCGACAAAAGTCTGGCTTCGCGCAGAAGCTCGACTTCTCGAAATCCATGTAATCAAATCACTGGGTACCAATCGTTGATAGGAATGCCGCATATTCGGCGACCGCTGCTTGCCAGGGCCGCAAGGTAATGCCCAACCGCGCCGCGGCCGCGTTGATCAACACCGCGTGCAGCGGCGGCTGAACCGGACGCGGCCACGCGGTGTGCGGAATCGGCGTCACCGGGATGTGGCCACGGCCGCTCGCGTGCAACACGGCGCGCGCCAATTCATAACGCGAGGTGTAGCCCTCGTTGACCAGATGATAGGTGCCGTCGGCCTCCAGCTCAATCAACCGGGCCACAGCCGCCGCCACGTCGGGCGCGTAGGTGGGGTTGCCAAGCTCATCCTCCACCACGCGCAACTGACCATGCCGATCGGCCGCGGCCACGATCTTGCTGGGGAAATTGTTGCCGCCTGGGCCAAACAACCAGGCCACACGCACCACCGTGGCTGCTTTTGCGACCTCGCGCACGGCCTGCTCACCCGCCCATTTGCTGCGGGCATAGACCCCCTGAGGCTGCGCCGCATCCGTTTCAGCATAAAATGTACCCGGCACACCGGCAAAAACCTCGTTGGTGCTGATCTGCACCAGCCGCGCGCCACATTGGTTGCAACCAAGCGCCAAATAACGTGGGCCATCCGCATTGGCGGCAAAAGCGGCCTCTGGCTGGCTTTCGGCCCCATCCACATTAGTCCACGCCGCACAATTGATCACCACGTCGGGGCGCAGATCCGCAAGCTGCTGGCTGATGGCCGGGTCGGTCAGATCATGGGCGGGGCGGCTCCACAAGGTCAATGCTACGCTGCCCGCCTGGCGGTAATATTGTTCAAGTGCCTGGCCAAGCTGGCCGCGGCTCCCCACGATCAAAAGCTGCATAGGTTCATGATTTCTCTGGCGGCCAGACCAGTCGCTGCGCTGGGTCGGCCAGGATCGGTGATTGTAAAGGCACAAAACGCACATCCCCCAGCTTGTGTGCCTCGGGTTGCCCACGCACTTTGCGGATCCGCCAGAGGGTTTGGCTGTCACCGAGTGGGCCAATCGGAATGACCATGCGCCCCGCTTCGGCCAATTGGTACCACAAGGGCCTTGGCAAATAGTCTGGGGCCGCGGTGACCAAAATGGCCGCAAAGGGCGCGGCTTCGGGCCAGCCCAGAGCGCCATCCCCAATCCGCAAATGGGGATGATACCCAAGTTCGGCCAAACGAGCCAGCGCGGTTTCGGCCAAACTTTCAAAACGTTCTACCGTATAGACCTGGTGCCCAGCAACTTCGCCGGGTTGACGGGTCAATTCGCACAGGAGCGCGGTCTGAAAACCAGAGCCTGTGCCGATCTCCAAAATGCGCTCGCCGGGCTGCAAACGCAAGGCCTGGGTCATCCATGCCACAATAAAGGGCTGGCTGATCGTCTGGCCTTCACCAATCGGCAGCGGCTCATCGCGCGTTGACCAGGGTTGCAGCTCGGCTGGCACAAAGTGGGCACGGTCGATCTGTGCAAATGCCCGGCGCACGCGTTGATCATCAATCTCGGGCCATTGCTCTGCCCAGGGAAAGTCTGCGGGGTCGACCTCGTTCATGGTATTTCGGCTCGCAATGCATGTAGCAACAGCTGTGGCAACCTGTGTCGTACCGGAAAAAGTTCAACATACCCAACGTGACCACCACTGGGATAAATCTGCACATTCAGCAACGTGTGCGGTGCGATCGCTTGAATGGTGGAGACGGGCACCACCCGATCATTCGCCGAGGTGATGATCGTGGTTGGCACGGTGAGCTGCGCCAAGTCTGCCGGGTCGATCCGATAGCCATCAAAATAGGCGCGGGCATCGCGAAAATTGCCCACTTGCTCGCCATAGCGCTCCAGCAGCGCATCGGTCATTGGAATCAGGCGGGGGATCGTCTCCAGTGCCGAGAAGTCGTACAGTTCGGGGAAGAGACGAGCTTTGGCCCGCAACGAGGCCAGCCAGCGCCGCCGAAAATAGCGCAAATAGAACGGATTTTGGTCCAACGCTTGCGCCGAGAGAAAGGGATCCAGCACCGGGTTAAAGACGATCACCCGGGCCAGTTGCGCGAGCGGCTCTCGGCCATGGCGCAGGGCCAGACGCAAGGCCAGATTCCCCCCTAACGAAGGCCCCACAATATAAAAAGGCGCGTCACCCGCCATTGTCGCCACTTGCCGGGTGGCCGCAATGACTTCGTCAAAGAGGGTGCCCATAAAAAAACCAGGGTTGAGCGCATACGGGTCCACATGCAGCCCAGGCCCGTGGTCACGCACATTGAGCCGAAAAACGTCATACCCGACACGGATCAACGCGTCGGTCGTGACCTGATTATAGATCGAGTGACTGTTGCCTTCCCAACCATGGAGCAGCAGCACCAGCCCGCGGGAATTACATAAAGTCAACCGCGGCGTGTAATAGCCGTGCATACGCACAGCCTGCTCGCTGGCCCACCCGGTCTGATCCGGCCCGGCATCCAGCACGAGCGGAAATTCTCGCAGCCCCGCCACCAAATCAACTGGCCGATACCGGGCCAAAAGTGTCTGCAAATGCGCGTTACTCACCAAACGATTGGGCTGGAAGGGCAAAGGCGCTGTCCGAACGTTCATCCCCCCGATTATACCCCCGGATCACCCTTGGCGACCATTTTTCAGACGGCCAGGCACAAGTTCAGCGCTTGAGCAACCACAACCCAGAAGCCTGACGCCTGACGCAGCGCGCAGTGCTGGCCACCCATGGTCTTCACGCAGGGTTTGCGTAAGTCCTGATCCTTTGGACAAGGCAAACGGCATAAGCTACAATGCGGAGGCGGTGCGTTTGTCCAGCTAACCGGCGTGGTGGATTGGCGATCTGTCTGGCCGGGCACTCTACGGCACCCACACAATACCAAGCACCTATCCGTAGAATGGTTGCGGCTCCCGAACCTGGGCTTACCCGAATCGATAGCCGCAGAATTTGCGAAAAAACGTTTGGTCTCGAGGGCAGGATCAACCACCGTTGCAACCATTACCCGGGCATCGATCCGCCAGGGTGACACCTAACCATAAACAATATGCTAGTGCGCGTTCTGCAGCAGCGGATGGTTGCCCATGAACACCCCGCAGCGTACAGCAAATACTGAAATCCCTGTTTGTGTAAGAAATGCCAGCCGATTCCTGCTGAGCGATGAGCTGCTCCAAATGGTGGATTTCGTATACGAGGAGACTTATGCTCAAGACAGTTCACCCCCAACCCACCAGTCATTCCACACTGGCGGCACCCACTGGCTTCAGTGAGAAGATTGAGGCCGTCTGGGCGCGCATTGCAGCAGCCAAAGACCAGGAACTCTATCACTACTTTCAGCCAGTTGACGAGTTGGCGGGCGCTTGGGTACAGAGTGAAGGTCAGCGCAAGTTGATGTTTGCCACCTATAGCTACCTGGGGCTTTTACAACATCCGCGGATTGTGGCCGCGGCGCAAGCTGCCACCGAACGCTATGGGAGCGGCACCCACGGCGTGCGCATTTTGGGGGGCACGCTGGATCTGCATGTGCAGCTCGAAGAGCGGATTGCCCAATTTACCGGTCGGGAAGATGCGATTGTCTTTAGCAGCGGCTATGTGACCAATCTGGCGACGATCAGCACGTTGATTGGGCGCGGGGATTGGGTGATCTCCGACCGCTGGAACCATGCCAGCATTGTGGATGGCTGTCTGCTGGCCCAAGGGGAATTTCGCCGTTTTCGCCACAACGATATGGCCGACCTCGAACGGGTTTTGCAACAAGCCCCGCGCACAGTCTCCAAATTGATCGTCGCGGATGCTGTCTTTAGTATGGATGGCGACATCTTTGATCTGCCCACCGCGCTGGCCTTGGCCAAAGAATACAATGCCTGGCTGATGATCGATGAAGCGCACAGCCTCGGCGTCTTGGGCAAAACCGGGCGCGGCATCGAGGAATATTATGACCTTCCTGGCGTAATCCACGTCAAAATGGGCACATTGAGCAAGACCATTCCGGGCATCGGCGGCTATATTGCGGGCGATCGCAAGCTGATCAACTTTTTGCGCCACAGTGCGCGCGGCTTTGTGTTTAGTGCGGCGCTGCCTCCTGGCGTCACGGCAGGGATCCTCGCGGCCTTTGATGTGATCGAAGAAGAGGGGGCCGAACGCAATCGTATTTTGCGCGAGAATGTTGCCCATTTTATCGGTGGGTTGCAGCGCGCCGGGTTCGACACGGGCCTGACCAGCACGCCAATCGTGCCGATTATGGTGGGGGATGAAGCCACCGCCATGCAGATGACCCATATTTGCCAGGAGCGTGGTCTCTTTGTCTTGCCCGTCTTGCCGCCCGCTGTTCCCGAGGGAGCAGCCCGCCTGCGTGTGAATGTCACCGCCGCGCACACGAGTGAAGACATCGACTTTGCCCTGAAAATCTTTATCGAAGCTGGGCGTGCGGTTGGGGTGATCTGATGCTGCAGGTTGTTTCGGTCAGTCTGGGCAGCAGCAAACGAGACCAGCAAGTCGAAACCACCTTGCTCGGCCGGCCGATCCGCCTGACGCGCATCGGCACCGATGGCGATTTGGCGCTGGCTCGGGCGCGCTTCCGCGAGCTTGATGGCAAGGTAGCTGCTTTTGGCGTCGGCGGCGCGGATCTGGCCATCACCGTGAATGGGCGGCGCTATCCATTGTATGGTGTGCAATCGCTGGTCGCGGGTTTGCAGACGCCCGCGGTGGATGGCGGCGGTGTGCGGGCAGTCTTTGAGCGCCAATTGGTGCAGCGCTGGGAAGCACTATTACCCAACCCGATCCACCCGCGCCGGGTCTTGATCGGCACCGCGGTGGCCCGCTATGATCTCGCGTGCAGCTTTGCCGACGCCGGGTTCGAAGCGATGTATGGCGACCTCGGCTTTGGACTGGGTATCGGCTGGCCGATCCGCTCGTTGCCCGCCTTACATCGCCTGGCCGCGCTGCTTTTGCCGATCATGGGGCGCTTGCCCTTCTCCTGGCTCTACCCCACCGGCGCCCAACAAGAGCGCATCATCCCGAAGTTCGCCGATTGGTACAAATGGGCGATGGTGATCGCCGATGATTTTCACTATATTAAGCAACATCTCCCCGCCCGTCTCGACGGCAAGATCATCGTCACCAACACCACGACGCCCCACGATCTTGACCTGTTGCGGGCCCGCGGTGTACGGATGGTTGTCACCAGCACTCCTCGGATCGATGGGCGCACCTTTGGCACCAATCTGCTCGAAGCGGCGTTGGTCGCCATCGCGGGCAAAGGGCGAGTCCTCACCCCGGCTGAATTGCGCGCGCTGGTCAGCGAAGCCGATCTGCAACCGACCATTTTGACGTTATAATTTATAATTTACTATCGCGATAGGAGCCTTTATGCAAACCAGCTCGACGATTTCCAGCCCTCGGCTCAACCCGATCCGCAAATGGGCGTGGGGCTATGCCATTCTCTTTCTGGGCGTCGTTTCGCTAGGGTATATCCCAGCCTTTATCGATGACCATGGCGCACTGTTTGGTCTCTTCCACATTGAACTCAAAGATGATATTTTGCATCTGGCCTCGGCGGTCTGGGCTGCGCTGGCGGCCATGGCCTCGACCCGCGCATCGGTCTTCTACTTCCGTCTCTTCGGCGTGGTCTATGCGCTGGATGGCATCTGTGGCCTGATCTTCGGCAACGGCTTCCTCGATTTTGGCATCTTCCAATTCGGGCCGGTCGCGCTGGATTGGCTGACCAGGATCGGGGCCAATACGCCCCACATTCTGATCGGCGGCATTGCTGTGTTCATCGGCTTTGTGGCGAGTCGCTGGTATGCGGATCAAGCGTAATCTGCGGCGCCTCGGGCAGATCGTCGGCTTGCTGCTGTTGATGCTGGTGGCGATCATTGTCATCCCGCTGATTGGTGTGGGCGTAACCTGTCGCCCGTGGAGTAGCCCAGCAGCGGCGGCCACCTCCGCGCCCTCGGTTGAGATGGAGACGCGGCCCGAGGACCAAACCTACCTGACGCTGCCCGAATGGTACATCGTCTACAGCGCCGGTGAATATGCCTCCTTTGTGCGCGACCAACCGCCCAGCCGCTTTCCCTATCTGGCAGCTGTCGGCCAGTATTGGCAAAGTTATTATGATGTCTGCGCGATCACACGCGAACAATACCCGTTCAACAGTGGCTACCACCTGTCGCTGGTCGTGATCGGCGCGAGCTTTACGCTGGAGAATATGGCTCGCGGCTTCTACGAGAGCAGCGTTGGCCGGCTGAGTGAATGGCTCAGCAGCCCCGCGTTGAGCGCGGAAGATCGCTATGCGCAACAAGTAGCCGAGGACTATGGCGCCTTTATCCACACCATTCCCTGGTATGAATTCCCTTTTGATGAAAAATTAGCGGGGCTGCGCCAGTTGCCCGACCCAACCCCGGCCAACCCGATCCGCAAGTGGGAACGCCAGTTTGCGCTCGGGCTGGAATATGCGGGCAAAGGCTTTTACGGGCGGCTGATCAAAGGCGGGACACAGGCGGCGTACGAACCGGACGAATTGGAGATCGAAGCGACAGCAACGGGCATCACACCCGCGTTGTTGGCCGATTTCCCAGAAGTCGAGGTGGTGCGCGAGGTGGATGCACCAGTCACGCTGGTGCGTGTGCCCCGCTACGAAGCCTTTACGCAACTCGTGCCGCGTTTGGTCGAGCGCGGCGTGCAATTCCAGCAGATCGCGGGCAACGAGCGGATCCTGATCACGGTGTTGGCCCCGGTCGAGTGGGAGTACAATCTGCGTGTGGGTCAGCCCCACTTTGGCTTGCCCATCCTCACCGAGCCCGGGCAGACGCGCCTGGCGATCACGGTGCCGGTGACCGAGCTGCATCAGGTGATCGCAGAGCTGGGCGCGCACCCGGTGCAGCTCGAGCATATCTATGATTATTGAGTAGGGCACACGCAGTGCAGCCCTACTTATCAGTCGCGGCCATATTTCTCATAGAAGGTGCTGGTGAACAACTCCTGCGGGTCGTAGCGGCGTTTGGCGGCAAAAAACTCGGCGGCCATCGGGTAGGCTACGTGCAATTGGGCGGGCGAGTAGGCGAGTTGGTAGGGCAGGAAAAAAGTACCGCCCCGCGCAATGGTCAGGTCGATCAAGTCGCTGGTCAGGCTGTGCATCGCTTCATTGCCCGCGGCCGTCGTGGGCTGGTTCAAATAGAGCACCATGGCAAACATTGCTTCCGGCGCATAATTGAGGAAATTATCTTCCGGGTGAACCACACGCACCGACGCATTGAGCAAATTTGCCTCGTGGCGATGCAACATGGTACGCAAGCCATCCACGAAATCCACAAACTGGGTGCGCGGGATAAAATACTCCTGCAGGATGTCGGTGTCATTCGGCAAGTTATTCTTCAGATAGTGCACCGAATCGTGCATGGGCTCGTTGCGTGAAACCAGACAAGCCTCCCCATCGCCCTGCGCCTGCGCCCGCGTCACCGTGCAGGATTCCAGGCGCGGCTCCACATGTTTTTCCGCAAACCACTTGATGCGCATGGGCAGATCGCCCCGTTTGGAAAAATTGAGCACAAACCGCCGCAATTTGGTATTCGAGACCTCACCCAGCGGCGGAATCACCGGATCGGCCACGTCGGTTTCGGTGTAGGTGTACAAGATCATCTCCTGCAAGAAGGATTGCGGCGCGGTGGAGAGGTGCCCATAAAAAAGCCCCAGGCGCGGTTCCTGCGCCAATTGCTCCTCGAACAAGGCCGGAAAAGCCTGGTAATCGATCACTTGCCGCCCGGGGGTGTAGATCACATTCTCGGTGATGTCAAGTTCGGCCTCCAGCACCACCCCAAACAAACCATAGCCGCCCACAATCAGGTGAAACAATTCCGGGTTTTCGCTGCGGCTCACGGTTTGGATCGAACCATCGGCCAGCAGCACCCGCAACGAGCGGATCGTCTTGCCAATGGCCCCCACCTGATGATCCATACCGTGGGCGTTGACCGCGATCGAGCCGCCGACCGTAAAAATATCGGTCGATTGCATGGCCTTGACCGCAAACCGGGGATGCAGAAAATTCTGAATATCGTGCCAGGTTGCGCCACTCTGCACCGTCAACACCCGATTGGCTTCGTCAAGCGTCATCTGGTTGAAGCGGGTCATGTCCAAAATCAGCGCTTGATGGGCAAACGCCTGGCCACCCATGCTATGTCGCACCCCGGCAATCGAGACCTTCAGCCCGTTGGCCGCGGCAAATTGCACCGCGTTTTGCACATCTTCCACCCGGCGGATCTGAACAATACCATACACTGCCGTGCGATTCAGACAACTGGCATCGTTGATGGTGCCGCCTTGTTGTGACCAAGGCAAAGCAGCCATTTCCGCCGCGGCCCGCGCCAGTTGCGTCTTGCTGGCGTCGCCAATCGCGCCAGGGAGCAACGGCGGGCAATCTTTTTCGCCGAGTGGGTCAGCCGAAAGCTCACTGACTTTGCGCCCCGACAAGACCAGCGTCGCTGCTAACAAGATCGCCACTATTGCTGTTCGGATCTGAAAAAACCGTTGCATACCTTTTGCCTTTGCTGACGCTGATGGATCATGCTCCCATTTTGCCGAGTATCCTCTTCCCTTGTCAAGCCCCCAAAGCTGACAATTTCAATAACAAAGTGCTCGGCGGCTGTCATCATCCGCACGCCCCAGTCCGGCACCCGCGCAGCGCGGGCGCTGGTTGAACGGACATAAGTTTTTCATCTCCTCAAACTGCGAGATGCAGAACACAAGGTCCAAACTGTGCTTGCCCTGAGGACTTTGCAACAAGATTTCAGGCTGTACAGCGTTGCTCCGACTTGTCTATTAGCTTAATTTTTTTTTCGAGATCCATAACTTTAGCTTACGGCATATAGCGGACGTATACGCCGTTCTGTTTAGCTGCCTCCCATGAGCAATCTTATGCTCACACTGGAATTCGTATTTCTGTAAGGTTATCTAATCAAAAGTCTCAGGTGGTATGGGCAAAAAATGGGGCGAATGACCGATGCTGAATCTGCATGAAGATTGATATAGTGAGACTGATTCACTAGGACAAACTAACTGGCAAACCTTAAGTTCACCCTAAGTTTACATTGGATCAACCTGAATAAATTCTTTCAATAAAATGTATTCCCTCTTTAGCTTGAGCACTTTCCCCCGAATTACAAATACGCAAAATCCCCCCAGTCCTTATCGTCACTATGAATAAGGAATAAATCCATACTCCATCTATATCTATAGGGAATAAAGCATGAGTAAGCAGACTAAGCACTATCGAGGATATTCACGACTCTTGCGCGCAGTGGCGATCTTGCAACTCTTCGCCTTGCTGGGCAGCAGTATGTTGGCAGCATTTCCACCTACCTTACCGCAGCTTTTCTCCCCTCTACAACCCTTGTTGGGTGAAACCAAAGTTGCTCAGGCCGCAGGGTCGGTTACGGGTACAGTTTTTCGAGACTTTAATTCCGATGGCGTACAGGGGCCACACGAGCTTGGCGTTGCCGGGGTCACGGTCACTGCCTATGATGCACAAGGCGTGTCACAGGGCACAGCCACGACCGGTGCCAATGGCGACTATACCTTGACGGCTGGCGGCACCGGCCCCTATCGGATTGAGTTTACTGACTTGCCTGAGGGCTACGAGCCAAGTACACATGGCCCAGACAATGGCACGAGCGTTCAGTTTGTGCTCGATGGCACTTCCACAGATATTAACTTAGGTGTCAACTACCCAGCGGACTATTGCCAGGATAATCCGTTGCTCTGTACACCGATTCATGTTAACGGCGACATCAATACGACCGCACCAACCCATGCTATGTTCCGCTTTGAGGAGGATGATCGTGGTGGCAGCCCAGCCCCAACGCAAATCGCCGACAAGGCAGAGATTGGTTCAACCTGGGGTGTGGCCTACAACCGCAGTAGTGGTGTTTTATATACGTCGGCTTTTCTCAAACGCCATGTAGGGTTGGGCCCTGATGGCTTGGGCGCTATTTATCAGATCCCGAACGCGAATGAAACGGCTGGTACACCCTCGCTCTTCATTGACGTAACTACAATTGCTGGGGTGGATGTCGGTACAATCGGCAGCAACACAGCGCGTGGATTGGGTGCCCCCGGTACCCCAAACAACGACCCCGACGCCTTTGACGCTGTAGGCAAGATCGGTTTGGGGGATATCGATATCTCGGATGACAGCAGCACGTTGTATGCTGTGAATCTGAACGAGCGAACACTGCTCGAAATTCCTATCGACAACCCAACAAACTTAGTAGAGCATGCGATTCCGACGAATGCATGTACCGGTGGAGAAGCACGACCCTTTGCCACCAAGTATTATCGTGGTGATCTCTATGTCGGTATGGTCTGCGATGGTACAAGTTCAGACCGCACCAATCTGGAGGCATTGGTCTATCGTTTTGACCCATCAGCGGCAACGTTTAGCTCGGTACTGCAATTCCCGCTCACGTATGCCCGCGGCCAAGTCGCCGGTTGTGGTGTAACGACAATCGATAATCAATGGAACGCCTGGATCAACGTACCTGGGCCAGAAGTTGACTGTTTTGGTGGCACCCAAGCCTATCCCCAACCGCTGCTCAGCGACATTGAATTTGACGTCGATGGGTCGATGATTCTGGCCTTTACCGATCGCTGGGGTCACCAGGTTGGCTATATCAATCGAAGCATTACTGGCGTTGGAACGCCCGAGAACGGGGTCGCTGGTGGTGATATTCTTCGCGCTTACAACAACAACGGCACCTTTGAACTGGAGAATAACGGCTCGGCTGGCCCGCTCACTTCGGCCGGAGTCGGTAACCTGGAAGGACCCGGCGACGGTGAATTCTATGTTGGAGACCGGCAGCTTGTTCTTGGCACTGACCACCAAGAAATCGCCAATGGCGGATTAGCGTTGCGGCCGGGTTCGGGGCGCGTTGCTTCCACAGCGATCGACGCGATTGGCGAAATTTATACAGCTGGGGTGCGCTATTTTAGCAACACTGATGGATCGGCCGCGGTTGCTGATTCTCATCGGCTCTATGTAAACAATGCTATAAACACCTTTGGCAAAGGCAATGGCTTGGGCGACCTTGAGTTGCTCTGTGATGAGGCTCCCATTGAAATCGGGAACCGCGTCTGGCATGATCTCAACGAGAATGGGATTCAGGATCCGGGTGAGCCAGGGCTCGACGGGGCGATTGTCAGTCTGCAGACACCGACCACCACCTTGACCGTTACCACCGATCTCAACGGCAATTACTATTTTGGCAACCTGCAACCGCACACGACCTACACAATCACCATCGACCCGTTGCAACCCCTGCTGTGGGGATTCGGGCTAACGACGCCCAATGCCGAGGGAGACACCAGCAATGATAACATCGAGGACGTGCGTGACAGCGACGCTGCGCTCGATGGTCGAATCCCAACGATTGTATATACGACCGGCAATGCTGGCGAGAACAACCATGGGTTAGACTTCGGCTTTATCGAGGTGCCCGTCTATGACCTGGCCCTGATCAAGAAACTGGCGGCAGGTCAACCGGCTCTAGTGTTGGCTGGGTCCACCGTCAACTATGAGATCGCCGTGTACAACCAGGGCACGGCACCGAGCGGTGCCTTCACGGTCACCGAGCAAATTCCGGCTGGAATGAGCTTTGTCTCGGCCAACGGCCCAGACTTCACTTGTAGCGAGGCTGGCGGGGTGGCGACCTGTGGTTACACTGCGGATCTACTCACCGGGCAAAGTGCAGTGATCGCGCTGAGCCTTGAAGTGACGGATACGAGCCAAGCGCCGTTCCGCAACTGGGCGGAAATTAGCGATGATAGTGGCGACGATGTAGATTCGACGCCGGACACGGATACCGGCAACGACGATGGTCCGGGCACGGGCACCCCGCCCAACGATGCCGCGGTCAACCACAACGACCCACACTATCCGGGCAATGATGACGAGGACGACAACGACTACGAAGATGTCTTCATCGGGACTGTGCCAACGGGGACAAGCGTCCTCACTGTCACCAAGACCATCAGCGGGATGGGCAGTGGCCCGTTCGATGTGACCATTGAAGGGCCGAATGGCTTCATTACCACCACAACCGTGGACGAAGGCAGCCCGACCGTGCTCGAGAATATTCCCGCTGGCACGTACACCGTCACCGAGATGTCACCGGGCCCCGGCTGGACGACCACTTATTCACCGTCGCAAGTAATCGTGCTTGGTGAGAGTATCACCGCGCCGTTGACGCCGCCTGGAGACATCACCGGCAATGTCTTCCGCGACTTCAACAGCAATGGCGTGGACGATGGGGTGAATGAGCTCGGCGTGGCGGGAGTGACTGTCACTGCCTACGACCGTGATGGTGTCCAACGTGGCACAACCACGACCGACGCCAGTGGTGTCTACACCCTCACCACCACGGGCAATGGCCCCTATCGCATCGAGTTTACCGACTTGCCTGCTGGCTACGAGCCAAGCTGGCATGGTACGGGCAATGGCACCAGCACCCAGTTTGTGGATGCCGGGGCCACCAATGTCAACTTTGGCATCAATTATCCAGCGGATTATTGTCAGGACAATCCGTTGCTGTGTACACCGGTTCATGTTAATAACAATCCGAATAGCCCAGTAGCACCTCTCCAAGCAATGCTGCGCTATGAGTATGACGATAGTGGCGTATTGCCTTCACCACTAACGATTGCGGAAAAGTCGGAGATTGGCTCCACTTGGGGTGTAGCCTATAACCGCCAGAGTGATACCATCTACGCGTCAGCGTTTTTGAAACGCCATGCGGGGCTAGGGTCTGAGGGGCTAGGAGCCATCTACCAGATCGCGGGCGCTACTGACAGTATACCTGGCTCGCCCAGTCTCTTTATTGACCTGGCAGCAGTACCAGGTGTGGATGTAGGTACAATTGCGGACAATACTACCCGGGGGTTAACAGGTGCTCCAGGTGCTCCGAGCCAAGATCCGCTACCCTTTGGTGAAATCGGCAAGATCGGCCTGGGGGATATTGATATTTCGGATGATGGCAGTACATTGTATGTGATAAATTTGAACCAACAGACGTTGCTAAGTATTCCAATCAACAACCCTGCAACGTTGAGTGCCTATCCTGTTCCCACAGATTTCTGCCCAGCTGCAGATGACACACGGCCTTTTGCTACGGCCTACCATCGTGGCAAGGTCTATGTTGGTGTGGTCTGTGATGGCACAAGCACGAATAGCCGCGCCGATCTGGCTGCGATCGTGTACGAGTTTGATCCAGTAGCGACAACTTTTACGAATATCCTAGACTTCCCTTTGGATTATACCAAAGGGCAGACAACGCCAACATGTGTCGCTGGGCAGGATATTCTAACTCACTGGAATCCCTGGAGCGACGACTTTAGTTCGTCTGTGGCCTGCTATGATAATCAGCATTCCTATCCACAGCCTGTTTTGTCGGACATTGAGTTTGACGTTGATGGCTCGATGATACTTGGTTTCCTTGATCGCTGGGGTCATCAGACAGGTTTTTTAAATTATCCGCCAGGCGCCTTGGTTCTTGAGAACAGTGCTGTCAACGGCGACATCCTGCGAGCCTATAACAACAACGGAACCTTTGAGTTGGAATCGAATGGTTCGGCTGGACCGTTGGTTTCATCTGTCGGTGTAGGCAATGGCGAAGGACCTGGTGGCGGTGAGTTTTATGATGATTTCGCTGCTGGCCTTCACCATGAGATTTCACAAGGTGCGCTTGCTATCCACTACGGTCAGGGCCAGGTGGCTTATACGGCAATGGATGCGACAGACCTCGTCTGGACAGGTGGTGTACGCTATTTAAATAATTTTGATGGCAGTGAAGATCACTCATACCTCTTGTTCCCGGCTAATTCCCCGTCGCTCTTCGGCAAAGCCAATGGTCTCGGGGATCTTGAGATCCTCTGCGACGAAGCGCCGATTGAGATCGGCAACCGCGTCTGGCGTGACCTGAATGGCAACGGGGTGCAGGATCCTGGCGAACCGGGCATTGCTGGAATTGAAGTCAGCTTGCAAGGGCCGACCACGACCTTGACTACCATCACCAGTGCCGATGGGCTGTACTACTTCGGCAACCTGCGCCCCAAGACTACCTACACGGTGACTATCGATCCTGCCCAACCTACGTTGGCAGACCTGATCTTGACGCAGCCGAATGCCGAGGCGATCAACGGCAGCCCAACCAGTAACGATGCCATTCTGGATACGCGTGATAGCGATGCGTTGAACTATAACGGGCTGGCAACGATTATTTACACAACCGGCAGTGCTGGCCAGAATAACCACGGCTTGGACTTCGGCTATGTGCTCTCGAACGCAACTGGTCTGGTAGAGATCACGAATGTTCCGCCGCTAGGAGCGATTGGGAACTATGTGTGGGTGGATGAGGACAGCGATGGCTACCAGGATGCTGGTGAGCCCGGCATCCCGAATGTACGGGTCGTGCTCAAGGATGAGAACGGCACCGTCATCGCCGAGACCCGCACCGACTCGCAGGGGGGGTACCTCTTCCCAGACTTGCCATTTGGTGATTACTATGTCGATGTGGATGAGAGCACGCTGCCACCAGGCATGACCCAGACCCCGGTCTACCCCAACCCTGGTGCAGACTTTGGCAACCAGAACCACAGCGGCGATGGCTATCCCGTCACCATCGGGGGCAACAACCCGCCCCAGAACATGACGGCTGACTTTGGCTACAACTACAACCCGCAACCGGATGTGGACAATCCCGGTGGCCCAGTACCGGCTGCTCTCGGCGACCGCATCTGGATCGATAGCGACGGCGATGGCGTACAAGACCCCCAGGAAATCGGTGTCGAGAACGCGCAAGTCACCCTGTACCATGACCCGGATGGCGATGGCATCTATGACACCCCCTACACGGAGAATGGCTACAACCCAGTAGATGTGACGGATGCGAATGGCTACTACCTCTTCGATGAGCTGCCTCCCGGTGCCTACACCGTGCGCGTCACCGACAGCAGTGGCGCTTCCCACGACATCCTCAACCCTGGGCAGTACGACCAGACCGGTGACCCCGACCACTATGCTGCCCCTGAGTCAACCGCCGTGCCCGGCACAGCCAATGACCACTACAGCACCGTCCCGGTAGTGCTCGGCCCCGGTGACGTCTTCCTGAACGTTGACTTCGGTTACCAACCAGTTCCCGCTGGCCCAGCACCCCTCGGCAGCATCGGTGACACCATCTGGCTCGATATCGATGCCGATGGCAACGGCCCAAGCCTGCCGCCTGTCGATGGTGGTGCTGCCATCACCCAAGGTGACGCCAGTGGTCCCGCAGACCCGAGCGAATATGGGATCCCCGGTGTAACCGTGGCCCTCATCCGCGATGGCAACGGCGATGGCCTCTGGCAACCCGCTGATGAACCCATCATCGCCACCACCACCACCGATGCCAATGGGCAATATCTCTTCGACGACCTGCCCTATGGCGACTACCTGGTCTGGGTCAATGACACAAACAATGTGTTGCATGACCTCGCCCAAACCTACGATGCAGACGGCTTGGGCACCCCCAACCTGAGTGCCCGCACCATCGATGCCCTCGAGCCCCACCCCCGTGACCAGGACTTTGGCTACACGCCGAATGGACAAACGCCCCTGTTGGGGGCCATCGGCGATACCGTGTGGTTTGATGTCGATGGCAGTGGTGGTGACCAGAGCACCCAAGGTGATGAACCCGGCATCAAGGGAGTGATTGTCAACCTCCTGGATGACAGCGGCAACATCATCCGCACCACCACCACCGATGAGAATGGCCACTACTACTTTGGTGGTCTGCCCCTCAACGAAACCTATCAGGTCGTGGTCGCACCTGAGAACTTCCTGCCCGCTGGTGTGCTCGAAGGCATGACCAACACCTACGACCCGGATATCCCCTTGGATAGCCGTGGCCCGCTGGTGACCCTGACGCCAACCACCCCGATTAACCTTGACCAGGACTTCAGCTATGTCTATGTGCCACCGACACCCGGTGACCCCGTAGGACGGATCGGTAACCTGGTCTGGCTCGACCCCAATGCCAATGGCATCTACGAACCCCACCTGGGTGAAACCCCCATCGGCGGCGTGACCGTAGACCTCTACCGGGACCTGAACGGGAATGGCCTGCTCGACGCGGGCGAGCCACTGCTGGCAAGCACCGTGACCAGCGGAGTCATCGACCCCGCCAACTTCGGCACCGATGGCAACTACATCTTCACCGGCTTGCCCGGCGGTGATTACATCGTGGATGTCAGTGACCGCAACGGTGTGCTGGCTGGCTACTGGCAGTCGGATGGGCCAAACGATGGCCAGGACAACAACAGCCAACCCGACCCCTATGCAGTCAGCATCCCCACAGGTGGCGAAAACCTCACCGCTGACTTCGGCTACTATGTCGACCCCGCAGCCGTCGGTAACTGGGTCTGGTTCGACACCAACGGTGACGGCCTCCAGAACGACGGTGAAACCGGCATCAATGGGATCCGTGTGTCCCTGGTCATCACCTATCCAGGTGGTGCGGTGTCCACCATCCACACCACCACCGGTCCTGACCCGGTCACTGGCAATCCTGGGTGGTACTCGTTTGGCAATCTCTTGCTCGATGAAGACTACAATGGCGATGGCACTGGTCCCGAACCCCAGTTCGAGATCCGCGTCACCGACCCCCCAGGCCTGACCCGCACCCTCATCAACCAAGGAGCTGATGATACCCTCGACTCTGATGACCATGACGGGGTGCTGGCGCAGCCCATCAAGGGCCAGACCGACACCAACCGCAGCAACGATGCCAATCCCATCGCCTCCTACGACTTTGCCTATACAATCGTGCCGCTAGGAGCGATTGGGAACTATGTGTGGGTGGATGAGGACAGCGATGGCTACCAGGATGCTGGTGAGCCCGGCATCCCGAATGTACGGGTCGTGCTCAAGGATGAGAACGGCACCGTCATCGCCGAGACCCGCACCGACTCGCAGGGGGGGTACCTCTTCCCAGACTTGCCATTTGGTGATTACTATGTCGATGTGGATGAGAGCACGCTGCCACCAGGCATGACCCAGACCCCGGTCTACCCCAACCCTGGTGCAGACTTTGGCAACCAGAACCACAGCGGCGATGGCTATCCCGTCACCATCGGGGGCAACAACCCGCCCCAGAACATGACGGCTGACTTTGGCTACAACTACAACCCGCAACCGGATGTGGACAATCCCGGTGGCCCAGTACCGGCTGCTCTCGGCGACCGCATCTGGATCGATAGCGACGGCGATGGCGTACAAGACCCCCAGGAAATCGGTGTCGAGAACGCGCAAGTCACCCTGTACCATGACCCGGATGGCGATGGCATCTATGACACCCCCTACACGGAGAATGGCTACAACCCAGTAGATGTGACGGATGCGAATGGCTACTACCTCTTCGATGAGCTGCCTCCCGGTGCCTACACCGTGCGCGTCACCGACAGCAGTGGCGCTTCCCACGACATCCTCAACCCTGGGCAGTACGACCAGACCGGTGACCCCGACCACTATGCTGCCCCTGAGTCAACCGCCGTGCCCGGCACAGCCAATGACCACTACAGCACCGTCCCGGTAGTGCTCGGCCCCGGTGACGTCTTCCTGAACGTTGACTTCGGTTACCAACCAGTTCCCGCTGGCCCAGCACCCCTCGGCAGCATCGGTGACACCATCTGGCTCGATATCGATGCCGATGGCAACGGCCCAAGCCTGCCGCCTGTCGATGGTGGTGCTGCCATCACCCAAGGTGACGCCAGTGGTCCCGCAGACCCGAGCGAATATGGGATCCCCGGTGTAACCGTGGCCCTCATCCGCGATGGCAACGGCGATGGCCTCTGGCAACCCGCTGATGAACCCATCATCGCCACCACCACCACCGATGCCAATGGGCAATATCTCTTCGACGACCTGCCCTATGGCGACTACCTGGTCTGGGTCAATGACACAAACAATGTGTTGCATGACCTCGCCCAAACCTACGATGCAGACGGCTTGGGCACCCCCAACCTGAGTGCCCGCACCATCGATGCCCTCGAGCCCCACCCCCGTGACCAGGACTTTGGCTACACGCCGAATGGACAAACGCCCCTGTTGGGGGCCATCGGCGATACCGTGTGGTTTGATGTCGATGGCAGTGGTGGTGACCAGAGCACCCAAGGTGATGAACCCGGCATCAAGGGAGTGATTGTCAACCTCCTGGATGACAGCGGCAACATCATCCGCACCACCACCACCGATGAGAATGGCCACTACTACTTTGGTGGTCTGCCCCTCAACGAAACCTATCAGGTCGTGGTCGCACCTGAGAACTTCCTGCCCGCTGGTGTGCTCGAAGGCATGACCAACACCTACGACCCGGATATCCCCTTGGATAGCCGTGGCCCGCTGGTGACCCTGACGCCAACCACCCCGATTAACCTTGACCAGGACTTCAGCTATGTCTATGTGCCACCGACACCCGGTGACCCCGTAGGACGGATCGGTAACCTGGTCTGGCTCGACCCCAATGCCAATGGCATCTACGAACCCCACCTGGGTGAAACCCCCATCGGCGGCGTGACCGTAGACCTCTACCGGGACCTGAACGGGAATGGCCTGCTCGACGCGGGCGAGCCACTGCTGGCAAGCACCGTGACCAGCGGAGTCATCGACCCCGCCAACTTCGGCACCGATGGCAACTACATCTTCACCGGCTTGCCCGGCGGTGATTACATCGTGGATGTCAGTGACCGCAACGGTGTGCTGGCTGGCTACTGGCAGTCGGATGGGCCAAACGATGGCCAGGACAACAACAGCCAACCCGACCCCTATGCAGTCAGCATCCCCACAGGTGGCGAAAACCTCACCGCTGACTTCGGCTACTATGTCGACCCCGCAGCCGTCGGTAACTGGGTCTGGTTCGACACCAACGGTGACGGCCTCCAGAACGACGGTGAAACCGGCATCAATGGGATCCGTGTGTCCCTGGTCATCACCTATCCAGGTGGTGCGGTGTCCACCATCCACACCACCACCGGTCCTGACCCGGTCACTGGCAATCCTGGGTGGTACTCGTTTGGCAATCTCTTGCTCGATGAAGACTACAATGGCGATGGCACTGGTCCCGAACCCCAGTTCGAGATCCGCGTCACCGACCCCCCAGGCCTGACCCGCACCCTCATCAACCAAGGAGCTGATGATACCCTCGACTCTGATGACCATGACGGGGTGCTGGCGCAGCCCATCAAGGGCCAGACCGACACCAACCGCAGCAACGATGCCAATCCCATCGCCTCTTACGACTTTGGCTATGCTCGCTTCGACCTGGCCCTGCGCAAGAGCGTCGCCAGCTTCAGCCAAACGCCGCTCGTCCCCGGCGGCAGCACGGTGACCTTTGCCATCGAGATCTTCAACCAAGGTCACTTACCGGCTGACCACATCGTGGTTGTGGATTATGTCCAACCCGGCTTCGTGTATGACCCTGCACTCAACCCGGACTGGACACAGAGCGACACGTTGACGCCCGAGACCACCATCGTTGGGCCACTGGCACCCGGTCAAAGCACAACTGTGCAGATTGTCTTGGGTGTTGCTGCCAACACAGCTGGTCAGACCCTTGAGAACCTGGCTGAGATTGCGGAGGCCGATAACGACAACGATCCCAGCACACCACCGCCGACGGATGTGGATAGCACCCCTGACCGTATCAATGACGAGAATCCAGTCAAGGATGACGTCATTGATGAGGATGGGAAGAACAATCCGGGGGTGGATGACGAGGACGACCACGATACCTCCAGTGTCTCGATTGGGATCTTCGACCTCGCCCTGCTCAAACAGTTGACGCCGAATCACCCGCCGGTATTACCGGGCAGCAACATGAACTTCGTGATTACGGTCGTCAACCAGGGCACTGAGGATGCCTACCGCATCCAGGTGGTGGATACGCTGCCGGATGGGAGCACCTTGGTGGATCCGCTGTGGGTCAACAATGGCAATGGTACTGCCAGCCTGCAGACACCGATCCCCTTCTTGGCAGCCGGTGACAGTGTTGAAATCTTCATCACCCTGCGGGTAGATGATGATTACACCGGTCGCAGCTTGGTCAACTATGCTGAAATCTCGGAAGCTGACAATGATCAAGACCCGACCAACACCCCACCGGTCGATATCGACTCGAGCTTTGACAGCGATCCCACCAACGACCGTGGTGGGGAACCGGGTGGTCCCACCGACAACGTCATCGACAACACCGGGAATGATGAAGACGACCATGATCCAGCCTTGGTCCCGATTCTGGAAGGGGTCAAGCCGGTCACCTTGGTCAGCTTCACCTCTCGCTGGCAAGATGGACACATGCTCATCGAGTGGGTCACTTCCTTGGAGTTGGAGACCTATGGCTTCCGCCTCTATCGCAGTGAAACCCGTCAGTTTGAGGATGCTGTGCTGATTACCCCAGAGGTGATCCTTAGCCAGGGCATGAATGGCGGTAACTACCAGGTGATTGACACCGATGTCGAGCCTGGCAGGCACTACTACTACTGGCTGGAAGAAGTGGGCCTCATGGGCGATGGCAAGATCTTGGAGCGGACTTCGGTGGCTGGCAGCAACATGCTCTATCTCCCCCTCATCCGCAAATAAGGTGATAACTATCGCATAGGTCGACAAACTTGGAGTCAGCCCTGAACACCGGGTTGGCTCCAAACACCGCAAGATGAATAGCGGGGAGGAGTTCAGATTGTAAGGTTCTGAACTTCTCCCCGCTAACTTTTTCGCTCGAACCCCGTGCTCGAACCCCGTGGTGGTAGGTTTGCGGGCTCAGCTGCGCAAAGCACTGCTGTTCCTCAGTCATAATTGACAATTGATCAGTCAACAGAGACAATTCCCCCTATGTCATCTGCCGAACTTACCGTCATCCTGACCCATGAACGCGCGGATTTTGATGCGCTTGCCTCGCTCTTGGGCGCGGCCTTATTGTTTCCCGCGGCCCTGCCCGTGTTGCCCGCGCAGTTGAATCGCAATGTGCGGGAATTTGTCGCGCTCTATCGCAACCAATTCCCCTTTTTGCAGGCCCGTGAATTACCTCGCCAGCCCATCCGCCAGGTGATCGTCGTCGACACGCGGTCGGCCAATCTGCCCAAAGGGGTGGATCCAGACGCCACCTTTCAGATTATCGACCACCATGTGGATCACGAACCCTTGCCCGATAACTGGCAACGCTGGCATGAGCCGCTCGGGGCCAATGTCACGCTGCTGCTCGAGCAGATCATCAAGCAGCGGATCGACATCACGCCGGTCCAGGCGACCTTGTTTGCGCTGGGCATCCACGAGGACACTGGCAGCCTGACCTACGCCACCAGCACCGCGCGCGATGCCCGCTGTCTGGCCTGGTTGATGGAAGCAGAGCAGGGTGTCAACCTGGAAGTCCTGCATCAATTTTTGCGCCATCCTTTAAGCGAAAAACAGCGCTCTTTGTTGGACGAGCTCAACGAGCAGAGCGAATGTTTGGCCATTGCCGGGCACACGATTGTGATCGCCCAGGCAGTTGCGCCTGGGCTGCGCGAGGAGCTAAGCGTCCTCGCCCATCGGCTGCGCGAACAGCACGAAGCAGCAGCGGTCTTTCTGGTGGTGGCGCTGAATGACATCGTGCAGGTGGTCGCCCGCAGTGTGACCGATGATATTGATGTCGGCGGAGTGGCCCGCCAACTCGGCGGCGGTGGTCATCGCCGCGCCGCGGCCGCGCCAGTCGAGACCGTTGATCCGATGATGGTGCGCGACCGGATTGTCGAGCTACTGGCCGACTATGTGCAGCCAGCGGTCACGGTTCAGCATATCATGACCAGCGGGCGTCCGCAGATGATCCCGCCGGATCTGCCGATTCAGCAGGCAGCTGAGTTGATGCGCCGCTATGGGCATGAAGGGTTTCCGGTGGTGCGGCGGCAGGCAGAGGGCGAACAATTGCTCGGCGTGCTGACGCGGCGCGAAGCCGACCGGGCGCTCAATCATGGCTTGAGCGAGCAGCCGGTGCGGCGATTTATGCAGACCGGGCCGCGCGGCCAGCCAGTCACCGTTCGCCCGCAGGATTCGATCGCCACCCTGCGCCAAACCATGATCGAAAGTAGCTGGGGGCAGATCCCGGTGGTGGATGACAGCGGCAAGATCATTGGCATTGTCACTCGCACCGACCTGATCAAACTGTGGGGCGATGCGCTGCCCTTGCAACATCAAGCCGAGGCTCTGAGCGAACGCCTGCGCGCGATTCTGCCTTCGGCCCAGCTTCAGTTGCTGCGGCTCATCGGTCAGGAGGCCGACCGCATCAATGATGCCGTTTATGTGGTGGGTGGGTTTGTGCGCGACTTGCTGCTGGAGAATCCACTGCTGGACGTGCGCGGCTTTGATATGGACATTGTCATTGAAGGGGATGCAATTGCCTTTATCAACCATCTCCAGCAGCACTATGGCGGGCGCGTGGTGATGCACAGGCGGTTTGGCACGGCCAAATGGCTGTTGCACGACGAGACCCAGCCGATCCACTGGCCGCACTTACGCGCAGCGCTGATCAGCCTGGGCGCAGACGACGAGCAGGCCGCGGAGAGCAGCACGCTGCAACAGGTCTTGCCCCCGCACCTGGACTTTGTGACCGCGCGCACCGAATTTTACACCGCGCCCACGGCTTTGCCCACGGTCGAACTCAGCAACATCAAGCTGGATCTGCACCGGCGTGACTTTACCATCAACACGCTGGCGCTCAGCCTCAGCCCCGACCGCTGGGCCAATCTACTCGATTTTTATGGCGGCGTGAATGATCTGGAGCGCGGCCTGATTCGCGTGTTGCACAGCTTGAGCTTTGTGGATGACCCGACGCGGATTTTGCGCGCGGTGCGCTATGAACAACGATTCCATTTTCAGATCGAAAGCCGGACGCTTGAGCTGTTGCAGGATGCAGCCGAACTGCTGGATCGGATCACCCCGGCGCGGCTGCGTCACGAACTGGAGCGCATCTTCCACGAGGCGCAGCCCGAAGCCGCGCTGCGTCGCCTCGCCGAGCTGCACTTGCTGCAACACATCCATCCCGCGCTCTTCGTAGATGAGTGGGTCGAGGCGCAATTTGCCCAGCTCCGGCTTGTTTTGCAGGGCGACGAGGTGGATGCTCGTTTGGCCAGCGAGCCCATCGAGCGCTTGTATTGGGGGCTGCTGACCCTGCGTCTGCCCAGCGATGTCCATCAGCAACTAACCGACCGGCTTGGTTTGCGCACCGAAACCCAGGAGTTGATGGCGGGCCTGGCGTTGCTGGACCATGCCCTGCCGCAATTGCAGGAGCCGGAGCAGCCGCCGAGCCAGGTGGTCAAGCTGCTGGAGCGGATCGATCCGGTTGCGCGAGCGCTCTATCTGGCGGCCAGTCCCGATCCAGTCGTGGCAGAGCGGCTACAACGTTATGACACGGAGTGGCAACAGGTGCGGCCTCAGCTCACCGGCGTCGATCTGCAAGCGCTGCAAGTCCCGCGCGGGCCCGCGATTGGGTTCTTGCTGCAACGCTTGCGCGCCGCTCGGCTGGATGGGGAGATCCACAGCCGGGCAGAAGAAGAGGCACTCGTCCGGCAATGGGTGGATCAGGCAGACATGCCAGCGGATGAAGCTGTTTGATACGTTTTTTTGAGCCGTTTATTGGGTAAGCTCCTGCTGCCACAAGTGGGCGGCAACGGCATTCAGGCCAGCATGGAGATACCGGCGGTAGACCATGAAGGGGAGGCCGATCAGGCCCGCGGCCTGTTCAGGGGTGGCGAGTGATTCCAGATAGGTGATTGCCAGCGCTTGAAGCTGTTTCTGCCGGCGGGATGATTGCTGGAGGCGAGCCACAGTCTCGTGCAGGAGAGTTTGCAAAACCTGGATCCGCTGCCTGCTTGAGGTGTCGGAGCCGCATCGTCGCAGGACAAGCTTTGTCTGCAACAAACGATTGCTGCGTAAAGCCTGGGGGTCAGACAAGTGACGAAAGGCGTGATGCACGGCAGCGACAAATTGGGCCTGATTCAGGCCGGGCGGGCCTCCTCTTTCGGCGGCCTGTTTTGGGTCGACCGGCCATCCCTGGTCACATGCTAGCGGGGCATTGGGATCGCTACGCAGGTATGCAGTTTCCAATGGCTTAGTCATACTCAGGCCCCATCACGGAACTTATGGTAGCTAACCCCTCATATTGACTGGTGTTGTCCTATTGGATGCTTACTGAAATTGGGGAAGTTGCTTTATAACACCGTTACTTTAAGAAACCAACACTTTTCGTAATGTTTAGAGGAGATTGTACCAGATTTTCCCCGATAAAGAAAGGGACAAAGGTACTATCCCTCATCGCTCACCCATCAACGCAAGCTCACCGTAAGTATCTCCGCGTTTGGGATCACACCTTACACCCAGGCCAATAGCTCATCCAACCGCTCCAGGATCAAGTCGGGCGGGGGTGTCATTGCCAGCGCATCCTCGCGGCGGGTCACACCAGTGAGCACCACCGCGCTGTTCATGCCCGCGGCCTGCCCCATGCGAATATCGGTCTCCAGACGGTCACCCACCATCAGGCACCGTTCGGGCGGCAAACCGAGCTGATGCAGAGCCGTGGCCGCGATCAATGGTGAGGGCTTGCCCGCCACCAGCTCCACACTGCGCCCGCTGATATGTTCGAGCGCGGCCAGGGTGGCCCCGGCATCCGGGATCGAACCGCCGGGCATGGGGCAGGTTTTGTCGCTATTGGTGGCAAAGAAGCGCGCGCCTTGCTGCAACGCCGCAAACGCGGTGTTGAGTTTGCGATAATCCAGCGTGCGGTCAAAAGCCACGATGATCGCATCAATCCCTGCTGGGTCGATCACATCTTGGGGGTCTTGCTCGCTGAATTCGGGGCAGATCTGCAAGCCGTAGTGTTGCAATTCGGCGCGCAAAGTCGCTTCGCCGATCAGGTAATAGCGCAGGTGAGGCCAGTGGGCAGCCAGGTGATGCCCCAGCACCGATGCCGAGGTGATCACTTCTTCGGCCACGGTCGGAATGCCCAAGCGCGTGAGTTTGGCGGCATAGTCGGCCCGCATCGCGAGCGGTTTGTTGCTGACAAACAGGGTTGCTTTGCCGCGGCTGCGCAATTCGGCCAGGGTTGTCACCGCGCCGGGCAGCGCCTCTTCACCGAGATAGATCGTACCATCCAGATCAAACAAAAAACCATCGAGTTGCACAGGGTTCCTCCAGAAAGCCAGCATTCAGCGCGTGGCTTCCACATCTGTATGCCAGTGATCGGGTTGTCGTTCGACCCCGCCCCGCCCCACCGTCTCATCCACATAGTGCCCATAGCACGGGAGATAGTCGGCCAGCATGGCAGGCAATTCTTGTAAATAGCGCTGAATATGCCCAAAAGCCTCATCCAGCGTGGTTGCCGCCTGCCCATTCTGCAAGTTGATCAGCCATTTGCCTTTTTGTTGCGGCGAGTTGCGCTTGATCGGTCGGTTGACGCGCAATTTTGGCATCAGGGCCAGGTCGACGACGGAGAAAAAGAGATAGCGCTCGCGGCGGTTATCGCGCACCAGCACCCCACTGCGCGGGGCATGGCCCAAACATTTGCGCACCGTCAAATCATCCAGAATGAAGAGATCCGGTTCGGGCGCAACGGGCGGCCAATTCGCCGGATTGTAGGCCTGGCGTTTCTCTTTCACTTCCAGAAAGAATTCGCGCTGCTCTGCAAAGGTGATCGCAAAGTCGAGCTTTTTGTACGAGGCGGTCTGGTCCACAAAGGGCCAACCGCCACGCGCGCAATATTGTTTGATCTCCTGCTCGATGGATAAAGGAGACATCCGGGGCTCCTCTGCTACATGATCAGTGATTGGTAATGAATGATTTGTGGGCAGCGATTGGGAACCGCAACCCCAATTGTAGCACTTTCTGTATAACTTGGTGACACCAAGCGCCCAACAGGTTGAGCTATGCTTGGGATGACGCACGGCTGCCGATCCCCTACCTTACTTAGGTGGCGACTGTTTTAGCGTCTGATCAATCGCTTAATTTGGAGGAAAAGCATGTTTACAAAAGTTGGGCAGCGACCCTATCGCATCACTTTTTGGCTGGTCGCCCTTGCATTGCTGGCCGCGAGTATGGTATCAGGCCAGGTTGTCTATGCGCAAACCACCCCGGGCGACGAATTTTGGGATCAGCAATTTGGGCTGGTCGGGGTCGAAGGTGATGTTCATGCCCTGGCGCAAACCGCCAATGGGGATCTCTACGTGGGGGGCCAATTTACCCATGCCGGTGGGTTGCCCACCCAATTTATCGCCCGCTGGGATGGTATCAGCTTGCAGCCGCTGGGGGGTGGTGTTGATGGCGAAGTCACGGCATTGGCCGCCGATGGCAACAAGCTTTACGTGGCGGGTGAATTTACCCTTGCGGGCGAGTTGGTCGCCAATCGCCTGGCCGTGTGGGATGGCACCGCGTGGGCCACGCTCGGCAACGGAGATGGTCCGGTCGATGATTATTTCGGCACACCTGAGCCCGGCGAGATCCATGCTCTGGCTGTTGTGGATGGGCTGCTCTATGTCGGGGGCGATTTTGTCAGCATCGACGGGGTAGCGGCCAACAATATCGCCGTGTGGGATGGCGCAAACTGGGCCGCGCTGGGCGATGGCCTCGGCAAGCTCGATTGGGAAGACAAATTTGTGGGCGATGGCGAAGTCTTCAGCCTTCTTGCCCATGGCGACACGCTCTATGTGGGTGGCGAATTCACCCACAGTGGCAGCGTGATGGTCAACAGCATTGCCGCCTGGAATGGGCAACAGTGGTCAGCCCTGGCTGGCGGCATAACGATCGACCGAAACAGCACGTCCCTCAGCTTCGCCACCGTGCAAGCGCTGGCTATCTTCCAGAATCAACTCTATGTCGGTGGGGGGTTTGATCTGGCCGATGCCAAAGCAATCGCCCATTTTGCCCGCTGGGATGGCACAACCTGGCACAAAGTTGGGAGTGGGATTCGGACAGCGATGTATGCCTCCGACCCCGGCGTGACTTCGTTGACCGTCAGCAATGGGCGGCTCTATATCGGCGGCCATTTTGCGACCGCTGGTGGCAAGGCAATTGACGTGATCGCCCAGTGGGATGGCACCAATTACAGCGAAGTGGGTGCGGGCATTGAAAACGAAGGCTACGATGCCATCCATGCCCTGCTACCCACAGAGGAAGGGGTTTATATCGGCGGTTCCTACCGCTTTGGCGGGGGCTTACGGGTCAATAACGTTGCCCTGTGGAATGGCACAGCATGGCGGGTGCTCGGTGGCGGGCTCGCCAAACAGGCCTACAGCGGCGATCCCGCGACACCCTACGCCATTGCCCTGGATGATGCTGGACGCATTTATGTGGGCGGTGAATTCCGGATTGCCGGTGGCCTGCAGGTGGAAAATCTGGCCATGTGGGAAGCAGGTTCGTGGCACGATATCGGCAGCACCAACGCGCGTGTACATGCGATGGCCACAGCCGGGGATCATCTCTATATCGCCGGTGAATTTACGCAAGTTGGCACCATCGCGGCCAATCACATCGCCCGTTACAATCGCGCCACCGGGCAATGGTCGGCGCTCGACAATGGTATCAACGGCAATGTGATGGCGCTGGCCTTCCACGATGGCTTGCTCTATGCTGGGGGGAACTTTACCTCAGCCGGTCAGGTCACCGCCTATGATGTGGCTTTCTGGGATGGCACCACCTGGCACCCCTTTGGCACCCAGGCACGCATCTTTGAACGCAGCCAGGAAGGGGGCGAAATTGGTACTTATGTCAATTCGCTAGCTGTGACGGGCGACAGAGTCTACATCGGCGGCCACTTCCAAACCATCCAGTTTGGCACCGACACCAGCGATCTGAGCAGCTTTGTGGTCGTGCACAATCTTGTGGCGTGGGATCGGCTGAATGATGGATGGGGATGGGTCGGGACTCCGCTCAACCCCGGGGTGACTGATCACGAATTGAGTGGCCTCTTTGTCGAAGTCAACGCGCTGGCGCTGATTGGCGATACGCTCTACGTGGGTGGGGACTTCAACCAGGCAGGGACAGTGGCAGCAAACAATCTGGCACGCTACAACCTGGCAACGAGCACCTGGTCGGCCCCCAACAGCAGCGTGGGCGGATTCAATCGCTCGACGGTTTACGCGCTGGCCGTCTATGGCACCGATCTCTTTGTGGGCGGACACTTTACCACGGCTGGCCCCGTGGCAGCCCGCTTTGTCGCCCGCTTCGACACGCTGACCGATACCTGGTCTGGCCTGGGCAGCGGTCTCAAATGGTATAATGATGAGCATATTGAGGTCTATAGCCTGGCCACAGCCGCGAGCGGTGTGTATGTGGGCGGTGACTTTACCACAGCGGGCGGGGTCTCAGCGCCTGGATTTGCGCGGTGGATCGGCTCCCTGGCCGCGGGGAATGTCACCCCGGAGCGCGGGGGAACGGTCCAGGGCCCGCAGGGGTTGACCATCCAATTCCCGGCAGGGGCCGCGAACGAGAGCCTGCTGGTCCGACTGACCGGTCTGGCCGGACCCAGCCAACCATTCCCGACCACAGTGGGTGTGGTGCGAGCCTTCAATGGGGCGGCAACCACCGTAACCGGCGATGCGATTGGTCAATTTCTCAAGCCATACACGTTGAAAGTGCCCTACACAGCCGAGCAATTAGCTGCCGCGGGGATCAGCGACCCGAGCACGCTTACTCTGCAATACTGGGACGGCACTGCCTGGCGCGCGCTGTTGCCCTGCACGGGGTGTGGAGTCGACACGGCCAATCGTGTGGTGACCGTCGTGGCGGATCACTTCACCGAGTTTGCGCTGACCGGCACCAAAGCGGGGGGGAATCCGCCACCGCCGCCGCCCCCACCGCCCGGGGATAATATCCTCTTCTTACCATTCGTCCAACGCTAAATCGCTTGCCTTTGCCCAGTGCAGCACCCGTTCAACGCTGCACTGGGTCAAGGTAGCGCGGGTTGGGCCAAGGCATAAGCCACTGCGTCACTCAACTCGAATGATTGCCCCCTGCGCCAGGCAGCCTTCAAAGCTGGATCTTGCTCGATCTGCGCCTTGGCTTTGTGGAGCAGCGCTTCCTCCAGCGGCAGGGCTACGCCGGTGGCCGAACGCAGGGTCTGCGCGGCCCCACAAAGCAGGGCCATGCGGGTGAGATCCCCAGCCTGTTGCGCCAACAGGGCCAATTCTTCCAAACAGTCAGCAATATCGATTTTGTTGCCCAACTCGGCAAAGCTGGTCAGGCTCTCGCGTACAAAGCGGTCGGCAGCGGCAAGATGGTGCTGGCGCTGGGCCGAGCGCCCCAACGCGTTGAGCGTCAAGGCAATGCCACGGCGATCATCCACCGTGCGCAAGAGCAGCAGGGCTTCGTTGAGCAAAGGCGCGGCCGCGACGTGGTCGCCCCGATCCACCTGGAGCCGGCCCAGGCTATAGAGCGCCAACCCAATCCGATTGGGCACATTCAACTGACGCTGCAGGGCCAATCCCTCTTCATAATGGGCCTGCGCCGCGGCAAAATCCCCCATGCCCCAGGCAATATCGCCCAACGTGTCCAGCACCTCGGCAATCCCTACCTGATCACCCAGGGCTCGAAAGATGAGCAAGCTCTCTTGTTGCAAGGCACAGGCTCGTTCGCCTTGGCCTTGTTGATGCAGCAGCCAGCCGAGCAAATTGAGGGCCTGGCCGCGCACTTGCTGCCCTTCTGGCGGCAAGTGGGGCAACAGACGCTCGATCCAGCCACAGCTTTCAGCCAGATAGCCCCGGCCATTCCAGAAGCGGTGCAGGCCAATCAGAATTTGCATTGCTTCGCTGGGCCGATGGTGTTTCGGCGTGGAGAGCGGCGCGGCCAAAGACCAGGCCAGCATGCTGCGCATATTCTCGAGTTCGCTCTCCAATTGCTCCAGCCACACGAGTTGATCAGCCCCATAAAGCTGCGGGGTGGCTTCAGTGGCAAAGCGCACAAAACAGGCAAAATGAGCATCCTGGATCGTTTCCGCCTCGTCTGCAGCAACCAACTGGCCATAAGCATATTGCCGAACCAGTTCGTGCAATTCGTAGCGCCCCTGTTCATTACGGCGCAAGAGCGATTTGCTCACCAACGCCGAAAGATCCAACAGGGTAGCGCCGGCAACCGCCTGGGCCGCTTCACGCGTAAATCCGCCACGAAAGACCGCCAATCGGCGCAGGATCTGCTGTTCCTCGACACTCAGCAAGCGCCAGGAATGATCAAAGACCGCGGTGATCGAGCGATGGCGTTCAGGCACATTGCGCGCGGTTGAAGTCAGAAAATCCAGATTGCGCTCGATCTCGTCGGCGATCTCGGTGCAGTGTAGCGTGCGCACCCAACTAGCGGCCAACTCCAGGGCGAGCGGCAACCCATCGACCAGGCGACAGATGCGAGTGATGGCGGCCAGGGCCGCGGCGTCGGGCTGAAAGCCGATATGAATGCGCTGGGCGGTCTGGATGAAGAGGGTGACTGCACTGGGATGGGCGGTTCCGGCAGCGGGCAGCTCCTCGCCGGGTGTGGGCAACCCTTGCAGATCGAGCACCCATTCGCCAGGGAGATTTAATTGTTCGCGCGAGGTGACCAGCAAGCGGATGCCTGGTGCCTGCTGGAGCAATTCAACCAGCCAGTCGAACAGATTCTGCTCAGCGGGCAACTTGGCAGCGTTGAATAAATGTTCAAAATTGTCCAGCACCAACAATAGCGAACGGTCGCGCAGCGCGGCCAGCAACTGCTGGGCAGGGGCGTCCGGCCCATTCAGCGTGATACCAAGCGCGCTGGCGATATTCAGAATCACATATTCCGCCGCGGTTACTGAAGCCAACCCGACAAAGAACGCAGGGATAGTGGTCGTGGCCAGGTACCCATGCGCGGCCTCGACCGCCAGGCGGGTTTTGCCCACCCCGCCAGGGCCAATCAGCGTCAATAGGCGGCAAGCGGGTTCGGCCAGCAACACGGCGATTTGGCGCAACTCGGCGGTACGGCCAATCAGCGGCGTGGATGGGCTCGGCAGCGCGGGCCTGGCTGGCAACGCAGCGGCAACCGGTGGTGGCGCAGAGACAGCCGTGCTGGGCGCGGCAGGGGTGGCCACGGCAACCGGCGCGGGCAAATCGTCTTCATCCACAAAGAGGCTGGTTCGTGCAGCCTTCAAAAAGCGCTCATACTCGTGCTCGGCAATCAGCAGGCTCTCGGCCAGCAACTCTGCAACCTGGCGCGATGGCCGCCGTTCATCACTCTCGATCTTGCGGATGGCCGAAACAGAACAACCTACCTTATGGGCCAGCGCCTCCTGTGTTAGATCCAGTGCCTTACGGCGGCGGCGCACCCATTCCCCAAACAACAATTCGTTACTCATGCGCCTATTGTACCACGTAGCCCCAGGGAATTCAGCCACTTTACAGTTACTTTGCATAGCATCTTTCATCACTGGCAAAAGCTCCTGATAGAGAAATTAAATAGAGATCGCACAAATAGCGAGCAAGTAGGTGCGGTTT
>CAZIRP010000032.1:0-59711 GCA_964541665.1 uncultured Caldilineaceae bacterium | reverse complement strand
CCGCTTTTCTACCACAAATCGTCACCAGTATGAAATATTTACCTAGATGTCAATACTTATAGAGATTATAGAGAAACCAGATAAATATCGCATAAATCGTAGGTGCGGTTAGAAACCGCACAGGTAGGCTAGGGCCAGAATATGCGGTTAAAAACCGCACCTACTTGCTCGCTATTTGTGCGATCTCTATTTAATTTCTCTATTAGTACTGGCGCAGAATTTAGGGGAAAACGCTCAAGCGTTCACGCCCGGCCTGGGCAAGCACCAGGCCAGCAAATTTCGGCAACTTGCGCATCCGCCGCCAGCGCCATGGCTCACGCCACAACCGATGGAGCCACTCCAGGCCCAACCGTTGTAGCCACCGTGGTGCTCGGCGGCTGATCCCTGCCACAAAATCAAACGCCCCGCCCACCCCAATCGCTACCGCGCAAGGCAGCTCCGAACGATGCTGGTCAATCCAAAAATCCTGGCGGGGATGGCCATACGCCACAAAGAGCAGATCCGGCTGCGCGGCCTGGAGCTGGGCCTGGATCAGCGGCCACTCAGCGGGTGCGGGGCTGCCCGCGTAGGTGCCAGCAACGATCAACCCCGGGTAACGCGCTACTAATGTCGCCGCGGTCTGTGCCGCGACGCCTGGTGCGCCCCCCAGAAAAAAGACCCGCCAGCCGCGCGCCGCGGCCCGTTCGCAGATCCGAAAAATACCATCCGAGCCGGTGACCCGTTCCGCCAGCCGCACACCGAGCAAACGCGCGGCCAGGAGCACCCCAATCCCATCGGGCACACACAGATCAGCTCGTTGCAAAAGCGCTGCAAAGGCCGGATCGTCGCCAGCATCGATGATAAATTCGGGGTTGACCGTGCAAATCTGGCGCGCCCGCGCCAGCGGCTGCTCGATCCACGCATCGATCAGCGCCAGGGTTTGGGCAAAATCCACCCGATGGATCGTCACGCCTAAAACGGTCACCGTGGGGATGCTTTTCACCCGCGTGGTCGCTCCTCTGCGGCTGCGATCAGGACCGCGAGCGTCTCGCGGGCGGCCTTTTCCCACGAGAAGCGGTTGACATTTTCATACCCGGCCTGGATCAAGCGCTGACGCAATGCTTCGTCGCTACTCAATTGCAACATAGCATCGGCAATCGCCTCGACATCGGTCGGGTCGACCAGCAGTGCAGCATCCCCGGCGATTTCGGGTAGCGCAGAATTGTTTGCAGCCATAACAGGCACTCCATAACTTTGGGCTTCCAGAACCGGCAGCCCAAACCCTTCAAACAGCGAGGGAAAGCAAAAGCCGAGCGCGCCCCGATAGAGCGCAGGCAGATCGGCCTCGGGAATATAGCCGGGCAGGTGAACACGCTCGCCCACGCCGTGACGAATCGCCTGCGCCAGCAGCGGTTGATTCATGTGCCCGCCCCCGCCCGCCAGCACGAGATCCCACGGGACTTGTTGGGTCGTCACCAGGTGAGCATAGGCATCTACCAGACGATGCAAGTTCTTGCGTGGCTGAATTGTGCCCACATAGAGCAGATAGGGGCGCACCATGGCATAGCGCAATTGCAGATCGCTCGGTTCGGGGTTGGAGAGGGCTTTGGGTGGCACCGTTGCTTCGTGGATCACAGCGATGCGCGCGGGCCGTGCCTGATAAATGCGCTGCAGATCCGCGGCGGTGGCCTGGCTGACCGCGATGATGCGGGTGGCTGTCCGAATGGCCCAGCGCGTGCTCACCTCGAGGTAGATACGTTGAAACTGAGTGTGGGCTTCGGGAAAAAACCGATGGCCTACATCATGGATGGTCACAACGCTGGGCGGCAGGGTTTCGTTGGGCAAGGCAAAGGGCAAAACGTGTGCCGGGACAAAAAAGACATCGGGCGGGTTTTGGCGTAGCTCGGGCCCCAATGCCAGGTGCGTCCATAAGCGCCGCTCTGGCAACAGGCAGATCTGCACCTGGCGTTCAGCGGCCAGCGCATCCTCGATAAAGATGCTCAGCGGCGAGAGCTGATCCACATAGAGTCGCCATTGGTGGTTTGCGGCTTCGGGCAAAGCCAGCAGATGGCGAATAATTTCTAAGGCGTATCGTTCCGTGCCGGTGCGGAGCGAGCGCAAGGCACGCGAAGCGTCAATCCCAATTTGCATATGCGCTCATAAGACTCGTAGCACGAAATCCGGTTGTGCATTGATGGAAGTCACCAGCGGCCAATAATGCGCTACGCCATCAGTGAACAGAAGATTCGGTCTCAGTTGATGATTTCTCGCTGCTTTTGGTCACTTGGTTACAGATGCCGAGGCGGAAGAGGATGATTCATTGGTCGTGGCACAGGAGGAAAAGATACCGCAAGGTGTGTTTCTTGTCAAACTGGTTGCCGAGTGGGACGGGGGACGTTTGAGTTCAAGGGAGAATGGCAACGACTGAGTGTTACAAGTGCCCCGTCTAGCGTCTATCGTCTATCGTCTGTTCATCAAACGCCGCGACAGCGGCTTCGACCGCGGCTGCCAGCGCGCCCCGCCGTAGAATGCGGATGCCGCCCGCTTCAGCTGTCAGCGCGGCCACGGTGCTGGGTGGCTGTTCAAATTGTGGTGCCTGCGCAGGTTCATTCAGGATCAGCGGTAGCCGCCCAGCGAGTTGCGCCACCACACCCGCGGCCTCGTGCGGTGCAGGGTACCCACTGAGATTCGCGCTGGTAGCGGCCAATGGGCCAGTCTGCTGCAAGAGGGCACAGAGTGCGGCATGGGCAGGCATACGCACGCCCACTGTTGGCTGCTCAGCGGTCAGGATCGATGGCAGGGTCGGCAGAGCTGGCACCACCAGAGTCAGTGCCCCAGGCCAAAAGCGCTCGGCCAAATATCGGGCGAGCGGAGGCAGGGGCAAGGGTGTTAGCTGCGTTAGTTGTGCGAACTCGCCGATCAAGACTGGAATTGCTTTTTGGGGCGGCCGATCTTTGGCTTCGTACAATTTCCCGATCGCGGCGGGTTGGTCAAACCGGGCAAAGAGCCCATAGACCGTATCCGTGGGCGCGGCGATAATCTGTTGGTCGGCCAACAAGCGGCAGGCCAGAGCCACAGCGGCAGGATCGGCAAAAGCAAGTGTCTGGGTCACCATGCTCAATTGGCTGCGGATGCAGGCGGCACAAAATTCTGGAGCGCAAAATTGGGCAGCCAAAATTCGCTGCGATATTCGCCCGCCGCGCTCGCGGCCAAGTCGGCCAGTAAGCGCCCCATGCCGATGGCGAACTTAAAGCCGCGGCCGCTGAAGCCGGTCGCAAACAGAATCTGCGGGTGTTCTGGATGGCGATCGATGATAAAATCGCGCGTCGGGGTCTCGGTGTACAAACAAAAATCGACTTGGGCAGGACGTGCAGCCAGGCCAACCATCATCTCGCCAACTGCCGCCGAGACTTCATCGACCGCGGCTTGATCGACCACGCGCTCGGCATCGGGATCAATCTGGCTGTCGATCAATTCCAGCCCGATCTTGATATGGCCTGGCATTTCGAAGATGGGAAAGCCATAAAAATGCGGAATAGCGGTGAAAATATAGAGCGGGCAGCGCCCCACCGCGTAGAGTTCTGGTTGCTCAACCGCAAAATAAGTCACTTGCTGATGGGTCACAGTCAACGGCAACGGGGCGGGAAGCAGCGGCCCCAACAAGCGCTGAGCCCACGGCCCCGCGGTCACCACGGCTTGATCGGCGTAGATGGTCTCGTTGCCACTGGGGCCCGCGACCTGTACAGCAACACCATCACCACTTGGCTCGACAGACAAAACCCGAGCTTGTTCACGTAATGCCGCGCCACGGCGGACTGCTTGCTGCGCCAGGGTGGTGACACAACGGCTGGCGGCCAAAATACCAGAATGTTCCTGAACAAGTCCTAACCATCCCCTGGGCAGCCGAAATTGGGGAAATTCCCGCGCTACCTGCTCGGACGTTAGCAAACGGTAAGGGTGATCAAACCTGCTGAGCGATGTTTGGGCCCCAACCAAAAATGGTTCATCGGGGGGGCCAATGTAGAGACCGCCCGTCATCTGCAAGAGGTGGGCGCCACTTTCGGCCTCCAACTGTTGCCACAACGCAAAGAGCTGCGGCATCAATTGCGTGTATTCGGCTTCGCGATGGGTGTAGCGGATAATCCGGCTGCCGCCGTGGCTACTTCCCCGCGTATGGCCGATCTGGAATTGCTCGACCAGCAGCACTCGACGGCCATCACCAGCCAGGTGATACGCCGCAGCGCTCCCCATCGCGCCGGCCCCGATCACAACGACATCATAGCGTTTTTCTGTTCGCATTTGCTGGCTATTCATATCAACCCATTCAACCGTCTGTTTCCATGTCGATCACCCGCAGGCCGCGGTCAGGCGTACGCAAGCTTTGCCTGGCTGCTGCGTTGCAGATGACCTGTTAAACCTGTGTACTTTTCGGAGCGGCAACAATTCTGTCCGTTATCTTAGCAGTTTGGTGGAAAGCTCGTCAATTATTTCTTTTCTTGGGCTTATGATTTGCAGCGAAGGTTGTGGTAGAATAGAGCGCATTATACGGATGAGTTGTATAAACCCTTTTGAATCATTTGAGACCTATCCAGAAAATGGCTGCAACTCCTGGATCAACTCTGCTCACCCCAGAGCGGTACAACCTTGCTGGATAGAAGCTTAGTTGGGAAGCTGTATGAATCCGGCGGATCTGCTGTAGCCTGAGGCTGCACCTGGTCGGCTGGATGAATGGAACAGCGACTACGGCGCAAGCAAGTTATCTGAGGAATCATGTTGACTGTGCAAACGCTCTTGTTCAATGTACTTTGGATCATTGGCCTGGCTGGTGTACTAGCAACATTCAGTTACATGCAATGGTTTCGCAGCATCCACGGCTGGAGCTGGAAACAAGTCTTTAGTCTGCCACGTATGCTGATTCCGCTAAGTGTCAGTCTGGAATTATTCTCGATTGGTTTAGCCATCAACGGGATCATCGCCGTTCAGCCGGCACCCTGGTGGGAAACTGCCGCTTGGAGCATCCTGGCCCTTTTGTTTGCCGTGCAAACTGTTTTTTATGGGGTCGCCGGGTTGCGCTACGGTTGGGACACACCTTTGGAAGAGAGGGACGAGGATGAGTAGACGCAACATTGCCGATGAATGGAAGTTGCAAGAAGACGCCGAGCCAAACGATCAGTGGAAGCTTGAGCCTGCCGAACAGACCGCAATTTCGCAATGGGAACTACGCGAAGGTCAGGATCAGGGCACGCAGGTCAACGATTGGCAGCCGGTCAACTACACGCGCAACCGCCAAGAACCACGCGGCAATTGGCTACTCCCTACGCTAGTTGGGGTAGCGTTGGTCGCGGTCATCGCCTATGTGGCGTGGATTGCGCTTGAGCGTGCCGGGATTGTGGATACTGCCATCCCGGCTCCTGTGAACACACCGGAAGAACAGGCGATCCAGCCCACGCTTGAAACCACAGTACCCATCACCCCCACAGCGACCCTGCCCCCACCGACCCCGACAGCAGAACCCGCTATCGAGCCCACGCCGGAGCCGCTGCCGACCACCCCGCCGACCACCGTCCTGGCCAGTGTGGTCATCACCGAAGTCAATGGGGTGAATGCGCGCAGCGAGCCCAATACGACATCCGAAGTGCTCCAGGTAATCATGCCGGGGACTACCAGCTATCTGATCGCGGATGAGCAACCGGAATGGGTGCAAATTGTCCTGCCCGACAATCAGCGGGTGTGGGTTTCGAGCGCCTTTACCGGGCGCATCTCTGAAACGCTCACCATCGACGAGGCCAATCGCCGCCTGAGTGCTGCAGGGTTGCCCCTGGTCACCGCGCCGGATGGCAGTGCGCCAATTGGCACGCCAGCCCCGGTCACCGAGACCGTGCCCAGCACCGACACAACCAGTGCGCCGCTCACTGCAGGGGCAACGCTCACTGTGACGATCAACATTACCGCCGGGCTGAATGCCCGCGAAACGCCCGATCTCACTGGCACGGTCGTGCAATTGCTGGGGGGCAACACCTCCTATCCAGCGCTGGCCCGCACCGCGGACAATAGCTGGGTGCAGATTCAATTGCCAGATGGGCGCTTGCCCTGGGTCTCTGCCCAATTTGTCACCCCGAGTGGCGATCTCAATTTGCTCTCGACCGAGCCAGCCCTGGTGGGCATCACACCGGGTGCCACGACGAGTCAGGCCCCGACCACGACGCTCCCCATCACGACCACGGCTGGGCTGACGGATACAACACCGACTGCGACCGATCCATTGACCGGGACCGCCTCCCTGACCGCGACCACCGCGCTGACCACAGTCCTGGTGCCGACGCCAACCGCGGTGACCCCAGTTGATCAAGCAGCTGGCGTAATCAGTGGTCTGGCGGGAACCAATGTGCGCGCTACGCCCGACACGGCAACCGAATCGCTAGAGTTAGTGGCATATGGAACCGCGGTCACCGCAACGGGGCGCACAGCGAATGGGGAATGGTTACAGCTCACGCTCGCCGATGGAGAGACGGTCTGGGTCTTAGCGAACACAGTCGCGCTGGAGGTGCCGATCTCCGCGTTGCCCGAGGTCGCGCCATAATCCAGACTCGCCAGGCCAGTAACGCAGGAGGCCTTTGAGCCCTGTGGCTGAATACCGTTTAAATCGCTTATTATGGTCGTCCAGCCTGATTATTGGCGGGATCTTACTCCTGCTCTTTAATTTTGGCTGGGCGGGCACCGATCGTCCGGCGGTCCGGTTGATCGTTGCCGCGGCGCTGGCCCTGGCAGGCTTGGGCTTTTTTAGCGCATTTTTGGCTGCTCGCCAGCATTGGTGGCGCTTGATCCCAGGCTGGACGCTACTGGCTCTGGCAGGTATGGTGGTGGCGAGTACGCTTGCGAGCGTTTCCTCCACGGCCATGGGGTCAATTCTCTTTGTGGGGTTGGCAATCGCCTTTGCGCATGTTTATCTGTTGCGGCGCAGCGAACACTGGTGGGCAATTCTCCCCAGCGGATTTATGATTGTGCTGGGCTCTGTTCTGGCCTTGAGCGAACAGGTGGCAATCTCCACGTTGGGCGGGGTATTATTTGGTGGTGTGGGGCTGGTTTTTGGGCTGGTCTACCTGCTCACCGGTCGTCGCCACTGGTGGTCACTCATCCCCATGGTGATCCTGCTCAGCTTTGGGCTATTCATCTTTGTGGGCGGCACCAGGGCCGATCAGCATTGGGTGCGCTGGTGGCCGCTGCTCTTGATCGGTGGCGGGTTGTTGCTGGGCTGGCAAGCGACACGCGCCAGTGCGCCAGAACGCTTAAGCGTCGAAGCGATGGCCCCAGGCAGCGGACGCACGATTTCCCCGCCGGACCCAACCACGAATCCGGCCAACACACTCGGCGAATATAGCCATCCAGTTCCCGGAGCTACGGTCGATGTGCTGAGCGACCCCGATAAAACCGCGTGACGGTCAGCTGGGGTCGCGTACCTGAATCGTATCACCCTCCATGCTGCCGATCAGCGCCAAACTGACAATCGGCACCCCCAGCGCGGCCAATTGTTGACGCCCGCCCTCAAAATCCTTCTCGATCAGACAGCCGATGCCGCAGAGTGTGGCCCCACATTGCGCAACCAGCGTGGCGAGCGCGGAAATTGTCTTGCCCGTGGCCAGGAAATCGTCGATCAGGAGTACCCGGTCTTCCGGCAACAAATACTCCGGCGAGATGATCAGATCCACCACGCCGCCTTTGGTGTGGCTGGGGGCCTGCGCCTGATAGGTGCCACTCTTCATGGTGATTGGGCGGGTTTTGCGGGCGTAGATCACAGGGACCCCCAACACGATGCCAGTGGTCAACGCGGGCGCGATGCCACTCACTTCGGCGGTGATGATTTTGGTGATGCCCGTTACCCCAGCCGCGGCGAAACGCCGGGCAAATTCCTCGCCCATGGCCATCGAGAGCGCGGGATCCAATTGATGGTTGATAAAACCATCGACCTTCAAAATACCGCGACCCAGGTTACGCCCCTCAAGGCGAATTCGTTCAACCAATGCTTTCACGGTGATTTCCTCTGAGTCTCTCCCTGGTTGGGGGCTGAATGCTCCACTTTTTCGACCACCAGGAAATGGCTGATGCCCAAGCGGGTGAATGGAGAATGTTCCAGCGCGTAGGTGATCAGCCGCAGCCACTTGCCCAGTAGTGGACGGCGATGGCTCAAATTGTCGTAGCCGGGGAAAATCTGCGTATGATGCACGATCCGCACGGGTTGTCCGACCAGCAAAGTTTGCAGGCTGGCAGCCGTATAGGCGCGCACGTGGGGTGCCAGTTGATTGCGTACACGGTCCGGCAGATAGTTGATCAGCGGGGTGTTGCCAAAGTGATAGACGCCGCGCCAATAGTGGCCGTGGGTCTCGAATGGATAGAGCCGATTGGGCACAAAGATCACGGCGCGGCCACCCGGCCTGAGCACGCGCACGATCTCCGCGACCGCCCGGTGATCATCCGCCACATGCTCCAGCACTTCGTGGCTCAGAACCAGATCGAACGAAGCGTCGGCATAGGGCAGCGTTTCGGCGGCGGCAAGTTGCAGATGGGCCGTGGGTGCTGTCTGCGCGGCGATCTGCACATGCTCGGCTTCGATGTCCATGCCATAAACCGCGTCGGCATAGGGCAATAAGGCTTTGACATACATGCCCACGCCACAACCATCTACCAAGACGTGACCCAGCCCTGGCCGCGAATCGCGCCGCGCCCACGCCAGAATCATTGCCAGGCGGCGGTCTTGCCCGGCGCGCCAGACAAAGCTGGGATTGCCACGCAGCGCGGCCCGTTCACCGTGAAGATCTAAATTGGCCAGAGAAGATGTCATTGTTTCTTTAGAAAGCTCACCCACAATACGCATAAACATCTGTGAAATCTGCGTAATCTGTGGTTTCCAAGGATTTTTGTGTTTATTCAGCGCAATTTGGTGCCCACATGGAGCGCCACGGTGTCAAACATAAATTCATGATAGAACACGTGCTCCAAGCCCACCTGTTCTAACAGATATTGCAGTTCCCGCGGGGCCAGAAAGGTTTCGGTACTCTGCGGGAGATAGGCGTAGGCCTGGCGATCACCGCTGATCACTGTGCCGAGCAGAGGGACGGCCCGAAAAAAGTAGAAGCGAAAGAACGGGCCCAGCCAAACATTGCTCGGCGGGGTGATCTCCAAACAGAGCAAGCGCCCACCCGGCTTGAGCACACGCATCTGCTCACGGAAAGCCGCCGCCCGATCCACCACATTGCGCACCAAAAACCCACTCACGACCACATCAAAGGAGTCATCCGCGAAGGGCAGCGCAAAGGTATCGGCTTGGGCAAAGGCAATCGCCTGGCGCTCCACTTTTGTCCTGCCGACGGCCATCATCTCGTAGGTGAAGTCGCTGGCAACGATCGCGGCACCCGGCCAACGTGCCTGCGCGGCGGCGGCGATATCCCCTGTGCCTGCGCCGACATCCAGTAACCGGCCATGGGGCGGCAGCTCGGCCAGATCCAACAACGCGCGTCGCCAGTGTTGATCTTGCCCGCCAGTCATCAAACGATTCATCAGATCGTAAGTCGGGGCAATGCGCGCAAACATGCGGTTGACGTAGATTGATTTTTCGTCTGGTGGCGGAATCGACATAACACAATGTTCTTTGCTTGGTTGGTTGCAATGATCGGCATGGATTATCGACCAAGCGGCGCGGATGCGCAAACGGCGAGGGGGATTGGCGGGAATTCTCTCGGCCCATTCCTTTCTAGGGAGCAGGCTCGAGTTGGAGGATCAACGTCTCACCAGGGGCCAGACCAGCGTTGGGTTGATAGCCCGCAAAGCCGCCCGCAGCTGTTGCGGTGACCTGGGCAAAGGGACCCTGCCCCCAAATCGGCGTGAGTTGATAGCTGGTACCAGCTTGTAATGGTCCTTCAGGCATGCTCAAGGAATACTCACCGATGCTCTCTTCGCTGAGATTGGTGACGATCAAAAGCGTTTGGGTTTCGCTGGCCCGTAACAAAGCCAGCACAGCGTTGTGCCCGCTATTGACCTTGAACCCGGCCCCACGCTGTAGCGCGGGGTGCGCCTGCCGCACACGGATCAACGCCTGGTAGTGGGCAAAAAGCGAATTGGCATCCGCTTGCTGAGCGGCCAGATTCTTCCAGGCAAAATCCGCGGCAGGTGCGCGCCACGGGGTGCCAGTCGAGAAACCCGCGTTGGCCGCGTCACTCCACTGGAAGGGCAGCCGAATATCTTCGTCGGGTTTGCGCCCGATCTGCCCGATCTCTTCGCCATAATAAAGAAAGGGCGTGCCGGGCGCGGTCAGCAACAACGTGGCAGCCCGCTTGGCCGCGTTGACATCATCGCCGAGTTGGCTCATCACCCGGTCAATGTCATGATTGGCCAGAAAGGTGGCCGACACTGGCCCCGGCAGCAGCCGAGCACTGATCGCCAAATGCAAGGCCGCGTCGCCAGCGTTCTGTTGCTGCGCGCTATAGACGAAAGCATTGGCGAGATCAAAGTTGAAGAGCAGATCCAGTTCGTCACCCGTGGCATAGGTGGCGACGACATCGTTGCTGGTCCAGACTTCGCCGACCAGGAGCGCCGCGGGATTGCTGGCCCTGACCAGTTGATACAGGCGGCGAAACCAGGCATGGTTAGCATCGCTGTCTGCAAGTTCCCGGTCCGCTTCCACCAAATAGCGAGCGCCATCGACGCGGAAGCCGTCCACGCCCACATCTTCCAGCCAGAAGCGCACGATCTGCTCGACCTCGGCCAACACCGCGGGGTTTTCATGGTTGAGATCGGGCATCCCATCCCAAAAGACGCCGTAATAATAATCGCCCGCTGGGGCCGGATGCCAGATCCGCTGCCCCCATGGCCCACGGCCACCCGGGTCGGTTGCAGCCCAGCGATACCAATCGCGCAACGGCGATTGCGGATCTTGCGCCTGCACAAACCAATCATGCTCGCGGCTGGTATGGTTCAAGACCAGGTCGATGATCACCCGGATGCCACGGTGGTGGGCTTCGGCGAGCAATTGCCGAAAATCCTCCAGCGTGCCATAGGCGGGGTTGACCGCATAATAATCGAGCACATCATAGCCATGATACGATGCTGATGGATGAATCGGCATCAACCAGAGCGCGTCAATGCCGAGATCATCCGTGGTAGCCGGGTCGCCGTCGTTGAGATAATCCAATTTGGCGGTGATGCCATTAAAATCGCCGATGCCATCACCATTGCTGTCGAAAAAGCTGCGCACGAAGATCTCGTAAAAGATCGCATCCTGCCACCACGGCTCCGTTTCCAGCGGGATGGCGGGCGTGGGTGTGGGGCTGGGGGGCGTCACCGGCCCAATTGGCGGGGCCACGCACGCTGTAACCAGCCACAGCAGCAGCCCAAGGAATAAGCGTCGCGGCCAGCCAAATCGGTTCATTAGCCCTTCACCCCGCCAGCAGTCAAGCCGCTGACCAGATAACGTTGCAACGACAGGAAGATGATCACCGTGGGCAGTGCGCCGATCAACGAGCCCGCAGCAAATTGACCCCAGCGGCTGGCATACTGGTCATGGATAAAGAGGCTGAGCCCGACGGCGAGCGTGTAGTTATCCACGGTTGTCAGCATAATCCGCGCCAGCACGTACTCGGAATAGGTGCCCACAAAGCCCAACAACGCCACGACCACCAGAATCGGGCGCACCAACGGCATAATGACCGACCAGAAGGTCTGCCAATGGGATGCACCATCCATCATCGCGGCCTCGTCGAGATCGCGCGGGACTGTGTCGAAATAGCCTTTCATCAGCCAGGTGTTGACGCCGAGCACGCCACCCAGATAGAGCAGAATGAGCCCGCCGTGGGTGTTGAGGGAGAGCCAGGGGACATAGGTACCCAATTGTTGCAGGATCAGATAGAGCGCCACCATGTTGAGAAAATTGGGAAAGACCTGGATCAGCAAAACAGTCTGCAACAACGAGCGGCGGCCTCGGAACCGAAAACGCGAAAACGCATAAGCTGCCAATGCAGTAAAAAAGACCCCCAAAACTGTGGTCACGATGGCGATGCGCAACGAGTTCCACAGCCACGTGCGAAAGGGGAAAAGTTCACTGCGCAGCAAGTTGACATAATTGGCCAGGGTTGCGTTGCGCGGGATCAACGATTGATTGACCAGCGAATTGCTGGGGTCGATCGAAGCCGAGAAGATCCATACGACTGGGAAGAGGGCGAAGAGCAGCGCGAGCACGGCCACAATCAACCGAAAGACCAACGCAACCTGACGTTGCCGCGAGATCGAACCGATTTGCGAGCCTTTGGCGACAGCGCTAGACATTTTCCGACCTCTCTTCCAGCATGTTGGTATAGCGGAACTGGATGAACGTGATCACAACCAGAATCAAGAAGATCACGGTGGTGATCGCGGCCGCGTAGCCCAAATCTGCGCCGCGTCCGCTGGCAAAGGCGATGCGGAAGGTGTACGTCACCAGCAGATCGGTGTGGCCGACGGGTGAAATGGTGCCGCTCATTGGCGGGCCGCCCCGGTTGAAGAGCTCGATGATCACAAAGTTATTAAAGTTAAAGGCAAAGGAAGCCACCAACAAGGGCCCCACCGAGATCAACAACAATGGTAGTGTTAGACCCCAGAATTTCTGCCAGGCATTGGCACCGTCGAGATCCGCGGCCTCGTAGATATCGGTCGGCAGCGCTTGCAAGGCACCGGTTGTGATCACAAACATGTAGGGGAAGCCCAGCCAAAGTTGGATCAACAAGACACCGGCTTTGGACCACGTTGGGTCGGCAAACCAGGGCGGTGCAAAGCCGAAGAGATCAAGCATGGTCTGGCTGATCACCCCATATTGCGGGTTGAGCAAGCCGACCCACACCGGGACGCTGACAAAGGCGGGCAGCGCATAGGGTAAGAGCAGCGCCGAGCGGATCCAGCGGCGGAAGGGCATCTCTGGCACATTAAAGAGGATCGCCAGAAACAACCCCAAGGCAAACGTAAGCGCCACACTCAACACCGCAAAGACCACCGTCCAGATAAAAACCAGGGTGAAGGGGCCGCGCAGGGCTGGGCTGGTAAAGAGGCGCACAAAATTGTCGGGACCGATGGCAACCCGGAAGCCGGGACGCAGCGTTGAACCATCCTCAGCGGTGAAGGTGCCAACCACGGGCCGATACTCTTTGTCGTTCAGTTGGTCGGTCATCACATCGCGCTGGGCATCATAGACATAGCGGGACTGATATTTGGCCGCCTTGCCGATCTGGCGCTCGCTCACGCGATAGATCTCAGTGTCCGCGCCGAATTCCAGACGCACCAGGTTGGCGGTATGACGCAAGCGTTCAATATTATTCAGCCGCCGGTAACCATCGATCTCGTCCGGCGGTTCACCTTCTACCACTTCTGGCAGCACCCCAGGCCGGACCACGGCTTGTTCGCCCGTCGCTGGATCCTGCAACCAGAGCAGATATTGGCCAGTGGGCGCCAGATAGGCGATCCAATCAGAGACAACCCCATCTTCGGGCAGGAAGGTCTGCCGCTCTAGCTGGCGAATGGCCACGGGCTTGGCAAGCAGATGACCATCCCCATAGTTGGTAAAGGCGGTGTAGACAGTCGAGAAGACAGGGTAGACAACAAGCACGATCAACAATGCCAACCCAGGCGACACCCAGCGCAGCGGATAGAGATCTTCGCGCAGAAAGATCAGGTTGAGCAGGATGGTGACAATCGCAATGACGAGGCCAAATTCCCAGGCCCCGTCGCGGAACATGTTATAGAGGAGATAGATTGCAACCGCGTCGACCAGTGCCAGCCCGACCAAGCGGAAGAGCCAGGAGAGTATATTGGTGGCATATGAGCTAGGGGGCGCTGGCGCGCCCCCCATCTCCACCTGTGCGGTGGTTGCCATCTCTTATTGCTCGGCGATGGCCGTCCGAATCTGTTCGGCAGCCTCGGTGAATGCTTGCTCCGCGGGCTCGGTTTGCTGGCCAATAAAGGTCAGTGCATTGCCCCACGCTGTCCAGACTGCCGACATTTCGGGGATAGCGGGCATGGGCAAGCCTTCGGCTCCAGCATCGGCAAAGGCAACCAGATCCGGGTCTTCGATGGCATCGCGCACGGGCAGGAAGGCCGACGGTCGCGGATCGGCATCGAAGATCGCCTGCATGGTCTCGGTGTTGGCCACAAATTCCTGCAGGAAGGTCTGGGCCAGAAGCGGATCCTTGCTGAAGTTGCTGACCATAAAGCCTTGCACGCCGAGGAAGGGGCGGGCCGCTTCGGTTTCACCGGGGATGGTGGTCACGGCATACGGCACACCCGACTCGCGGATCGCGGGCAACGCCCATGGCCCGGTGATCATCATCGCGGCTTCGCCGTTGCCAAACTGAGCGTGCATGATGTCATAATTCACCGCGGCTCCGGTCTTGAGATGGCCTTCTTTGTACATTGAATCGAGCCACTCGGCCGCGGCCAGCGAGCCCGGGCTATCGATGCCCACATCCGCGGCGTCGTAGCCTTCCTCGGTCAAACCAAAGACATAGCCACCAAAGGCCGTCATGACCGGGAAGAAGTGATAGGGGTCGCTCTCCTGGTGGATAAAGCCTTGCGGTACGGTGCCGGCCTCTTCCAATTCAGCCGAAAGTTCGGTCACCTCGCTCCACGTGGTCGGCGGCTCGGTCACAAAATCGGTATTGTAGACAAAGGCAACATTCTCCGTGGCGTACGGCATCCCATACAAAACACCATCGTAGGTGAAGGCTTGCACCGCCGCGGGCAAAAATTGATCCGCATTCGCGCCGAGATCGATCTCTGCGAGCAGGCCATTTTCCACCAATTCACCCAACCAGTCGTGGGCACCGATGACGATATCCGGCCCTTCACCAGTGGGGCCAGCCACTTTCAGGTCATCGCGGATGCTGCCAAATTGCTTCTGGGTGACGACAATCTGCACGCCATATTCGGCCTCAAATTGCGCACCCAACTGCTCCAACACGCCCGAACGCGTATCATCCGCCCAGATGGTGAGGGTCGGCCCATCGCCAGCCGGGGGTGCAGCTGCCTCTTCGGCGGCAGGCTCAGTAGCCTCGGCCGCGGGTTCTTCAGCAGCTGCGGTCGGGGTTGCCTCTGCGGCAGGCGCTTCCTCAACCGCGGCGGGGGCGGCTGGTGTTGCAGCCGGGCAAGCAGCTAGCAGCAGCGCGCTGATCAGCAACAGACTCAAAATCCAAAATCGCTTACTCATCTCGCTTTTCTCCTTCAAAGGAACAACAAGACGACTACGGTGGATAGACTAAAAGTATGAGCGTAAAGCAGTACGAGTCGGGAGCTTTGCCGACAGAACAGACCATCAGCTCGGGGCGCATGGCCCGGTGGAGCCACGCACCAGCAACTGACAATCGACATAATGTTGCACCGGCTCGGCGCACGGATTCTCGATATGCTTGAGCAAAATCCGGAGCGCGGCCGCGGCCATTTCAGCATAGGGCACTTGCACGGTCGTCAGGCCGGGGTAGACGTGTGCGGCCTCGGGCGCGTTATTGGTGCCGAGCACGGAGACCTCGCCTGGCACACAGATGCCGCGTTCGCGTAGAGCACGCATGACCCCAATGGCCATCAGATCATTGGCCGCGTAATAAGCAGTTGGCCGCTCGTCGCCCAATTGTATCATGCGCTGGACAGCTTGAAAGCCCCCATCCTCGGCAAAATAGCCGAAGTCGACCCAGGAGGGGCAGTGGGGAATATTGGCCGCGGCCAACGCCGCGCGATAACCACGCAGCCGCTCGGCAGTCACCGCCACGTCGGGATCACCCCCCACAAAGGCCACCCGCCGATGGCCCAATGCCAGGAGATATTCGACGGCTTCTTTGGTATGCCGTTCGTTCTCGGCATCCACCCAATTGACATCCTGATAGTGCGAGGGGGGACGCCCCACCAGCACAAAGGGCGTTGGCTGTTGCCGCAATGCGCCCACGGTATCAACATCCAGGCGATTGCTCAGCACCACAATGCCGTCGGCTTGCCGCGAGCCCAAAATCTGAAAGGTCTGGGTGATATTATCTTCATGGCTGTTGCTGCCACTCACCAGGACTCGAAAGCCATGCTGATAGGCAACCTCAGTCAGCCCCCGCATGATCTGGGGGAAGAAACAGTCTTCAAAATAGCCGGGAAAAATATGCGGCACCACAATGGCGATGGTGTGGGTGCGACGCACACTCAGCGAACGGGCGATCGCATTGGGGTGAAAATCGAGCGCGGCCGCAGCTGCCAGCACCCGCTGTTGGGTTGCTTTGCTGATCTTCGCCTTGCCTGAAAAGACCCGGCTGACTGTGCTGGGATTGACACCCGCCCTGGCGGCGACATCACGAATTGTAGCCATAACCAAAGTAAATGGATCAGCCTGAGAATCTATCCGTAAACTGGTTGCGGCCCCGAAACCGGGCTTACCAGCATGGATTGGCGCAGAATGTACGGATAAATTCTGAGCCTGTCATGGGTTGCCTGGCCAACACAAAACCAACTGGACAGCCACGCGTAATGGACAGGCCGAGCGCCACTGGCGGCGCATCAATACGGCTTCAAAAACAAGCGCTGAATAGCACAAACGATGGCAACACAGGGGCGTGCAACCGCTTGCAATTATACTAGGTTCTCCAGCGTTGTCAAACACAAAAAGAGCAGATACTGGACGAGATTGGGGTGATCCCCCGCTCTCGCCCAGCGTCTTGGGTCTGGCGCTTACGCCAACGCGCGCGGAGGCAGCTTGGGCAAAGCCCGGCTGGGTCGCGGCCCCAGATCCGGCTTGTCCACGGGGTTTTCGGCCAGCAAGCGCACCATCTCTTCCAGCGCCCGGTCCAGTTGCAGATCGCGCCCGGCCACATAATCCTGCGGGGTAATATCGACTTCGATGTCGGGTTCAGTGCCATAATTTTCCACATTCCAGCCCACATCTTCGAACCAAAAACTGTGTTCTGGCTGCGTGGTCATCGTGCCATCGACCAGGGCGTGGCGAGGTGAAATCCCAACAACCCCACCCCACGTGCGCTTACCAATCAATGGGCCGAGCTTGAGCAACTTGAAGCTATGGCAGAAGATGTCTCCATCACTGCCCGCATGTTCATTGGTCAACGCAACCAGCGGACCGGCCACCGAATCGATCGGGTAAGGGATCTGCCCGCTCCAGCGCGAGTGATCATAGCCGATGCGACGGCGGGCCAATTTCTCCAAAATCAACTGGCTGACATGGCCACCACCGTTGTAGCGCACATCAATGATCAGCGCGTCGCGATCCACCTCAGCGAGGTAGCCACGATGGAATTCAGCATAGCCGCGCGCGCCCATGTCGGGGATATGCACATAGCCCACGCGGCCCTCGGTGGCCTCGTGTACCCGCTGCCGATTCGCTTCTACCCAGGCGCGATAGCGGGTTGCTCGTTCGTTATAGAGTGTACGCACGACAAAGTTCCGTCTTGGCTGCTTTGTCTTTTCGGCCTCCGTCGAGAGGCGCGGCGCAAAGGTCAGCAGCACTTCCTGGCCCGCCTGATTGACCAACAGTTGCGCTGGGCTGAGTTCTGCATCCACCGGTTGGCCGTTGACCGCCACCAGCAGATCACCCGGCTGGACATCAATGCCGGGGCCACGGAGCGGTGAAGTCGCATAGGGATTCCACGGATCGCCCTCAAGCACTTCGCCGACCTGATAGCCACCCGCTTCGGCATCCCAACGCAGTTGTGTGCCCAGAAAGCCCTGATTGTAATAGGGGCCCCATCGGTAATCGCCCCCCATTTCATAGGCGTGGCTGGTGCCCAGTTCGCCCTGCATCTCCCACATCAGGTCGCTAAATTCGCTGCGCGTGCTGACCCGCTCGATCAACGGGAAATAGCGTTCATAGACCGTTTGCCAATCCACATCGGCCATATCTTCTGTCCAGAAGTGGTCGCGCTGCAACCGCCAGGCTTCGCGGAACATTTGCGCCCATTCGCTGGGCGGGTTGATCGAGACCTTGACGCGGCTCAGGTCGATCCAGCCACTGCGGCGGGGATGGCCACCTTCGTTGCTCGGCTTTTCCCCGGCATTGATCACGCGCAAGCGCCGTCCACTGGCGTAAAGCAACTTTTTGGCGTTGCGCGACAATTCAAACCAACTCACGTTGTCGGTCAGCGTCTCCAGCTTATAATCTTTGAATGAATAGGCGTACAGCGTGCCACTTTCCGGCCCTTCATTCTCCCAGGGATCACTATTTTCGAGCGAGCCCTGCAACGGAAATTGGGTGAAGATTGCCTTGCCTGGAACGCCCGCAATTTTGCCAAAACGCCCATCGGCCACGGGAAAGGCCAGAACCCGCTGCTCGATGCCTTCCAGATCGATGCGCAGAGCAGGAGCACTATTTGATGATTTTGGCGGCGGTTGTTTGGCCAGGGTTGGGGCATCCGGCGATTCGGGCGAGAGCAGCGCGCCCTCTTCCCCCTGCACATCGCCGGGGGCGGGGGCCGTCTCACCGGCTTCTGGCGCGGCTTCAGCTTCCGCGGCATCTTCTGCTTCGTCTGCCTTCTCCTCCGGCGTTTTGTCATCAGATGTTTCGTCATCAGACGTTTCGTCATCGGATGTTTCGTCGGCTTCGTTATCGGGGCTTTCCGGCGGTGGCGGTAGCTCACCCGCGGGCTGCCGCGGCGGCTCGTCCTCTTCCAATTCAGGATGGGGCACGAAGGGATGGGGCAGATCCGCGCGCAAGGTCACGAGATAAGGCCGCATTCCCCACGGAAAACCGAGATCAAAATGCAGCCCATCGGCCACGGGGTTAAATTCCCGATAGCTCAAAAAGTAGAGATATTTGCCTTCGGGGTCAAAAGATGGGCGGACATCATACAGGATCGGGCGTGTGATGGTGTGGATGCTGCCTTCGTGCAGTGCCGCATCCGCCGCGTCCGGGTCTGCCAGCCGATAGAGCCGAATCTCGCTGGTTTTGGAGGTCACCGCATAGCTGTAGGCAAGCCAACGACCATCGGGTGACCAATCAAAGCCGCCGATCTGGCGATAGGGGCTGCGATCCACCACGGTCAAGGTGGCGCTGGGGAGATCGACGATCACCAATTCGTGACGATGATTGATCAGTGCCACCTTCTCTTGCACCGGCGAAGGCTTCAGCGAAACAGCCCGGCCCAAGTCCAGACCATCCAGGCGGCGCGGGGCTTCATCCGCGGCGGTCGTGTGGATCTCCAATGTCTCCTCGCCCAGCTCGTCGCTGATCACGACCAGGTGGCGATGATCCGACAGCCATTCGGCCAGCCGATAGCGCACACCATCGCGCTTGCCCAGCTGGATCACCGGCCCGTCGTGGTTGTAAAAGGCAAAGAACTTACCGCGGCTGGTCACGCTCAGGGCGCGGCCATTGGGGTGCAGCTTCGCACTGTTCAAAAAGCGGGCAGGGTCGACAAAGCGGCGATTGCGCTGGATGCGCGGGCTGCGATATTGGACGGCCACTGGCGTGGATTGATCGGTCGCCACTTCATACACGTAGAGATCCGCGCCCGCGTGGTAGACAATCCGCTGGCCATCGCTGGTCGGGTTGCGCACATAGTAATCTTCATGATCGGTGTGGCGCTTCAGATCAGTGCCATCGGGCAGGACGCTGTAAAGATTGCCGACCCCTTCATGATCGCTGGCGAAAAAGATCCGGCCTTCGGGGGCAGCCGTGGCCAACCACATGGGCGAGGCGATATTGCCGGGCAATTCGCTCAGGAACCGCTCAAACTGGCCGTCGCCTGTCCGGTCGATCCACAAATGGCCGGCGGTGCCCCCGCGATAGCGTTTCCAGCGCGCCGGGTCGCTGCCCATATTGCGGCCAATCACCACGCCGCCCTGGGGGCCAAAACTGACCGACTGCGCGGGGCCATAGGGGAGGGGAGTCACCTCGCCAGGGACGCCCTCCAGGGCCACCGTAAAGAGGCTATATTCGCTGCCGATTGCTTGCCCATAATTGCTCATAAAGATAATTTGTGCGCCATCTGCCGTCCAACCGAGCACCCGACAGCTGCTGCTGAGGAAGGTTAAGCGCCGCGCACTGCCACCATCCGCGGGCATCACATAGACCTCGGGGGTGCCCTCTTCCTTCCCAACAAAGGCCAACCAGGCGCCATCCGCGGAAAAGACTGGGTGCGTTACCTCGCCCAAATTGCTCGTGAACCGGCGAGCAATGCCACCCTGCGCGGCCACCGCCCAGAGATCATCTTCCGCCACAAAAACAATCGTATCCGCATGAATGGTTGGAAAACGATAATATCCTGCCGTCATAACAATCCTTTGATAGTGAGCTCTGCTAAAAAATCGGAGTCTCTTTATCGACTAATGCCATACCATCCATACCATACCTCAACCTCAAGTAGGGTACAAAAAGCACTTAGAAACCTGGATTTCACAGATTGGCGCAGATAGTATAGACCCATCGGGCCAATGCTGTAAATGTGGTCACCAAAAAAATCCATGCTATAATCCGCCTGATCGCCAATTCCTGACTCCAGACATGAGCAACGCCATGACCCAAACATTTACTGGTACGTTGACTGCCCGAGATTGCAAACGTCATTTGCCGCACAGGTTTGTCGTGCCAGAAGCGTGTGGCCGCGTCCTCGTGCATTTACAGTTCACCCCGGCGCGGGTCGCTGGCGCCACCAATATGATCACCCTGACCCTCTTCGACCCGACGGGATTCCGCGGCGCGGGCCATCGCGGCGGGGCTGAACACCGCGTCGAGATCACGCGGACAACTGCCACGCCGGGGTATCGCGGCGGGCCAGTGCCCGCGGGCGAATGGATCGCGCAGCTCGACACGCACATGATCATGCCCGGGGAGCTGCTCACCTATACGTTGACGGTGACGTGCGAGGTCGGGGAATCCACCGCCGCGCCTGAGCTGCCTGCGCCCATGCCCGCGGCGACCGGTGGCCCCGGTTGGCTGCGCGGGGATCTGCATAGCCACACCGATCACTCGGACGCGGCCCAGCGGATCGATCAACTGGTGGCCGCGGCGCAGCGGGTCGGGCTGGATTTTCTGTTTCTCACCGATCACAATACCGTTTCCGGTTTGGCCGAGATGATGACAACCACAACGCCGACCTTCCTGGCCGCGGGCGGGTTGGAACTGACCACCTTTTGGGGCCATGCGCTCGTCTTGGGCACCCGCGAGTGGATCGATTGGCGCATCCGCCCAGGCAGCGGCGCGATCACGCAGATCGCCGAGCAGGCCACCGCCGCGGGCCAATTGTTTATCATCGCGCATCCGCAATCGGTGGGCGACCCAGAATGCACCGGCTGTATTTGGCGTTATGGCGAACAGATGCCAGGGTCGGCCCGTTTGGTCGAAATCTGGAATGGCCCGTGGGCGGGCGATTCGTATAATCAGCGAGCGCTCGACCTCTGGTACGATTGGCTCAACCAGGGCATCCGCATCTACGCCACGGCTGGCACCGATACGCACGGCCCCCGCGACTACACGCCCGAATCTAGCTTTACGGTGGTCTATGCGCAGGAACGCAGCGAAGCGGCCATCTTGCAGGCGCTCGCGGTGGGGCATCATTATCTCAGCAATGGGCCCACATTGAATGTGCAGGCCGAGGCCAGTGATGGCACTCGCTGGCACTTGGGCGAAACGGTGGATCGGCCCGCCACGGTGACATGCCGCTGGACAGATTGCCCGCCGGATGCCACCATCCGCGTGATCGTCAATGGGCGGCTCCTGCAGCAACAGACCAGCGGGGAATCCGGTGAACTGCAATGGCAACTCTCCCCGCGTCTGGCGGATTGGTCCACCGTCGAAGTACGGGGCACCAGCGGCGATCTGCTGGCGATCACCAATCCCTTCTTTTGGCAAGAGTAACACAGAGTCGTCTGGAACAACTGGCTATGCGCGTACAAGCTCGTCTGATTGACTTGAGTCATGGGATCGAAGATGGCTTGATCACCTGCAAGGGGCTGCCCGCACCGATCATCTGCGATTATTTGAGCCGCGAAGATTCTCGTTCGATCTATTTCAGTGCCATTCCGCCCAAGTTCAAAGGGGTGGGCACCTTTCCTGTGCGTGCGCTGGCCAAAGTTGCTGCATGAACGGACGCGTCGGCATTACCTGGCTGTTCTTCGCCTGCATGGTCGTTCTGCTGCTGGCTTGTAGGCCCGCACCGAGCAGCAATGTGGTGGCCTATCTGGCCGCGCGCGCACGCGATGATCTGCACCCGGCCCCCAGCGCCGCGCCGCGGGGTTCGTTGCGGGGCCGCATTGTGGGCTCAACCGGGCCGCTGGCAGCGGCAACCGTGCTGGTGGCGGAACGCACCGGTCACCCCTATGTGGCTTATAGCGACGCCAGCGGCCATTACCAGATCGACAACATTCCCGCGGGGCAGTACCGGTTGGCCGCGGTGGCTCCGGGTTATGCCGAAACAGTTGCGGAAGCCAGCTTTGGCCTGCCGCGCCTGGTCACGATCCAGCCGGAGCAAGTGACGACCGCGCCAGACTTGCAACTGCCTCCTCATCAGCCGCCCACCTTGCCAGTGCCCTGGCCCGAGGCGGTGGGGGTGAGCGTGACGGCCAGCGATGTGGTGACCACGGCCTTCCCAGCGGGCTCGCAGGCTCAGCGCTATGCTTTTGCCTTCGACCATGCTGGCTTGCGCGTCGATACGCTGCGCCTCTATCTGCCGACAACGCTGGCAAGCGATGCGCAAGTCCCTCTGTTATTGATGGTCTATCCAACGCATAGCGATTTGTGGCAGTCGGTGAGTGTTGCTTATGCCGCGCAAGGCTACGCGCTGGTGGCCATCTCGCCGATGAGCGAACGCGGCGTGGATATTCTGGCCCACGCCGCGGATGCAGGCGTGGCGCTGGCACTGGCCCGCGATGGCGAGTTGCACCGCCAGATCGACGGCACGCGCATCGTGGCGCTGGGTGGCAGCTTTAGCAGCGCCATCCTGCACCGGTTGATCCGCAACACCCAGCAAACACTGGGCGATGATCTGCGCGGCTGGATCACCATTGGCGGGGTGAGCGATGCCTTTGCCGGGAGCGCGGCCTACTACGCCGGGCAGATCGAGATCCCGCCGCAGTATGACTTGTTGATTCCGGCCTTGGGGTTGCCCAATCTCTTTCCGCTGGACTTTTTGCGCTATTCGCCCCTGTACAGCGCGGCAGAATTGCCCCCGACGCTGCTGATCCACACCGCGGCGGATCGGGTCATTCCCATTGCGCAGGCCTATGCGCTCGAAGCTGCCTTGCAACGCGCCGGGGTACCGGTCGAAGTTTACTATTATGAAGATGTGAGCCATTATTTGCAGATCGAGGACAATATCACTGACGCGGGACGCGAAATGTTTTATCATACGCTGGAATTTGCCGAACAGCGCCTGGCTGAACCGTGAGGTGTGAAACGTGAAAACGTCATGCGTCAAACGTCATTCACCATTGATTATTCGTTATTCGCCATTCATGATCCGTTCGTCGTCTATCGTTCATGGTCCTTCCCAATATGCTTATGATTAAAACCCAAACGTCCGCTACCCCCGCCATGCTCGCCCAAACAGCAACCCTGTTCGAGCGCCCCGACGCTGGTCTGCTCGTGTTGACGGATGCCGACCGCAGCGATTTTTTGCAGCGGATGACCACCAACAATATCAATGCCCTGCGGCCCGGGCAGGCCGCGGTCACAGTTTTGACCAGCCCGACCGCGCGCATCACTTTTGTGTTTACGGTGCTCTGCCGCCCAGATGAATTATGGCTTTTGCCCGCGCCGGGTGAAGCCACGGCCTTGAGCCGTCATTTGCGCGGCCAGATCTTCTTTATGGACAAGGTAAAAGTGCGCGATGCCAGCGCCGAATTTGTGCGCAGCCGCGTGTTTGGCCCAGCCGCGGCCGATGCGCTTGCAGGCCTGGCGATTGCGCCGGACTTGCCCGCCAATCAGTGGGAAGCCAGCGAGGATCTCGTTGTGCTCAACCAACAGGAATACGATCTCCCCGGCTTCGAGCTGATCGTACCGGTGGATCAGCAAGCTGCCGTGGTGGCGCGGCTGCGCGAGCAGGGCATTACGCTTTTGGCAGATGCAGCCGCATACGACGTGCGCCGCATCGAGCTTGGGCGCCCGGCGGCGGGCCACGAATTGACGCCCGATTTCACGCCGCTCGAAGCGGGGTTGGCCTGGACATGCGCCGAAAACAAAGGCTGCTACACCGGCCAGGAGATCATTGCGCGCCAGATCACCTACGACAAAGTAACCAAGACGCTGGTGGGGTTGGTGGCGCAGCAGCCCCTGACCGTTGGCGCTAACGTGCAAGTGGGCACGCAGACCATCGGCACGGTCACCAGTGCAACGGTCAGCCCGAATCTGAACTCGCCCATTGCGCTGGCGATCCTCAAACGCCCCCACAACCAAGCCGGCGTCAAGGTAACGGTGGGCGACAGCGAGGCCGAGGTAGTGACCCTGCCTTTTGTAACGCCATGAATGAGACCATAACCACGATTGAGCGTGTTTTACCGGCTGAGGAGACATTTGAGCTGGCAACCTGGCGGCTGCTCGTGGATGATCAACCGCGCTCGGGCGCGGCCAATATGGCGCTTGACCAGGCCATTGCCATGGCCTGTGCCGCGGGTGAAAGCCCACCGACATTGCGCTTTTACCGCTGGAGCCCGCCAGCGATCAGTCTGGGGCGCCACCAGCCATTGGCCGACATCGATCAGGCAGCCGCGGCCACCCTGGGCTATGATATTGTGCGCCGCTCCACTGGGGGCCGGGCGATCTTGCACACCGACGAGTTGACCTATTCGATTGCCGCGTCAACGAGCGAACCGCGCGTCAAAGGCGGGGTAATGGATGCCTATTTGCGGCTGAGCAATGCGTTGCTCGCGGGGCTGCAAGTGATCGGCCTCAGCGCCGACAAGGCCGCGGGGGGCACCCGCACCGGGCCCGATGTCTCGGCGGCCTGTTTTGAAGTGCCCAGCGCCTATGAGATCACAGCCGGTGGGCGCAAGCTAATTGGAAGCGCACAGAGCCGCCGCGCCAAATATGTGCTGCAACATGGCAGTTTGCCGCTGGTCGGCGACATCACCCGGTTGATCGACGTGCTCGCGTTGCCTGCCGAGCAAAGAGAGGCATTGCGCACGCAATTGGCGGCCCGTGCCGGCACCTTGGCACAGGCACTTGGCCTGCCAGACGACGACCCCGCCGTCCAGTTTGAACAGGTGGTGCCCGCGCTGGTGCAAGGGTTCGCCGCCACCCTCAATCTGGAATGCAAACCCGGGGCCCTGCGCCCCGCCGAGATCAGCGCGGCGGGCAAGCTGATCCGCGAACAATATGCCAATCCCACGTGGACAGAGAGTTATTGACAGCAAACGTCGTGCGTGAAACGTCAAACGTGATGATATTGCACTCCGAACTCTGAACGTTGTGCTCTGAATTTTCCATGACTATCGGACTTTTAACGCTTGATCTATATTTACCACTGGTCGATAGCCTGAAGGCAAAACGGGGAATCCTCAAACCGGTGATCGCACGCATTCGGCGCGATTTTAATGTCTCGGTCTGCGAGGCAGACGCGCAAGATGAATGGACACGCGCGGTCCTGGCCGTTGTCTGCGTCAGCCATGATGGCGCGCAGGCCCATCGCCATCTGCAATTGGTGGCGAATTTGGTCGAAGGTTGGCGGCTGGATGCCCAACTGGTCGATTATGAAATCGAGATGATAGGGTAGGCATCCGGGCATACAGCAGTCAGGTTTCTCGCGGAAGCCTGACTGCTCGCGGGTTAGGGCGTTGCTGCCGCGGGGTTTCCTGGTTGGCGAGCCGCAGGAAGCGGAGCATTCAGGCGCTCCTCTGGATGATCTCGCCACGACCAGTTGCGGTGGCGCACAATCAGCATCACCACGGCGAAGAGCACACAGCCGATGGCGATCCATTGGGCGGTCGCCAAATTGCCCATGACCCAGGCATCGGGGCGGAACATTTCCACCCAAAAGCGCCCCAGCGGATAGGCGAGCAAGTAGAGCAGCACGCCATCTCCCCGGCGTAACCGCTGCCCGAAGCGCCAGATGATCCACGCCAGCAGCCCAAACATCACCAAATTCCAGATCGCCTCGTAGAAGAAGGTGGGGTGAAAGCCATGCGTGGCATACCATTGAATGGTTTCGGGGGTGAGATTGGGCTGGCCACAAATCTGCGGAAAGGCGGGCGCGCCAGCTGGGATCTGACAGGGGTAGGCGGGGTTGATGTAAAAGGCCCAGGGCGCATCACTCGGCGGCCCGTACAGTTCCTGATTGGCAAAGTTGCCCATGCGCCCAACCGCCTGTGCTAACAAGACATTCGGCGCAATAAAATCGAGATAGCGCAGCGGGTTTAAGCGGTAATGCCAACAGTAAAGCACAATGGCAACAATACCCCCGACCAGGCCGCCATAAATCCCCAGGCCGCGGAACCCCCCGTTCCAGAAATTAAAGATATCGCCCGGGTTTTCGCGATAATAGGCCCAGCCAAGACCATCGGCAGGCGAGCTAAAGACATGATACAAGCGAGCGCCAATAATGCCGAGGATCAACGTCCAGGCGAGCAGGTTCCAAACATGATCAGGATCTTCGCCCGCCTTGCCTGCATACAAACTGGAGACCCAGGCCGCCAGCACTGCGCCGCCGACAATAAAGATGCCATACCAGTGCAAAGACAGCGGCCCCAGGTCAAAGATCACGGGGTTCATAGATGAGACTCCTTACCAAGCCAAAAATTTCTTCCAGGCGCTTGCAGTGGATCGGGCCTGGTTTGCTCCTCCTGATGACAGCCTGCGCTACCTTGCCGCCGCCACCCTCCCAGGATTTGTTTCGTTCGGGGCCACGACCCACACCATTGGTTTTGCCCAGCGCAGCCGAAGCCGCGATCCCCCAATTGATCCTGACCGAGCGAGCCGCCGCGCGTGACGCAGATCTGGCCGTGCTGGCCAAGCTATGGAGCGCAGAAGCTCGCGTGGTAGATGGCCGGGCCACTGCCGCGGCGGAGGATGACCGGATCTGGGCCGGGCGGGCCGCGGTGTTGGATCGCTATCGTGTGGCCGTCTTTCCGCATCCGCCCCCGGCATTGGATCAATTCGACGGGTTGGCGATCCAGGTTGGGGATGGCGTTGCCACGGCCACGCACGGGGTCGATCAATGGCGCTTTGTGTGGCAAGACGACCGCTGGTGGATCGCCGAACTGGTCTATGATCGGCCGTAACCCCGCGGCGCTACTCTTCGCGCACCGGGGCGCCATTCTCCAGCCAGATTTCGAGTGTACGCCCAACCGCGGCCAGGCTGTCGGCGCTGAGCTTATCGAGCGTATCTTCGAGCGTATGCCGGTGGGGGTAATCAAAATCCGCGATGACACTTGCGCGGATCCCCACTGCCTGAAAGCTGGTGTGCGACGAGGTCATGGCCCAACGAGCCTGATTCTGGAAGCGATCCCCAAACCCAGCTTCGGCAGCTGCCTGCCAGATGGCTCGGCTGAGGTTGGCATCCCCCGTCTGTTCGATGAAGAGATTCTGGTCTGTATTCCCAATCAGATCCAAAATTACCGCAAAACGGGGGTTCAGACAGCGCGGCACTTCCTCCAGGCGGTTCAAAAAGTAGCTGCTCCCCAAATGAGATTCCCAGCCGGGGAGCCCGCCATTTTCTTCGGCATCGAAAAAGACCAGGCAGACTGTATGGCCAGCCGCGGCCACATCCAGCGTGCGCGCCAATTCCAGCAGGATCGCCGGGCCAGCAGCCCCACTGTTCGCGCCTGGCGTCGCCAATGTATGGTTCGCCGGGTTGGCATCGGCATCAGCCGCGAGACGGCTGTCATAGTGGGCACCGAGGATGATCGCCTGTGCGTTGGGTGCCTGGCTTTCGCGCACCGCGATCACATTGCGGGCCTGGAGCGTATTGGCAACCGGAAAGGGCTCGATGATCACATTCCAATTCAGGCGCACCAATTCCTGGGCCAGCCAATCGCTCATGCGGGTGCTATTTTCGGTACCGGTGACGCGCGCGCCAAACTCCAACTGGCGAGTCGCCTGTTCCAGCGCCCGGCTCCCCGAAAACTCCATGGTCGAAGATGCCGACTGCATCAAGCCGGAGCCGAGATAGGCAAAAAAGCCGACCGCAGCCAACAAAATCATCACCAGGAGCAATTCAACTTTATAAACGCGCAGTCGCTTCATCGTTCAAATTTCCAGCCCCAATTTCTGCGCCAAACACTCTGATCCAGCCTGGATTTGGTATCGCAACTCGTTGATAGCTGGGTCTAGGTCTTGCCGTATCGTTCATCTCGCCCGCCACGGAAGAAGAGCCGAATGGGCGTGCCGATAAAGGGATACCGTTCGCGAATCTGGTTTTCCAGATAGCGCTCATACGAAAAGTGCACAATAGCGGGGTCGTTGACGAAAATGGCAAAGCTGGGCGGCTCATTGCCCACTTGTGTGCCATAATAGATGCGGAGCGGTCGGCCATTGCGGTTGGGCGGCGAGATGGCATCATACGCTTCGCGCAACAGGGTATTAAATTCGCTGGTACTGAGCCGATGACGACGCGCGGCCACCACTTCGAGCGCCATTGGTAAAACCTGGTGAACCCGCTGCCGGGTCTTGGCGCTGATGAACAGGACGGGCACATAGTCAATGAATTTGAGATCTTCGCGCACCTGGCGGGAATAGGCGGCCATGGTGTGTTCGTCTTTTTCCAAAATATCCCATTTATTGACGAGCACAATCACGCTCTTGTGTTTTTCCAACACATAACCAGCCACATGCGTATCCTGTGCGGTCACGCCCTCGGTGGCGTCGACGAGCAACAGCACCACATCGGCCCGGTCGATGCTGCGCATGCTCCGCAACACGCTGTAATGCTCAATGCCCGGCTCCACGCTGCCGCGACGGCGGATCCCCGCGGTGTCGATCAGGGTGATCTTCTCGCCGTGATAGACCAGCTGCGTGTCGATGGGGTCGCGCGTGGTGCCAGGCACATCGCTGACAATGGCCCGTTCGCTGCCCAACAAGGCATTGAGCAGGCTGCTCTTGCCCACATTCGGGCGGCCAACAATGGTGATGCCGATGCCAGTCTCTTCGGCCAGCTCATCGGGATAGGCGGGCAGCGCCTGCACCACGACATCGAGCAGATCTCCCACGCCGTCGCCATGATAGGCGCTGATCGGGTAGGGTTGATCGAGGCCGAGGTTCCAGAATTCGAGTGCGTCGAATTGGCGGGCCGTGCTTTCAGCTTTGTTGACCACCACAAAGATCGGTTTGTTGGAGCGGCGCAGCAACTCGGCCACATCCTGATCAGCGGCAGTGAGGCCTTCTTTGCCATCCACCACCAGCAGAATGACATCGGCTTCGTTGATGGCCACCGCGGCCTGGTTCTGAATATACGCGACAAAGGGCGCCGAATCCAGGGCCAGGGGCGGGCTATCGGCTTGACGGGGCCGGGCCGCGCCAAATTCGTTCGGGGCTTCGAGCCCGCCGGTATCGATCACGATGAAGCCGACCCCATTCCAATAGCTGTCGCCATAAATGCGGTCGCGCGTCGTGCCGGGCAAATCTTCCACAATGGCGGTGCGGCGCCCGATCAGTCGATTAAACAAGGTTGATTTGCCGACGTTCGGTCGCCCGACCAGCGCCACCACCGGTTTTCGTTGTTGCATATTACTCCTCCTCGGGTGTCGCGGTGCGAGCAGCCGGTTGTCTTTGCGTCCTGGTTACGGTCAATGGCGCTGTCGCGGTCACCGAGGGTGTCGCGCTGAGCGTCGCGGTTGCGGTCGGCTCGGTTGTGGCCGTCAGCGTGGCCGAGGGCGTCACCGAGGGCGTCACCGTGATTGTCCCGGTCACCGTCGCGGTGTCAGTGATGCTCACCGTGGGCGTGACAGCCGCGCTGATCGTCACTTCGACAGTCTCGGGCCAGACACCATCCAGGCGAATATCATCGGGATAGACCACTTGTGGGGTGATCACATGGATGCCCTGCACGCGGTTGGTCAGATCCAAAATTACAAACACATCATCCACTTCCAGCGCGTCCAACATACGCTGCGGCGCGCTCACGATCACCTCGATCGTGCTCAACGCTGGCGTGGCAGCCAAATTGGGTGCCAACCCCCGCACGGTTGGTCGCAAAGCGATGCGCGCGCTGTTCTCTACGGGCACAACTTTAACCACCACATCGACGGTTGTCCCTTCAGCCACATAGATCGCGTCCGTGTCTATGTTCAGATTCAACCGGGCACGCATCTCACCGGTAGCACCGGTGATGGTGTAGGGCTCGGTTTCGACCAACCCAATACTATTGAGCTGATCTCGATTGTTCGGGTCATCATCCCCCTGGATGATCAATGTGACCATATTAGGTTCCACTTGGGGCAAGCCCAACAAGCGATAGCCCTCAGCCGGTTGCCCAATCAGGTTGACCCGCACCGGGACTTGTTTGCGATTCCGCCAAGGTTGCAGCGGCACATTAACCTGCACTGTATTGGGCCGCACCTTGACTGTGTTATTTTGTGACCCCAGCAACTCCACGGTCTGGGGCCGGGTCACCTGGCCCTGTTCACCATTCAGGAAGATATTGGTGCGGGCGGCCGCGACTTGCGCTACCTGGCTGGCCGGGCCGCTGATGGTCACTTCCGCAGGATTGATGATCGCGGTGCCTTCTTCGTAATTATAGCCATCGCCAGCACTCCCGGTGACCACGGCCAGGACGGGCAACGTGCGGGTGATGATCTTGTCGAGCTGAATCTCCAAGGTATCGGGCGTTCGCTCAACCACCACCACTTCGGGATCGGTAATCGAGACCTGGATCGGCACCTCGTGCTCACCCTCGCGCAGATCATCGAGATCCACATAGACCGAGATCGCGTTTCTGCGCAGCCGATCCCATGAGGTGCGGGGGGCTTGTAATTCCAACTCCACTAGGGACAACGCCAGGGTTCGCGCTGACGCTAAGTCGGCAGCCAGCCCGCGTACCTCGACAGGAATTGCTTCGTTATAGGGTTGTGTCACCAGCGGGTTTTGTTGGTTGATCGCAATCAGCCAGACAATCAAACCCATGATGATCGAGAGTGCCAGTGTGCCTAAATGGCCGATAAAGCGTCGCCACCAGGAACGCACACTTCGGTTCACGCGCATAACAAACTCAACAAAAGCGTATATGGTTCAAGTTGTACTTGCCAGCAACAGCATTGTTTCGCCTGAACAGCCTGAGGCGCGACGTAAATTTATCAAGCTACGGCGAGCTTGTCAGTAACTGAAGTTACGCAGGTCACGACTCTGGACAGCCAACCATCACAAACCCGACGTGCGATAGAAATCGCTCAGAATCGTGCGCACCAAATTGGGCTCCATGCGGATGATCCGCCCATTGCGGGCCACCGAAATGTTGCCGGTCTCTTCCGACACCACCAGCGTGATCGCATCGGTCTGCTCGGTGACGCCAATTGCCGCGCGATGGCGTGTCCCCATTTGGTTGTCGGCCAACGCTCGCTGGGTGAGCGGCAAGACGCAACTCGCGGCCAGAATCCGATCACGTTGGATCACCGCCGCGCCGTCGTGCAAGGCGGTGTTGGGAAAAAAGATGGTCATCAACAATTCGGCAGTCACCTCGGCATTGAGCTGCACGCCGAGATCGGTCACATTGCTCAGCCCAGTGGTGCCCTCAAAGACGATCAACGCGCCATGCCGCCGTTGCGAGAGCTGCTCAACCGCCTTGACCACCTGGTTGACCAGGTTCTGCGTAGTCGTGCTTTCATTGCGGCGGATCAGGAAGGGCATCGAGCGCCCCACCCGCTCCAACGCACGCCGCAATTCCGGCTGAAAGATCACCGGTAGCGCGATCAGAATATAGGGTGTGCTATTGCGCAATAGCCAGTTGAAGGCGGTCAGCTGCACCGCCTGGCTCAACACTGCTGCAACCAGGGCGATCACCAAAATGCCCCGCAGCAATTGCACTGCTTGCGTGCCACGAAAGAGGCGCAATAACCCAAAAAAGACCAGCGAGACCAACGCGATATCCACCAAATTGGTCAGGCTGGTGATTCGACTGAGCAGGGCAAGAATATCGGTGGTCATACGGTCAACTTTGCATCATTGCACAAACAAATCCCTATCCGCAAGATCAACAAGGGGCATTCATCCGGTGAGCGGCACCTTCCCCAATAAGTGGGCCAGCAGCGCTTTTTGCGCGTGCAAACGATTATGTGCCTGCGCAAAGAGAATACTCTGCGCACCGTCAGCGACCGCATCGGTGATCTCTTCGCCGCGGTGTGCGGGCAGGCAATGCATCACCTTGAGCGCGGGGTTGCGCGTATGGCGCAGCAGTTCCTCATTGATCTGATAATTGGGGAAGACGCGCAAACGCTCGTCGCGTTCCGCCTCTTGCCCCATGCTGATCCAAACATCGGTGTACACTATATCAGCGCCGATCACCCCGTCGAGATCTTCAGTCACAGTAACATCGGCGTCGGTGCTGGCGATCAACTGCGGGTCGGGTTGGTAGGCCACGGGCGAGACAATGCGCATGGACATGCCCACTTTTCCGGCAGCTTGCAACAAGCTCCACGCGACATTGTTGCTCCCATCCCCCACATAAGCCACGGTCAGGCCCTGCAACTGCCCAAACACTTCCCAGATGGTAAAGATGTCGGCCAGCGCCTGGCAAGGATGAGCCAGATCGCTCAGGCCATTGATCACCGGCACAGAGCCCCACTCGGCCAATTCTTCGACCAGACGATGCTCAAAGACGCGCGCCATAATGCCCTGGACATAGCCGCTCAGCACGCGCGCGACATCGGGGGCACTTTCACGTTTGCCCAACCCCACCTCGTCGGGGCTAAGATAGAGCGCATGGCCGCCCAGGTGGTGCATCCCTCGTTCGAAGCTGACTCGTGTGCGCAGGCTGGGCTTCTGAAAGATCATGGCCAACGCTTGCCCGGCCAAAATCGGCTCATTGCGCCCGTTTTGGACATATTCGGTCTTGAGACGCCGAGCAAGCTGCAACAAGCCCAAAAATTGTTCATTGCGCACATCCGCCAGATCCAGAAAATGGTCGAGGGCCGGGGCTGCTGTGGTCATAGATGGCTGAGCAAGTTTGCTGTCCGTCATCGTCATACGCTTTATACTCCGGTTTTCTGGGTCTCCCGGGGGAGACCTGAGTCATTCAGAAAAGCCAGGCAGCGCCGCCTGGGCTTCAAGCGACGCTGCGCAAGCTCGAATTTATGCTTCCCCAATCACCCGATTGGTCAACGTGCCCAGGCCTTCCACGTCCACAGTGACCACGTCGCCCGGTTGCAAGGGGCCGACGCCAGCAGGTGTACCGGTCAGCAAGAGATCGCCCGGTTCCAGCGTCATGAAGCGGGTGACATAAGCCAGGACATGGGCAATCGAGTAGATCAGCAGCGCGGTGTTGCCATCCTGCCGCACTTCCCCGTTGACCAGACAGCGGACCTGACGATGCGCCGGTTCGTAGGCAGTATCGATCCACGGCCCGACCGGGCAGAAGGTGTCGAAACCCTTGCCGCGCGTCCATTGCCCATCGCGGCGTTGCAAGTCGCGCGCGGTGACATCATTGGCGACGGTGTAGCCAAAGATCACGCCGGGCGCGTCTTCCTCGGTCAAGTTGCGACAGCGCTGGCCGATCACCACGGCCAATTCGCCTTCGTGATCAACCCGCTCGCTGATCGCCGGATAGACAATCGAATCGTCGGGGCCGATCAGCGAAGAGGGCGGCTTGAGAAAGATCAACGGTTCGGGCGGCACTTCGTTGCCCAACTCCGCGGCGTGTTCAGCATAATTCCGCCCGACACAGACGATCTTGGTTGGGGCGACCGGGGCCAACAATTTCACTTGGGCCAACGGGATGGCTTCCCCTTCCAGTTTGGGGGCCGCGGCTGGGCTAGCCAGGCGGGCCGCGCCATAGGGCGTCTCCGCGAGCGGGTAGACCCGATCCCCATCCAGGCTTCCCCAGCGGGGCGACAGCTGAGCAGGGGCAGCGCCAGATTGTTGAGCTTCGACAAAACGTACAATCCGCATGATGAGTTCCTTTTCGGCAATACGCATTCAGGAAGATGGGTGTTACGAAAAACGCGTATCGTTGATGATCAATTGAAACTGACAGCCCAAAAATTCGACCGCCTGGCGCACCATTGTCATGCGGCTCAGGAAGATCTCGAAGTATTCGATCACTTGCGCATACGAGGTATCAATCTCCAGCTCCAGCGCGATGATCTTCTCTTCTGGGCGCACCCGCACAAAACTGCGCGTCGAGGCATAATTCACCCGGTCGTGGATATCGAAGGCGGCTGGCTCGGGATTTTGCACCCGGCTGCGATGCACATCGGCCTTGTCGGCAATGATCAACGCCGCGGAGACGGGGGTCGTCGCGGTGCCGCGCTCTTCTTCATGGTTGCCAATGGCGTTGATCACAATGGCGCGCTCGAATGGCTCCATGCCCAACCGGGCCAAAATATCCCACGCCAGTAAGCTGCCACTCTGGGCATGGTTTTCGCGATGGATACAGTTGCCAATGTCGTGCAAATAGCCAGCGACATTCGCCAATTGCTGCGTGCGATCATCATAGCCCAGACGGCTCAGAATATTTTGCGCAATATGCCCAACCAGGCCCGCGTGCCGTTGCCCATGTTCGGTAAACCCCAGCGCGCGCAATGATTCGTTGGCATGTTGGATCAGGGCAACCACTTCGGCATCGCGCCGGATTTGGTCAATGGTGACAACGGCTCCTATCGGAGCCGCGCCATTCGGCGAAGCCAGAGCCTCAGCCTCATCTGTCTCTTGCTGTAGGTGTGTCATACCTTCATTCCGCTCAGTTCTACCCGTAAATTCTGTACCGTAAGCAATTACGGATAGGTTCTCAACCCCAGGGCCGCGACCAACAGCGCCGCCAGCCACCAGAAGTTTACCCGTTGCACTGGCTGCCGCTGATAGACCGTCAGCCAGGCCGGAAGCCATAAGACCGCCAGCAGCCCCAACCACAGCGGGGCTTCCATGACGATCAACAAAATAATGATATTAATTTCGGCCAAAGCCAGGATGGCCATGCCCAGCCAGTCGGCGCTGTTGCGCAAAAGCCGACATTCCCCCCAATGGTGGATCGTGGCCAGGCCGGCCAGGATCAACGAAGGCGAGAGCCAGACTCCGGTCACGGTGGGCGCAAATTGCTGCGTGGTCAACCACCACGGCAGAGCGATCGTCACAATGCTTTGCAGCAGCACAGGTTGGATCGCCAAACTGCGGCGGCTTGTCCAGCCCAGACTGCTGATCAGCGCCACCAGCAGCGTCAAAAGCACGGCATCCCAGCCCAAAGTGAGCGCAATCGCCAGGCTCAACAATAAGCTGGGCAGGCCCACCCGAAAGAGCAAAGGCGTAATATCCGCGCTATTCCAGCGCAATAATTTCTCGGCGGGGGAGCGGCCCTGCAAATAGGGCAACCAAAAACGATAGGTCAACGCCTGCGCGTCCAGCGGGAGCAACTCTTTGCGCCCCGCGGCCAGGCGCCACAAGCTGCCCCAGAGTGGATCCACCAACAGCACGATCAACGCCACGGTTTGCCAGGCCTGGCCATCCAACTGGCTGAAGCTGCCGCCCGCCAAAAGGGCCGCCAATACCGACCAGGCCGCGGTTGGTCGCCAGGGAAATTGCCCAAGCCAAAATTGAGCATTGAGCGATGCTGTGCTGCTATACGCGACGTCGGCCTGCGCGGGCAAAGCCACCAAAGTTCGCCAGAGATGAACAAGGCGTGAAGTTGTGTTGACCATAACCTGATTATAGCAGAGCCTGCCCAGATCGCACGGATTTGTTGCGCTGGTGACGCGTCTCAAAAGCGGCATCGGGGGGAGTGATGCTGCCTTCTGGCGAGTGTCACAATCCACCCAGCTAGCGAGCAGCCGCGACGATCACCTGCAGGCGCTTTGGCTGGAGATCGATAGCGATCCGCGTCGCCGCTGCGGTAAGGACCTCGCCATCGACGTGAAGGGGCACTGGTTCTGTGGATGCTACTTCCAGGCGCGTGCAGCGGACCATCTTCACCGCGGGGTCAGTGGTGTGTTTGCCCACCAGCGCGCGTGGCAGCAACGACAGGATATGCAGCCGCGAGCGGACCGCGGCGATCCCAACATCGAGCAACCCATCGTCCATTTTGGCATCGGGCGTCAGGTAGAAACCGCCACCGGTGCGGCGGCTATTGCCAATGCTGATCAACAATGTCGGCTGCTCTACCGCCTGCCATGCGCCATGCTCGTCCTGCCAGCGGGTCTGGATCAGCGGGGTGGGGCAACTGCGCAATGCCCGCAAAGCGGCCAGGCCATAGAGCAGCGTGCCGCGCAACCAGCGGATCCGATAACTCTCCAGCGTGACTTGGGCCTCAAACCCGATCCCCACATTGTTGCCAAAATAGCGCGCTATTTCCCCGCTCTCGGTTTGGATGGTCACACCACCCAGGTCGATGTAGCGGGTTGTGCCCGCGGCAATCGCCCGGACCACAGCAGACACAGGGCGCGGGCAACCGGCCATTTCGGAAAAATCGTTGGCACTGCCAATGGGGACAATCGCCAGACGCCCAACTGGCGCGTCCGCAGCTGTGGCCTGCACCAACCCGTTGAGCACTTCGCTCACGGTGCCATCGCCACCCGCTGCCACGACCGTGGTGCTGCCCGCTGCTCGCGCCTGGCGCGCCAACTCGATCGCGTGGCCCCGCGCCTGGCTCTCGAACAATTCAAAGGGGAGACCGGCCTGGGTCAGCGCGGCCCCAAGTTGCGATTTGATCTGTGCGCCGCGGCCCCGCCCAGCGGCAGGGTTGAGAATTACTGTCACAACATTCATGGGAACTTCCCGGTCTTGAAGTGCATTATACAGGTTGTGCTAAAATGGCAGGACAGGAGTTTATTGTGCAGAAGGGAGTTTTTTATGAATCGATTCCAAAACGGGCGGCGATGGTTGTTGGTGGCCTTGGCAGCGATCTGCCTGGCGATCCCAGTGACGACCCGTTTACAGGCGATGACCGAAAGTTCTCCGTGGCAACAAACCCAGCGGGTTTCGCCACTTTCTCCGCTATCCCCGTTATCACCCTTGTCACCACTCTCACCGTTGGAGGCCCGCAAGCGTACCGCCACCCCGACAGCCAAGCCACTCGTGACCAAGGCCCCGACCAAAACGCCAACACCCACGCGCTAACCGCTATCAGATCAGCTTGTGCTTGCTTCGCTCAATCGCCTGGACAGCCGTCCGCGGACGATTGGGCGGCGTGAGCGCGGCCAGGATCAAGCCGGAGTCAGGGCGATCACCCGCAGCGGGCTGCCCGACCCACCCACGATCTTGAGCGGCGCGGCGATCAACACCGCACCGGTCGCGGGCAGTTGATCCAAATTGCAGAGACTGGCCAGGCCCAATTTCCCCGCGCCGTGCATGATGTTATGCGCCGGGAAGGGAGGCTCAAAGCTGGCAGCTTGTCCAGCATCGGTGCCCACGGTTTCGACGCCCACACCCAGCACATCACGATCCTCCACCAAAAAGCGCAGCGCATCCGCGGTCCAGCCGGGTGAATGGGGGCCATCTGCTTTGGCGTTGAGAAATGCGTCGCGGCCCTCCCGCTTCGACCAATTACTGCGCAACAACACCCACGCACCAGCGGGAATCTGGCCGTGTTCGCTCTCCCAGGCCACGAGATGGGCGCGCGTCAGAAGAAAATCCTCATTGACAGCCACCTCCTTGCTGACATCGATCACACATGCAGGGCCGACAAATTGCCGCGGCGGGATCGTGTCGGTGCTGTTCTGGGCGTGATCCTTGCCGGTGATCCAGTGAACGGGCGCGTCAAAATGGGTGCCGGTATGCTCACCGAGATGCAATGTATTCCAATACCAGGCCGGCCCTTGCTCGTTGTAGCGCGCGATCACATCTATGGTCAGGCTGGGCGAGGCCGCGAAGATTGGCGGCAGCTCGATCACCGGCGTGTCGGGCGAGAGCGGCTGGGTGAGATCCACCACTTTGACGCGCCCATTGCGCAATTCTTCGATCAAGAGGGATAAGACAGGAACTGGGGTTGACATGGTTTCTCCTCGGCTAGTGATGCGTGATGCGTGATGCGTGATGCGTGATGCGTGATGCGTGATGCGTGAAAAAAATTATACATCACGCCTTACGTTTCGCTATTCATCCTGCACGTTGCACAAGTCTCTGTTGTTTTTCGCGAATATAGCGTTCAAAGCGGAAAGCATTTTCAGGCAGCTTGAGATCCATGCCAAAGTGGTCGGGCCCAACGGCTTCGACTTTGGCGACGATCACGCTGAGATCGTCCCGGTCAAAGGCATCGGCCACAGCTTCCATAAAGTCGTAGATCGTGCTGACTTCGGCGACATGGGGCACACCCGCGCCCCGGGCAATGGTAGCCAGATTGGTGATGCCGCTGGCCGTGTGCGAGACAAAGCCCCCGGTCGAAAGCAAGCTGCCATTGTCAAAGATCAGGTGGATCAGGTTGGTCGGGCGGTAGCGAGCAATGGTGGTCAAGGTGCCCAGATTCATCAACAGCGAGCCATCGCCATCTAACACGACCACGCGTTCATGGGGCAGGCTGAGCGCCAAACCGAGACCGATCGACGAGGCCAGGCCCATGGCATGTTGCAAATAGAAAAAATTGTCGCAATGACCCAGATCGTACAATTCCTGGGCGCAGGCCCCCATGATCGTCACCACCAGACAATCGTCCAGTTCGGGATAGAGCGCCTTGATACAGTCGGCCCGTTTCATTGCTCGCCCTCCATCAGATCCCGCGTGAGCAGCAGCGCCACCGGCATCAACGAACTATGCGAAAAAGTATACGCCTCCGCGATCTGTTTGCCAATCCTGGCCGGGTCGCGGGCATACTCAAAGGGAATACCCAGGCCGCGCAAAACCGGCTCGGTGACAATGCCGCCCTGGGTGTGCCAGGGGTACGGTTCGCCCATGTGCCCGCGGTGGGCGATCAACATGCAGAGCGGCACACGATACAACATTGCCAGCGAGACAATGCCATTGATCGAGCCCAGAAAGCCATGATTCTGCATCAGCAACAGATTGGGGTTGCCCGCAAAATGGGCACCCGCCGCGATGCCAATGGCCTCTTCTTCCTTCGCCACCTCGATCAAGCTCATCTCGGGGTCATCTTCGGCCATTTGCAGCAGATAGACCAACCAGGTCTCTGGCAGCGCGGTGATAAACCGAATGCCCGCATCTTTGATACCCTGATAAACTGCCTTGGAATTTTCACGCGAAACTGTCACCGCCCTCTCCTTCTGCCAGGCCGCACTCGTGAATGGATCGATTCTTCAAACGGAGCCAGTGGCCTTTATTGTAGCTGATCGCCAGCCAGAATTGATAATTTATGGCCAGCTAACCAAAACGAGCCACTCCCGGGGGAAGTGACTCGTTGATCGATGCGGCTTCACTGCGCGCTGGCTTTGATTCGCCTTACCCCGCCAGGACCGAGAAATAGTGGTCGAAGAAGCGTTCGGCATTGACCGCCACAGCAATTTCTTGTTTGCCATCGACGCCGCCCTGCCACTTGGTCTGCCCAAGCCGATCCGCCGCGGTCAATTCCACATCGACCTGGCCCACGTCATAAGTGCAGACGGTCGGGTCAAAGATGCCAACCGCGGCCAGCGGGTCGTGAAAGGTGATCGACGGGCGTCTTTGGAACCAGACTTCGGCAAAATCGAGCACCGGGCGCAGGTAACCAGCCTGAAAACGACGCCGCACCTCATCGGCTTGCATCACCACCTTGGTGGTCACATCCAGCCCGTAGGAACGATGAACCGCCACTGGCGCGCGATAGACAATCGCGGTGGCGTGGGGATCGAGCAGGGCGTTCCATTCCAATGGTTTGCCTTGATGGCCGGGTCGTTCGCCGAAGACACCACACATCAGCACCAAACGCTTGAGCAAGTGCGGAATCTCCGGGTCGGTGGCAAACAATAAGGCGATATTGGTGAGTGGGCCAATCGTCAGCAGGGTGATCTCACCAGGGTTGGCGCGGATCGTGCGGCGCAGGAATTCGACGGCCTCGCCCTGGGGAAATTTTGTCTCGTGCGACCACGCTGCCAATGCATCGGCCTGAGGCGCATAGGGCTGCCCTTGCGCAATCAACAAGGGATCCGCCGCGCCGGGGTAGATTGGAATCTCTTTGCCGGCCAGTTTGCATTGCGCGCTGGCCATCATTGCCCGGCGGACGGGTTCGCCACTCACGGTGGTGATGCCCAGCAATTCACACTGCGGTTGCGCCAGCAGATAGGCCAGACAGATCGCATCATCAATGTCCGAACCGATGTCGGTGTCCAACAAAATTTTCTCGGTCATCGCAATAAATCCTAAAGAGGTGTAAAAAAAAATTTGCAGATATAAGTAGAATCGAAAAGCGCTTTCAAAATCCCACCCACAGAGTACGCAGATTCGCACAGATTTCAAGAGAAACGCCAGCAATCTGTGGACTCTTTAAAAGCTGGGGATTCCCATTACTCAGGCCAGTTCCAGCAAGCCAAAACGCGCCGGGCGATGAAAATCTGCCGGGTCGGTTAAGGTGGGCGACCAGCAGCTAAATTCGGGCTCGCCATCGCGCGGGCGTTCGATGCGGTACAGATTGGCCCGCCACACTGTGGGCAATGGCCCACTGACCCCGAGCGATGTCCAGGGAATCACCATCACGGCCCACCAATGGTTGCGGCTCTGATCATGCCCGGCCTGCCAACGCATCCCCGGACAGTTCCAGGCAAAATCAGCGATCAACCCCGTGCGGTCGCCATTCGGGCTATGCACGGTCAGGTCCAGCAGCACACCCGCGGGGCTGACTTCAAACTCGTAATAATCGATCGGTCTATCACTGCCCGCGCCGATAAACAACTCGACCACTTCTTCGTCGTAGATCGCCGCGTCGCGTTCGGTATGGTTCCACCAAATGTCCCGATCCACGCAATCGAAGCGCACAAAGAGTGCCTGCTCGTGATAACAAAGCCGCGCTTCGGTGGCCTGTTGCGCGGGGCCGCTGCCATCCGCCAGCGTGAAGGGCGAGATTACGACCGCATCTTCCCAGGACAACGCCGACAGATCAGCTTCATTACCCCAGGTGGTGGCCACCCGCGGCACACGTACAGTTGGGATTGAATTCATGCACAAAGCTCCCTATGGTTGGCAAGAGACAGGGGAACTCTAGCACAGCGGCGTGGCCCTGTCAACGCGCCCCCAAATAAGGATCAGTCAGCGAGATTTCGGGAGGAATCCGATATGTCGAGCGGGCTGAGGAACAGCATAGCGTGTCGCCAAATAGGTCTGCCAGCCCACCTCGAATTCAGCTGGGGGCACACCAAAAACCGCCGGGAGGAGGGTCTCCCAAGTGTTGTGTTGGCTCAGACCTGCCACCAGCACAGGCAACCGCTCTCGCCCATAGGTGACCACTGCATACTCGATGAGTGTTGCCAGGGCAACCACTTGAGCGGGATGATTACCCCAGTGCGCCTCCTCACCGGCATCGATATACACTTGCGATGGCACAGGGACGCCAAGCTGAATGAGCGAGCTGGGTGGCTCGCGCCAATATCTCGAGAACGGATGCCATGTGGTCCGATCCATCTCGGTACACAACAATGGAATATCAATCTGGATTGGAACATCCATCCAAAGCTTGTGCGTGGCGCAAAGCAGCGGATAGCGCTTTGGCAGCACATAGGTTTGGTTGGGGTCGGCGGCGGGCCACTCAACATAAAGCCATTTCACAACATCTTCACGCCAGGCAGCCAAGGGGAGATCCATCTCCCAGAGTTGCCACAAACGCAAACCATTCAGCAGCGGCTGCCAGGGCCAGGCCAACCGGATCTGATATTGTTCATATACTTGCGCCGACACCCGCCTGAGCAACGGGAGAGCCATCGACTGCGCCAGCAGCTCGGCATCTGTCAGCTCGATTGGCGCTACATAGAGGGCAGGGGAAGGGACGCGGATGTGATAAGGGGTACGAAACCAGCGCGAACTGTCTTGAGCGGATGGAATCACGCTCACATCGATCATCAGCTTTTCAGCATCTGGGGCGAGGGAGAGTGCGAAATTATGCCGCATCGCTTCATAGAAGCTCTCCATTTGCGCGGAGACGGCAATGACGGTTGCGGCATCCCGTTGGCGAAAGTGAAAGATAAAGGAGGGCGTCTCCAGGCTGCGTTCCGGCCCCCACAAGTTGGCATCGGGTATAGTCATCTGCCAACTCCCATTGGCAGTGCGCTGGTAGAAGCGAGTCTGTCGCTGAGCGAATCCACCATCCGAGGCGTAGCTGATCACCTCAGCCACTGCCTGATCACCCTGAAATTCGACATTGTGTAGTGCAATGTTACTCAAGGTGATCTCCAGGGGGGCATTTGGTTCGGCAGCCTGCGTGGCGGCGAGTAAACCACTGTACTCCCGTGCCAACCGATACTGTTGTTCTGTGCTGACCTGAGTGACTGCTCGCCCGTCATGCTGAGCCACCGCTGCCAATTGCCACTCAGGCAGTGTGCTCACTGCTCCTATCCTCCCCCCTTGAGTTGTGCGTCCCCACCAGTCACCGACGACCACCAGCAGCAAGAGCAAGCCTGCCACACCCCAAGCATAGCGCTTTAGAAACCAGTGACGAGTGACGACTGGTTCGCTGTCTGGTAGGATACGCTGGCGTTCCCAGTCTGCATCATTTTCTGCGATTAGCCATTCGATATTCGGTGCTTGTTTATGCATTGAGCTTGCTCCGTTCACAAACGGAGTTACACCAGACCATAACGAACCAAACCGATACCTGACAAAGGAAGGTGTCAGGCATCGGTTTCATCCGTTGATGGCTACTGCGCCAGAAAGGTCTGTGCTGCCGCCAACTCCGGGCGCTCACTATCCGCCTGTGCACCCAGGGCGACCAATTGCTCGTAGTAGCTATGCGCCTTCTCGGTGTCACCGGCCAGTTCAGCGGCGTGAGCGGCACCGTATAAGCCCATAAAACGATTCGGCTCGATCTCCTGCGAGACTTCAAATTCCGCCAACGCCGCGGCCGGGTCGCCGAGTTCAAGCAATAGTTCACCCAGCAACTCATGCGCCGGCTTGATCGGGCCTGGCGTCACCGGGTGTTTTTCGGTGGCATCTTCCCGGGTAACGGCCTGACGCATACGGGTCAGTGCCTCTTCCCCATTCCCTTCGGCCAGCGCAACCCAGGCGGTGATTTCTTCGATTTGAATGCCGATTTGTTCTGCCCAGTAGCCTTGATTGGTCGCTTCCATCGCTGCCTGGAGCATTCCCAGACGGTCAATTTCCTGATGGGCTGCCGCCACATCACCGGCTCGCGCCGCCCCCAGACCACGAGCAAAGACCAGCACGGCTTCGGCCTGTGGAAAACGATCCCAGGCAAACTCGGGCAGATACAGCGTGAGCGTCGCCGCTTCCGCCCATGCACCCCGTTCCAGGACATAGCGAGCGGGCATGGCAGCCAGAGCATAGGCCGAACCCAGATTTTCGGCATCCACCTGCTCAAGCACCGCGAGTTCCTCTAACAGGGTGGCGGCGGCCCGATCCTGGGCTAACTGCAAATAGCCATACATCATGTAATCCATGGCGTGGAGCGCATCCACAAAACCAGTGCCCGGCTCGTGGCTGGCCGCGAGATCAGCCTTGGCCGCGGCGGCTGAAGCCTGATTGGTCTCAATCGACTCTTGCCAGTAGCCCAGCCGGGTGAAGATATGCGAAGGCATGTGCAGGGCGTGGGGCGCTGATGGTGCGATCTCGGCATAGCGCAGCGCAGCCTCGATCCCCTCGGCAGCCAGGGCGGGATAATCGTTGCTATGGATCAGATAGTGCGCCACGCCCGGATGGTTGGGCTGTTCCTGAAAGATCGGTTCAAGGATATCGATAGCCTTGCGTTGGTTGGTATAACGCTTATCAGTGGGCGATGCTGTCATGTTGAGGGCCAGGGCATAGAAGATCTGCGCTTCGGTATCGTCTGGATAGTCCTGGACGAGTTGAGCCATGGCCGCCTCATAAGCCAACGCCCGCGTAGGATGTTCCAGCGTATCAGCATCTTTGTAAAAGGCACCAATCGCAGCGATATAGGCCTGTTCACGGGGGGTTTGCGCACCCACGGCTATTGCCTGTTCCGCCGCCACCGCACCGGCTGCCATTGCCTGCGCTGGCGTAGGTGACCAGGGAATGCCAATCTGACTCATGGCTACGCCCCAATATCCCATGCCGCAGGTCGGGTCGAGTTCGGCGACTTGGGTAAAGCTTTGGATGGCCGGGCCAAACCAGAAGGAATGGAGCATCGCCAGACCGTGGTTAAATTCAGCCTGGGCTTCGGCGGTACAAGAGATGGAAAAATCCACCGTGCCCAGTTGTTCGGATAGGGCCTGGTCTTGGGTTGGCTGATGTGCCTCGTGCGGATCTTCGTTGGGTAGCGTTTGAGCGGGAGCGATACAGGCGCTCAACAGCACCAACACGCTAGCAACCAGCAACAGAATTTTTAGGTGGTAATGGTTGCGCTCGGCGCAGAGCCGCCAATACACAAGTTGTCTAACTCGCATACAGTCTCTCCTTTGTCCGGTCGTTGAGTCTACAAGATAAATGAATGTTTCCCTTCTGAGGGGAGGCCTTACGAAAGGAATCAGCTTTTAGTCTATGCCGCTAACGTGAACCAACCGTGAACGGTACGTGAACTCGACGCCCAAACTACGATTGTCGTCACTTTTGGTGTATAATGCGTAAGCTGTAAACTGGTCGTCCGCTAACCTACGGTTCAGAAAGCAACCAGGTTGCGGCTGCGGAAGTCGCTCCATCTTGATGCGCCATGCCCCATCTCTCCCTGAGCGTGCTTGGCTCGCTGCACATCACACTAGACGGAAAACCCATCACTGCCCTGGCCTATGATAAAGTGTGGGCGCTGCTGGTCTATCTGGCCCTGGCCGCCGATCGCGCCCACCGGCGCACGACCCTGGCCGGCTTACTCTGGCCCGACCAACTTGAGCGTGTCGCCCGCACAAATCTGCGCCAGGCGTTGACCCGCCTACGTCAGGCCATCGACGATGGACAAGCCACACCACCGTTCTTGCTTGTCGACCGTGAGTGGATTCAGTTCAATGCAGCCAGCGATCACGATTGCGATGCAACTAAATTCGACGCGCTACTCGCTGCCTGCGCCTCTCATGCCCACCGTCAGGATGTAACCTGTGCAACCTGCGCTGAGCGGCGGACCGCAGCTATTGCCCATTACCGCGGCCCCTTGTTGGACAATTTTTTGTTCGGCGACAGCGACCTCTTTGCGGAGTGGGCAACCATCATGCGTGAACGGCTCCACCAACAGACGCTAGCCACCTTGGGTGCGCTGGCGGCCTATCACGAACGGCGGCGGGACTATGCTGAGGCTTTGCGTTTCATCCTGCGCCAACTAGAACTGGATCCCTGGCGCGAGGACGCTCATCGGCAGGCCATGCGGGTGCTGGTGCTGACTGGGCAACGCAATGCCGCCCTCGCCCAGTACGAGCGCTGCCGAAACACCTTGGCTACCGAACTGGGCGTTGAACCCGCTCCGGAGACAACCAGCCTCTACGAGCGCATCCGCGCCAACGAGCCTGCTATGGCCAGCGTGGGGCCTCCGCTTGTGTTGTCGGCCACTCGTCCCCATAATCTGCCCGTGCAACCAACACCTTTTCTGGGCCGCCAGCAGGAATTAGCTGCATTGGCTGAATCTCTCACCAAGCCCGAATGCCGACTGATCACGCTGTTTGGTCCTGGTGGTATCGGCAAAACCCGCCTGGCACTCCAAGTTGCCAGCGAACAGATAGACGCCTTTGCTGACGGTGTCACCTTTGTCGAGCTGGCCCCGCTGGCTGCCGCCCCATTTATTGCCCCGACGATTGCTGGTACTCTCCGCTTGACGCTGGCCGGGCCTGCTGAGCCACAATCCCAGTTGCTTACCTATCTGCGCCAGCGAGAGATGCTACTTGTCCTGGATAATTTTGAGCATCTATTGCCTCCAGCTCCCTCACTCCAACCCAGGGAGGCAAACAGCCAGGGGCTGGTGCTCCTGACCGATATTCTGCGCCAGGCCCCCAACGTGACGCTGCTGGTCACCTCGCGTGAACGACTCAACTTGCAAGGGGAATGGCTCTTTGAAGTGGCCGCCTTGGAGATGCCTGCCGCCGCGGCTAACCAGCCGCACGAAGAAGGGCTGTTAGAAACCTACAGCGCGCCCGCGCTCTTTTTGCAGACGGCGCGCCGCGTCCAGCAAGGCTTTACGCCCACACCGGCAGACAGGACAGCCATCTTGCACATTTGCCATCTGGTTGAGGGGTTGCCATTGGCGCTCGAACTGGCGGCAGCTTGGGTACGACTGCTCTCTTGCCGCGAGATTGCATACGAGATCGAGCAAGGGCTGGCCTTGCTCACGACCACATTGCGCGACCTCCCCGCCCGGCATCGTTCCTTACAGGCTGTTTTTGACCATTCGTGGAAACTACTCAGCGGGGTGGAACAACGCGCCTTTGCCTGCTGTTCGGTCTTTCGCGGCGATTTTACACGCGAAGCAGCAGCGGAGGTAGCAGGCGCATCCATGCCGATCCTGACAGCGCTGGTGGACAAATCTCTGCTGCGTCACAACCAGCAAGGTCGTTATGAAATCCATGAACTGGCCCGCCAGTATGCCGCGCAACAGCTCTCAGAAATGCAGCAAGAGCCGGAGACGCGCACTGCCCATCTCCACTTCTTTATGCACTTGTCCGAGAGAGCCGAACCCGAAATACGCAGCGGCGAGCAATCAGCAAAGTGGCACGAGCGGATGGAGAACGAACACGACAATTTACGCGCTGCGCTCGATTGGTCGTTTACCGGCAACGAAGTTGAACCAGGGCTGCGCATGGTGGCGGCGCTGTGGGAATTTTGGATGAATCGCGGCCACGTCCACGAAGGGCAGATCCAGGCAGAACGTTTCCTGGCGCGGCCCGAAGCAGCCACACCGACCTACACCCGGGCAAAAGCGCTGCATACTGCTGGTGTCTGCGCCTTTTATCAAGGCCATTACCAGGCTGCGATTTCCTGGAGCACGGAAGGTATTACCATCAGCCGTGCCCTCGGGTCAGAGGGAAAATATGCCCTGGCTCTGGCATTGATTTTACAAGGATATACAAGGCTAGGCTTACATGATCTGGATGCCGTGCCGGTGCTGAGCGAGGAGACCCTGACCCTAGGCCATGAATTACAGGATGTCTGGCTCAGCGGTCATGCTTTGAACCAACTGGGCATCGTCGAGCGGCATCGCGGTGATTTAGCGAAGGCACAACAACACTTTCTCAAGGGTTTTGCCAGTTTTCAGGCCGATGGTCATAGCGTCATGCGGGGGCCCGTGCTCTTACATCTCGGCGGAACATTCTATGAACAAGGTGATTTTGCGGCAGCATACAAGTGTTTTACCCAGAGTCTGACTATCTTTGAGGAACTGGATGACAAGAATAGAAGCAGTAGCGCACTCAGACAATTGGGTAACCTAGCCATGGTGCAAGGCCACCACCAAGCTGCGGAAGAATTTCTGGCCCGGGCACGCACAGTTGCCCGTCAAGTGGGTAGCACCAGTGACCTTATCAAGACACTAAACCTCATAGGTCGCCTGGCCCAACGTCAAGGTGACTATCTACGCGCCGATGCACTCCACCGGGAAAGTCTCACTCTCTGTCTGGATACGAGTCGCCCAGGGTATATTGCCCATATACTCCAAGCCTCGGCTTGTCTGGCAGCAAGCCAGGCACAGACGGAGCGGGCAGCGTTGCTCTTTGGTGCGGCTGATGCTGGTTTTAGAGCAGCAGACATTCTTTTCGATTTGCTCAATGCCCTGCGCGACCCGAACTTACGCGCCGAGCATGGGCATCTGGTTGCCGAAACACGCATACAGCTGGGAGAAGTAGCCTTTGCCACAGCATGGGCCAAGGGGCAAGCAATGACCAGAGAACAGGCAGTGGCATACGCGTTAATGACCGCACAAACGTAACCCCCCCGTCTTCTGTCCCCCGTCTCTCGCTAGTCGTCAAACAGCACGCGCCCATGATACAATAGGCCGCAACAGCAGCAACCTCATCTACGCTCAGGGAACAATTGTAGACAAGTGAACAATCAGTTACGTATCCAGCATGTTCATGCCCGGCAAGTCCTGGATAGCCGCGGCACGCCCACGGTCGAAGTGGTGGTCACCCTGCAAGGCGGGGCCAGCGGATTGGCGATTGTGCCGTCCGGTGCCTCGACCGGCCAGGCCGAAGCGCTCGAATTGCGCGATGGGGATCCGGCGGAGTATGCGGGCAAAAGCGTTCAGCGGGCGGTACACCATGTGCTCGACGAGCTTGCCCCAGCCATACTTGGCCGCGATGCCAGCGAACAGGCCGCCATCGACGCGTTGTTGATCAACCTAGATGGCACACCCAACAAAGCACGCTTGGGGGCCAATGCCCTGCTCGGCGTTTCGCTGGCCGTGGCCCACGCGGCTGCTGCCGGGCTGCAATTGCCGCTCTATCGGTATTTGGGCGGCGACGCAGCAACCTTGCTGCCTATGCCGATGATCAACATTCTCAGCGGCGGGCTGCACGCGGGCGGCGCGGTCGATCTGCAAGATTATCTGGCGATTCCGATTGGTGCGCCCGATTATGCGACCGCCCTGCATTGGGTCAGCCGGGTGCGGCGGGCCACAGGTGAATTGCTGGCCGCGGACGGTTACGAGGCGGTGCTGGTGGCCCACGAAGGAGGCTATGGCCCCCGTTTGCCCGATAACGAAGCGGGGTTGCGCTATCTGACGCGCGCCATCGAACGGGCCGGGTTGCGCCCCGGCGATGAGATCGCCATTGCGCTCGATGTGGCTGCCACCCATTTCTATCGAGCGGATCACTACTTTTTCACCGTCGAGAACGAGGCCATGTCAGCCGCGGCCCTGGTGGATCGCCTGACCGAATGGAGTCAGCGCTACCCGATCATTTCGATTGAAGATGGGCTCGCCGAAGAAGATTGGCCGGGCTGGAAGATTCTGAGTGAGCGCTTGCCCTACCTGCAATTGCTCGGCGATGATCTCTTTGTCACCAACGCGGCGCGCCTGCAGCAGGGCATCGACCAAGGCATTGCCAACGCGGTCTTGATCAAAGTTAACCAGATTGGCACGCTCAGCGAGACGTTGCGCACCGTGCAACTGGCGCAGCAGCACGGCTACAACCCGGTGATCTCGGCGCGCTCCGGCGAAACCGAAGACCATACAATTGCCGATCTGGCAGTGGCGACCGGCGCGGGGCAGATCAAAGTTGGCTCGCTGCGTGGCTCGGAACGACTCGCCAAATACAATCGCCTGCTGCGCATCGCCGATGAATTGGGCGACCGGGCGCGCTGGCCCACAGCCCAATTATTCACCCGTTCAGCATGATCACACCCAGCCTGCTCGCGCCGTTATTAACCCATTATGGCTATCTGGCCGCGGATCAAAACGCCGCGGCGGTGCAGATCGAGCCATTGGGCGGCGGCGTTTCCAACGATGTCTTTTTTGTGCGCACTCCCAGCCACGCACTGGTGGTCAAACAAGCGCTGCCCAAGCTGCGCGTGACCATGGATTGGTATGCCGACCAAACGCGCATCTGGCGGGAGCGCGATTATCTACAAGTGGTGGCGGCGTGGTTTCCGAACCATGTGCCCGCGGTACTTTTCAGCGATGAAGCCCATTACCTGTTGGCGATCGAGGCGATCCGCGACGCGACTTTGTGGAAATCCACGCTCATGGCTGGCGAGTGCGATCTCGCTGTGGCCGACCGCGCGGGCAGCTTGCTGGCGCAGATCCACAGCCGCACGCACGCGCAACCAGCGCTGGCCACGCGCTTTGCACGGCGCGCCAATCGTCAGGAAGATAGCTTCGAGCAATTGCGCGTCGATCCCTACTGGCGCACGGTGGCGGCGCGTCATCCGGCGATTGCCCCAGCCATTGCGCAGATCATCGTGGCGATGGAGGCCGCGCCCGTGGCCCTGGTGCATGGCGATTATAGCCCGAAGAATATCTTTGTCAGGCCCGATGGCGACCTGGTGATCCTCGACGCCGAAGTAGCGCATTGGGGCGACCCAACCTTTGATGTGGCTTTTTGTCTCAACCATTTTTTGCTCAAGGCGGTTTATCACGGCGAAGCGGGCGCGGCTTTCCGCGTGGGCACTCGCCACTTTTGGCGGGCCTACCTGGCCGCGATCCAGCCGTCAGCACTGGCCGAGGGCATCCGCGCCCGCTTGCCCGGCCAACTGGCGGCCATGCTATTGGCGCGTGTGGATGGCAAATCGCCCGTCGAGTATTTGGTTGATCGGCCCGAACAACAAAATCAAGTGCGCCAACTGGCCTTGAACGCACTTGCGCATTATCCAGCATTGACCCTGGATGCGTTGGGAGTCACGCCGTAATTTTGAACGCACTTTGTAGCCGCAGGTTCTGGAGATGACCCGGATTTCTGACTTTTTCCTATAAAATCTGGTAAACCTGTGAAATCTGCGCTTCCAATCTTTCTCTGATTTTCCGCTGTCACCCTTTTGGAGCCATCATGAACCTGATCGACCATGCCACAGGCAATTATCAATTTCTCAGCGGGATTGCGCCCTATTCTGCCGGGGTGATCGCCCAACCGGGCTATGAAGTGGTGCGTGTTACCCTGCACCAGCCGCTGCCCTATCGCGCAGGCTTTGAGCGGATTGATGCCTATCTGGCGGCTCAGGAACGGCCCCTGCAAGCCTTGTGTGCAGTCGAATTACGTCTGCCCGCGGCGCGCACCTTTGCAGGTTTTGCCGAATTTAACACCGAATATCAGACGCTGCTGGTCGAGCGCGACCTGCTCCAGGGCAGATACAATCCGATTGCCCGTACCAACGTCGCGCCCGCGGTGCAACCACCTGGCGAACCTATGCTCTATGCCTTTTCGTACACGCGGCCCAGCCTCGACAACACGCCAACCTTTATCGTCGCGGGGGCTGGTGATCTGCGAGATCAAGCGATCTTGTCAGCCGAAGCAGTGGTGCGGCCTGGCGAAACATCCCTCGATGCGCTGCGCGAAAAAGTTGCCACGGTGATGGCGGTGATGCAAGAGCGGCTCTTTGGGCTGGGCCGAGCCTGGGACGAAGTCACCGTGGTCAGCCTCTACACGACGCAGAACATCCAGCCGCTGCTGGCCGAGGCGATCCTGCAGCCGATTGGCGCCGCCGTTACCCACGGGGTACATTGGTTTTACAGCCAGCCCCCGATTGCTGATCTGATCTTCGAAATGGATCTGCGGGGCATTCAGCACGAATTGCGTCTGACCGCCTGACAACTAGCCGGGAATATCGGACGCTGCTCGTTTAGACCTGGAATTGACCGTTGCGATAGAACAATTCGCCATCGACCCAGATTTCGCTGTCGGTGCGCATGTCGCAGATGAAATCCCAATGCACGCTGGATTGGTTGCGGCTGCCCGTTTCGGGGTAGCCCGCGCCGACGGCCATGTGGATCGTGCCGCCGATCTTTTCATCGTAGAGAATGCTCTTGGTGAAGCGCTGGATCTGATAGTTGGTGCCGATGGCAAATTCGCCCAAATAGCGGGCACCGGCATCACTATCCAACTGGCTCAGCAGATATTCCTCATTCTTGGTCGCGCTGGCGTGGATCACCTTGCCCGCCTCAAAGCGGAATTCCACGCCTTCGACCTCGCGGCCACCCCGGATCGCCGGGTAGGTGAAGCGCACCCAGCCATTGACCGAATCTTCCACCGGGCCGGTGAAGATCTCGCCGCTCGGCATGTTGCGTTTGCCATCGCTATTGGCAAAGGTGCGCCCGGCAATCGACAACGTGAGATCCACATTCGGCCCGCGCACCACCACTTGTTCTTTGCCGGCCAGCCACTCGACCAGGCGCTGCTGCGTATCATGCACCTGCTGCCAACAGGCCACCGGGTCTGGCTGGTCGGTATAGGTGGCGGCGTAGACAAATTTTTCATACTCAGCCAGGCTCATATCCGCCTCCTGGGCAAAGGCCTGGCAGGGGAAATTGGTCAGCGTCCAGCGGTGTGCCCCTTCGGCGGTGCGCTGCATATACCGCTGCGAAAATTTGCGGCGCGCCTTTTGATACAATTGCTGCTGGTGGGGATCGACCCCGCTGAGCGCGCGGGTGTTGCTGGCCGCGTTGATGGCAATTCGCACGTCCACCTGCTCGGCCATCAGCTCATCGAGCGGCGAGAGCCAACTCAGCTGCTCGGGCCCAGCCGCGCGCAGAAAAGCTTCATCCAACCCATCACTGTTCAACAACACAGTCGGGTTACCGCCAGCCCGCGCCACCTGTTCGACCACCGCCTCGACCAGCGGCAGCGCCACCACATCACCGCGCACCACCACCCAATCTCCCGGTTGCACACTTGTGCAATAAGTGACCAGCACAGCGGCCAATTTCTCCACGCGTGGATCGTTCACAACCATTCTCCTCCTGGCAAAAAGTAGATAGAAACCACAGATTGCACCGATTATCACAGATTTTGTTTTCCAAGCACGCCCGCTTTGGGTATTATAGCGGATATTCCGGGACGGGCCATGTTGGTCCGCCTGTTACTTTGTCATTCACCAAGGAGCCTTGTGATATGAGTTTCTCCACGCCCGATTGGGTAAAAACCGCGGTCTTTTACCAGATTTTTCCCGATCGGTTTGCGCGCAGTCCACGCACGCATCACCGCCGCGGCTTAAGCTTCAAACCGTGGGGCAGCCCGCCGGAGGAACAAGGCTACCAGGGCGGTGATCTGCGCGGCATTGTTGACCATCTTGATTATCTGCGCGATCTTGGCATCACCGCGCTCTATCTCAACCCGGTCTTCACCTCGGCCTCGAATCATGGCTATCACACCTACGACTATCTACAGGTGGACCCGCTATTGGGGGGCAATGACGCGCTGCGTGAATTGCTCGACGAAGCGCACCGCCGCGAGCTGCGCGTGATCCTGGATGGGGTCTTCAATCACAGTGGCCGCGGCTTTTGGGCCTTTCATCATATTTTGGAAAATGGCGGCGACTCGCCCTACATCGACTGGTTTCACATTCGCGATTGGCCGCTGCGCCCCTATGACAACCCCGACGGGCTGCCGATCAACTACGATGCCTGGTGGGGCCTTGCCGCCTTGCCCAAGTTTAACTTTGACAACCCCGGTGTGCGCGACTATTTCCTCGAAGTCGCGGAGTATTGGATCCGCTTTGGGGCCGATGGCTGGCGGCTGGATGTGCCCGAGGAAGTCGACGATCCGCCCTTCTGGCGCGATTTTCGCCGCGTGGTCAAAGCGGCCAATCCCGATGCCTATATCGTCGGCGAAATCTGGCACCCGGCGCAGGACTGGCTGCAAGGCGACCGCTTCGACGCGGTGATGAATTATCTCTTCAGCCGGGCCGCACTGGGCTTTTTGGGGGCCGAAACCTTGCAAGTTGACTATAAACCGGGCGGCTATACGCTGGCTCCGCTCGCTGGGCCTGACTTTGCCCAGGCTATCGAAGAGATGTTGACCCTCTACCCCTGGCAGGTGATCCAAAGCCAGCTCAACTTGATCGACAGCCACGATACCGCGCGCACGTTGTGGATGGTGGGTGGGGATGAAAGCGCGCTACGTCTCTGCACCCTCTTGCAGATGACCATGCCGGGTTCGCCCTGCATCTATTACGGCGATGAAATTGGCCTCACCGGTGGGCCAGACCCAGGCAGTCGCGGGGCGTTTCCCTGGCACGATGAAAGCCTGTGGAACAGAGCGTTGCTCGATTTCACACGCCAGGCCATTGCTCTGCGGCATCGTCATCCTGTGCTGAGTTTGGGTAATTTCCGCACACTCTCAGTAAATTCGCCGCAAGCAGCGCAACTCTACGCCTTCCGCCGCGACTGGCAAGCCACGAGTGCTATCGTGATCTTTAACGCAGCTTCCGAAAATCTCAGGCTCACATTGAACGTGGACGAGGGGCTTGAGGGGCGTACCTTCACAGCCGTCTGGGGTGTGGGTGAGGCAATGGTGACCCACAATCAACTGGTGGATATCGAAGTGCCAGCCCGCGCGGCAATTGTGCTGATCGGGTGAAATCAATCTCTTTAATCTCGTAAATCTCTGGTAAGCCTAGAGACCGAGGAGATTAAAGAGATTCAAAATCAGTTTATCGGTTAATCATCGTGGGGCCTGCCCGCGGCCAACCAGGCTTTGAAGTCGGCCTCGATTGTCTCGGGCCAGGCGCGGTCGATCTCGCCGGGGGTGTAGCGTCCCTGGCGCAGCCGCAGGTGACCAAACTCGTCGCGCGTGCGGATGTCTTCGGAACGGGTAACGACCTCTTCGGCCAGGTGCGCAGGAATAAACATGATGCCCGTCTGCGTGCCCAGCACGATGTCGCCGGGCAGCACGGTCACTTCGCCGATGCGCACGGGAATGTTGACCCCAGCCAGCGTCACACTGGCGATCGCCGACGGATCCAAGCCGCGGCAATAGACAGTCACATCGTCCATCTGGCTGATCCCGCGATGGTCGCGGATGCCGCAGTCAAAGACAGCCCCGGCCTTGGTGCGCCGCTGCAACGACGTGCCCAGATTATCGCCGATGAAGGTACCATCTTTCACCTTACCGAACATCTCAACCACCAGCACATCGCCCAGTTCCAGGGTGTCGATCACCCAGGAGTTTTGCCCGCCGATGCGCCCTTCTTGCTTGCCTTTTTCCTCGACCAATTCTTGCAGGTCAGGCCGCTGGGGCACAAATTGTGTTGTCACCGCGCGGCCAACCAAAACGCGGCCCGGATGGACCTCGACCCAATCTCCCGCAAACTGGTTGTGATAGCCGTGGCGGCGCAGCGTGCCCCAGGCTTCTTCGGTGGAGACCAATTTCATGCGTTCCAAAAGATCATCCGAGACATGCGGTCGGCCATCGGATGACCGTTCGCCGGTATACGAACGAGTGAGTTCTTCGATGTGTTTGCGCGGATTTAACAGGTGCATTATGCGTCCTTTAGTTCATTTGGCTTTTGAATCAATGACAGAATCGGGCTGCATCTGATGGGTGCCGATTCTGGGCGCTGGGGAGCAAACCGAGATTTATTGTACTGCAAGCAGAGGGATCAAACAAGCGCACCAAGCAAGTCCGCCAACTTTAATGGGCTCGGTAAAGCCTATACCGCGGGTCTTGGTAACTCAAAGCTGCGCCCAAGCGTGGCGAATTCATCGCCCCCGAGGCGGGCCAGGGGCCGCAACAAGTGGGCATCCACCAGACCATCCTCCCGCAATAACCCCTCGCGCAGATGAAAATAGAGCACACGACCAATCGCCAGCGTATATCCCATCTCGGTCACCGGCACCAGTTGCGTCAGCCTGACCTCCATCGCGGCTGGGGCTAGCGCCACTCGCGGCGGGCGGACGGCAATGGAAGGCGTGGTTGCCAGCCTGGCCATCTCAAATTCATCGACTTCCCGACCATACTCGCCAGAGGTCAGCATCATTGCCTCGGCCAGTGATTCATCGGCAATGTTGACCACAAACTCGCCGGTCTCTTCAATGTTGCGCAGTGTATCTTTCGGATCGCCCCTGCGCCGCGCAATTGCAAGCATCACCATCGGCGGGTTGCTCTCCACCGCATTGAAATACGAATATGGCGCCAGATTGAGCACGCCATCCGCGCTGATCGTTGAAGCCCAGCCAATCGGGCGCGGAACAACCACGCTGTTCAACAATCTTGCATTCGCGCGCGTGGTGAGCGTTGTCGTGTCAAATGATAGCATCAACAGGGTCCCCTCGTTCCTAGAATATTTGTCTGCTCCCAAGTATACTGTATTGAGGCTGGGGTTTCTAAACACTTTTGCCATTAATTAAATGCTCGACGAAATGGGGGGTAGATGAATAACGACCACGAGGTGACCATCGTTGGCGCGGGCGCGGCCGGGGTTGGGATGGGTGTTGTTTTGCAGGATCTGGGGCTGCAAGACTTTGTGCTGCTGGAGCGGCACACGGTGGGCGCCTCTTTTTTGCGCTGGCCCGCGGAAATGCGCTTGATCAGCCCGTCGTTTCCGAGCAATGGCTTTGGCCTGCTCGACCTCAACGCGGTGGCGCTCAACACCTCGCCCGGCTTTACGCTACACGAAGAACACCCCACCGGTCGGCAATACGCGCACTATCTGCAAACCGTGGCCGAACATTTTGCCCTCCCCGTGCAGACCGGTATCGATGTCCAGCAGGTGGCATTCAGCGACGGCCAGTTTACCCTCACCACCTCCGCTGGCCTGCTGCGCAGCCGCTTTGTCATCTGGGCCGCGGGCGAGTTTCAATATCCCAACACCCAACCCTTTGCCGGGGCCGAACATTGTATCCACAGCGCCACGGTGGCCAGTTGGCGACACCTGAGCGAAGCCACAACCGCCGATGAATTTACCATCATCGGGGGCTACGAAAGCGGGATCGACGCCGCGGTCAACCTGATCGATCTCGGCAAGCGAGTGCGGGTGTTGGATGACACCGAACCGTGGGGCGTCACGACGCCCGACCCGAGCATTGCCCTCTCGCCCTACACACACGCGCGCCTGCACCGGGCCCTGGCCAGCAACCGTCTGACCCTGGAAGCGGGGGGAGTCGCTCGGGTTGACCGACAAGCGGACACCTATGTGGTGCATGGATTGGACGGAGAGACCTGGCATGGAACGACTGCGCCGATCCTGGCGACTGGCTTCACCGGCAGCCTGGGCCTGATCCACGATCTGTTCGAGTGGCACCCCGAGCGCTATTACGCCTTGCTGAGCGCTCAGGATGAATCCACCAGGACGCCGGGCCTCTTTCTGACCGGGCCAGCCGTGCGTCATGGCGCGATTCTGCTCTGTTTTATCTACAAATTTCGCCAGCGTTTTGCCGTGGTCGCCAACGCGATCGGCCAGCGAATGGGGCTTGATACCGCGCCGCTCGAACGCTATCGCCCGCACATGTTCCTGGAGGATCTTACTTGCTGCGATGATACGTGTGCCTGCTAATAGAGAAATTAAATAGAGATCGCACAAATAGCGAGCAAGTAGGTGCGGTTTTTAACCGCATATTCTGGCCCTAGCCTACCTGTGCGGTTTCTAACCGCACCTACGATTTATGCGACTTTAACGAGTTACTTTTACCGGAAACTAGAGTATAAGGAGACCGCAGAATTTGCTTCGCGACCACCATTCACTCACAGGCGCGGCAATGTGATCCCCCGCTGGGCCTGGTATTTGCCCTGGCGGTCGGCGTAGGAGACTTCCGGTTCTTCGCCCTCAAAGAAGAGCACCTGCGCAATGCCCTCGTTGGCGTAGATCTTGCAGGGCAGCGGCGTGGTGTTGGAGATTTCGATGGTGACATGCCCTTCCCACTCCGGCTCAAAGGGCGTCACGTTGACGATGATACCACAGCGCGCATAGGTCGATTTGCCCAGACAGATGGTCAGCACATTGCGCGGGATGCGAAAATATTCCACGGTGCGGGCCAGGGCAAAGCTGTTTGGTGGCACAATGCAAACTTCCCCTTGATAGGGCATCATCATGCGCTCATCAATCGCCTTGGGGTCGACCACGGTCAACTGGCCAGTGGCCGGTGTGAAGATGCGAAATTCATCGGCCACACGAATATCATAGCCAAAGCTGCTCAGCCCATACGAGATGGTGCCCTGGCGCACCTGGCGATCAGTAAAGGGCTCAATCATCTGATGGGCCAGCGCCATGCGACGGATCCAGTGGTCGGGCTTGATGGACACGAGAACATTCTCCTGATTTTTTTGATCAACGTAAACCTGATGCGTCATGCGTCAAACGTCATGTTTTGCTCATCACAGTTCGCCAAATCATACCGCGGGTGGGGGCAAACAAAAAAGCCAGCGCAAACATGGTGGTGGCAGCCAGGACCATGGCCGGGCCGGACGCGATATTCCAATAATAACTGACATAGAGGCCGATGATATTGGCGACCGCACCAATCAGCGCGGCAACCAGCATCATGGAGGGCAGCCGGCGCGTGAGCAATTGTGCGGTGGCCGCGGGCGTCACCAACATGGCCAGCATCAAGGCCACGCCGACAGTTTGCAGCGAAGTCACAATGGTGATGGCGATCAGGATCAGCAGCAGGTACCGCAAAAAGCGGGCGGGCAAACGCATCACCACGGCCAGCGTTGCGTCAAAGGCCAGCAGGGTAAATTCTTTGTAAAAGAGCAGCAGCGTCACCAACACCAAACTGCTCAGGCCCAGGGTGACCCAGAGATCCTGGGGGGAGACGCCCAAGACATCGCCAAAGAGAATGTGGGCGAGGTCGACCGCGTAGCTGCGCACACTGCTCAACATGGCGACGCCAAGCGCAAAACAACCGGCAAAGATGATGCCGATCGCCGTATCTTCGCGCACTTCGCCGCGTTGACTCAGCGCGCCGATGCCGATGGCAACGAGAATGCCAACGATCAGCGCGCCAAGCGCCAGGGGCCAGCCCCACAAATAGGCCAGAACCACCCCGGGCAAAATGGCATGAGAGAGCGCATCACCCAAAAAGGCCATGCCCAACAAAATAATGTAACAGCCTAAGATCGAACAGGTGACGCCGACCAGGGTCGCGGCGAGCAGGCCACGCACCATAAAGCCATAGCCGAGCGGTTCGAGTAACCATTCCATAAGCAGCCTAACAACACGATTAAGAACTTATCCACAGAGTACGTACACCACAGAAATCACCTGGAACTCTACAGATTCTAAAGATGACACAGAGTTCTGACTTTTCTCCTGTAGAATCTGTGCAGATCTGAGTCATCTGGGGAGAATATTTCTTCCTCTGCTGGCCCCCCAGGCGCTGCGTAAGTTGTGGCAACATCAAAAAATGATCGGCTCGATGGGAACGGGATCGCAGCAGCCATCGGTCATGACCCATTCGCCTTGTGGGCTGGCAATTCGCTGCAAGCCACTGCCATAAGCGGCCATCAGATTTTCGGGGGTCAACACCTCCGCGGGTGAACCAAAGGCAACCACGCGCCGCTTGAGCAGCAGCAGGCGATCAAAATGTTCGGCGGCTTGGTTGAGATCATGCGTGGCGACCAAAATGGTGATCTGCTGGCGGCGTAGTTGATCCAGCGTGGTCAGGATCGCTTCCTGGCTGGGCAGGTCGAGGCCGGAAAGGGGCTCATCCATCAACAACAATTCAGCTTCCTGGGCCAGGACCCGAGCAAGAAAGACGCGCTGTTGCTGCCCGCCGGACAATTCGCCAATCTGGCGCTGCGCAAAAGCGCTCATCCCAACCTGGTCCAACGCCGCGGCCACGAGTTCCCGATCGTGCCGCGAGGGCCAGCGCAACAGGCCAATTTTGCCGACGCGGCCCATCATCACCACATCGGCCACGGAGACGGGGAAGCGCCAATCGATGCGATTGCGCTGGGGCACATAGCCGACGCAGATGTGGTGGCTTGGCTCGCTGCCGCTGATGCGCACGCGGCCGCTGGTCGGGCGCAACACCCCGGCGATCACCTGGAAGAGTGTGCTTTTGCCTGCCCCATTCGGGCCGACAACCGCAATTTGTTCACCTGGATTGATCTGTAAGGTTATTTCATCCAGGGCCACTGTCTGCTCATAGAGCACGCGCACCTGTTGCAGATCCACCAGAGGTAAACGGCCATCGTGGCGCGGTGGGGGGAAAAATGGTGTGAACATGGATAAACCTTTCCTGCCTTTTAATGAGAACTAGGTAAATATTTAATAATCATCAAGGCAAGCAAAGCAGGCA
>CAZIRP010000031.1:0-61711 GCA_964541665.1 uncultured Caldilineaceae bacterium | reverse complement strand
CATAAACAAGACCACCTTTCCACTTTTCCTCCTCCTTGTTTTATGAAACACTCTCAGACGCGGGATTGAAACTTGGGTTTTGCAACACGAAGTATCTTTGACATTTTGCGCGGAAACTCATCAACCCAGACGCGGGATTGAGCCTTCAGTGGATCAATTCCCATCCCCTCGCAGGTGGTTCGCACTTAGTTTGACATAGCGCTACATTTCATATAGTATTATGGCCAGAATTAGGAACGCTGGTGCAGCTAGCCCAGCGCGATTCTGGCTAATTTTTATTCTTAGGGCCTATTCATAAACTGATAATATCCCTGTCCGCTTGCCCAAACAGGTAGGCGCACGCTTTATGGAGGGCCAGGTAAGGTAGCTCTATGGAAACCATTCGACAGAGTTCAGCAGAGGTCTATGCATCCGTCGACCCGCGCTGCCCCGTAGAGTTGGCTGCCCAGATCATCGGTCAGAAGTGGACGTTACAGATCGTCAATAAGCTGATGGATCGTTCGGCGTTGCGCTTTTGCGAAATCCAGGAAGAGCTGGGGGGAGTCAATCCGGGCACGTTGAGCAGTCGGTTAAAAATGCTCGAAGAAGAAGGAATCATCCGCCGAGTACAGGTCAGCGCAATTCCGCCCCATGTAGAATACAGCCTGACCAAAATGGGCGCAGAATTGCAGTTGGTGATCCGCGAGATCACCCGTTGGAGCAAATCATGGCTTTGTACCGGTGAGCGCCAGCGCAATCTCGCATAACCTTTCAACCCATCAAGACCACGACTGTGTCGGCTTCTACAGGCCAATTGAGCGGTGGAAGCCCCGCAATCTGGGGATAGCCTTTGTGATTCGTTCAGGAAATTGATACTCGCTTATGCTTGTTAAAGGTCTTGCTGTTGGTCTCTTGCAGGCGAATTGTTATATCCTCGGCTGTGAGACCACTGGCCGCGGCGTGATTATTGACCCCGGTGATAGCGCCCGGGCGATTTTGCGTGTGGTGGCTCAACATGGGTTGACCATCGAGAAGATTTTGCTCACCCATGCCCATTTTGACCACGTTATGGCGGTGGAGCCGGTACAGGCAGCCACGCAGGCCCCCTTCCTGCTCCACCCGGCGGATCTGCCGATCCTGCATGATGTGCCGGAGCGGGTCAGCCTCTGGCTCGACACCGAGGTGGAGCCCTTGCCCGACCCCGATGATTGGTTGGCGCATGGTCAGCTGATCGATTTTGGCAATGAGCAGCTCGAAGTGCGGCATACTCCTGGTCACGCGCCGGGGCATGTGGTCTTTGTCCACCATGCCAGCCGCCAGGTCTTTGGCGGGGATACGCTCTTTCAGGGCAGCATCGGGCGCTATGATCTGCCGTTGGCCGATGGGCCAACCCTGTTGCGCAGCATCCGGAGCGAGCTGCTCACCCTGCCCGATGATTATGTGGTCTATCCCGGCCACGGGGGCGCGACAACTATTGGTGATGAGCGCCAATATAATCCATTTGTGGGCGAACAGGCGCTGCGCAATCCAGCCGAATAAGTTGCCTGAACCCGACCGTATGCCAGATTCTGAATCCTGGATCCGCAAAAGGCTATGATCTATCACATGCTTCCGCTGGCGACCTGGCAGCAGCAACCGGCCGATCAGCCCTATCGCCCAGCTTCGTTGGCCAGCGAAGGCTTTATCCATTGCACCGGGGAGTTGCCCTTGCTGGTCTGGGTGGCGAATCGTTTTTATCGCGCTGAACCCGGCGACTTTGTGATCCTCTGCATCGATGAAGCCAAAGTGCAGGCGCGTCTGCAGTGGGACCCCGCCGATGGTCATCAATTCCCCCATCTGTATGGGCCCCTCAACCCCAGCGCCGTGGTGGGCCTGCTCGAGTTTCCGCGTACGGCCGCGGGGGAATTCCTGTTGCCGGCTGCGGCCTCTATGAATCCTGTTTGATCCAAAAACGCTTTCAGAAAATCGTCTTCAGGTTGCGCAGAATCCCCGGGAGCAAAACAGGCAATCCGTAGCCTCTGGGGATTCCCAAGTGGGTGCTGTCGTTTCCATGGCAGTGCTGCTCAATCCCGAGTCTTCAGGCGCGGTTTGCCTGCCGGGTAGATGATAAATTGATGAGAAAGTGGGCTGGCTGGGCAGAAGGTGCAAACCAATCGCCCGGCTTTTTTCGTTGATTGGATTGGATCTTGGTACAATACAACTTATGACAGCAGCAGCAGATTGGCTTTCTGGCTTGTTGGGCAAAAACAAAGCGGATACTAGCTCAGCTTCTGCGTCGCCCCAAGAGGAGACTGGGAGCACCACCGGCGGTGGGCTCGATCAGGAACCAGTGGTCGTCTGGGAAGCGGCTAACCAGATGGAGGCCGAGGTTGTGCGCGGCCGGCTGACGAGCGCGGGGATTCCGGCGATCGTGCGCAGCGAGGCTTTGGGTGCAATCTATGGGCTGACCACGGGGACTTTGGCCGCGGCAAAGGTTTTGGTTCCGGCCCCGTTGGCGGAAAAAGCACTCGAATTGCTCAGCAGCGATATTGAGTGGGAAGAGCCACCACCCGACGAAAGTTAGCGCGTTCTCTGTCCATGGGCAGAGAACAGCCTGACCCAGATATGGGTGGCGAACGGTCAACCCGGTAGCCGTATCGTGAATCGATTTAGGCTCTATCCTGAAATGCTGCGTTGTTCGCCATTGATAGCGAAAATCGGGCGGCGCAACCAGTGCAGGATAGGTTGGTAGTGATTTGATCAGGTGAGAGAACTATGGCTTCAGAACTACACGCCCCAGTCATTCCGCCCCATTTGGCCGAACGCACGCGCAGCAAATATAACGTAAAGTTTTTGGCGGGTGGCGCATTATTGCTGGTTTTTGTGGCGTTTCTAATCTTCCAAATGGTCATGGCGACCCGCACCACCGGCGCCTATTATATGACGGTCGGTGAATTACGGGCGGCTGGCCCCGAACTCATTGGCGAGCGCATTCGGGTGAGTGGCATTGTGGTTGCTGGCAGTGAGGATTGGAATCCCCAGGAAGTGACGCTCAAATTTGCCATTGCCGATGAGGGCGATACCAGTGGGCTCGATTTGCAGATTGTCTATTACGACCCGCGCCCCGACAATTTCCAGCGCGCTGCATCCGCGATTGTCGAAGGGGAACTCCTGCCCGATGGCACCTTCCTCGCCCAGAATCTGCTGCTCAAATGCCCCAGCCGCTACGACGAAGAGCCAATGGAGATCCGCTGCGAGAATGGCGAATGTGTCAGCGTGCCCCAAGCCTAAAGTGGTAGGAACCGAGACCAAGGGTATTTCTGGATAACTCACGTTACGCAGCGCCTGCCAGAATTCTCAGGGGTGAAAACGGTACTAGTCCTTATCTCAAAAATCTCTGTACCCCACTGGTTGGGCCACCTTTGTTCATAGGAGCCACAACCGATTTTTGAGATGACTTCTAATCATAAATTTCAGGCGAGACTTGCGTAACAGTCGTGAATAATTTGGGGACAACTTACGAGACCCGATGACGCAACTTCGCCGTCGGCCATTCGGGTTGGCCTGTTTGATCGCTAGCCTCTTATCGGTAGCGCTCTGGCAAGCGACTCTGGGCCAAACGCAATCTACACCACCTACACCGCCACCCTACGACCCGGCAACTGTGCCGCTGCCCAGCGGCTCTGTTTTGGCCCCTGCTGGCCGGGTCCTCTATCAACAAAATTGCGCAGCTTGCCATGGGGAGCAAGGCCAGAGTGATGGCCCCACCAGCGCCAGTTTGCCCGCGGCCCCGCCCCCCTTTGCCGACCAGGCAACGATTTGGGCGTATAGCCCCGCCGAGTATTTTCACATCACCAAATATGGCCGTATTCAGAATCTGATGCCTCCCTGGGCTAATCAGTTGAATGATGATCAGATCTGGCAGGCGGTCTATTATGCCTGGAGCCTGCATACTGATCAGGCGACTGTGCAGCAGGGCGAGACGCTTTACGCCCAATCGTGTGCAGGTTGTCATGGCCCGGCTGGTGCGGGCGATGGGCCAGCGGCCAGCGCGCCCCTGCCTCGTTTGGATGATGTGGCCGCGCTGAGTTTGCTCACCCAGGCCGAATTGGATGCCCAATGGCGGCAGGCGCATGGTGAGGTCGGCGGCGAATGGACGCCCGCAGAGCGCACCGCGGTTTTGGATTATCTGCGCACGTTCACCTATCGCCCGCCCTGGACTGCGCCCTATCAATCGGGGGCTGGGCAATTGACCGGTCAGGTGGCGCAAGGCACTGCCGGGGGGCCTGAATTGCCTGCGTTGCCGATCACCCTGACAGCCTTTCTCAATTTTGAACTTGTCCAGACCCTGGTGACGACCGCAACTGCCGCGGGGGAATTTAGCTTTGCGGATTTGGCGACCGACCCCGGTATGGTCTATGTGGCTTCGACCATCTACAACAATGTGCAATACAATAGCGGATTGGCTGTGGTCACACCGTTGACCCCAACCACTGCCATTACCTTGGCGGCCTACGAAACCACCGAGGATGGCAGCACTTTGTCGATCAACCGGGCCAACTGGCTGATCGACTTCGAGCCGGGTGGCCTGCGGGTCGGGGTGATTCTCAATCTGCGCAACAGCGGCGACCGTACCTTTATCGGGCAGCGGGTGGATGGGCTGAACGCGCTGGCGACTGTGGCCGTGGCCGTGCCGCCGGGAGCCGAGGAAGTCGAATTTCAGGATGGCGTGATCGGTGGGCGCTATCACCCCGTTGAGAACCGAATCTACGATCTGGTGCCTGTGCCCCCCGGCGATGAAGCGCGCCAGATTGTTTACAGCTATCGCTTGCCGGTTGCGGGCGATACTGTCACCCTGGCCCAGGAATTTCTCTATCCGGTTGGGAACCTCAATCTGTTGGTGACTGATGCGCCCAATCTGCTGGTGGAAGCCCCTGCCTTAACCTTTATCAACACCGAAGCTGTGCAGGGGATCAACTTCCGCCGCTGGTCCGGGCAATCCTTGCCCGTTGGCCCCCTGACCGTGCAATTGAGTGGCATCCCCGCGTTTGAGCTCGATACCGCCCAGGCGAATGAGGCTGGCGGCGCTCCCGCGGCCCCCTCAACCACAACGCCGTCGCTCGACCCGCTTGTGGTCATCGTTGCCGGTGGTGTGTTGGTCTTGGTCCTGGTCGCGTTGCTCTATTTGCCCTTGCGCGGCGAAGCCCGGCACGCCCAATCAGTCGCGCTGCAACGGGATCATGAAGAGCTGCTCGATGCCATTGCCGAGCTGGATGATCAATATAGCGAGGGTGAAGTCACGCGCGAGGTCTGGGCCAGCACGCGGGCTCAGTTGAAGTCGGAATTGCTGGCCATCGCGCAAGTCCTTAAGGCCCGGTAAGCCCATGCCCGAACAATCCCTGATCACCGTGCGCAATGTCTATAAACGCTATGGGCGCAAAACTGTGCTCAAAGGGGCGGATCTGGCTGTGCCTGCTGGGCAAGTGATGGCCTTGCTGGGCGCAAATGGCGCGGGCAAAACCACGCTGATGCGCCTGGTCGCTGGCCTGGCCGCACCCTCCAGCGGGGAGATTACCCTCGGCGGCGTTGCCATGAACCAGGCCGGGACTGAATTGCGCCGCTACATCGGCGTGGTGAGCCACCTGCCACTCGTGTATGATAATCTGAGCGGGTACGAGAATCTGGCCTTTTTCGCCCGCCTCTATGATCTGACGGAGGTCGATGCGCGGATTGAAGCTGTGCTCCGGGCGGTCGATCTCTGGATCCCTCGCCGCGACCCTGTCCGCACCTACAGCCGGGGGATGGTGCAGCGTCTGGCCATTGCCCGCGCCATTCTGCATGATCCGCCGGTCTTGCTGCTGGACGAGCCAGATACAGGGTTGGACCAGGCCAGCGCTGAATTGTTGCATGGGCTGATCACCCGTCTGGGGACCGCGAACCGGGCCATCTTATTGACTACCCACAATCTGGAGCGAGCCTTGGCCTGGGCCGATTCACTCTCTATTCTGGTTGGTGGTAAAATTGTGGATAGCATGGCAACTGCCGATCTCACCAGCGAGCAATTGCGTCGTCATTATCGCGAGGCCAATGGTGGCTGAGCACAGTGGTGAGCAGCGTCAGGCTGATGAGGATGATGGTCTGGTGCAGGTCGAGGCATTGTGGGCGACCCCGCCCGTGACCATGCGCACCGAGCGAGGTGCTGCGGGTTATCTCGCCAAAGTGTGGGCAATTGCTGCAAAAGATCTGCGCAGCGAATTGCGCACCAAAGAGATCATCGGGGTGATGGCAACTTTTAGCGTGCTGGCCGTGATCATCTTTGGCATGGCGTTTGATCTGCGGGTGGCCCAAACCGAGTCAATTGTCCCCGGTGTGCTCTGGGTGATTGTCCTGTTTAGCGGCGTGCTGGGGCTCAACCGGGCCTTTAGTGCAGAGGTGGATCGGGGCAGTTTGGCCGCTTTGCTGCTGGCCCCCATGGAGCGAAGCGCGCTCTATTTCGGCAAGCTGTTGGCGAATCTGGTCTTTACCCTGCTGGCTGAAGTCCTCCTGCTGCCCATGATGCTGATCCTGTTCGATGTGAATCTCTTTCGACCGTGGATCTTGCTGGCGCTGCTGCTGGGGACGATTGGCTATGTGGCAGTGGGCACACTCTTTGCCGCGATGACGGCCAATATCCGCACCCGCGAAAGTCTCTTGCCAGTCTTGCTGCTGCCGGTGATGGTGCCGCTCTTTATGGCCGGGATGCGGGTGACCGCGATTGTGGTGGACGGGCGTACCCTCACCGACCTGGGGCGTTGGCTCGGCATGTTGGTTGCATATGACCTGATCTTTATCACAGCGGCCTTTTTGGTCTTTGACTTGATCTTCGAGGAGGCATAACGATGCGGACAACGACGCTCTCGGCCCCAGCTCGGCGTACAGCCAGCGGTTGGGACGTAGCTCAGCTGGTCCTCAATCTGGCGGCAGTAATTGCCATGGCAGTGCTGATGTGGGCATCGTTTCTCTACGCCCAACCAGCGACCAACCTGGCAGGCGATGAGCAGGCGGCCCAGCGGATCTTTTATCTGCACATGGGGTGCAATTTTGGCACGCTCGCGGCATTTCTGCTCTCTCTGATTGGCAGCATCAGCTATCTGGTGACGCGCAACCTGGAGTGGGATCGGGTGACCCATGCCAGCATTGAGCTGGGCACCATCTTCGGCATTGGCGTGACGCTCTCCGGGTCGATCTGGGCCAAACCGACCTGGAACACCTATTGGACGTGGGATCCACGCCTGACCACGGTGACGATCACCCTGTTGATCTATCTGGCCTATCTGCTGTTTCGCAGTGGGATCGAAAATCGCCAGACGCGGGCCCGCTTTGGCAGCATCTACGCCCTGTTTGCCTTTTTGAGCGTGCCCATGACCTATTATAGTGCGCGCTGGTTCCGCTCGATCCACCCGGTTGTCTTTAATGGGGCCAACCAGGAGGCCGAGGGTGGGTTTGCCATCGGCCCCACCATGGGGCAGACGGTTATGATCGCGGGCGTGAGTTTTTGTATTCTCTTTGCCGCTTTATGGCTCCTGCGCTGGCGGCAATTGCAAGTGCAAGATCGGATTGAAGCGATGCGAGAGGAGTTGGAATAATGGTCTATCTGGCCGCAGCGTTCATTGGGATATGGGTTCTGGTGACGGGCTATGTCTTTTTTATCAGCCAGCGTCAGCGTCAATTAACGCAGGAGCTCGAAACCCTGGAAGAAATGATGGCAGAGCGGAGCACGACCAAACGCTGAGCCCCTGTTGGCTCTGGTTGTCAGCCTGGGCGGAGCCTACCCTACAGTAAGTTGATGCGGAAACCGGTAGGCTCAGAGTCTGGCACTTATTCAGCTTTATGATGTGTAAGCTTTGTGATGTGTAGATGGAAACTGACCTGAATGGTCTGTTGGAAGGAATAGTTGCATGACGCAGATGGTGCAAGGTGATGCGGCGAGTGCTGTAGCAGCCACCTCCCCCCAAAAACGGCGAACGATATCGTCGGGGGAGCGCACAATCATCTTTCTGCATTCGCTGGCCTTTGTGATCGGCTTTGGCCTGGTCTTTACGTTGCTGGGTTCGTTAGCCGGCTTGCTCGGCCAGGGGTTGAGCCAGAATCCGTTTGACCAGAATCCGGTCTTTAACCCGGCTGTTATCGAAGAGGGGCTGCGCCGAGTGGGTGCCCTTCTGCTGGTCGTCTTTGGCTTGACCACACTCGGCGTCGTAAACTGGTTGATCCGCTGGATCAGCCAGCGTGTTGATCTGCAACGCAATCCAGCCGCCGCGGCATTGGTAGACGTGTTATCCTTTGTCAATGGTCTGCTCTACACCGAGCACCGCCTGGTCGAGATCCACCAAATCAACCGTGGGTGGGGGTACCTGAGCAGCACGGTGATGGGGATGGGCTTTGCCGCTGGTTGGACGCCCTGCATCGGCCCGATTCTGAGCACAATTTGGGTCTTGGCCGCGCAGAGTGCCACTGTCGGGCAGGGCGCAATGTTGCTGGCGGTCTACAGCATCGGCCTGGGAATTCCGTTTTTGCTGGTTGGGCTGGCTTTTGGCCGGGCCACCCGTTTGATCCGCCACTTAAATCGGTACATGGGCGTGGTCAGCCTGATCAGTGGCCTGTTTTTGCTCTTTGTCGCCTATTTGCTCTGGACCAATGAACTGGTCACCCTGACCACCCGCTTCGATACGATCAACCGTGTGATGCTGGCCCTGAATGAATGGGTCCTGGCTGGCGAAGATTGGTTGGGTGTGCTTTCCGGCACCGAAGGGGTGATTGGGGTGGGGCTGCTCGTGGCAGCACCGCTGGCCTTCTTTGCCGGTCTGTTGAGCTTTCTGAGCCCATGCGTATTGCCGCTGGTCCCGGCTTATATTGGGTACCTCAGTGGGGCGGTGGTCGCCGATAGCCAGGCACGATGATCCGTTTAACCCTCTACACCAAACCCAATTGCCCGCTGTGCGATCAGCTCAAGGCAGATCTGCTGGCGCTGCAATCCGAATTTTCCTTCTCGCTCCAGGATGTCCTGGTCGAGGTGAACATCGAGCACGATGCCGATGCGTTCGAGCGCTTCCGCTATGTCGTGCCCGTGTTGGATCTGGCCGATGGCACGTTGATCTACCCGCCGCATACGATCCACGAATTGTATGGCGTGCTGCATCAGGTGCAACAGCGCGTCACCAGCGAATCACAATGAGCAAACCTACTGAAAATTCAGCCGCCCATCCACCATCCAGCCGGACGAGCAGCCGAGAGGCCAGGTGGGCCCAAAGGGCCAGCGCGCTGATCACGTGGATTGCCCGGCATTGGCTGGCCCTCTTCAACGGGGCGTGGGCGCTCTACGTGGGCCTGCCATTTTTGGCCCCCGTCTTGCTTTACTGGGGGTTTGATGGCCCCGCCCGCGTGATCTACGCCTTTTATTCGGTGCTGTGTCACCAATTGCCCGACCACAGCTACTTTTTGTTTGGGCAGCAACTGGCTCCCGATGCTGCCAGCCTGGTGGCGAGTGGGATGAGCGGTGATAACAATCTCTTTTTGCAGCGTCAGTTTGTGGGCAATGCGGAGATTGGTTTTAAGGTGGCGATTTGCCAGCGGGATGTCTCGATCTACGCGGCGGTGCTGGCGGCTGGTTTGCTCTTTGCGCTACTTCGTCAGCGGTTGCCCGCGCTCAAATTACGCTGGTATCTGCTCTTGCTGGTGCCAATTGTGCTGGATGGAGGCACACAGCTTTTTGGGTGGCGTGAGAGCAACTGGCTGTTGCGCACCTTGACCGGGGCCCTGTTTGGTGCGGCGTCGGTCTGGCTGGCCTATCCCTTCATTGATGAGGCCATGCAGGATGTGGTGAGGACCGAAGGGCAGCGGGCGTAGCTGACCTGACCCTGTATCAGGGGCAGAATTTCTACAGCTCCGCTCGAAACTTGGAGATTTTGCCCTTCACTTGTATAATAACTGCTTGCGTTTACATGCAAAAGAAGCGTACGCCGCGGCGTATGTAGAGCATAAATGAGTAGTCCAGGTGCAGTATCGCAGTGCAGATTGTTCTGAAAATCGAAAAGTCGCTGGAATCAAAGCAAGCCTGTTGGGGCCAAGAGAGGGATTTATAAAGAGATGGCAAATACAAAATCGGCCATAAAGGCCAATCGCCAGAATCAAAAACGTGTCATTCACAACCGGATCTATCGCGGTGGGGCGCGCACGGCAGTTCGCAAGGCCCGCACGGCCATCGCCAGCGGCACAGAAAACACGCTGGAGACGGTGACTCAGGCAATCCGGGCGTTGGATCGTGCAGCCAGCAAGGGGCTGATCCACAAGAGCAATGCTGCCCGTCGCAAGAGCCGCCTGATGCAAGCCTATCACCGCGCTGCGGAGTAAGCTCGATTCGCAATCAGATGGTTATGGTCGTGATTAAGTGACCAAACCTGTTCGTTGAAACAAAAGGCCCGTCGAACTGTTCGACAGGCCTTTTTTGTTGCCCGGTATCGGTGCAGAGATTCGGCGGTGCACCCCCGGGCACTAGGCGCTGCAGGGATGCACTCGCCGCTTTGCTTAGCGAGCGACTAGTGGCAGATAGAGCCTTTGGCCATCTGGTTCAGGAACTGCTTGAACAGCCACATCAACCGGGTCAGCGGGGGCTGCGGTTCTTGGGTTGTCCGAAAGCACGGTGATCGATGTTCCACTGGGGCCGCTGTAGCTGGCAACCGCCTGATTGGACACAACGTTCACTCGAATATCCCCATTGATCAGGACATCCATGCTGATCTCAATGCCTTGCCCCGCACCAGGCAACAACTCGCCAATCTCCACAACCATGGACTCATGACCGCTGTTGTTCCCCCGAGTGATCGTCCCCCGGTTGACCCGCACCGAACCATTGACCAGCGTTGTGTTCGGGTCGGGCGTGTCGGTGAGTACAACATTGGTGAGGGCAATGTCCCCATTGTTGATCACGCGGATGCGATATTGGAGCCGATCACCTGGGTCGACCAGGCCATTGTCATTCGCATCACTGGCAAAGAGCGCGGTCTTGGTGACCCGCAATACCATATTCGGCACAATCGGGGTGATCGTCACATTGTTGGAGCCGGGTACCCGCGGGTCGTCGGTCACGATGGTTGGGTTCCCTGTGCTGGTGACTTTCCCTTGATTGCGCAGGGCATTGACCCCAGCCGGGAGCGGGTTGACAATCTTTACGGGGAAGTGAATCGTGGCGACCTGCCCCGGGTTGAGGGTGCCAAGCGCGACCTGAACCAATCCATCGCTGGCCCGGTTGCCACTCAAGATCGTCCCCTGCGAAGTGTCGACAACGTTATCCCCCGTCAGTTGGCTATTCACGTCCAGCGTATCACTAAACACGACATTGGCCGCGGGCAACAGACTCTGGTTGGTGACCCGCACCGTGTAGATAATGCTATCGTCGGGGTTGACCTCGCCATCCGCATTCAGATCCTGGTCAATGATATATTCCTTGGTGGCGTGGAGCGCCAATACTGTGACCACTGGGGTGCTGTCGCGGGCCGTGTTGTTCGCCGGTGTCGGGTCAACCCCATTCATGCCATCGTCGGCGATCGTGGCAACGTTGTTGATCTGGGTAATGCCACTGGGAATTGTCTTGTTGATGGCAAGTGCAAATTCAGCTTCGCCAGTTGCGCCTGCTGGCAGCGTGCCCAGCGCCAATGTACAGGTTGTCTCTACGCAGCGCCAGCCAGGAGTGCTGGCGATTTCGCTGAAGGTCGTATGGGCTGGAATCTGTTCGGTCAGGACAACGTTGCTGGCTGCTTGATTGCCTGCGTTGCGGTAGCGCAATGTATAAATGACCACATCTTCGGGGCGCACAATGGCATCGCCATCGTTCTTGCTCAATTGGAGATCGGGCGCGGCATTGAGCGGCGTTGCTGTGCTGCTGAGCGCGGCATTGGGCATGTCTGGGTAGCCGATCCGGGCTGTGTTGTTGAGCGCGTCAACCCCGGCGGGAATGGTATCGCTTACCGTAACCGCAAAATCAATCGTGGTTTGGTTGGCACTGGGCGGCAGGCGATCTACCGAGAATGTGCAAATGGTGTTTGGCTGACCATTGGCTGGGCAGACCCAATTGCTGTTGCTCAGCGCTGGATTCATGACCGTATGGGTGGGCACCGTCTCTGTGATCCGCACGGAGAGCGCAGTCCGATCCCCCGTGTTTCCATAGGTCAATTGATAGACCAGGTTGCTGCCTGGGGTCGCGGTGATGCCCAAATCGCTTTTGGTCAGGCTCAGTTGCGGCATACCGCCGAGGGGGGTGCGCTCTCGCCCAACATCTGCATTGGGTTCAGTGCTGCTGCCGATGGAGGCAATATTGAGAACCTCCACCGCGTTATCGGGCAAGGTTTGGCTGACGCGCACCGGGAAGGTGACTGTGCCCTTTGCGCCTGAGGCTAATGTCCCGACTGTATGGGTGCAAACCGTGCCCGCCGCTGCATTCATCGCACAGCCCCAAATGGCAGGATTGCCCGCAAAGTTTGTATTGGCCGGTACCGTTTCGGTGATCACCACGCCGGTGACATTGGTCGGGTGAAAATTGCCATAGCTCAGCACATAATTCACCACTGTGCCGGGCGGCGCGCTGATCCCTCCATCCGTTTTGGTCAGATTCAACAGCGCCTGGCCTGCAATCAGCGTCGTGGCGGTGGCGTTGTTATTGGCCGGATTTTTATCGGGCCCATGTGTGCCATCATCACTGATGCTTGCTGTGTTGACAAGTTGAACGACCGACGCGGGCACTGTCTCAGCCAGCCCCACAGCAAAGCGAGCACTGCCGTCAGTACCCCCATTGACTGTCCCCAGCGCCAGGGTACAGGCATTCCCTGGGCCTGTTCCCTGAGGACAAGACCAACCGATATCGCTCGCGGCTGGGTCGAACGTGGTATGGTCTGGCACGGTCTCGTGCAGAACCACGCCCGTCGCTGCCTGATCACCTTCATTCGCATAGTGTAGGGTGTAGACGATGGTATCACCCGGCTCGGCCCCGAATTCATCAACATCATCCGTTTTTGTCAGCACAAGATCGGGGTCTGCCTGGAGCGTTGTGGTCGCCGTGGCCTGATTGTTGGCCGGGTTTGGATCGGTCCCGTTGCTGCCATCATCGCTGATGCTTACTTGATTCTGCAGCGAGTTGACATTCGCGGGGATGGTCTCCGCCACCCGGACAACAAAGAGGGCAGTTCTGGGCGTTGCGCCGAGCGAGGGAACGCTCAATCGATAGGTGTTCCCGCCAGTATTGACCCAGCCTGGTGTGCTGCGGCTGCCTTCGAAAGATGTATTGGCTGGCAACTGCTCGTTGATCACAACGCCTGTCGCTACCTGGGAGCCAACATTGTTATAAGTGAGCGTGTAGGTCAAAATTGCCCCGGGCCGCACCGGATTGGGGCTGCCGCTCTTGGTGATGGCCAGATCAGGCGCGGCGACTATAGTGGTGCTATCAGTCGCGTTATTGTTGGTCAGATTGACTTCGCCGCTGGCCCCGTCGTCGCTGATATTGACCGTGGTGTTGATGTTAGTCAGACCCGCCGGGAATGGGTTACTGACCGTCAAAACGAGTGTGCTGGAACCGCTGGCCCCGGCAGCCAAGGTGCCAATAGCATCGGTGCATGTGCTGCCTGGTACACCTGTCGCCGGTGCGCAATCCCAAATACTAGAACCAGATGTGCGGTTTGTCCCGCCTGGGATCACCACGCTCAACTTGACGCCGGAAGCAGCCTGGTTGCCCTCGTTGCTGTAATTGATCACATAAGTTAACGTGCTGCCCGGTGAGGTATCTACAGTGTTGTCGGTGATCGTGACCGCCAGATCCGGCGCAGCACTCACGGGGACATTTTTGCTGATAGTGATCGGCGCGACATTGTTGGCGAGAATGGTCACCCTGTTTTCGACCTGTTCAAACCCAGCCGGGGCAGGATTGGCTGCCCTGACAATAAAATCCAGTGTGCCGCTGCTGTTCGCTGGCAGTGATGTGAGCGATGCAGTGCAGGTGCTGCCTTCGCCCCCGCTGCTCGCACAAGTCCAGCTGCCAGGCCCAACAAAGGTCGTGTTTTCTGGTAAGTGCTCCCTGATTGAGACCCCCGTCCAACTGAAATTGTTCGGGTTGTTATAGTTGATTTTGAACGTAATGGTTCCGCCAGGGCTGACGCCACTCTCTACGGCATCCTTCGAGAAGACGAGCGGAACGGTCCCGCCGGTCTGCGAATTGACGACCTGCGGCAGGCCGAGAAGGCCGATCACCAGACAGAAGAGCAAAAGCGCTACTTTATGCGTACGCCAAAATGGTGGATAAGCTGGTTGCATAGTACAACTTCCTTTGCGAATCAAAACAGACCGTACAGAGCCCATTGTATCTGGTTCAGGGGGATGGGCACGTGAGTAGAATATATACAAATTACGCCAGCCGCGCCTGAAAGTTCGTGGTTGAGACCTGCCTTCTGGCATTGAGCAGCTGGCAGACCTGCGGCCCGTGAGTCAAATGATCACGAACAGGGTTGCATCCTGCTGGAATACAACCTACTTAAGAATCGTGCAGAAATTAAAAATCCTTCGCTCATGCTTCAGACTCATATCCAGGCCATGAAGTTTAGCGCAGAATGATCGGGTGTTGTCAATTAAATCTCGCAAATTATGCGGGCCATGAGAAGGATTTACCCATTTTTTACGATTAACATAATGGTAAGGTCAATCATTTATTTGATGATCAGCGCAAAACTTCTTAAACAACAGGACCTACGCAGCTCATCACCCTGTGATTAGAGAGACGCATAACCAGCCGGTTCGATGCTGTGGGTCTCTGACTGATTGCAATGATTTGCAGCAGGTGATTAGAAGTCATCTCAAAAATCGGTTGTGGCTCCTATGAACAAAGGTAGCCCAACCAGTGTAGCACAGAGATTTTGAGATAAGGACTAGAAACTGTTGGTTTGTCCATGAGTCGCACGCCATTGCGCGTTGATGGTATACTGGAAAAACTGCCCAACCCTAGCTATCATGACGTCGATCAAACGATTTGGGCACGCACATTGAATCAATTTGGTGAGAAGCGCCGCAGTTGACGCTACGCACCAGAGCAACTAGGCTTCTGCAGAAGCCTGGTTCTTGTCGATTCAGCGCATAAAGTACGCCAGAACGACTGCCCCCACCCAATTGGCGTGCTGGGGAAGCTTTCTAGAGTTTGTATCGCCAGCGGCAACATGGCAGGCCAGCGGTGCCCCGCACCAATACTTGAGAGGTGTCTCGCACCAATGCTGTTGGGATACAAATCAAGTAATCATTGATCGACGGATAACGTCTTATGGAATTAACACAAAAACGGCTTGGGCCCTTTCACTTAGATGAAGCAATTCGGGTAACCCGCGGTTGGGCTATCCATCACGCGACGGATCTGCGCACGAATCAGCGCATCCTGCTGTATACAATCGCGGATGATATGCTGGCCGGGCCCAACGAGAGTGCCGAATTTTTAGAGCAGGCCCAAGCGGCGCGGCGTTTACGCCATCAATTTTTGGCCGAACCACACGAGGCTGCCCATGTGGGCGGCTTTTGGTATATGTCAACCGAGGCAGCGAATGGGATCGCGCTGAGTCGTTATTTGGAACGCCGTGGGGAACCGTTGACGGTCAACGAGACGGCGACCCTGGTGGCGCAGATTGCTGAGGCTCTGGAATATGCCCATCACGAAGGTCTGCTGCACCTTCACCTGACGCCCGATTCGATCCTGCTTTCCCCAACCGGCCAGGTGAAGTTGGCTGGGTTTGGCCTGGCTGGTGTGCGCATGGCGCGTGACTCTGATCCCATCCCTGTGCCGCTAAATCCGCCGCCCAGTGCCGAGGCGACTGGCGAGCATCCAGACGCTGGCGAGGGGGAGCCCGGGTCAGCTGCGGCGCCTACCGACGAGGGGCCAGCTTCGTTTGTAACCCCTTATACCGCGCCGGAACAATTACAACCAGACTACAAACCCGATCCCCGTACGGATGTCTACGGCCTGGGCGCGGTTGTGTTTACCATGCTGACGGGGAAGACGCCGTTTGATGCAACACGGGGTGATCTGCGTGAGCAGATTGTCTATCGGTTGCCCCCGCCGCCAGAAGTGGTAAACCCGTTGCTTCCGCCGCATGTTGCATCGGTCTTGCATTTTACGCTGGCCAAAGACCCCTATCTGCGTTACGAACGGGTGGCAGATTTTGCCACGGCTCTGCGCCAGACGCTGCTGTGGGGCACAGGGTTGCCACCCCGGCCCGGCGTGGAACAACCAGCAACCCCACCGCGTTGGAGCATCCGCTCGCAGCGCAATCTGCTGGCTAGTTTGGTTCTGCTGCTATTTGTAATATTGGCTGGCATCGTCTTTTCGAGTCGGTTGTTTCAACCCTCAGATACGTTTGAAGTCACCGCAGCTGAGGATGATTCCACCGCAGCTGGGCAAGGCCTGACAGCAGTGATTGCCCAAGGGGCACTTACCGCCACAGTGACAGCAACCGCGGTTGATCCACTTGTGGTTGCTGTAGGCGTTGCCATCGCTGAGGAGATGAGCGACCCGGCTGTCATTACTGAGACAGCATCGACGGCGACTGAGACCCCAATGGTGGTGCCGACCGCGACGCCCGCGCCAACTGAAACAGAAGCGCTCTTGCCAACAGCTACCCCCACCACCGAGCCAACAGCGACCGAAACACCGCTTCCTGCGCCGACTGATACCGCCGCACCGACGGATACAGCTATTCCTGCCGACACAGCGACGTCATTGCCGACGGACACGGCAACGGCGGTACCGCCGACCGCGACTGTGCCGCCAACGGATACGCCGACCGATGTGCCAACCGTGACACCGTTACCAACCGATACAGCCACACCGCTGCCGACAAACACACCGCTGCCGACAAACACACCGCTGCCGACGGATACGAGTGTACCCACAGATACAGCGACGCCGCTGCCAACAAACACACCGCTGCCGACGGATACGAGCGTACCCACAGATACAGCGACGCCGCTGCCGACAAACACACCGCTGCCGACGGATACGAGCGTACCCACAGATACAGCGACGCCGCTGCCAACAAACACACCGCTGCCAACGGATACGAGCGTACCCACAGATACAGCAACGCCGCTGCCAACCAATACCGCGACAGCAGTTCCGCCGACTCGGACGGCAACCCCGCGCCCAACGAATACGGCTACAGTACGCCCGACGAACACCGCGACCCCGCGCCCGACGAATACCGCAACAGCAGTTCCGCCGACTCGGACAGCAACCCCGCGTCCAACCAACACCGCGACGCCGCGCCCGACGAATACTGCTACAGTACGCCCAACCAATACAGCGACGCTACGTCCGACGAATACGGCTACAGTACTTCCGACGAACACCGCGACGCTACGTCCGACGAACACGGTGGCGCTACGTCCTACGAATACCGCGACGTTGATCCCATTGCCTACACCAACTGCGACGGTGGTTGCGCCCCGCCTGGCTCGGGCTGTGCTGACCGAACAGAATGCAGATGGCAGTGGCGTTGCAACAATCAATGGTACGGGGGCAGCCGGGACCACGGTGCAGCTTCTGGTCAATAATCAAGTGGTCACGAGCGCGGTTGTTGGTCCCAGTGGGGCTTGGCAAGCCGAAGTCCCTGTAGGCGCGCCCGGCACGTATCAATTGGCTGTGCGCGGGCTGGTCAATGGCTCGGCAGTCAGTATGGCTGGTTCCCCACTTGCATTGAATGTGGCGCAACCATTGCCCACCCCGACTCCCACCATCGCCGCGTTTGCGCTCGTAGCCCCGCTGGATGGTAGCGGCGGCGGCGGTGTTGTCCCATTTGAGTGGTCCACAACGTACGAACCAGGCGAGGGCGAAGGCTTTGAAGTCGTTTTCTGGCCGGTTGGGGGAGATCCTTTGCTGCAAGGGTTTGGCCTTGCTGCCCCTACAACCAGTCACCGTGTGAGCCTGGATTTGACCGCCCTGGATGATGTACTCGGTACAACGCTCGAACCCGGAGCGTATCAATGGGGAATCTTGCTGGTCAGCACGGAGCCTTATACTCGCTTGCGGTTGCTGGGCGAAGCGCGTCTGTTCCACTATACCCGGGTCAATGAAGGCTCATCCTCTTCCGGTGGCGGTTCGAGCACCGGTGGCCAGACTTCGGGAGAATAATATTTAATCCTATATTGTCCGCGCAACTTTTCCTTTCCATTTTCGTCTTCTACTACAGCTTATACCAGATCCTTCTGTTCACTTTGGCGTAGACCGCAAGTTGATGCGGCGCTATGCCATCAGTGAACAATTGGATTTTGTATTGGAAGCTATCCGTATATCGTTGCGTTTTGTGGATATGAGGCTGGCCGACCGGCTTTGGCGCAGAACTTACGGATAGACCGCTATTCTTTGTATAGCCTGGGACACACCCGCGCACCGGTGTGATATCGGCTATCATGAATGGACGCGGCGCACCTACGGGCTAAACGCAGGGTTAGGTTTAACGTCCCGATGCTGGCTTGTCCAGAGGAGTGGTGCAAACCTGTGGATAGTGTGCGAGCATAGTTGGCGTTCGGGTCATTACAGGACGCAACAACGGCTTGAATTCGCGCCTCCCGCCGCGCCATTCAGGCCGTTGTTGCGTTGTTCATGGCCGATCCGTCCGATTATGTGACTGCCAGCGCTGTTCAGATTCTGATAAGTGATGGTGATTTTGTCGAGATTCAGGTACTTGCCTCATCGTTGAGCTTAAATAGAAACCAGTAGGTAACCCCGGATGAATACAAAAACTCAAATAAAAGCGCATACAAAATGGTTCTATAGTGGGGTCGTTACCCTGCTTGCCTTGCTCATGATCGTGCTGGTTGCGAGCACAGTTCGTTCCTCCCCCCGGTTGATTGAGATCGAGCAATGGATCCCGACAACGCCGCTGCCCCAGCCCTTAGCGAATCGGAGCGCTGTGGTGCAGGGTGATTTTCTCTATTATGTTGGCGGCAAAAGCGCCAGCGACCAGCCCATTTCAAATATCTATGCTGCACAAATTCAAGCAAATGGTATGCTCGGCGGGTGGTCTGTGGCGGGACAATTGCCCAAGCCCGTCTATCTCCATGCCATTGCCGCCACCGAGACCCATCTCTATATTATCGGCGGGTGGGATGGTAACCAGACGACCGCCGAGGTCTGGCGAGCGACATTTAATCATGGCACGCTGAACAATTTCATCCGACTGCTCGACTATCCCAGCGGGATCGATCTCCATGCCGCGGTGATTGCCAACAATCGCTTGTACATTCTTGGCGGCTGGACTGGTAACGATCCGCTCGCCAGTGTTCACTTTGCCGAGTTGCTGCCCGATGGAATTGGCCCGTGGCAGGCAACGGCGTCGCTGCCGCTGCCCCTCTATCGCCTCGCTGCTGAGGTATACAATCAGCGAATTTATGTCACCGGCGGCTATGACAATCAAGCGGCACGCAATAACGTCTATTATGCTGACATTCAGCCTGATGGCTCTCTCAGCAGTTGGCAAAACGCTACCCCGCTGCCCGCGCCGGTCTATTTTCATGGAACGGTTATCCACGACGGGCAATTGGTGGTGCTTGGCGGGCGCAGTGTTGTGACGGAATATGCGGATGTCTACGCCGTACCGATCAACAGCGATGGCTCACTGGGCGCATGGCAACCCCGGTTGGATCTGCCCGAAACCTTGCATCGTTTCTCCGCGGTTTCCGTGACGCGCAACAATTCAGATTATATCTACATCATGGGTGGCTTGCATGGTGCTGATTATCGGGCGCATACCCTGTTCTCCAGCTATCCCGAAATTCCGACGCCAACGCCTACAGCCACGCCCACGTTGACCCCGACTCCACGGCCCGAGACGGTTGTGGCGCTGCAAATACGGAATTCGCCGCAGCACTGGGTCGCGCCCGGGGCAGAGATCGAGTATGTGATTACCTATCACAATCGCAGCAACACGCCATTTTTTAACCTTGAATTGATGAATGTTGTCCCGGATGGGGTCGAATTGCTGCCAGAGAGCATCGAGATGAATGGGGCGGGCAGCTATACGCACACCCTGAATGGCGATACCGCCACCGTGCGCTGGACGCTGACCACACTGCCGGCACAGGGCAGCGGGCAGGTGCGTTATCGTGTGTTGCGCCCGGTGCCCACCCCGCCTGAGCTCCCCCGTCTGCTGGCGGTGGATGCCGCGGGCCCGGCCACCGCGTCCGCGGGTGAGCCCATCACCTATACGCTCACCATTACCAATAACACGGCTTTCCCAGTCAATGAGATTGCCATGGTGGTCTCAGTGCCAGCAGGAGCCGTCTATCTACGTGGTGCTGATGAAGTCTCGCCGCAGGGGGATACGGTGGCCTGGCGGCTGCCTACCCTCCAGGGGGATGAAGTACTCGCGCGGCAATTTGTGGTGCAAGCCGAACGCTCGTTGGTACTCCATGATTTTTATGCCACGTCCGACGAAGGGCCGACAGCTAAGGGGCAAGGGGTGGTCTTTACGCAGATCGGCACGACAACTCCGCTGCCGCCTGCGGATGGCGTTGTGATCGCCAACGCGGGCGCAACCCTGTCGTGGAACACCAATAACCGCCCGGTGAGCAGCCAGAGCAATCCAGTCTTTAATCCAAGTTACAGCCTGCATTTGCCCTTGGTGCGTCAGTAAGTAACCTGCTCAATTTAATCACCTCGCGCGCTGTTCGATGCCGCGTGGGCGGTGAGGTGCGGACACCGCTCATGGTGCGGGTGCTGCTGGCGTGGGGGGAAGATAGAGGCGTGGGACTCGGGCCATGATCCGGCTGACCACGTCATAATTATTGGTCTGCAAGCGAGTGGCAATGCTATCGACATCCAACATTGCTTCACCTTGCCGACCAATCAGCACAACCTCGTCGCCCTGGCGAACCGTGCGGCGAGCGTGGATCTGGGTAACGTCCACCATCGCTTGATCCATGCAGACCCGGCCAATCAATGGCGCTGGCTGACCATGAATCAGGACGTGGCCCCAGTGGCTGGGGCGGCGCGGGAAGCCATCGGCATAGCCAATGGGGAGCACCGCAATTGTCACAGGGTGGCGGGCTATAAACTCTTGACCGTAGCCAACGCTTTCTCCGGGCTCCAGTTGCAAAACTTGCGCAACCTGAGCTTTCCAGCGCAGCACAGGGTGGAATGATGGTGGCACGCGTGTGGCATCCGGATCGGGATGGAGGCCGTACAGGGCAATCCCGCAGCGTACCATGTCCAGATAGCTGTCGGGCATGGTTAAAATGGCGGCAGAATTGGCTGCATGGGCAAGCGGCGGGCGCAATCCAGCCGCGGTGAGGTGATCCAACAGGGTTACAAAACGCTGCAACTGGAGATAGGCAAATTGTTTGTCGGCCAGATCCGCAGTGGCAAAATGGGTGAAGATGCCTTCAACCGCCAAGGCGGGCTGCTCGCGCAGGTCGGCCAGCAGGCGCGGTGCAGCGGCTGGCAACACCCCGAGGCGGTTCATGCCGCTATTGATCTTCAGGTGGACAACTGCCTGTGTGTGGGCAGCTTGGGCGGCAGTTGCCAGCGCGTGGATGGTATCAGCTTCAAAAACCGTCGTTGTGATGCGATGAGCCACGGCCTCAGGGGCCAGCCAGGCCGGTGTATAGCCCAATACCAGGATGGGCGCGGTGATGCCCTGGTGACGCAATTCCAGGGCTTCTCCCAGCGAAGCCACCGCGAGCCGGTCAACCCCGGCCTGGAGCAGATGCTGGGCGATCAGCGTGGCGCCGTGACCATACGCATTGGCTTTGACGACCGCCATCAACTGCCGTTGCCCAATCAGATGGCGAATTTGTGTAACATTATTGGTCAGGGCTGCTCCATCAATCTCTACCCAGGCAGGCCGGGTGGGATGAAATGATTTGAATTGCTCTGTCATGCGAATTGAATACTGTAGCCTGAACGAATGGTTAAAGATTAGCGCTTATGGTAAAATCGTAAGGTGATGTTTTCGATTTTACAGAAATCAGCGTAACAAATCCGTGAGTCAGAGCCTGTCGATATTGTACCCTTGCCGAGGGGCCTGGTGCCGCCTAGGTGAGAGGCTCTTAGGCTGCCGCGGGCTGATACAAAGCTTGTTGCAAACAAATAGACAAACGCATAGAACGCTGCTAGAATAGTATGCTTATGCATTGGATTGTAGGCGATGGTCGGCATTTTACCAATAGAGATTGCCGCCTGCACGAAGGATTATCCTCATTTTCACGATTAATACGAGTAGGAGGCTATCTTGGAATCATCCGATGCCAAGAATCGCTCTGAACAGGAGCTCCTCCGACAATTGAAAAATGGTCATCCTCAGGCCTGGCAAATAGTGACCGAAGAGTATGGCGCGCGTATCTACAACTACTTGCGCACTCGTCTGCCGGGCCCTGAAGATGTCGAGGATGTCCTCAGCGAAACGATGTTAGCTGCTGTGCGAGCAATTCCGAATTTTGATGGGAATGTGACCTTGATAACGTTTTTAATCTCATTAGCAAACCGTAAAGTTGTGGATTATTGGCGCCGCAATCCGAAAACCACTGAGTTGCCGGAGACATTTATGGGCGCGGGGATTAATAGCGACGGCCTGGAGTTTCGAGAGCTGTTGCAACGATTGCGCCCGGCCCACCTTCAGGTTTTATTAATGCGCTATCATGTCGGGTTAGGGGTAGATGAAATTGCCGAGGCTTTGGGGCAGTCCTATAAAAGCACCGAATCCCTTCTCAGTCGGGCCCGGCAGGAACTAAGACGTCTATTAGATGGATCAGAGTTAGATGAGGTATAATCTATCCGAACCGCCAATGGATCACGAATTGACGTTGCTGTTTCAACATTATTTACCCCTGCAGCCGATGCCTGCTAATCTGGCGGCCCGGCTTACCAGGCGGGTGATGCAGGAAGTCAGGCTGCATCTACCCAGGCGGGTTAAGCAGATAGTGTGGCCCTGGCGCAGGTGGTGGAGGTAAGTACGTTTTTATGATAGGGTTGGCTGGTTGTCTTGCCAACAATCGAATTGACAAATACAGGCGCCCCCTGTCCGTTCCAAGCACGGCAGGGGGCGTTTCCTTTGTCCAAAGTTAGCCCTGCCAGTGGGGCACCGAGATTTTGAGATTGTTGTCAACCGTTACTTTGCATTCTTGTGGGCTTTGCGGTTCAATTGAGGTCTGTATACAAATCTGCTTTGAAACTCATTTGGTCCTTGCCGTGATATCATGGTAAGGATGGAATAGCGGCACTCTGTACGCTTATTCCTGTAACTGACATTGTGGCCCGGAGAACAGTTCACCGAAGCGCGCCCGTAGGCGAAGATCCTGCGGGCGCGCTTGATTGTGGTTTTGCAACATCGTTGGTCGGCCCTATGGTTGGTCGGCGCAAGGGATCTGGATGGCATAGGCCCCAGATCTATGGAAACATGCTATACTACAGTGTGGCTGTGGTCGGGAAGCAACGAGCAATCAGGCCGATTGTTGCTCTTCGCCCGCCGCAGGTAAAAAGGAGTCTATGATGGGACAACCTGAGCAGGAAAACGAGGAAGCTATGAGCAAATATATTTTTGTGACTGGTGGCGTCCTCTCTGGATTGGGCAAAGGAGTGGCGGTCGCCTCGATCGGGCGGATTCTGAAGGCGCGCGGGCTCAGCGTCGCCACCGTCAAACTTGATCCCTACCTGAATGTGGATCCGGGGACGATGTCCCCCTATCAACATGGTGAGGTGTTCGTCACCGAAGATGGCGCTGAAACCGACTTGGATCTGGGCCATTATGAACGGTTTACCGATATCAACCTCAGCCGTGTCTGCAATGTGACCAGCGGCCAAATTTATAATGATGTGATCAGCCAGGAACGGCGCGGCGACTACTTGGGGGGCACGATCCAAGTCATTCCGCATGTCACGAATGAGATCAAACATCGGATCGCGCTGGCCGCGCGCGAATCCCAGGCCGATGTGGTGATCGTCGAAATTGGGGGCACCGTGGGTGATATTGAAAGTTTACCCTTTCTGGAAGCCATCCGTCAGATGCGCAATGACCTGGCCCGCGGCCATACGCTCTATATTCATGTCACCTGGTTGCCTTACCTGGCGGCAAGCAAGGAGCTGAAAACCAAACCGACACAACACAGTGTGCGCGAACTGCGCAGCATCGGCATTCACCCCGACGCGATCATCCTGCGCAGTGACCATGCCATTGACCAGGATCTGCTCGCCAAGACCGCCCTGTTCTGCGACGTGGAAGAGGCCGCGGTGATCCCATTGGTGACAACAGACACCATTTACGCGGTCCCGCTGGATCTGGAATCTGCTGGCCTGGGCAGTTGGCTGGTCAGCCAATTGGATCTGCCCAGCACGATCGATGCAGCTACTGGCCTGGCCGATTGGGTTGAACTTGTGGAAGGGGTGCGGCGCGAAAAACCTGTGGTGCGCATTGGCCTGGTCGGAAAGTATGTCGAGCTGGAAGATGCCTACTTCAGCGTCAAGGAATCACTGCTGCACGCGGCCTGGGCCAATGGTTACGATGTGCACATTCAATGGGTCAACTCGGAGGAATTGGAGAAAAATGATGATCCGACTCCGCTGGCCGGGGTAGATGGGATTGTGGTGCCCGGCGGCTTTGGGTATCGGGGCATTGAGGGCAAAATTGTCGCGGCTCGCTATGCCCGGGAACAGCAGATTCCCTATCTGGGGCTCTGTTTGGGCCTCCAGGTTTTGTGCATCGAGTTGGCGCGCACCCTTTTGCAAAGTGATGAGCCCAACAGCACCGAGTTTGACCTGCATACCAAACACCCGATCATCGATCTGATGCCCGATCAGCGGGAGATTGCCGACCTGGGGGGCACGATGCGCCTCGGGATTTACCCTTGCCAATTGGTGCCGGGCAGCAAGGCCGCCCAGGCCTACGCCGCGGCTGGATTCGACGCCTTGATCCACGAGCGTCATCGCCATCGTTTCGAGTTTAACAACCATTACCGGTCGTTGATGGAAGCAAATGGTGTGTGCTTTAGTGGTCTTTCCCCCGATGGGCGTTTGGTTGAGATCGCGGAATTGAGCGACCATCCCTTTATGCTGGGCAGCCAGTTCCACCCCGAATTTAAGAGCCGACCGAATCGGCCGCATCCGCTCTTTGTTGGCTTTATTCAAGCGGCGATCCGGCAGGCTACTCAGCGCGGCGAGGGGGCCAAGCCTGAGCTTTTGCCAGAAAAAATTGCGAACAATGCCGAAACGGCTATAATAAAATAACACAGTCAGCACGTGAAGGGTCGATGATAAGTGAGCGCAATGGCGCCCGCCGCTTATCATCGATCAATCTAAAAAAGGAGTGACCATGTCGGGACATTCAAAATGGGCTACAATTAAACGCAAAAAAGGGGCGGCAGATGCCGCGCGCGGCAAAATTTTCACCAAAGTTGCCCGCGAGATCCAAGTTGCCGCGCGCAATGGTGCCGACCCTGAGATGAACTTTGCCTTACGCCTGGCGGTCGATAAAGCCAAAGCGGTCAATATGCCGAAAGATAATATCGAACGGGCTATTCGCCGCGGGGCCGGCCTCGAAAAAGATGGGGCGGTTTTTGAAGAAATTATGTACGAAGGGTATGGGCCACATGGGGTAGCCATGCTGGTCGAGTGCATTACCGACAATCGGACTCGCACGGTTGCCGAGCTGCGCCGCGTCTTTAGTCGCGGCAATGGGAGCCTGGGGGAACCGGGTTCGGTCGTCTGGCAATTTACCCAGCAAGGCTATCTGCGCTTTAACCGCTTCGAAGACGATGAAGCGCGCGACCTGGACCCCGATGCGCTCTTTATGGTCGCGTTGGAAGCCGGTGCCGAAGATGTGGTGATCAGCGACGATGCAGTCGAAGTCTACACCGACCGCAACAATTTTGCCGCGGTCAGCCAGGCCTTGAGCGATGAAGGGTATACACCGGACGAGAGCTCGTTGGTGATGAATCCCAATACGCCGCTCGAGCTGGATGTGGCAGCCGCAACCGCTGTGCTTAATCTGGTTGAGGCGCTGGACGAATTAGATGACACCACGCAAGTTTCCCATAATATGGAGATGAGCGAGGAACTGGTGGCGCAGTTTGCGTAGAAGCTAGCTCAAGATTGGTCGGGGCTCATAGATGCCTTGTGAACATCTGGCCGGACCCAAAGATTTTGAGATCAGTACAAATGACTATGGCCGCTTCAGCTTCCTCTTATTTTGAACGGATCGTCATCGGCGTCGATCCAGGTACGGCGATCACAGGGTATGGTGTGGTGGGGCAGACGAACCAGGGTGCCTTCGAACTGCTGGCGTGCGGGGTGATCCGCACGCTTGCTCACCAACCCATGCCGGAACGCTTAAAAGAACTCTACGACGACTTTCAAGCGCTGCTCGACGAATTTCAGCCCGACCAGATTGCCATCGAGAAACTGTTTTTTGGGCGCAATGTCACCACGGCCATCACCGTGGGTCAGGCGCGCGGGGTATTATTATTGGCCGGTGCACAGCGCCAGTTGCCAATTGCCGAATATACGCCCGCCGAAGTGAAGCAAGCCATCTCGGGCTATGGCAATGCCGAAAAACGGCAGATGCAAGAGATGGTGCAGCGAATTCTGCAATTACCCGAACTCCCTCAACCCGACGACGCCGCCGATGGGGTGGCGGTCGCCCTCTGCCATTTGCAATCTTCCCTCTACCAGTTACTTCACTGATCGACCAAACAAACCCACCCTGCACACCGTAGATGGCGGGCGGCTGATCCAGCCACCGTGGCCTTCCTGTGTGGCTGCGGAGCGTTTGCCCGCGTGTTCTGGGCGAGATCTGGCGGCGCGTCTGTGTTTCGTAAGGGTATGCCCGCGGCAATTGTCAGCTTTTTGAAATATTTACACAGTCCCGCGAAGGATTCGCTACACAACTACGATATATATATTAGCAACCTAGAGAGTAAGAAAATATCGCAGCAAACCAGACTGCCATTCAACCATCATAGCGGAAGCACGAAGCGTTCACATGTGCTAACTTATCGCCAGGCTCCCCTGCTGTTGTACTTGACGACAGCAACTCAACGTAAAACTTATAGCAAAGTGATGCTGCGATAATACGGATCTAGGTCGAGGATGGATATAGGAATGCACAATCAAACGCTATTTAGCCAATATATTGCTCATCGAAATAACGGAGTGGCCCATCCTATGCCGCCGCGTGCCGACCACAAAGCTAAGTCCCCCAAAGAGACGCATCTGTTGATCGTCGATGACGAAGAGCCCTTGCGCAATCTCTTACGGATCTCTCTCCAAAAAGCAGGCTATACCGTCTATACCGCCAGCAATGGCAAAGAGGCGATGGAACTCTTTGAGCAATCGCCCATAGATTTGGTGTTATTAGATATATTAATGCCGGATATGGATGGCTATACCCTCTGTGCCGAATTGCGTAAACGGAGCGACGTACCGATCATCATGCTCTCGGCGCTCAACCGTCCCGATGATGTGGTGTATGGCTTTAGCCTCGGTGCAGATGATTATATTTCAAAGCCCTTTCAGTTTCGCGAGGTCGAAGTCCGCATTCAAGCCATTCTGCGGCGGGTCGCCTGGCTGAAAGCGCAACCTGATTTTAATATCCTCGCCTTTAACGATATTTTATTAGATAACGAAGCCCATGAGGTCCGAGTCCGGGGCGATCTTGTCCACCTGACCCCAATTGAGTTCCAGTTATTGCGCTATCTGATGAAGGCACCCGACAAGCCGATCAGCAAGAATGAACTCTTTCAATCGGTGTGGGGCTACGACCTGGTGGGGGACACCAACCTGGTGGAGGTCGCCATTCGGCGCCTGCGCGAAAAGATTGAAGATGATCCCTCGGCACCGCTCTATCTGTTGACTGTGCGCGGTACCGGTTATAAGTTCAGTACCCAGGGTGGACAACATATCCCCCGCAAAAAAGACCGTAAGCTGGTACTTTCCTAAAGGTTAATTCTGTATACTTAAACCTATAAGTAAACCACTGTAATCCGTAATTCTCTATTTTAAAGCCTATAATTTAAATTTATATTTTGTTCGGCACCAGGGGTCGCAAAATGGCACACACATTGTTTGTCATTTGCTGGCCCCTGGTGTATTTTATGGAGACGCTGTAACTGGTGGTCCGACACATGATACCCTGCGCAGGGCTGGCGAATATCCGGCACATCTTTTATCAGGGCCTGCGTAGGCGCTACCGAACCAAGCAGGAAAGTGAGTAAGCGCGCCGATGATCCGACTCGTGCGGGGGGTGGTTTTAGCCACAGGCAAAGATTCGATCGTGATCGACATTGGCAATGCCGGTGGCGGGCTTGGGTTGCGTGTCTTTGTCCCCGACCCAACGGCAGCCCAGGCCCAGACCGGGGATGCTATCGTCCTGCACAGCTATTTGCTCGTACGGGAAGATGCGTTGGCGCTCTACGGGTTTGCCAGCGAGGACGAGCTGGCCATGTTCGAGTTGTTACTCGGTGTGAGCGGGGTCGGGCCGCGGGTGGCTTTGTCGACGCTCAGCACCCTGACCCCGGACGCGCTGCGGCTGGCGCTGGCCAACGACGAGCCCGCTATCGTGGCCCGTGTGCCGGGGATCGGCAAACGCACCGCCCAAAAGATCGTGCTCGAATTGAAAGATAAGGTCCAACCGGTAGGCGGCGGTCTTGCCCAACTGGCCGCGGTCACCGATGTTGATAGCGAAGTGATCGATGCGCTCACCGCGCTGGGCTATAGTGTGGTGGAAGCGCAGCGTGCCGTCCAGAAGTTACCCAAAGATGCGACCACAGTGGAAGAACGGTTGCGGTTGGCCCTCAGCCAATTTGGGGGATGACGCCGGTTCCCGGTTCTGATCTGGGCCTGTGGCAAACTTGATTCTTCGGGGTGCTTTTGGTATACTCTGTTTTGCTCCACCCGAATTTACGCCAGCCTTGCTCGCAAACCAATTTGCACGCAGTGCTGCGCAGGTTGTACCCAAATTAGCCGCTGTAGCTCAGTTGGCAGAGCGGTGCTCTCGTAAAGCACAGGTCATCGGTTCAAATCCGATCAGCGGCTCTTCTCCCTCCTCACTCACTCCCTTACACATATTCTGCAATTTGCTCGGCAAAAGTCTTGCTATCCAAATTCGCGCCACAGACAATCAGGCCGACGCGCTTGCCTTGGAGCCGCTCGCGTAATGGGCCGGCGAGCGCTGCGGTTGCGGCTGCCCCGGCTGGTTCGACCGCTAATTTCATTTCGTGGAAGAGCAAGGCCATGGCTCGGCGCAGCGCATCATCATCGACCAAAACAATCTCATCAACAAAGCGCTGACATAGGCCAAAACTGTAGGGTAAGGTCATCGGGGCGCCCAAACTGTCGGCAATGGTGTTCACCCGCTCGATCCGCTGGGGGGAGCCTGCGGCAAAACTCCGGTACATGGCATCGGCGCCGGTTGGCTCGACCCCATAGATTGCGCAAGTCGGCTGAATCTGTTTGATCGCGGTTGCCATGCCTGCACACAGGCCGCCACCACCAATCGGAATGATCACCGCGTCCAAATCGGCGACCTGGCTGGCAAATTCGAGCCCAATGGTTGCGGTGCCCAAAATGGTATTGCGGCCCTCGAATGGATGGATCAAAATCCGGCCTTCCGCTTGTTGGATCTGTTCAACTTTCTGAAAAGCAGCCTGAACATCATCAACTAAGACCACCTCTGCTCCATATTGTTGACATTTGGTTACCCGCAGGCGATTGGCTGTGCGGGGCATAACCACTTTGGCGCTCGTACCGATCTGCTGGGCTGCATAGGCAATTGCAATCGCATGGTTGCCCGCGCTGACAGCAGTCACCCCACGGGCAAGGCTGGCCGCATCCAGCCGCAATAGATTGGTCAGCGCGCCGCGAAACTTAAAACTTCCTGTATATTGAAACAATTCCAATTTTAAGAAAATTTCGGTCGCCCCACCAAGTACATTTTCCAGCGTCCGTGCCTGCCAGCAGGGCGTCTCTAGCACTTGTTCGCCCAAAGCTGCCCGCACCGCCTGGATTTCATCACGAGTAGGAATATCGAGTGTGGTTTGCATACTGGTATTGTCACCTCAAATTGATTGCCTGGACTTCTGACTTTAGCCTGCCAGTTTATCACATTCTGCTTTGCGGGGTGATCTTCCTTGGCCGGTTGCGCTGGAACAGTCAACCAATTGTAAACTCTGTGCGATTGACAGGACTCCGGCGCTTGGCTAAGATGGCAGTGATAGCCAAGCGTTTATCTGTGAATTGCGCGCACTCTGTGCTGGTACACCCAGTTTCGAGCGGCGCAACCAGTTTACGGGTAGCTTCAAAATGGATCAGTTTGTGGCAGTGTGAGGGCTGGCGGCGAGCACGCAGCCAAGCGAGCGTATAAGTATAATGAATCATTCCAACATCCAAAGAACTCCGAATCTTCCCCCATTCAATTCGTTTGCACCTCGTGGGCAAGGCGCTGAGCATATGCACGCCGCGCGTTTACCGGTTACTCGTCAGGCAGATTTGCCCAATCGATTGTTAATTGTTGAAGATGAAGAAGCCATGCGCAGGCTGCTGACCTTATCCCTGAAACGCCAAGGGTATGAGGTGAAGACCGCCAGTAATGGCCGAGAAGCCATTCAGTTTTTTAACGAAGAAAAATTTGATCTGATTTTGCTCGACATCAATATGCCGATTATGGATGGGTTTGATACCTGTGCTGAATTGCGCAAACAGACCCATGTGCCGATTATGTTTATCACGGCCCGTTCGCGTAGTGATGATTTGCACAAGGGCATTGAGCTCGGCGGCGACAATTATATGGTCAAGCCGTTTATCATGTCCGAACTTTCCGCCCGGATCGTCTCTCTCTTGCGGCGGACATACCACTATACGCCGCCACCCGTCGATCATCAGGTGACGATTGGGGATATCACTATCAACTTTGACCGCAAAGAAGTGACCATCCGCGACAATCCTGTGAGCCTGACCCCGATCGAATATCGGTTTTTGAGCTACTTGGCGCAGCACTCAGCCCGGGTGATCGAAAAAGCCGAGTTGATCTCGGCAGTTTGGGGCTACGATTCAGTCGAAGAGGATGATTTTGTCCGGGTGATGGTTCGGCGGCTGCGGCGCAAGATTGAGCAGGAATCCAGTCGCCCGCGCCACCTCAAGACTGTGCACGGGGTTGGGTATCAATTCGTGGCCTGAGTCCGCCTGAGTGTTTCATGGGGATTCGTGCAAGTCGTGAAAAATGATTGTTTCGGCAATTCATGGTGGGACAGGCTTTGTTGCCCCCGAATCCTGTCCCCAAATTGCCGCTGATTACGGATCCAGCCCGCCTCGCTGGTAGAGCTGATAAAACCCATACGCCATGTAGATCGCGATGATCACGACGAGCGTTCCCAGCAGCAACTCGCGCTGAGCCCACATGCGTTTGAGTTCGCCCCAGGCTTTGGTGGGTTTGAACCGCCAGAGCAGGACCAGAACAATGATCAGCAGTAAAAGTGTTCGAGTTCTCATAAAATTTGCGACTGACGCAACGGCTGCATCTACCTGATTTGCCTATAGGTCTGCGTAAACTTGCCATAGAAGCGTGGCAAATCGCACGGGGTGGGCTCATTGTCACATTGCTGAGCTTCGATTACAATGGCTGCGCTGCTTGGGGATTGCCGATGGCCAGCATCGCCTTCAGTAGAGCAAGCAGCATGATTGGGGAATCCTGCTCAACGAGATGCCCATGGTCGAATGGTTTTGGGGACAATTACAGCCGACCGCTCCCGGTCTGTGGCTCATACTCAGCTTGCTCAGCCTTGTGGGCTTGTTACTCGTTCGCCCGTGGCTGCGTCAACCGACGCGTGACCTGGCTTTGCTCATCCGCTGGTTGCTGATTCCCTATCTGGGGCTGATCAGCGGTGGTCTGTCGCCACGCCTGCTGGGCTTGCACACCATCGATTGGCTGCCGAGTCTCAGCCTCGGGGCTGGGATCGCGTTCACCGTGCTAGCTACCCTTCTCGTGGTGCGGGGTGTGACCACCTTCTCGTTCGCGCCCACTGACCGGCTCTCGTCCGCTACTCTCCAGCGGAGTGGCTGGAAACACTATGCCCGCGAATGGTTGATCAGCGGGGCGGAGGAATTCCACTGGGCCTTTTTGCGGGGCAGTCTGTGGGAGCTTTTCCTGCGATTTCCAACGCCCCCGGCTACGCCCGGCTATTTGGCCGTCTGGTTTGCCGCCTTGCTGGCGGGCTCCGAATTGCTTTTTTCCCCTTGGGGGAATCAGCGGCGCTGGCTAAAACTGGTGGTCTTGCTCGCGACCACGATCCTCTTTTTCTACTCGCAGAACTTCTGGCTCTGCTGGTTTGTGCACGCTGCGGCCTGGTCGATCTTGCTGCCGATTCACCATCAGGCCGCGGATCGCTCGCTGGCAACCGCCCGCTGAGGGGCACTATTAGAGCACAAAGCCAGCCAGAACGATCAGGGCAAACAAGCTGAGACTGACCACGAGCAAAAAGCGCAGATCCCCGGCCACATAGGCATACTCGGCTGTCCAGTCGCTTGCTTCGCCCGAACGGGGCGAGGCATCTGGTGTGGCGGCGGCAGTTACGGCCTGCGTTGTTGCTACGCCTCTATACAACTCGCTGTAGCTGCGTGGTCGGGATGCACTCGTGTTGCGGCGAGTACGACCGCGGCGGCGTCCTGTTGACATCTGAATTCCTTTGGCTTGAATCTATTTGACCGTGGGCAAACCGCAGCGGCAGACCCACGAATTCGTTTGGCTACCGATCACTTTGCTGATTATACGCCATCGCTGGCGGATCAGAAACTTTTTGTCCGATTCAACAAACGTCGCCCGATGGTTGCCCCAATTTGCTGGATTTCGCGCACGCCCAGGCCATAGAGCGTAGCCAGATAGAGCAGCGCGCCACTGCCCCCGGCCACCCCGAGCATGAGCAGATCGCCCAGCCAGCCGCCTGGCAACCAGGGCATGAGATTGTTCGCCACCAGCCTGATCGTCAGCGACATCACCCCACTGGCCACCCCCAACGCGGCCAGTGTGCGCCATTGCACAAGCCCTCTGCGACCAATCTGGCTCATCAACAGGCCAATCATCACCAGCGCGTGACTGGCTTGTTTGGCCGTGTCCGCCCAAACCAACCCCAAATAGCCCAGCCACTCCAGCAATGCAAACGCCACGATCACATAGACACCGACGCTCAGCACCCCGACCAGGGCCGGCCACAGTGTGTTGTTGCGCGCATAAAAAGCATAATTGAGCGGAAAATCGATGGCCGCGAAGAGCATCCCGATCAGATAGATGTTGAGCGCTTGCACGACCGCTGTGGTGTCGGCTGAGGTGAAGCGCCCATGTTCAAAGATCAACCGGGTGATGGGTGTGCCCAATAACCACAGCCCCACCGCGGCAGGGACTAGCAGGATCAGCACAAGATGCAAGCCGCGGCTCAAGGTTTGCCGATAGCCCAGCTCATCCTGCGCAAGATATAACTGGCTGAGGCGCGGCAGGGCCGCGATGGCAATTGCCACACTAATCAACCCCAACGGGAGTTGCTGCAAGGTGGTGGCGTTGCTCATCCAGGCGATGCTCCGCTCGTTGGTGGTGGTCGCTAGGCGCCGATCCAACCCCACTTGGAAGAGTGATACCACCATGCCCGCGGCAATTGGTGCATAGAGCCGCAGGATCTTGCCCAGCGCGGGGTGGCGCCAATTCACCTGGAGACGCTCCGCAACCCCACTGCGGGCCACCCCCCAGATCAGCAGCCCGATCTGCGCGCCGGCCCCCGCCAGCAGCCCCACGGCCAGCGCGCTGATGCCAACCCGAGGCGCTAGCAGGGGCGCAGCAATCACAATGCCCAGGTTGTAGATGGCCGTTGCCAGGGCGGGCAGGCTGAACTGGTGCTGCGTGTACAGCACCGCGGTCAATAATCCGGTCAGGCCGAGCAGCCAGATCAACGGCGCGGTCTGGCGAATGAGCCCGATGGTGAGTGTGAATAATTCGGGATGCTGGGTCAAGAAGCCAACGGCCATCACCCTGGCGAAGAAGGGCGCTGCCCACACCAGGAGGAGCACCAGGAGTGTGAGCCCGACGGTAAAGATGGCCACCAGACTATGCACAAGTTGCACATAATCGCGGCGACCGCGCTGGGCTGTCTCGCTGAGGACAGGGATCAAGGCTGCGCTTAACATGCCGCCGACCAGAAAATCGTAGAGCAGCGTCGGGATCTGCAAGGCAATGCGGAAGGCGCTGACCTCGCCACCAGCCCCGAAATGGTCGGCAATGACATTTTCGCGTAGCAGGCCAAAGCCCCGGCTGGCGATGTTGCCCAGGGCCAGCCAGCTTGCGTTGCGCGCTAGCCCGGAACCAGCGGGCTGGATTTCAGAATGCTCGGTGCTCATGCAGTGGATTGTAGCTGTCGAGTGGTGAGAGTCAAGTTTACGTCGATATCCAGACGTCTTATCGTATAGCCGACGTAAACAGAACGTTTTGAACAAGATGTTTTGAATCATGGGATTGTAGCGTAGGGTAAGGGGAGGCGTCCAGTGACGCCTCTCGTGTTCTGCTATGATCGCCCCAGAATGAATGTGCTTACCTCCGCTGTCCGCCCAAATTCGGCGCTGTCATCGCCACAGCCCGCGTCTTCCGCGCAATGCCGCCGTGCCTTTCCCATTCATCAGCATCTTCATCGCAACCCTTCTCTCTGGCCCGTGCAGCAGAGCGTACTCAGGCTAGAGGCTGGATATTGGTTGGCACAGGGTCTTTCCAGAAAGGTTGGCTGGTTATGAAGAACACCGTAAAAGCACAGATCGCACTTTGGGGGCGTTTTGCCCTTGTCTTTGTTACCCTGTTCTCGGTTGAGACGCAATTCGAGTCAGCGATCAGCTTCGCCCAATCTCCCGAGCTGAGTCCTGCCCCGGCCTCAGTGGGCGAGGCGGCCAGCACACAAGCTGCACCGGCTCAAGCCCGCGCGGGCTTGCAGATCGACCCGACCGATCGTGAAGCCGCAATTGCGTTCTACAATCTCTATTATCGCTTGCCCCCTGGCGTCGAACTCGAATGGAGCGGCAGTCATGCCGAGTGCAACCCCGGCGCGACCAACGAATCCTTTCGGCGCGCTGTGTTGCGGCGGATCAATTATTTCCGTGCCATGGCTGGTGTGCCCGCGGATATTGTCTTTGCGGAGGAATACAACCAGAAGGCCCAGGCCGCCGCGCTGATGATGAGCGTCAACAGTGCGTTGGATCATAGCCCGCCGACGGGATGGGCTTGTTATAGCGCAGCTGGTGCGGATGCCGCGGGAAGTTCCAATCTCTATTTGCATGTTGTTTCACCGCAGGCCATCGACGGGTATATGCAAGACCCCGGTGGTGGCGTCAACCAGGTGGTGCCCCATCGTCGCTGGTTGCTCTATCCCCAAACCCGCAGCATGGGGATCGGTGATATTCCCGCGGTGGATGGGTACCCGGCGGCCAATGTGCTCTGGGTGATCGACCCCGAGCACAATTTTGATCCCCGCCCACCGACCCGGGATGGGTATGTCGCCTGGCCGCCGCCGGGGTATGTGCCCGAAGAGCTGATCTTCCAGCGCTGGTCAATTTCGCTGGCCGATGCCGATTTTGCCAACGCCACCGTCACCATGACCATGAATGGGCAGCCGCTGCCACTGACGGCCATTGCCGATGACAGTGGCTATGGCGAGCCGACGATCACCTGGGAGCCGGACTTCGGCGCGATGGCTGCGAATCTGGCCGCGGTGTCGGGCGATAGCGGTCTGGCTATCAACCTGTCCAACGTCACTGTAGACGGTGAGTCGCAATCGATTGGCTACGAGCTCACGGTCTTTGCGCCACCCCCGGCACAACCATTGACGCCCCGCGTTTATGTGCCTATGGTGCTGAAGTGAGGTGTTGAAGTGCGGGGTTTGCTGGGGTTTACACCGGGAGTGGCCCGCTAAATTGACGAGTGGGTTGTCCCCGACGTATACTTGAACGCATGACGACCACAGATCCGTATCGCAATGCCGGGGTTGATATTGACGCGGGCAATCAAGCCGTTGACTTGATGAAGGCCGCGGTGCGTGCTACCTTTACCCCCGCTGTCCTGGCCGATGTGGGCAGCTTTGGGGGGCTTTTTGCCCTGCATGATCTGCCCGCCCAACCCGTGTTGGTCGCTTCGACCGATGGTGTGGGCACCAAAGTGAAGTTGGCCGCGCAATTGGGGCGCTGGCGAGGGATTGGCTACGACATTGTCCACCATTGTGTCAACGATATTTTGGTGCAGAATGCTCGTCCGCTCTTTTTTTTGGACTACATTGCCACCAGCAAGCTGGTCCCCGGAGAGGTGGCGCAAGTCGTGACTGGTGTGGCTGAAGCCTGCCAGGCCATTGGCTGCGCCTTGCTCGGGGGCGAAACTGCTGAGATGCCTGGTGTCTATGCCCCTGGCGCGTTTGATCTGGCCGGTACCGTCGTCGGGCTGGTGGATCGGGCAGCCCTGTTGCCGCGTCCCGCGGAGATGCAGGCCGGCAATGTCCTCATCGGCTTGCCGAGCAGCGGCCCCCACACCAATGGCTATTCGTTGATCCGGCAGTTGATTGCCGATCGCCCCTTGCACGAGCCATTTGATGACAGCGGGGTGACGCTGGCCGATGCGCTGTTGGAGCCTCATCGGTGTTATGTCAAGGAAGTTGATCAACTCCAGGCCGCGGGCATCCCCTTGTTTGGCCTGGCCCACATCACTGGTGGCGGGTTGATCGAAAATGTGCCTCGGATTTTACCTCCTCACCTGGCCGCGCAGATTGAGACGACTGCCTGGAACATTCCACCGCTTTTTCAACGTTTGGTAGCGTGGGCTGCTATGGATTTACACGACGCCTTACGTACCTTTAACATGGGCATTGGGTTGGTGATCGTGGCCCCGAGCAAGCGTAGCGAGGCCATCTGCCAATTGCTGCCCGGCGCGGTGGTGATCGGCCAACTGATCGAGCGCGGTGAGGGTGCGGCGAGCGTCCGCCTCCGCTAATCCACTGCCTGGATTTCCCGAAATAGGCTTGTAGGCTGCGTGATATGGGTTGCGCTTGACGGGCGCGCAAGAGATTGTGGTATGCGTAAAATTGAGTTTCCTATGCCTGTGTCATCCCCGCGCTCTTCGTGGTGGCACTGGCCAGTTATTATTGGGCTTGCTTGCGTCCTGGTCATTGGGTTGACGCCACTGGTCATCCAGCCGTTGCTGGACGCCTGGCAATCCCCCATAAACGAAGCGACGCCAGAAGCCTGGCCAACCTTACCCGCGGCGTATGTGCCACCGGTTGTCGAGCACGCGCCGCCCGTCTTTGCCACGCCAGCGCCCTTACCCGCACCGAATTGGCGAGAACTAAATTATCTCACCACCATAGAATTTACCGCCAGCAGCGTGGTCGAAGCACAGCGCAAAGCCACTGTCATCTGGCTGGGCGAAATGGTGACCGACCGCATACTCGTGGAGGCCGTCGGCAAAATCCAGATCGGCATCGATCTCAGCCAGGTGCGCGAGGTGCGGATCGAAGACCGGCATATCGAGTTTGTTGTGCCGAAGCCAGAAGTCACCAGTGTGGAGTTGTTGCCACAGCGCTCGCAGATTTATGATCGCGAGCAGATTTTGTTCTTGTCGCAATATGCAGGCCTGGAGACCGAAGCGCTGGAGCAGGCGCGCCAGCAATTGTATGAAGAGGCAGCCGCAAACGCCAGCATGATGCAATTGGCGGAAGATGTGGCGCGTTTGAAGTTGAGCGAGTTTTTGCGGACAGTGGGGTTCACGTCGGTGGAAATGAGTTTCGTCACCGAGTGGGCCAATGAGGATTGAGCAAGATGGGCCAAACAGCTTACGATATGGCGCGCCGCACGTTGCAGCAACCGCCCAACCACCTGGGGCAACCGCTTGGTGAGCCTCTGCCGACCCCGCCCAAACAGTCGTGGGTAGGGGCCACGTTGCGCTTTCTGGGCTGGTTGATGGTGGCCGTCGTGGGCATCGGCGGCATTGTGATCGTGCTCAGCCTCTGGCTGGTGAGCGACGCTGCGCGCGACCTCCTGAGCCGCGATACCAACGTGACCCTCTCTGGCGATGCTGTGGTCGAGTCGATTCGCCAGGTCAACAAGCAGGTTTTTATCGAACACTTCAATACGGTGGATTTAGATTATCAGGAAACACCGGAAGGTTGGCTCAACTATCTGCCCATTCGCCAGTCGTTTGTGGTGCTGCTCAAAGGCCGCGTGCCCGCTGGGTTTGATCTCAGCCAGTTGCGCCCCGAGGATGTCTGGGTGAGCAGGGATGGTCAGCGTGTGCAGGTGGCCTTACCGCCACCGGTCATCTTTGAAGAAAATGTCAATGTGGATTTTGAGCGGAGCCGCATCCTGGTGCAGAGCGACACCTGTCCCGAGTTTATCTGCCAGGATACGCTCAGCGCGGTCAAAGAGCAGATGCTGCCGCAAGGGCGCCAATTGCTGGTCGAGGCCGCGCTGCAAAATGGCATCATGGAACAAACGGCCGAGTCGGGGCAACTCTATTACGAACAATTCCTCACATCCCTGGGTTTCCGCGAAGTACGGGTCTTGGTCCGTCAAGCGGCAACGGATGACTAATCCTCCTAGAAACAGAATCTATGTCAACTCGTCTTGCTGTCCTAATTTCTGGAGCCGGTAGCAACCTGCAAGCGTTGTTAGATGCCACCCGGCGTGAGTTGTTGGATGCCCAAATTGTGGTGGTGGCTTCGAATCGCAAAGCAGCCCAGGGGCTCGCTCGGGCTGAAAAAGCGGGCGTGCCCACGTTGTATCATCCGCTCAAACCCTATCGCGATGCCGGTAAGACGCGCCACGACTATGACGCGGATCTCGCCCGGTTGCTGGCCGAGTATCAGCCGGATTGGGTGGTGCTGGCCGGGTGGATGCACATTTTCAGCGATGCGTTTCTGCGTCACTTTCCGTACCGTGTCATCAATTTGCACCCTGCCTTGCCAGGGCAATTCCCCGGGGCCACGGCCATCGAAGATGCCTTTGCCGCGTTCCAACGGGGCGAAATCAAAAAGACTGGGGTGATGGTGCATCTTGTGCCCGATGAAGGGGTGGACAGCGGCCCGGTGATCGCCAGCGAAGATGTGTCTGTTTATCCCCACGACACGCTGGAGACGCTGACCAATCGGATGCACCAGAACGAGCATCGCTTATTGATTCAGGCCTTGCACCGCCTGACCGTGGGAGATGAGGATGAATGAGAGCGCAACAATTGAGGTTGACGGCGAACGCTGGATGGGGCAGTGGAGTCGCCTCCAGCCAGCGCCCGCGAGTTGTCGTTGAAGCGTGCTTCCCGGCTAGCTACCTTCTGCCGGTTCAAGCACGGGCGTGGTGAGCACCGGCTTTGAATGCTGGATGCTCTGCTGGAAACTCCGCCACAACAACCAGGCCGAAATTGGTGAGGTGATCACAAACGCTGCCCACACCGTGCCCAGGTTCTGGCTGATATTAAAGACAAAGAGCGCACCTAATCCGATGGCAGCCCACATGCTCGCTGCATTGATGCGCAGTGGATATTGTGTGTTCCCCGCCCCGCGCAACGCCCCGGACTGGACAAACCCAATCGCCATAAAGGGTTGGGCAAAAGCCATCACCCGCAGACCCCCGGCCCCAAGCGCAATCACGGTCGGGTCATCGCTAAAGAAGCCCATAATCCCTTCCGCAAAGATCAGGAAAATGATGCCCAGCGCACTCATCCAGGCCATTGCCCATTGGGTGGCGATGCGGGCGGCCATCGCCCCCTCTTCGGGGCGACGTGCGCCAATGCTCTGCCCAACCAGGGTGGTCGCGGCCATGGCAAAGCCAAAACCGGGCAAAAAGGAGAGGGACATAGCGTTCATCGAAACCCGCTGAGCAGCCAACATCAACGTGCCCAATTGCGCGACAACGATGGTCTGGGTGAGAAAGGCCGACGAGATCAAAACCTGCTCGACCGCGGCTGGTACCCCCAGTTTCAGGATGCGCTGAGCCGTTGCCCACCCTGGTGTCCACCCATCCCACCCGCGGATCGTGATCCCGTTTCTGCCCTTCCAAAGCACAATTAGTAAGATTGTCAGGCCAATTGCACGGGCGTAAAAGGTGCCCCAGGCACTGCCGACCGCGCCTTGTTCGGGGAAGCCTAATTCGCCAAAGACCAGTCCATAGGTAAAGACAACATTGAGGGCATTGGCCAGTAAGGTCACAAACATGGGCGTGCGCGAATCACCGGCACCGCGCAGGACGCCGCTGACGATAAAGCGAATCACCAACACAAAGACGGTCCCCATGGTCACTTGCAGATAGGCCGTCCCAATTTCGTTGACGTCTGCCTCCATGCCAAACATGCCGATCAATGGTCGCGCGGCAAAGATGCCAATCAGCACCAGGGGGAGCGAAAAGATCACACTCCAAACCACCGACTGCTTGGCTAAGCGGCTGGCTTCGGCAAAGCGGTGTCCACCAATCGCTTGTGCAACGAGGACCGCACTGCCGACCGAGACCGAACTGAGCGCCGCGATCACAAAGAACATCAATTGAGTGGCCGCACCCACACCGGCCAACGCAGCAGCACCAAGAAAGGAGACAAACCATGTGTCGACAATCCCCAACATGGTTTCAAGGAAGTTTTCGCCGATCACTGGCCCGGCCAGATTAAAAACTCGCCGCCGGATGACTTGGGGGCTGTTCTCGGACATAGCGAGATTGGCCCCCTGACCGCTCGTGGATGTCTGGGAAATCTGGTTGGTATTGAGTTCGCTCATTGGTCGCTTACCCTATCAATAATTGAAGACAGTCCTCCACTATAACAGCCCAAATGGACAAAATGCAAATCGCAGAGCGAGCAGATTTACGTCCCCTTTTCGCCGCTGACCTGTGCGGAGTTTACCCCGGCTTTCGGGCGAGAATTCGGGGAGGGGCGAGGTGACCAGGCAGCTACCCGGGAAATCGCTGCCAAAATGGACGCGCCAACTGCGCGCCTGCTATTTGATCAGCGGGTTGACATCTGCTACAGTATCGGCCTTGTCAACCAGCTTTGCGGTGAAATCGATGTGATGAATATCAATCTAGGCCCTTGTGAATCCGTTGCGGCCCCCCCCCCGCCAGACGCCGCTTGTTATCGATTGGCCGCGGGCGCGGCGAGTAGCTTCGTGCTTTGTGTGGATCGCCACAGCGAGGATGGCATCAGCCAGGCGATTCGGCAGCAACAATTTCGCTATCCTCCTGGGTACGCGCTCCTGACTGAATTGGTTCCCCCCGGTGGCCGCGTCCTGGATCTGGGCGGGCATATCGGTACTTTTTCGCTCTGGGCCGCGGCGCAAGGCTACTGTGTGATCGCGGTCGAGGCGTCGCCGCGCAATGCTGAATTGTTGCGCGCCAGTGCCCAGCAGAATGACTTTACGCAGCTCCAGATTTTTCAGCAAGCAGTCGCGGATCGAGCGGAAATTGTCACTTTTTTGCCTGCCGGGCCCTACGGCTTGATCGCCCAGGCCGAGACCGACGCGCCCACCATCCAGGTACCCGCCGAGCCAGTGGACGATCTGCTGGCCCGCATGGGCTGGCAACAGGTTGATTTTATCAAGCTGGATGTCGAAGGCTATGAGGTCAATGCTCTGCGCGGCATGAGCCAATTGCTGCGCCAGCCCCACGCTCCGCCGATCTTTTTTGAATCGAATGGGTTTACGCTGGAGTTGTTCGGCCAAAGCCCAGCCACGTTGGTCGCGCAGCTGGCTGAATTTGGCTATCAATGTTATCGCCTGCAAGAGGGTGACCTGGTGCCGGTTGCGGTGGGGGATTTCCAGCCCGAGTGCAATGTGGATTGTCTGGCGCTCAAGCGGGGGACGGCCTATCGGCCACGGCGGCCCATTGTGGTGCCCTTGTCCTACCGAGCGCGGGTGGGGCGATTGGTCGCTGCCATGCGAGTGGAACAAGCCAGCGAGCGGGCCTATTTGGGGCGCACGTTGGCCAGCGCCGCGCCAACCTTAGTCGCCAATCGACGCATCCAGGCCGCGCTGACCCAGTTAGCGCACGATCCAGCCGCGGAGGTGCGTCAAGCCGTGCGGTGGCACACCGATCGTCTCCCCGGTTGGGGGCCGCGATTGGGCGCGCTAGCCAGGGAAGCACTGGATCTCGGCCAGGCGGTGGCGCGGCGGCTCGGGCGATTGGGGCGCGGCTAGCCGGGGTCAGGGGTATCAACGGGCCAGCAAGCGCTGGATGAAGCCCCTGACCCCCTGAGATTTTGGCTTTTGCCCCGCACTCCCCGCGGTTGCCGAGCGCTCCTGCAAATAACGCTCAAAGCGGTACGGCTCAATATCTTCCGGCCAGGTTGGGTCCTGGGCTGGCGTGCCCGGGCCACGAAAGAGCGCAAGCGGCTGCCCTTTGATCGCGGCCAGTGTGACCCGATTGCCCCAAAGTTTGAATGCCCAGTCCGGGCCGATATAGAGATTCGCCATCGGGTTGCGACACTCATAGACCGACGTATAGCCCACTTGTTGCAAAAGGTTACAAAGCGAAGCCTGGGTCAGCCAAAAAGCCTGCTCGTTATCGAGCGAAGCCCCAACCTCTTTGAGCTTCTCTTCGCGGGTCGCTTCCGGAGCATGTTCAAACGCGGCCATGCCCCAATATTCCTGACCCCGCCACTGGCGCATCTGCTGGGCGGTGGGCGAAAAATGGGTTTCGAAGACGGTAAAATCCTGGCAGACATCGAAGATTTGGTCGACAAACTCGAAGACGTCGGGCGCATCCAGATGGTAGAGAATGCCCAAACAGAGCACAATATCAAAGCTGCCATAGCGGGCTTTGCTCAGGTTGCGGACATCGTCCTGGACGAACTCCACATTGGACAGGCCGAGCTCCTGTTTGGTGCGCTGCGCTTGTTCGAGCCAACTTGTGCGGCCTTCGATGCCCAGTACATTCGCGCCGAGTTTTGCCATCTCGAAAGCGTAATGGCCGTGCGCGCAGGCGAGATCCAACACGCGCAGGCCGGCCAGGGGGCGATGGGCAATGTCACAAACAGTCTGGACTGTGCGCCGACTGAAGGCAGAATTGTCAATCTCAAAGTCGATCATTACGAGCCTTTCTAGCTATCGGATGGTTTGTCTGATACTAGACGCTGCTTATCGATCAGCGAGTTCCATCCACTCGGCAAGAGCTTGCTCAAGTTCAGCCTCAAGCGTTTGCAATTGGCTGCTCAAGGTCGTGATTTGCGTATAGTCGTTGGCGTTTTCAGCAAGCTTGCCCAGCAGGTTGGCTTTTTCGTTTTCTAATTGATCGACCTTGACTTCCAGACTTTCCAGGGCGCGCTGTTCCTTCCAGGTGAGCTTGCGCGGCTGTTCCTGAGTGGGTTGGGCGGGCGCGGCGGGCGCTTTGGGCGGCGGGGGCGCTGTTGCGGCAGCCTCAGCCTCCTGGCGCATCCGCAAATAGCTGGCGTACGGCGTGGGATAGCGCGGCCCGATCTGGCCATCTTCACAAGCGACCAGAAAATCGACCGTGCGGTCCAGGAAATAGCGATCATGGCTGACCACCACCAGACAACCACCGAAGTGATCGAGAAATTCTTCGAGCACCCCCAGGGTTTGGATGTCGAGATCGTTGGTCGGCTCGTCGAGGAAAAGCACGTTCGGCTGGTGGATCAACGTACGCAGCAGATACAGACGCCGCCGCTCGCCGCCACTCAGGCTGCTGATGCGTGCATAGTGCATGGCGCGCGGGAAGAGAAACCACTCGAGCATCTGGGCTGCTTCGATCAAATCGCCCGCTTTGGTGCGGATCAGCGGTGCTTCGTTGTGAATAAATTCGATCAGCCGGAGTGTTTCGTCGAGCTCGGTGCTGCGCTGGTCGTAATAGCCCAACTGCACAGTGTCGCCCCAGCGCACTGTGCCACTATCCGCGGGTTGACGCCCGGCCAAAATGTCCAGCAGGGTACTTTTGCCCGCACCATTCGGCCCCAGAATACCGATCCGGTCGCCCGGTTCGAGTTGGAAATCCACCCCATCTAACACGAGTTGACCATCGTACGCTTTGGTGAGCTGGGTGGCTTTGAGCACCTGCCCTCCGAGGCGACGGCTGGCAAGCGCAATGGCCACGCGCTCTTCGCCCCGGTCTGCGCGGATCTGCATCAGTTCTTCCACGCGCTGGACGCGCGCTTTTTGTTTGGTGCCCCGAGCCATGGCCCCGCGGCGTAGCCACTCCAGTTCACGCCGCAGCAGATTGCGCCGTTTGTCTTCGAGCTCGGCCAGATTTTGTTGCCGCTCTTCACGCAACTCGAGAAAGCGACTGTAATTGCCCGGGTAGCTGATAATTTGGCGGCGGTCCAGCTCAATGATGCGGTTGACCACCCGGTTGAGGAAATAGCGATCATGGGTCACCATCAGCAATGCCCCGGCGCTGCCATGCACGCTGCCAGCGGTCTGCTCTTCAACCAGATATTCTTCGAGCCAGGCCACAGTCTCGGCGTCAATGTGGTTGGTCGGCTCGTCGAGGATCAGCAGATCGGCCCGGTCGATCAATGCCCGGGCCAGGGCCAATCGTTTGCGCTGCCCGCCACTGAGCGTCCCAACCTGGCGCTGATAGCCCGTAATCCCGAGGCGCGTGAGCACAGTTTTGGCGCGATTTTCGGCCAGCCAGCCATCGTTACGATCCAACGCGGCACTCTCTTCGGCCAGTTGACTCTGGTATTGGGGATTGTCCGGGTCGGCCTGGAGGGCTGCATAGGCTGTTTCATAAGCGCGCAGCAGCTGCATTTGGGGCGAATCGCTCTGGAAGATCGTCTCCAGCACGGTTAATTGATCATCGAGCGTGGGCTCTTGCGAGAGGTACTCGATCCGCACATTGCCCCAGACAGTCACTGTGCCGCTATCGGGTGCCTCCAGCCCGGCGATGATGCGCAGCAGCGTGGTTTTGCCGCTGCCATTGACGCCAAGCAGACCAATGCGGTCGCCGGTGTTGATCAGCAAATCAACCTGGTCGAAGAGTAAACGTTCACCCAGGTGTTTGGACAGTTGTTCAATGGTAACAAGATTCACAGGTTAGTTCTTTGTGGTTAGGGGCGGGGCCCATAGCCCAAAAGCAAGGGCTCGGCCCAAACTGCCCAGTTCCAGCGGGCGTCGCCAAGCCCATCAGTTAGGAATTGCACCACAATATTCTGACCGGACAAACTGGGCAGATCCAGCAGGTAGCGTTCCCACTTATTGGCTTGTTTGGTCAGGCTCCAGATGCGCACCCCGTTGACATAAATGCGGAAGGCGCACCAATTATCCCCTTCCATGATCGCCCCATCGCGGATGCCCACACCAAAGCGCAGCCGCAAACTGTCTACCTGAGGGGGCACATGGATGCTATATTCGCAAACAGCGCTGCCAATCACCGGTGGGTGCATCCAGAGCGCGGGTTGTTGAACCATGCCACAGGTGGCCTGGTCCACCTTGATCTCCATGCCTTGCGTGGTCCGCAGCCCCTGTTGGCGGGCTGCTGGCAACCCTTCGAGGAAATCATATTGCCAGATCAATGCCTGATCCGACCGGGGCGCGACCTCTTCATCCAACAGACTGTTCCACAATTCTTCCTGCCATTTGAGGTAGCTGACGAATTGCGAAAGTTGGGTGAGGGATGGGTCATTCAGGTCGGAGATGCGGCGCACAATCGCATCGATCATCTCTTTGCGGGTGTCACTTTGCCCCATAGAACGATTTGGCTCTCGTTAGGTCTGAACTGGGTCGGGCGCATATCGCCGATCGTTGCCCATGCCCATCAACTGTTCCCAGCGTTGGGCCGCAATTGGGTTGCTGAGCAAGACCAGCGCCACATAGCTGGGTTCAAACGGGCGACGGATCGGATTCATCAAGGCTTCGGCGGGCAACAGCGACCCTTTTTTCTGGTTGCAACGTTTGCAAGCCGTCACCAGATTGTCCCAGCCTTGCTTGCCACCCCGGCTGCGCGGCACCACATGATCCACCGTCAATTGGTAGCGGCCAGGGCTTTCCCCACAATATTGACAAGTAAAAGCATCGCGTAACATCACCGCGGCCCGGGTGGCAGGCACGCGCCGGTGGGGCAACCGCACATAATGGACCAGGCGGATGACCAAAGGTACCGGCACTGAGTAATTGGCGCTTGTGAGCAGTTGTTGGGTGGCTTCCAGCAATTCTGCCTTCTCGCGCAGCAAAAGGACGACTGCCCGGCGGATGGACACCAAACTCAGCGGTTCGTAACCTGCATTCAGAACTAGAACTTGCTTCGACATACAATGTCTTTGCTGAACTCGTCTAAACTGAACCGTGCTTTCTGATCCTCATTTTAGCAGCAGTGACGCGCTGGTACAAATGGTTGGTAACTGTACGCTGTTGGCTGGTGATCTGGCTGATTCGGTTGCGCTCGTCCTATACGATGCCAGCGGTATGGGCCACGTAGGAAGCGCGCTGGAGTATACCCCACAAAAAGGCACAGACCAGGGCCATTGCCAGGCTTTTGGTCTGTTCATCTTCCAGATGGCCAAAATAGCCATAAGCAGCCGGTAAGGTAATCACTGCTATCACCCCGTAGAGGATGTGGATCAGCGGGCGCGTTAACAGGGCACTCAACCCCACCATGTAGAGATAGCCCCCCAGCAATCCCTGCGCGATGATCAGCAACTCGCCGATCACCGCTGTCCCAAACCATGCTCCAGTCAGTTCACGGCCGCGGATGCGCAAGATCAAGGCCCACACGGCCAAAACCCCAATGAAGAGTGAGGCGGTATCCGCCAATTGAGCGTGGACTTGGCTCAGGGTCATGGATCAATCCTCGTAGCTTTCTGTTCGATGGATTATGCTGGCGCGTGAACGCTCAGGTATTGTTGTAAAACGCCTGCTGTCGGGCCAAGAATGTCGTAACTTTCCCAGCCTTGCGTGCCAGAAAGGGTAAAGATACACCCGCCCAAGACATAACTATCCTGGCGCATGGCGGCATCGTACCAGGCCAACTGTTCGACATAGGCACCCGGCCCCCACAGCCCATAGCCATGTTCCGCCCAATAGCTCTGAAAGTCGATCCACCCACCGACATCCTGCGGGCCGGGGCGGTTGTTTTGCACCAGCCCATCCACGCCGATCTCGGTGAAGACCAGCGGAATCGCCAGCCCGGCCGGTTTCAGGATCTGGTTATAAACCATGCGATAACGCAAGGTCAGCCAACCGGTATCTTCCGGGGTGACGCCGGGGTAGCGCCCCTGATTTGCCCGTGTACTCATAAAATAGATGGTCGGGGCAGAGTATTCGTGCAAGCCGAGCCAGCCATCATATTCTTTGGCTGCTTGTACAGCCGGTAAAAAGTGTTGCCACAATTCGAGCTGGGAGGGTTGTCCCGTCCCAAAATTGCCGATACAACTGCGGATGCCCCGTTCCGCCAGGAGGCGAGTGCGCTCAGCCTCCAACTCGCCCAGGCGCTTCATCTCTTCGGCATTGGATGCAACCGGCTCGTTGTGTCCCTGCCACGCATCATAATAGGGCCGCCGAGCAGGATCCTCCGCAATCGGCAGCAGCTGATCCACAAACTCGCGCGCCGCGGCCAGCGGATCCAGGCTGGAGAGCTCCGGCTGATCCACAAAGATGCGCCCGATGATCAATGTACGCGGCGAGATCCGCTTGATCTCGGCGACAAAATTGGGATCGTGCTCCAGTGTGCAGATCGCAGCCACTGCCCCGGTTGAGAGCAGCTCGAACAATTGCGGATGATTGTGCCCGACCACAAAGCCCAGTTTGCTCGGGGGGCCCGGGGGAAAGGGCGTGGCCGGCGGCGTTGGGGTATCGGTTGGCCGCGGGGTCTCGGTCGGCTTTGGCGGGGTTGGCGTCATCGTCGGCTCAAGTGTGGCCGTCGGCGCAATTGCCACCGCCTGCGGGTCGGGTGGCCCATTTTGGATGATCGGCAGGTAGTTGCGCAGGCGTTCAGGCGTTGGCAACAAGCTCGAATTGGAGACCGCAGTAGCCGTGTGTGTAGGGCTAGGCGTGGGTGTGAGTGTTCGGTCTCGACCACATGCCCAGGCGAACAAGGCCGCGCCACCGGTTGCCAGACCACCTAAAAACCGGCGTCGATTTAATGAAGAATTTTTCTTCTCTGGCTGCTCAGTGGGTTGATCACCACTCGATGGTTGTTGAACGTCAGTCACAGGTTCTCTCAAACATAATAGGGCTTACGCAAGCCTGAACGGAGAGCCAGGCGCTGCATAAGTCGTGAATAATCATGATCCGCCGTTAGACACACCCCGAACAGTCGGGGCATTGCCAGCCCTGGCCAGGGAAAAAGGGCGGATGCTCCGAAAATCAGCCGCGGAGCCTGGTCTGCAGGTGGCAAATATTGACTGGAAACCGGAATAAGCTCGTGCAGTGGTGCAAGAACATCCCCAATTTCCAGAGCAGCCCAGTATAACAAAGGTTCTCCGCGGCTATTGCAAAGAATGTTACATTCAGCCCAGCTCAGACCGGGGGGCCGAGCTTTCGATCAACGAGTGTGTCGTCTGGTTCGTTCCCGTCAATCTGGGGGCCGCGCTGCAAAAAACGCTTCACCTGGTGGGCAAACTTGCGGCGCGGAATCAACACCCGCCGTTTACAAGTCAGGCAGACCATGCCAATATCCGCGCCGGTGCGGTCAACTTGCCACTGTACGCCCCCACAGGGATGGGCCTTGCGCAGCTCGACTACATCCCCGACGTTAATCTGATCGTAGATTTCCATAGCATGGATACGGGCTAACTGGCCACCGTAAGCGCCGTGGGCTGGCGACGGGTAAGAATCCAGCCACCCAGCATCAGCACAAAGCTGACGAGATAGATCACCCCCGCGCCGAGTGCCCCAACGCAGGGAATGGGGGCCAGGAGGCGCGCGACCAGAACCACGATCAGCGTCCCGGCGATCAATGCCAGCAAGTCGCTCTGAATATACCCTCGCTCCCGCAGAAAGCGACCCAGCCAATAACCGATGATCAGCGGACTCAGCATCCATAACAAGCCGAGCGCACCAAAGGTAAAGGCTGTCACCGCCACCGCGCCGCCGATGCCCCAAAAGATCGCCACGGCCAGGGTGATCGCCAGCAAGAGGGGCAAGATCAATGCTGCGGCCACAACGCCATACAAGCCAGCCGTGCCGGGTTGCAACCGGGCCTGCTCGCTGGCGGTTTGGAGCAAGCCTGGGGCCAGCCGCCAGATCAACCAGGCCAGTAGCCCAAAGCCGAGCAAGAGCAGCAGGGTGCGCCACAACCAGCCAAGTACCGCCCACAGGGGATTGACGCGCACGGTTTCTGCGGGCGTTGCGAGCTCCTCGGCGACGATGGTCGGTGCGACGATGGCTGGAACGGTCGTCGGTTCACTGCTGCGGTAGCGCAACGTGCCCGCGACCCGCGCCCCGTCGGTGACTTCGACCCGCCCAGCGCTGAGCGTCGCATCCTCGCCAACACGGCCCGTTAAGTGAATGCTGCCCATGCTGCTGTTCAATTCACCGTTGATCTGCCCGTTGAAACGGCCCTGCCCGCCCACGATATACGCATCACCGCCGACCGTGGCACTGCTCGCCAGCTGGATGCCTTGCGCAATCGCGCGGCCATTGACCGAGAAGGGGATAGCCGGTACCCCAGGCCAACTCGAACCGCCACCGGCGATGAAGAGATCATCGCCGACCGTGCCCGCGATGGTGATGCCCCCACCCGCCAGGCGGGCGTCATCCCCGACGCGGCCATTGATCACAATGCCGCCACCCCCGATGATCACATCGCCGGTGACTTCACCATTGACCTCGATGTAGCCCCCAGCAGCGACCAGATCGCCCTCGACAATGCCATCGATAAAAATTTCGGCGGCCCCAACGTAGAGATCATCGTTGAGGACCTCGTCGGCGGGTAAACGAAAGACATTGCCAGGGGCATCCGGCCCGCGCACCTCCGCCGCCTGGACTGCGCCGCCCCAGAGTGCAACCATCAAGGTAATGCCAAGCACCAACCATGACCACTTCTGGCACTGTCGTTTGCTTCTCTGCATTCTTTGCTCCTTGCTCTGCTGGTTTCGCCGCTTCGGGAATCGCAACCTTTTCGTACTTGTCTCAAAATCTTGGTGCCACACAGCCAGGGCTGTGCAGGGTTACAGGAGCCCTGCCGATTTTGAGAGGTGTGCTGGATCCTGTCCTGAAATTCTGGGCTCCTCCCTGCGTGTAACACGGGCCTGGGGCGTCGCAACCATTTCAGGTTGGACTTCATTCTATCACAGCAAGCCAGAAAAGAGATCGCGTTCAATGGTCGCCGCGGGCATGGGGAAGGCGCGCGTAAAACTTTCGGTCATCAAAAGCCGCTGGCGGATGAACGGGGGCAGCACGCGGGCATAGCCGAAGCCGCCACTGTACTGGCTGACATGGGCCTGGCTGGCCGCCAATTTGCGCGGCAGATAATCCGCTATGTTGATCTGGGCGTGAACGGGCGTGTGCCAACTGCTGATCTCGACCAGGTTGATATCTTTGTTGCGCCCTTGTGCGGTTGGGTCTTGCCCGCGCCACTTCATCACCTGTACCATAAATTTGAGCATGCGTTTGTCCGAGGCCGTGTAATAGAGCTTCTGCGGGCCCGCATAGTCGGGCTGATCGGCAAATTCCTGGCGCGCCAGATAAAAAGCCGTGGTCACCGCTTCGCACACGCGAATATGGTCTGGGTGCCCGTAGCCGCCAAAAGGATCGTGCGTGACGATCACAGCGGGGCGCAGGCGACGCAGATAGCCCAACATCTCCTGGACGGTCTGCTCCAACGGCTGGCGGATCAAGGCGTCTGGGTGCTGATTGTCGGGCGTGTTGCGCATCCCGCTATCGCGATAGGGCAGCGACCAGATGCTGGTCACCCCCAGGGCCACGGCTGCATCCGACAGTTCGCGCGAGCGCACCTGGGCCAGGGTCGCATGACCATTCACCGCGTTGGGAACGGCCAACGAACCAGCAATGCCATCGGTAGCAATAATCACATGGACCTGTTTGCCCTCCCCTGCATAGCGGGCGAGCGTGCCGCCGGGGCCAAAACTTTCATCATCAGGATGGGCAAAGACGCCGAGCAAAGTGGAACGGTGAGACATAGTTCTCCTTATGAATGATAAAATCAATGGATAGGGGTTGATTTGGAATTTTGACGGTCAACCATCTATTGGCAACCATCTGTTGGCAAATATCTATTGTCTATCATTAACGGTGCCGCGCAGCAACCACGGCAACCCCCAGCCCGCACGATCCGCCGCGTTGTCGCCTGCCGGGCCCGGTTCTGTGATCAGCACCAGATCGATCGTGCGCCCGCGATAAGGGGCCAGCGAGATCAGGGCCGTCTGCCAGCCGAGATCAGCTGGCTCGCTCGCGGCAAGGTGACGTGACCATAGCACCGTTTCCTGGTCGGCCGCAATCACTGCCACCGTGAACGTAACCCCATCGCCCCCCCAGCCCCAGGCTTCCGGATCGAGCGCCGGGCTGAGCCACAAGAAGGTGGCTTCCGGGGGCAACGTGAGCGGCAAGGTGATCCGCGCAGGCGCATGGGCAAAAATGGTCGGACGACTGTCGCCATCTTGCGGCATGGTAAAGGCGGTGAGCGCCACCCGCTCGCAGCCCTCCGGCTCCGCACAGAGCGGCTCGGGCGGGCTGATCGTCGCCTGATCCAGCAGCGTGGTCAGATCCCACAACCGGTAGCGGCTGTAGAGATCGCGCTGCGCCGGGTTGGGCTGGATCAGCGTCACGCTGTGGTTGACTGTCACCCAGGCAATGGTCAAACAAAGCGCAAAGGCCAGGGGCGGCCAAGCCAACATCGCCACCGAATGAACGCGTCCCGCCTGGTGACGCTGCAACCATTGATCGCCAGCAAACAAGCCCCAGAGTGTCACACCGGGCCCCACAAGCGCGAAGAGATCCCAATCCTGAGGGCGCGGCAGATCATTCTGAAAGCTAAAATGATAACACAACAAGCCTGCAGCCAGCAGCGTCAAATAGCGCCAACTCCGCTTTTGCCAGAGTGACCGCTGCCCCAGCCCCCAGCCGCCGAGGATCAACCAGAGCGGGGCCAGCGGAGCGACCAGCCACAGATTGTTGAGCGCGTCCCCGAGTTGATGCGGCGCGAGGGCTTGCGCCGGGGTCAGAAAAAGTTGATCATCGCCCGCAAAGCCTTGGCCGAATGTGGGCCAGGGTACGCCCAACAGCCGCAACCCGACAAGTGTGCTCAGGAGAGGCACCAAACCGCTGATGAGCAGCAGCAACGTGTCGCGTCGCCACTGCTCGCGGCGGATCAGCATCAACAGCGCGGGTAGGGTAAAGACCGCTTGCGGGTGAAAGCTGATGGCCACGCCTGCCGCGAGACCGACCGGCCCGAGGCGATTGCGCCCCTCGCTGTACCCGAGTGCCAACGCGGTGGCCAGCACACTAAAGGCTGTGACCCAACTGTAATTCTCAACATGGCCGAACCAAAGCTGGCTGCTGCCTACGGCCCACAGACCGATCAGGTATGCCCATTGCCGGGCTGGTGAATCACTCAGGGTTGTGGCGATATAGAAAGTCGCCACGAGGTAGATCAGGCCCGCCAGCACGCTCGCGACCGCGATCATCGTGGCTGGTGGCAGTTGCCAAAGTTGCCCCCATCCGCTCAGTGTGTAAGCCACCAGACTATCCAGCGGCTCTTTCCACACATAGGGGTCAGCTTGGATCGTGCGCTCGTTCAGCAGTTGCAACTTGAGCAACGCGTCGCCATGAAAGGTGCGCTCGCGCCAGAACCAAAAGCCGAGGATTGCGCCGAGAAGCCCAAGGACCCGCCAGGCCGGTTGGGTGAGCACGCGCTCGGCCACACCGGGCAATCTGGTCCGCCAATCGGGGGGGGTGCCAGAAACATACAGACACAGAGCATAGAGCGTGATCGCCACCACGAGCAGCGCCAATCCACCCCGTAGCCAGGTGGGTAAAAAGCTGAGCGCGCTAAAAGCCCACAGGCCGCGCATCCCCAGCAGCCAACCACCAGCGCTGATCAGCAGCCACGCGCCGCCAATGCCAATCACTCCGCTGAGTAATGGTGGCAACCAGCGCGCAAGTTTTGACCCATTCATGGGACCACCAGCGCGGCGAGGCGCAGAAAATCGTTCGGCTCGGGTTCACCGATCACGGGCAGGCGTTGCCCCGACTGGGGCGAATAGAGGCCGAGCAAGAGATCGTACGGGCCCGGCGCGGTCTCCGCGGGCAGCTCAAGTTGCACCGAATGAACCAGCACATCACCGGGTTCAAGGCCGCGCAGCGCGGTGGGCCAGCCATCGAATTGCGCAACTTTGGCCGCGGGATCATCTGGGAGCGTGAGGTGCACAAAGGCCGAGAGCGCGTTGCCACGCGTGGGCGCGGGCATCGGCATCGGTTCAGAGCCCACTTGCCAGTAAAAGGTGAGGGCCAGCGGCTGGCCAGGCGTAGGCGCGCTCGCTTCATAGCCCTGCAACGTCAACACATTGCCAAAATTGGCCGCTACCCCGCGATAGGCTTCGGTTGCAGGCAACACAAAATCAGCCCCCAGCGGATAGATGGCGACCGTCGGGTCCGCGCTCCATTTGACCTGCACACGCCCATTCGTGGGAATATCTAACTGTTCGGGCGGCAGACGATGGATCGGCGCCCCGACCACCACCCGCCGCTCGACTGGTGTATTGGGCGGGTCGGCCACGTGGTAGAGATAGATCGAATAGCCGGCCCGTGCCACAGGGCGCAGCGCCCGGAAGTAGCGATAGAGATCCAACGTTTCGGGCTGCATCAAGCCCAGGCGCAGACTGGTGGCGCTGATCGCATACCAACCGGGTTCCGGCGTGTAGGGGTTGTACGCGCTCAGTTCGTTGCCCTCGACAAAACGGAGATAGCCATAGAGTGGGCGGTAACGCACGCCATAGACTTCGGGCACGGCTTTGCCAAAGTAAGCCAGATTCACCTCCGCAATGCCCAAATCGTCCATGGTTTGGCGCAGCGCGGGGAGATCCTGCCCCCAGTCCAAATTGGAATCAACCAGCAGATTGCTCCAGTTGTACCAATCGCCCGCCAATTCGTTGAAAAAGGCTTCTTGATGGGGAAAGATGCGCAGCGCGCCGACGACTTGCCACACCAGCAACAGTGTGATGGCCACTGGGGCGAGGCGCTGGTCTGGGCGGGACAGCCACCGCCAATCGACCCCGGCAATGGCATACCCGGCCAGCAGCAGCAAAAAAGGCAGCAGCGGCAGCATGTGTCGGTAACCGATCGTCAGGACACCGCTCAGGCCCAGCGCCAAAAAGAGCAGCGGCACCACCCATAAGATGCTGAGTTTGCGCCAGCCATGCACGCGTACCCCGCGCATCGTCCCCGCGGCGGCCAGAATCAACAAAGGCAGCGGCGTTTTGATCGCCAGGGCTACGGGGAAATAGGCCCACCAGCCTTGATTGCCCGCTTCGCCCCAGAAAAAGTCGTAGCGCGCTCCCTGCAGATCGACAATGCGCAGGAATGTGTTGACAAATTGTTGCCAGTAAAAAGGGGCGGGTACCGGTAAGGCGGGCAGCGGCGCGAGCAATGGCCCAATTGTAAAGCGGAAGAGGGCCCACACTACCAGCAGGGCGATCAACGCTCTGCCAACCAAACCGAGCAGGCGGCGGCCAATGTGGTCTTGTGGCCCGCGTCGCGGATAGATCAGCGCGACGAGTAGAAGCGTTGGCGCGATAAAGAGCCCGGTGTATTTGGCGCTGATCGCCAAACCCGCGGCCAGACCGGTCAAGATCAAGTTGCGCCAGGTGGGCCGTTCGAGCCAGCGCCAATATTGCCATAAGGCGAAGAGCAGAAAGGTGGTCAGGCCGAGATCGGTCGTGATCACACGGCTGTTCCCAAGCAAATTAGGCTCGAAGCAGGCCAACAGCAAGACCCCCCAGCCCGCGGCGCGGCCGATCAACTGGCGCGCCCAAAAGAAGAGCGCCATCAGCAGCAGCCCACCCACGAGCATGATCGGCTGGCGCGCGCTTTCCACCATGCGCTGCGGGTCGGCATTGGCTTCCCACAGGAAAATATCGGAATAGAGAAAACGGTCGCCCGCCTGCCAGGCTGGTTGATCCAGCGGGAGGTTGATGTCGGTGCGGGGGAGCAGTGGCAAAGCTGCCAAAAGACCCATCAGCGGGGGGTGGGTGGTGGCGAGGCGTGGATCGCCCGTGCGCAGGTAGCTGTAGCCCGCTGTCAGATGATATTGCTCGTCAAAAGCGGCAGACTTCTGGGGCGAGGCGCTCAGCAGTTGCGCGGCATAGATCAACAACGCCGCGGCCAGCAAACCCCATTCCCACGAGCGCAGCTTCATTCGGCCTCCAGCGTCGCTACTTCCAGCCGTTGGTCGCTCACGGGGTGGCTTGTTTCCAGAACGTCGAGGCGGGTGCCGGTTGGCCCATCGTAGAGCCCGACCAGAATCCGATAAGGCGCGGTCGTATCGCGCAACCGCAGCGGGATTTGATACTCGTCGGTCACCAGCGTTCCGGGCAGCCAACTGCTGGTCGGCGCGGCCCCGGCAGCCGGTTGTTGATCCAACTGGCCGATGATCGTGCCTGAGGCATCGACTACATGAACAAAGACCGTGTAATCCTGGGCAATGGCCTGCTCGGCTTGCCAGAAAAGGGTGAGTTGCAAGGGAGCCCGCGCGTGCGCAGGATGCGTCGCCGCGGTCAGGCTGATGCCAGTTTCAAAGCGGGCGATGAGCGGGGCGGTTGCGCCATTGCAGAACCAGAGCGCCCAATTCCCCAGCGGAAGTTGAGTGGTGCACGCGTAATTGGCGTCTAGCTGAGTGGCCAGGTCGTCATCATCGCCGCTGGCACGCACATAGAGAAAGGGGCCCGCCGCGGCGAGCGTGGGCAGTGGCTCCAACCGGCCAGGACGGCCACCAAAGAGATGGAGGCGCTCCGGTGCAGCCAACAGCGGGCGAATAGTGCGCCCCAACGCCAGATCCTGCGCGACAATCGTCAGGCTGGGCGGCAGCGCATTCAGATAGCGGATCAACGGACGCGCGCTGCTGGTGGCCAATCGCCCAGCAACATAAGCACGCCCAAACTGGGGCAGGAGCGCGACGATCAACAGGGTGGCGGCGACCCCGGTTGCCAGGGGCAACCAGCGCAGCCGGGCGAGGCGCGGCAGCAATTCGCCCACCAGATCCACGGTGATGGCGACCAGGAGCACGGTGCGCGCGACAATGATGGCCAGAAAGAGCTGGCGGTATTCAATGTCGATCAACTGACGGTGGATCGGCGCATAATCGGGGCCGATCAGGTTGTGATAGATCGGGTGTTCGAGCAGCGTCAGGAACATCAGCGCCAGCGCATAGAGTACGCCGCGTGCGTTGGGCCAGAGCAGCGCCAGGAAGGGCAGCAGATAGAGTGCATATTGGGGATTCCACGCGGTGTAGGAGAGCAGCAGAATGGCATAGGTGACGGCTGCAAATGCCACCAGAATGCGCGCGGATTGCGGGGCCGATGCGCGCCGCCACACCATCACCAGCAGGGCCGCGCCGAGCAGCAACCAGCCGAGCAACACCAGCCGCTCGGGATAGATCGACTCGTATTGGGCAATCGGTGCTGTAGGGTCGAAAACATCCCCCAATACTTTGCCAAGCCGTGTATAATTGTTGATCCAGGCGTAGAGTGTGCCCCAACCGGTGCGGTCGAGCAGCGAGCGGATCGAAGTCAGCGTCATGGTGGGGCCGTGCGTGTAGGCCCAGCCATACGTTGCGCCCACGAGGCCAACCGCGATCAGCGCGGTAATGATCCGCTCTCGCCAGCGAGCGAAGGCCAATGGCAAAGCGGCCAGGATCGCGAGTGGCACCAGTTTGAGGGCCCCGCCAATGCCAAGCGAGAGCCCCGCGATGAGCGCGCCGCGCAACGTGGGCCAGCGGATCAGTGCCCAGAGGCCCAGCAAGATGGTGGCAACGGGCAGCGCATCATACCAGCCGCTGAGGAAGTAGACGGGCACAAACAGCCCCGCGTAGATCCACGCAACGCGCAGCGCGCCATCCCCATAGAGGCGCCGGGCCAGCGCATAGAGGCAAACAAGGGTGATCGTCTCGGCCAGCACCATGCCGATGCCAAAGAGCGCGGCAAACCAGAGGCGCTCATCTTCCCAGAGGGGAATGCGCTGGGCAAGGCGGTCGAGCCAAAGGGTGAACCAGGCAAAGAGGGGAGGATATTCCGACCAGTAGTCGCGGTAGGGCAGCAGACCAAAATCTTGCCAACTGGCGCGGCTTTGGTAAAAGATCAAGTCCGAATAGTCGCGGGTATAGCCGCCGGGTCGCAAGAACAGAACGCTGCAGAACCGAAAAAAAGTGAATAACGTTACTAACAGCAGAAAATCGCCATGCTGAATCACTTTCGCCCAGCGCGGCGTACTGATGGAATCAGACGAAGGTCGCGCAGGCGGTGGTTGTGGGTTGACGGTCATCGAACAGAGCTGCCTGTAAAATGCAACATGACGAATAAATGAAGCGTCTATCCTGAAAATGGTTGAGGGTGCACGTCTCGGGTCGGCCATGCTTGTGCAGGGGCAAACCCCACCTGCGCCCACGTTTTGTTTGCGCTATCAGACGTACGCAAGCCTTCTGTTTTGTAACAACTTGCCAGTTTAACCCTGCTCCTAGAAAAGCCCAAACTGAGGGGGCTATTCATGCGCATCGCTCTGCTTTCAGATGTCTACAAGCCGGTTGTCAATGGTGTGGTACATCATGTAGCGCTACTCAAACATTATCTTGAAGCGTGGGGGGAACAAGTTTGGCTCTTTGTGCCTGGCCTGGAGGAGCAACCAAACGAACGGCGGATCGTGAGCATCCCGGGCATTCCCATTGCCGACACAGGGTACCACCTCAGCATTACGTTGGACCACCGGAGCCGCGAGCTGTTGCAAACCATGGACATCATCCATGTGCATCACCCATTTATCAGCGGGAGTTTCGGCCTTTTTGCAGCCACGCGCTACGACATCCCCCTTATTTTCACCAATCACACCCGGTACGATCTCTACGTGAAGCAATATCTCCCCTTGCTGCCCGCTGCGTTGTCGGCCAGTGCCTTGCAGACCTTCTTTCACCACTTTAGCCACCGCTGCGCGGCGCTGATCGCGCCCGGCCAAGGCGTGGCCGAGATCATGAAATCCTGGGGCGTCGATGGGCGGATTGAGATCATCCCCAATGGTGTCGAGATTGAACAATTTGTCAACCCGGCTCGTCGGCTTACGCGGGCCCAGCTGGGCCTGCCTGAAACTGGGGTGATCGCCACTTTTGTCGGGCGGATGAGCGGCGAGAAGAGTGTGGATCGGCTGTTGCGCATCTATCAGATCATTGCCGCGGAAGAGAGCCGCAGCCATCTCCTGTTGATTGGGAGCGGGCCGGATCTGAATGAGTTGCGCGCCCAGGCCACGCTTGCTCGCCTGAGGGATCGCGTTACCTTTGCGGGGAATGTCCCCTATGAGCAACTGCCCGACTATTTGGCGCTCTGTGATTTTTTTGTCACCACCAGCGTGAGCGAAGTCCACCCGTTGACTTTGATCGAGGCCGCGGCCGCGGGGTTGCCCGGCTTGGGCATCCGCTCGCCCGGGGTGAGTGATGTCATCCAAAATGAGATCACCGGTCTGCTGGCGGAGGATAATGATCTCAGTTTTGGGCTTCGGTTTCTGCGTTTGGTGAATGATGATGCTTGCCGCGCGCAACTGGGCAAGGCAGCGCGCGACCATAGCCACGCCCTTTCTGCCCAGGCTAATGCGCGGCGCGTCCTGGCGTTGTATCAGGCGGTGGTGGGTTCTGGGTAAATCTGGCTCGCAGCCTGGTTGAATCTATCCGGTTCCTCTGATTATCCGCCCACAATCGTACACTGTTTTACTGAGAAATTCTTGAACTTATGTCATCTTATTGAGTGAGCTTATTTTTGGTGCATTTATTCCCATTTATTCAGGAGAAGACTCATATGCGGTTCGGTCCATTGTTTCGAATTTTAGGAACATTGGTCTATGGCTTTATTGGGTGGGAGCTTGGTGTGGCTTTGGCAAATACACGTGAGCTGACTGCCGAGTCGTTGACCTACATTCTTCCTTGCATGATCGTCGGCGCAGCCCTGGGCTTTGTGCTTTCACCCTGGTTGGTGATCGCACCGGCGCGGGCCGCGCGTAATAGTTTGCGCCAATTGCCCATGGGCGAGTTGGTTGCTGGTTCGATCGGGCTGGTGGCTGGGCTGTTGGTGGCTGCTTTGGTTGCCTATCCCGTGGCGCAATTGCCTTCGCCCTTTGGCACCATTATGCCCTTCATCTCGGTGATTGTCTTTGGCTACCTGGGCGCGGCGATTTTGGTCTTGCGCCAGGAGGACTTTTTCGCCCTCTTTGGCTTTCCGCGCCAGGTGAGGTCCGCGATCCACCCGCGGGTGATGCGCGAGCAGCCCGAGGCGCTGCTCGATACCAGTGTGATCATCGATGGGCGGATCGCGGACATTGCCAAAACGGGTTTTGTTCCAGGCACGTTGACCGTTCCCCGTTTTGTGCTCAATGAGTTACAATATATTGCCGATTCGCCCGATGCCTTGCGTCGCAATCGCGGGCGGCGGGGCCTTGAGATGTTGGATCGTCTGCAAAGCACAGTCGAGATTGAGATCGAATTTATCGACGATGATCCGCTCGATGCGCAACAGGTGGACGATAAGCTAATCAGCCTCGCGCGCAGCCGCGGTGCGACCATTGTCACCAACGATTACAATCTCAACCGTGTGGCCCGCCTGCAAGGGGTCAAGATCCTCAACATCAACGAACTGGCCAACGCGGTCAAAGCCGTCTTTCTGCCTGGCGAAGAGATCCCGCTCAAGATCATCCAGGAGGGCAAGGAAATGGGGCAAGGGGTCGGCTACCTGGAAGATGGCACGATGGTGGTGGTGGAAAATGGCCGCCGCCTGATCAACCAGGAGGTGCTTGTGCAAGTGACCAAGGTGTTGCAGACCAATGCCGGTCGTTTGATCTTCGCCGTGTCGGATGTACGATAAATGAGTCGATTTTTACTAAACCACGAAGGTCACGAAGCACACGAAGAAAAACTTCGTGACCTTCATGGTAAAAAATACAGTTCGTTTCTCATCTACTTTTGCTCATATAGCACCACGAGATTTAGGATAATCTGTCATGACGTTGCAGCTTTATAATACGCTCACGCGGCGTAAGGAGCCTTTCACGCCTATTGAGCCGGGTAAGGTGCGCATGTATGTTTGTGGACCAACAGTCTACGCCGATGCGCACATTGGTCACGCCATGGCGGCAATTGTGTTTGACACCGTGCGCCGGTATTTAACCTATCGGGGCTATGAAGTGCGCTTTGCCACCAATTTCACCGATGTGGATGACAAGATCATTCGCCGAGCCAACGAACGCGGCGAAGATCCAATTCAGTTGGCCGAGCACTATGCCAACGAATATCTGCGCCACCTGCGCGATCTCGGGGTGATGCCCGCGGATGTCTACCCCAAAGTCAGCGAGACAATGGACGAGATCCGCGCGCTGATCGAGGGTTTGTTCCGCCAGGGCTATGCGTACGAACTCGATGGTGATGTCTATTTCCGCGTCAGCAAAGATGAAGATTATGGCAAGCTGAGCCAGCGCAAATTGAGCGAGGCGCTAAGTGGGACACGCGTGGCCGAAGATGCCCGCAAAGAGCATCCCGCGGATTTTGCGCTGTGGAAGGCAGCCAAACCGGGCGAACCAGCCTGGCCCAGCCCGTGGGGCCCGGGGCGTCCCGGCTGGCACATCGAATGTTCGGCCATGTGTCTGCACCATCTGGGGGAAGAGATCGACATCCATGGTGGCGGCAACGACTTGATCTTTCCCCATCACGAAAACGAGATCGCCCAGACCGAGAGTTTTACCGGTCGCAATTTCGCTCGCTATTGGATGCACAATGGCATGTTGCAACTGGCTGGCGAAAAGATGAGCAAATCGCTCGGCAATCTGATTACCATCGACCAGTTTCTCAAAGAACATAGCAGCGATGCCTTGCGCCTACTGATCTTTTCCGGCCATTATCGCAAGCCCGTGGTCTTCACGCCGGACTCGATCGCCGGGGCCAAACGCTCGTTGGGTCGGTTGAATGGTGCGTTGCGCCCGGCCAAAGGCAACAACACTGTCGGCCCCGATGCGGATGCGTTGCGGATTGCCACAGAAGATGCTCGGGTAGCTTTCATCGAGGCAATGGATGATGATTTCAACACCGCCAGCGCCATTGCGGTCTTGTTTGAATTAGAACGGGCGATCCGGCAGGCGCGCGGTGCGGGCGTGAGTGGGCCTTTCTATCAGGCTGCGCAATCGACCATACGCGAACTGGGGGGCGTGTTGGGGTTGACCTTTGCCGGCAACCATAGCGCCGAGCCAACGCAGGATGTCGCGGCCCGCCCCTTTATCGATCTGCTGGTCGAGGTACGCAGCGACCTGCGGGCGCTCAAATTGTGGGACGCGGCTGACTCGATCCGCGAGCGGCTCAACACGCTCGGCGTGGCCATCGACGATACACCGACCGGCCCGCAATGGCGTTTCCACGAGTAATCAATCAAGCAGTATATGGAAAATTTATCTGCAGATTCCACCAATGAACATGAAAAAATCTGTGGAATCGGTGTAATCTGTGGATTCCAATCCTTATAGAGAAATTAAATAGAGATCGCACAAATAACGAGCAAGTAGGTGCGGTTTTTAACCGCATATTCTGGCCCTAGCCTACCTGTGC
>CAZIRP010000030.1:0-63702 GCA_964541665.1 uncultured Caldilineaceae bacterium | reverse complement strand
TTTAACCGCATATTCTGGCCCTAGCCTACCTGTGCGGTTTCTAACCGCACCTACAATTTATGCGATATTTATCTGGTTTCTCTATAAGATTTTGATTCATCTATGGATGAGTGTTTGGTAAGGAGAGATGCATGAACGAGCAATACCAAATCCTGAGCGAAACCGAACAGGGGCGGCAAAAGATCCGCGACGTCAAAGTTATGGTCCTGCAAGGCCCGCGCACCTATACGCTGGTGAAGATCATCGCCGAAGATGGCCTCTACGGGATCGGCGAAGCATACGGCAGCCCCGGGGTCGGCGTCAAGCAGCAGATCGAAGCGATCAGGCCGACGCTGATCGGGCGCGACCCGCTGGAGATCGATGTGCTTTATACGTTATTGGGGCAAGGGCCCAATACGGGGAGCGGATGGGCGGGTGCCAGTCGCACAGATGGTTCGGCCCATGCGCTGATGCGCGCTGCCAGCGGGATCGAGATGGCGTTGTGGGACCTGGCCGGGAAGATTCTGGGCGTTTCGGCGACGGTGCTGCTGGGCGGCAAATTTCGCAATAAAGTGCGCGTCTATGATCACGCCCACCCCACGAACATTCTGGATCGCGGCGCGTGTGAAGAGTGGGCCCAGCAAGTCAAGGAAGACCCGGCTGGCATCACCTGCCATAAATTTGGCTTTCCCCATACATCGCCAGAGAACGACGCGGGGCGAGATTTTGCCAACCGGGTGTTGACGGTACGCGAATTGCGCCAGATTGAAGAGGGATTTGCCAATTGCCGCGAAGCGCTCGGTTGGGATCACGACATCATGGTCCACTGTCACTGGGAATATGATGTGCGCACCGCGATCCAGATTGCCGAGGCTGTGGCCCCGATCAAGCCGCTGTGGCTCGAAGACCCGATGATCGTCAACTATTCAGAGAGTTGGAGACGGCTGACCGCGAGTTCGTCGGTGCCCATCTGTACGGGCGAAAATTTGTGGCGGCGCCAGGAGTTTGCCGATTTCATGATCAACCAGGGGTGCGACATCCTGCACCCGGATCTGCGCAACAGTGGCGGCTTTCTGGAGAACAAACGCATCGCGGACATGGCCGAAGTGTGGGGAATGCCAATGGCGACGCACAACACCGGCAGTCAGCTCAACACCTGGGCAACGTGCCAATGGGCTGGATCCATTCGCGACTTTATCGCCTGTGAAACGGTCACGGGGAAAGGCGACTGGATGGACGAGTTGCTCATTCTCGACGGGCCCTACATCGAAAATGGCCATGTGCGCATCACCGAAAAGCCCGGCTTGGGGGTTGATCTGAATCCAGATGTGGCCCAGGCTCACCTGGCAGAAGGCGAGACCTGGTGGGGCTGAGGCGTTCTCGCGCCAAACTCAAAGGGACGCGGCCTGCCTGGGTGGCTCTGCTGCTGGGCTGGCCAGCACATCTTCCACCGTACACCAGCCACGGCCAGGAAAGAGCCGCGCCACCTGCGAGGCAAAAAACGGAGACGCGGAGAGCACTTCATGCGGGTTGCCAGCAACGAGCACTTCGCCCTGGCTGAGCAGCACGACCCGATCAGCCAGGGCCGCGGCAAATTCGACATCATGCGTCACCAGGATCACGGCTTTGCCTGTTCGTGCAAGGGCTTTGAGCTGGTGGCGCAACCGCTCCTTAGCAGCATAATCCAGCCCGCGCGTTGGCTCATCCAGCAGGAGCAAGGCGGGCTCGGTGATGAGCAGCGCGGCCAGCGCAGTTCGTTGACGCTCGCCAACACTCAAATCGCGCGGGTACCGATCCGCCAACTGCGCCAGGCCCAGTCTCTCTAAAAGCTGCTCGACCCGTGCTCCCATCTCTGGGTCACGCTCCAGCCCATGATTGCGCACGGTGATCCAAACCTCGTCGCGCACACGTTCGGCAAAGAGCAAGCTATTGGGATCTTGCGGCAAATAGGCGATCTGCCGACAGATCTCAGCCACAGGCTTGCCGAGGAGCGAATTTCCCTGCAGCCTGATCTCGCCATGCTGGGCGCGCACCAGCCCCACGATACTCCGGAGCAGCGTCGTCTTGCCTGCGCCATTCCGCCCCATCAGCACGACAATCTCACCCGGCCAGATGTTGAGCGCGACATCGTGCAAGACTGGCTGCTGGGGATAAGCAACGCGCAATCCGCGCACAGCCAGCAGCGGATCTCTGGGTGGCGGGGCAGGTGGCAGCCGCGGCTGCGCGGCGGGGGGCGGAAAATGACGGCTAAAACGCAAACCTTCCTTGACCGTCAAAGGCAAAGGTTGCCAGCCCAATGCTTTGCCCACTTGCACCAACGGCGGCGCGAGGTCGATCTGCCCTAAAACGGTGCGCACCTCACCACTGATCAACGCGGTGCCGCCTTGCTGCAAATAGATCAGCCGCTCGGCAAAGGGCAAAACACGCTCCAAACGATGCTCGGCCAAGACAATGGTCAGGCCCAGATCACTATTGAGACGCACGAGCGCGGTCAAGACATCTTCGGCAGATTGCGGATCAAGTTGCGAGGTGGGCTCATCCAGAACCAGAATGGCCGGGCGCAAGGCCAACGCCGCCCCAATGGCCACCCGTTGCCGCTCCCCACCGGAGAGTTCGGTCAATGGTCGATCGCGCAATTGGGCCAGATCCAACAGATCGAGCGTTTCTTCGACGCGCAGACGCATCTCCGCCGCGGGCAGCGCGGCTTGTTCCAAAGCAAAAGCCAGTTCATCCTCGACGCGGTCCGTGACAAATTGCGCTTCCGGGTCTTGAAAGACAAAACCGACATGGCGACTCATGATCTGCGGGGTCGCCTGTACCGGATCCAGCCCATGCACGCGCAAATGGCCACTCAGTTGGCCGCCGGTAAAGTGGGGCACCAAGCCATTGATGAGACGCAGCAGGGTCGATTTGCCCGCGCCAGACGCGCCAACCAAGAGGGCAAATTCCCCAGTGGCGATCTGCAACGAGATGGTTTGCAGGGCCGGCCTGGATTGATGCGGATAGGTGAAAGTCACATCTTCCAATACGATCATCAATTTTGCCTCCAGAAGAATAAGACAAATGCTGGGGTCAGCAAGCCCCAGGTAGCCAACCCATAGATCGACTGGAACGCTGGCAGACTCAAAGCCGGGTATGGATAGTAGAAGAGGGATGCTCGATCCAACCAGGGCGCGAGAAAGATCCCAATTGCGGCCACCGCGCTCCCGCTCACCAGCCAATCGGCAAGCCGTAAGGGCGTGGGGCGATAGACTGTGCGGGGCTGGCCGCGGCCAATCCACCAGAACCCGCTCAGCAAGACCGCCACACCAGCACCAATCAACCAGCTTCCGCTGGCTGAGCCAGGCCGCCCAAGTTGCAACGCCAGCCCGCCAACAATCGCCAACAGGCTAGCGAGCAAACCGAGGCGCACGGGCAAGGGATTGGGTTGGCGGGGATGGTTGGCAAAGCCCCGCGCGGTCATGGCTTCGGCCAGGTGCAAAGCGCGCTCAAGGCCGCTCAATAACAGGGGCAAGAAGAGCGGCCCCCAATCGCGCAGGCCCCGCAATTGCTGCCCGCGCACCGCCTGCGCCTCGCGGATCGCCTGAATCTGGCGCACGGTGAGGGGGGCAAACGTCAGCGCAATGGTGATCACCACAGCCAGCGGGTAATAGGCCCGTGGCACCAGGCCGACGATAGCACGAACCGGCAGCACTTGGTTGACCAGGACCACCAGGGCATAGATAGCCGTTAAGACGAGCCCATTCAGCGCGCCATAAGTCAGTGATTCCAGCGTGATTGGCCCCCCAATCAGCGGAATGGACGGTGGCAAGCGCCACAGGATGGTCGCGCCGATATGCACATTCAAGGCGTTGATCAGCATGGTGACGGGGATGACGAACAGGCCCAGGCGCCAGGGCGAGATCAGCGGCGAGCGGTAGGTTGTCAGACCAACGAGCCGTACAGTCGCACCGATAACGCCGATCCAGATAAGGATAAACAGGAGATAGAAGGGATTGCGCGTGATGCTCAGGAGTGTCAACCCCGCCAGCAACCAAAGTGCCCAGCTCAGGGGGTGGAGTGGTTGCCTCATAGGCGGGCTTGCTCGTGTGGCTCAATCACGTCTGCGGGTTGGTACTGAAATTCAAACCGGGCTTGAAAACGCCGCAGCGCCCGCAGGATTGGCGCGCCGAGGGCCAGGGTCAACAAGACATTCCCGACCAAACGGGCGGCGTCCCAGGCCAGGGAGGTGATCAGATAAAAGAGGGCATAGCGGTGCACCGTATCCCAGACAGTGATGCCGGGCTGCCAATACTGGGTTGGATCCCCACTAGCGAAGGGCCAGAACCAGAGATTCATGATCGCGCCGTAGAGCAGCCCCCATAGCCCGCTAAATCCTGTCAGCACCAGCAACTCGCGACGGCTACCGACTGAGCCATTTTGCGGCACCCACCAGCGACAGAGCGGCGCGGTCATCCCGACCCAGCCCGCCGTAACCATCTGATAGGGCAACCACGGCCCCATACCGCCCGTGATCAACGCGGAAACGAGCAACGTCAGCGCGCCCATCAGAAAGCCAAAGCGCCCGCCATAGACATACCCGGTCAGGACAATCAGCATAAAGATTGGGCTAAAGCCGCCTGGCAGGGGAATGACATTGTCCACATAGCGCAATGTAGCATTGATCGCCACCAGCACCCCTAACAAAGCCACGGTTTTGGTATTGATGGCCTGGCGCTGTACTTCGAGCAACAAGACCGCAAAACAGAGCAATACCAACACCGTCAAGACAAGCACGGCAGCTTGCAGCTGGGCTTGATTGGCCATGGGCTCACGCTGGCCGACGAGGCGGGGCAGCCAAAAAGGATAGAGAAAAGCCGCCACGCCAATCAGGCCGGTTAGTGCATAGGTGAACAGGCTTACCAGACGCTCATTCATGGTCGATTCTGATTCCGGATCATCCAGATCAAAGCGGTGATGGCGATCAACCCCAGTGGAATGACCAACACCAATGCCGCGCCACTGAACATCAGGACTAAGCGCATCTGCTCCTGCATTGGGTGTGGCGTTGCGGTGGGCCAATTCACCAGCGCGATCTCGGGCACCGGTGTAGCAGTCGATGGGACAGCAGGGGACAGGGCGAGTCCAGGCTCGGTGGCCGTCGCGGTGGCTTCGTCTGCTGGCGGGGGCGGCTCGATCAGTGCAGTGGGGGGCAGCGGGCTGGGGATTGGCGTTGCGGGCATGGTGGGCGCAGCAATGGTGGGGGCAGGCAATAGCGCGACCTCTACCCCACTGGTTGCGGTCGCGGTGATCAGTGGCACCGGTGGGGGCAACGGTGTGGATAATGGCGTTGCCTCCGCCACGATCGGGGCCGGATTGACAGCCACGACGACTGATGTGCTCACATCGCCGGCCGCGTTGCGGGCAACGAGCAGATAGGTCGTTGTCTGCTCGGGCTGCACTTCCAGATTCCCCACATTCCCTAACAGCCGTTCCGGGCCAGCCCCTTGCAGAATCACCTGATCGGCCCCGCGCACCAGCCAATTCAACCGGGTCGCCTGGCCCGCATCAACGGCCACATGGTCGGCACGAAAGAGCTCGATCTGGGGTGGCAGCAAAGTTGGCACCGCTATCTCCACGGGCGTCGGCACCGCCGTCCATGTAGCCGCAGGCAACACCATCGGCGTGGGCGAATGGGTTGCAGTCGGTTCCTGCGGGGGCGGGAGTGGCGTGGGGGTCGCGGTAAAGGTTGCCGTTTCCGCCGCGGGAATCGCGGTTAGCGTTGGTGTAGGCGACGGACTTTCGGTCGGGGATGGCGTTGCTGTGGGCGTCGCTGTCGCCGGTGCGCAGACCTGCTCGAATGGGATCCTTGGCGGCTCCGGTGCCGCGTTGATCCGTGCCACACCCCATACCCAGCCATTCACCGAACCCGGTGACACTTGCGAGGTGGATGCCCCGAGTTGCGAATAGATCCACTCTGTCCCCGCAAGATGCCAATATACCCAGTAAGTGTTGGTTTCGCCTTCGGACTGGCAAAAACAGGATTCCTGCGGATAGCTGCAACCTTCGTGATCGATGCGGCAGATGGCCGCGCCCATGCCCGTAACTTCGATCTTCAGATCCAAACCAGACCGCTGCAACAGGTCGTAGCCGCTGATCTGAGGTTCGCTAAAGTCAACACAGCGCGTGAGGACGCTACCATCACCATGAACCACCACCAAGGCAGCCTGATTGCTGGTTTGCGCCACCACTGGGCTCGTGGTCATAAGCAGCCAGAGACCACTCAGTGCCACAAAATATCGAAAATAAATGATCATGCTTCGTTTGGCCTGCCTGGTTCAGCAAAAGTATGGAGGTGCGAATTGAATCCGCACCTCCGAGCGTGCAAGCTATTGCGCGTTTGCGATCTGCGGCAAATAGAGTGCGGGACAACCTGGCAACGGTGCGCTGATCGCCGGGTGGGCCCGCCCCAGCAAGGCCGGGATCACCTGTTGGGTGGCGAGTTGATTGGCCCCGGTTCCGGCCTGCCACTCGAAGCTGCCATCGGGCAGTTGCAACGAGAGCAGATAGTCAATCGGCGTCGTGCCGCTCACCGTCCAGCGTGGGCTCAGCGGGTCTTCACCTGCTGCGATCAAGGCCTGTACCACATAGCCCGTTGAGTTGGCATCGCTTGGTGCCTCAGGCCCTGGGGCATAGGGGAAACCACCATCGGCAGTTTGCGCGCCTTCCAGGAAGGCCACCGCGCTGATGATGGTCGAAGAAGAGATCGAGTCTCCCGCGGCGATGAGGGCCTGTACCGCGAGTGATGTGGTGTTCGTATCAGAACCCCAGCCTGGGGCCCATTCCCAACCGCCATCGGCTTGCGCCTGGTCACGCAGATAGTCGATAGCAGCGGCGGGCACGGTCTCGCTGACCGCCACCGTACCGAGGATGGCCCAACTGTTGGGGCCACTCTGCGGGCTGAAGGTGCCGAGCGTGGGGCTGTAATGGGCCAGCGTGCTGAGACCTGCCGCGGGGAAACAGGCTTCACTGGCCGCGGCAGCCACCGATAATTTGCCAGCCCCACCAGCAGAAGCGCGCGCATAGGCACCGCCGAGCGCAATAAAATCGGCCAACGAAGGATGCGTTGCCGACTGACGCCAGGCATCAGCCTTCAATTGATTGGCCCCAATCGCCAACATCGCCTCGATCGACGAGCCAACACCGCCATAGCCGCCCTCGGTGATCACCTGCTGGGCATGAAGCCAGGTCAGGGCATTGGCCGCGGCCAATGTCTGCGTGGGCGCGGTCTGCGGAGCTCCCCACTCCCCCCAACGCCAGCCTTCAATCGCGCCGGTCTGGGTGATCAACGACGAGCTCGCGCCGACCGAATAGCTCTGCCAGGCGCTGCCATCCCAGTAACTATAGCCCCAGAAACGATCAGCATTGCAGAAACAATCCTCAGCCGGGCAGCCAACGCCTTGAATGCTGCACACGGCCGGGCCAAAATTCGTATCAACCGTGACTACGTCCAAACCGCTCAGTTGCAGCGCGGCCAACCCGGAAATGGGCTCGGTAAAGGTGATGGCGCGGACAGTGCGCGCATGGTCATTAAATTGGACGATGATATCGGCTGTGTTGTCGCTCTGCGCCCGCGCCACCGGATCTGCGCCGCCGGGCAGGAACAGGAGCAACAGCGCGAGCAGGCCACTGCCGAGCAGCACGCTGCCAGGCCAGCCTTGTAAACGGGTCGTATGCCATCGATGAGCCTTGCGCATAAATTTCCTCATTTCATCTCTCAGAGTGTGCGTTGCCGTTGAGTGCAGCACGTTGGATGGTAAGTTTTTGGTCATACTCGGTTTGGGTACTGCTCAGGAACTCGTGGACTAAATAGTGGGGTTGGATCACCTCAACAATCGCCCGACAGGTGGGCACTGTGAAAGGCCGATGCTGGTCGAACGAAAAGACATTCTGCTGCGCCAGAGCCCGTAATTCGCCGATGGACAATGTGTCGGCAGCGGGTAAGCCAGCCGCGATAATCTGCTGCTGAAATTCGCCGGAAATGCTGTAATGAAAGTGCACTCCTTCGATCCGCCCTCGTATTGCCGGGGAAAGCTGGTCGATGGTTTGCAACACAAAGTCGATCCCTTCAGCCTCACTGCGCAGCGCGTGATTGATATTCATCAAATGGCCGGTGTCGAGCATAAAGCCCCAATTTTCAAAGCTCAGGCTTTGGGCCAGCGTCTCAGCAACGGTGTTGTCGGTAAAGGTCAGCCCTGGCAACCAGAGATTTTCCAGGAGGAGGCGGACTGGCGGTTCCCCCTGCGGAAAGGTGGCAGCCACCGCATTGAGCAATTCGGCAGTGGCGAGCACAACCTCGTGCGCGCTGTAGGGATAGGCATAGGTGAAGCTGTGGGGCACTTCCACATGGCTGACATGAAAGACCGCATACGCGGGCTGAACAGCCGCAGCATTCACCAACAATTGGCGCAGGGTAGCCACCATTGCCTGGGCGTCACTGCCACCGCAATACCAATCCAATTGTTCCGGCGCAATGTCGGGGAAATAGCGAGCAACCCCGGCTTCCCCCTCGCGCCAGACATCCAGCCAGGTGACCCAGTAAGGGAGATGCACCCCCTTGACCAGACCGGGTGGCACATCTGGCAGCGGGTCATAGCTGATCAGCAATTCCAATCCGGCGATCCCATCCAGGTGTTGGGTGTACGCGGCTATGGCTTGCCAATCATCGGCAAAGCGTTCGGTATCTGACGAATAGACAGAGAAATTGATGAGCTCTTGCATAGGTTTGGTCGGTAGGAGTACATAGATAGAGAACAAGTAAACCTGATCTTTTTCGACAAGCGTGTGATGCGCCTCAACTACAACAGGCGCGCACTGTTTGAGACAATCGGCCAACCAACGATTGGGTATGGACAAACGATTGGGCGGCATTTGCTTCATTCAACAGGCCCAAGCCACAGGTTGCGCTGATCAGCGAGTGAGCCGCCAACAGATCCACATCAAAACCACCGGCCACCGCCGCCCCAACCCAGCGAGCAAAGATATCTTCCACGGCCAACTGGCTCAGGTCGAGCAGCGTCGGGATCAGCCCGAAGGCCAACCAACCACCGGCGGCAACAAATTGTTGAATTGAAGCGTGGCGCAAGAAGCTTTCCAAACCCACATGGGCATCAAACGAAATAAGATTCGTTTTCAGATTGACCAGTGTAGCCGGATGGGCGGGTGCGCAACAATGCACCCCACTACTCGCACCCGCCTCGTGGATAGCCTGGACCATTTGGTGCACATAGTTCAAGGCTGTGGCATCTGGCGTTTCCAGTGCCAGCGCCGGTTCATCGATCACGATCAAAACGGGTTTGCCAAAATGGCGCAAACGCATCACCTGCCAGTGCGCCAACCGACAGAGATAATCGGTGAGCGCAGCGTAGATCCCCGGCAGCTTGTAGATGGGACAACCATTCGCATACAGACAGCGCGCCAACGTAAGCGGGCCATAGAGCTGCCCCTTGAGCAGGCGAGCGTCGGCAAAATCACCCGCGGCCAGCGCTTGCTCAAAGGCAAAAAAACCGGGCGCGTGCGTTTCATCTAGCCGAGCAGAGACGCTGTGCAACCGCCGTCGCACCGTCGCGATGCGCCCAGGCAAGACATCAATCCGACCGGCGGTGCGCATTTTCAGCAGATCGGCCAATGGGGCCACCATTTGTAGCAAGAGATCATCCTGCGGCGAGCGTTGCGGCAATTGCGGCCAAAAAGGAATTTCCGGACAATACTCGGCTACAAACCGCACCGCCGCGGCGGGGTCGGTGTGGGGCAAGCTGCCAATCCCCAGCACGGCCCCACCGAGATTAGGTTTAGTCATGAGCAATGCTCGCTTGCGCTAAGTGCGCCCGCACTACTTGCGCCGCCGCTACCATTCCCCGTAAAGCAGGCACTACTTCTTCCCAGCCGCGAGTTTTGAGTCCACAGTCGGGGTTAACCCAGAGTTGTTCGGTGGAAATTGTTTGCGCGGCCCGTGCTAACAATTCCACCATTTCGCTTTGGGTCGGCACGCGCGGCGAATGAATATCATACACACCGGGGCCAATCGCGTTGGGGTAGTGATATCCGGCAAAGGCGTCCAGCAATTCCATCTTCGAGCGCGATGACTCAATCGAGATCACATCGGCGTCGAGTTCGCCAATCGCTTCGATAATGTCGTTAAACTCGGCGTAACACATGTGCGTATGGATCTGCGTCTCGTCGCGCACGCCTGCGGTGGCGAGGCGGAAGCAATCCACCGCCCAGCGCAGATAATCGGCCCATTCGCTGCGACGCAAGGGTAACCCTTCGCGCAAAGCCGGTTCGTCAACTTGGATCACACCGATGTTAGCGGCTTCGAGATCGAGTACTTCATCCCGGATCGCCAGCGCGATTTGGCGACAGGTTTCTGCCCGCGGTTGATCATCGCGCACAAACGACCACTCGAGGATGGTCACCGGGCCGGTCAACATTCCCTTCATGGGCCGATCTGTGAGGGATTGAGCGTAGGTTGTCCACCCCACAGTCATCGGCGCGGGGCGAGTGACATCGCCATAAATGATTGGCGGGCGCACACCGCGTGAGCCATAACTTTGTACCCAACCGTTGACAGTAAAGGCGATACCGGTCAACTGCTCGCCAAAATACTCGACCATATCGGTGCGTTCAAACTCGCCATGAACGAGCACATCCAAGCCCAATTCCTCCTGGCGGCGCACCGCGTCTGCGGTTTGCGCTTGCAGAAATTGCTCATATTCTGCCTCGCTGATCCGCCCGGCGCGGAAGTCGTTGCGTTTGACGCGCACAGTTTGGGTCTGTGGAAACGAACCAATTGTCGTTGTTGGTAACGGTGGCAGCTTGAGCCGATCCTGTTGCAAGGTTTGGCGGGTGGCATATCGGTTCTGGCGCTGCAACATCGTTGCGTTCAACCCGGCCATCCGCTGACGCAGAGTTGGATCTAGTGTGCGTGACGATGCGCGGCGGCTGGCAAGTGCAGCGCGCGTGGCTTCTAGTTGGGCCACCACTGCGGCTTCCCCCTGGTTGATCGCCCGCTTGAGCAGGGTCAGTTCGTCGAGCTTTTGGCGGGCAAAGGCCAACCAGGAACGCAATTCTGCATCCAACGCCGGTTCCAGGTCGAGATCATGCGGCGTGTAGAGTAATGAGCACGAGGGAGCCAGTTGCAGCCGATCTGCACCGAGTTGGTCGAGCGCCGGTTGGATCAAACGCAACGTGGCATCTAGATCCGTGCGCCAGACATTGCGACCATCGATCACACCGAGTGAGAGTATCTTATCCGTCGGCAGATGCGCCAGCGTTGCAGCCAGTTGCTCCGGTGCTCGTACAAGATCGAGATGCAGCCCAGCCACAGGCAGTTGCAAAACTGTGCCCAGGTTTTCGCGCAGCGCGCCAAAATAGGTAGCCAACAACAGTTTGAGCGAACTGGCCGTGGCTAATGCCCGGTAGGCGGATTCATAAGCAGCATCAGTGCGACTATCTAAATCCAGCACCAAACAGGGTTCGTCGATCTGTACCCAATCCGCCCCCACTGCAGCCAAACGCCGGAGAATTTCCTCATAGATTGGCAAAATACCCGGGAGCAGACTCAATTGATCCAGTCCGGCTTCGCTTTTACCCAGCAACAGGAAGGAAACTGGACCGAGCAGCACTGGTCGGGTGTGGATACCCAGTGCCTTTGCCTCCAAAAACTCATCTACTGGCTTGGTTGAGCCCAGGCGAAAAGTCTGCCCGGCCACGAATTCCGGCACAATGTAATGGTAATTCGTATCAAACCATTTGGTCATTTCCATAGCAGGCAGGTCGATGCCCGCTTGTTGCCGCCCGCGCGCCATTGCAAAATAGGTGGTAAAATCTACGCGCTCGTTCGTCCAATCATAACGGGTAGGTACAGCGCCAAGCATGGTAATGGTGTCGAGTACACTGTCATAGAAAGAGAAATCATTCGAGGGGATCGCGTCGATTCCGGCCTGTTGTTGGGTCTGCCAGTGAGCACGGCGAAGCTGGCGGCCTGCCGCGGCCAATTCTTCGACGCTACTCTGACCGCGCCAAAAACTTTCGAGTGCTCGTTTCAATTCACGTTTGGTGCCAAAACGCGGATAGCCAAGATTGGCGGTAGTGATCATAGTTCTTTCCTTTCGCTGGTCGCTATCATGCCCATAAAACGACAAAGCTGATCCAAAATTTTGGTGCTGCGGCAGCCAACCAGACGATACGATGAGGGTAGAAAGATGCTGAGAGAGTCAATAGCATGTCTGAAATGCTCATGGGCCAATCAAAAAAGCTGCATCCCCAAAAGCGGAGATGCAGCCACGAAAAAACCCGCCATACGGCGGGCTGTTCACAAAACAGGTCAATCAGACGTTGTCTTGCGTCCGGCCCCCTTTCTCCACGAAGGTGGTTTCGAACTCCAATCCTTGCCTGAATAGCAAGCATTGATCCTGTGAAGGCGGGTAGTCGGACTTATGAATGGGTAATGGTTAATGCTCAATGCTCAATTGTTAATGAGGATTCGTCGTCGACGATGCTGTTTCATTAACAATTAATTATTTACTGTTGAGCATTACTCATTAGTACTTATCTCAAAAACCTCTGTGCCACACTGGTTGGGCTATCTTTGTTCATAGGAGCCACAACCGATTTTTGAGATGACTTCTAGTATCTATTCACTTACCGTTGCGGGACAGTGCCGGACTGGTTCTGTTTTGCTTGATTTCCCCCGTGGCTGGGCCACAATCGCAAAATCAAGCGAACTTCACCGGCTTTCCCCTTTGTGCGTCGCGCTTCCGAGCGGCTGACGCACCTTCACATCTATGAAGTTGTTGGGGCGAGTCTAACTGATTTTGCGCGCCTATGCAAATTTGCCGAGCGACTCGCAGCCGCTACTGAGCGCGGATAATCGACGGGGGCCGGTCTGACCATCGACGATCGCCCGCCAGCTATCATCAATGCGCAGCGTTGGGTGGTACCTCCTGGCTGTACTCACCTCCGGCGCTCACCCACGCGGTGATGCCACCAGCGAGGCTACTCGCCTGATACCCCTGTTCGATCAAATAGGCCGCCACATCATAGGATCTCATGCCATGGGCGCAAAAGACGACGATGGGAACCGTCCGCGGCAACTCGTCCAGGCGTTGCGGCAGATCATTCATGGGGATATGCAGCGCGTCCGGCAGATGCACCTGTCGCCATTCGTAAGGCTCACGCACATCCAGCAGGCACGGCGGTGCAGCCTGAGTTACCCATGCCTGCAGGGTGGCCGCGCTGATTTCAGGGACAGCGATCTCGTCTGGTTCGGGATCAGGCGGCGGCAGCGGTGGCAGCGGCGCGACCTTGTCCGGCTGGCCAAAGATGCGTTCTCGCAACTGATTTAACCATTTTCTCATCTCATTTTCTCCCTTATTGCGCTAAACTGCGATTGGCGTCTATCCAGATTTCCAGAAATTGTCTATGTTTTGCAATAATTATGTACAATGTTACTCTATCAAAAAATTCGTGAGCGCGCCATGTTCTGCGCCACTGTTTATGCTTAGCATACATCATGAGACTTGCACTCTATCTTGCGTTGAAAGAAGTTTGGTATAACAAAGGTCGTTTTTTACTCATCGCCCTGATTGTGGCGCTGATCACCACCCTGGTACTCTTTATCGCCGCGCTGGCCGAAGGGCTGGGCAATGGGAACCGCGAGTATCTGCAAAAACTCAACGGCGAATTGCTGGTCTACCAGGAAAATGTTGAGCTATCGATTCCGAGCAGCCGCCTGGGGCGCTCAACGGCCAACGCGCTGCGGCGGGTTCCCGGCGTGGCCGATGTTGGGCAGGTTTTTTTTGCCAGCGCCACCCTCATCTTTGATGGAGAAGAGGATCTGGACATCTCCCTGGTTGGTGTAGAACCTGGGCAACCGGGCGAACCTGCAGCCTGGCAAGGTCGCGGCCTGGAGCGCAGCCGCGGCAACGAAGCCGTGATCGATAGCAACGTGGCAGAGCGCCGCAACGTTACCGTGGGAGATCAGCTGCGGCTCAGGGTAACGCAGGGGGCAAAAGAAGAATTTTACGATTTAACCGTGGTTGGCATCAGCGATGGCCGCCAATATTCCCTGCTCCCTTCGATCTTTGTGCCCTACCTCACCTGGGAACGAGTCCGCCCCCAGGCGCAAACCACTGGTGATACCGGTGAATTGATCTCGAATGTTGCCGTCGTCAAACTGGTTGATCCAGCAGATGAAGCGAACATGGCCCGCCGCCTGGAGGCGACAGTCGGCAAGATCGATGTGGTGAATCGCCAGACTGCCTACGAGGCAACCCCGGGCTATTCGGCGCAGCAGAGCACGCTGGACACCCAACGCTATTTCACCTTTTTTATCGGTATCCTGGTGATTGGCGGCTTTTTCCAGATTCAAACCCTGCAAAAAGTGGCCCAGATTGGGATGCTGAAAGCAGTTGGGGCGTCTAACTTTACCATTGCCGCCACGGCCCTCACGCAGATCATCACAGTCAATGCGTTTGGGGTGGCAGTCGGGGCGCTGGGGTCGCTGATATTGGGTGCCAGTTTTCCAGCGGGCATCCCCATTGTGTTTACCGGAGACGCGGTGGCGACCGCGGTTGGCGTACTGATGTTGATCGGCCCGGCAGGTGGGTTGGTTTCGGTCTGGGCACTCTTAAAAATTGAACCATTAAGCGCGCTGGGGTTGGCGCAATAAAGCAGATAGAGAATCTAGCAGAGATGGATGCAGTCTTACAAGCCGACGAGGTAAGCAAGTTTTACGGCAGCGGATCCAGCACGGTGCGTGCGGTGGATGAGGTTTCGTTGCGCATTCAGCCTGGCGAATTTGTCGCGTTGGTTGGCCCCAGCGGGTCGGGGAAAACCAGCATGTTGGCGATGTTGGCCGGCCTCCTCAAGCCCTCGACCGGGCAGATTCGGATCGCCGGGGAGGAGTTGACTTCCATGAGCGATCAGCGGCGCACGCGCTTTCGGGGCGAGGCAATTGGCTTTGCTTTTCAATCCAACAACCTGGTGCCCTATCTCACCGCGCTCGAAAATGTCGAGCTGATGTTGCGCCTCAATGGCAAGCTGGATGCCCCGCATCGTCAACAGGCCAAAGAACTCCTGGCCCGGCTGGGGCTGGGCGAACGCCTCCAGAATTATCCAGCGCAGCTTTCGGGCGGCCAGCAACAGCGGGTGGCGATTGCCCGCGCCCTGATCCACGAACCGCAGATCGTGTTAGCCGATGAGCCGACCGCGAGCCTGGATACCGAGCGGGCGAATCAGGTGGTAGCAACCTTCGCCGAGCTGATCCATGAACAGCAGCGCGCAGGCATCATGGTGACGCACGATCTCCGCATGTGCCAATATGTGGATCGCGTCATCCGCATGGTCGATGGCAAAGTCAGCCAGATCCTCACCGATCCCGCGGAGATTCGAGCCTTGGCGGATCGCTACGCCGCGGGTTGAGCCAGCTCTGCCTGGGCGTCACATAATCTGCAACCAGACCAGCCGCCCCAGCAACCCCAGCTGCCACAACGCGGCGAGGATCAGCAGGCAGATCAGCCAAAAAGCGCCAATAAAAAGATAATCGCGCGCGGCAAAATGCATCCGGCGGGCATAGGTGCGGGTGGGAAAAGCGCCAAAGGCGCGGCTATCCATGGCCAGCGCGGTGCGTTCGGCTTGGCGGATTGCCGAAACCAGCAGCGGGATCGCATAGTGCCGGGCCTGCCAGAGATAGGTGCGCAAGCCGCCTTCAGCGCTGAGCCCCCGCACCCGGTGCGCGGCGCGGATCGTCATGAATTCGTGTTGCAGCATCGGCACAAAGCGCAGCGCGGCCAATGCGCCATAGCCAAGTTTATAGGGCAATCGCCACTGTTGCACCAAAGCCCGCACAAAATCGCTGGCGTCGGTGGTTAGGCTGAAGGGAAGCGAAAACAAGACCAGCGCATAGACGCGCAACGCCGTTGTCACCCCAAACTGGACGCCGGCCTCGTGTACCGTCAATGGCCCCCACTGCCAGAGCAACGGCGAATCGGCCACCAATTCGCGGCGAATTACCAGCGGATAAAAGAAGACGAAACCTACCATCAGCACCGCGACTGGCGCGGCGATCCGCACCACGCGGCCAAACGGAATGCGCCCCCCTACCACCACCAGCAACAGGGTCAACAGGATAAAGGCCAGCGGTGTCCAGGGATCGGTCGTGAGCGCGATCAGGAGCATGACCGGCAGCAGCGCAATCACTTTGCTCAGCGGGTTCAGTCGATGCAGGAGAGAATCGCCTTCGATCTGGAATGTGTGCATAGGTCTTGATGCCCACTTATAGCAATTGGCGCATGCTCAATACACCGGCCCATTGTGGTGCCTGTTCGGCCAGGCGGGCGGCCAGTTGGGCGATTGGTGGTGGTCGCAAGCGGGCCGCGGCCAGCAGATCGGGCTGGGCAAAGAGCGCGGGCGTGGGCCCATGAAAGAGCAAGCGCCCCGCGGCCAGCACCGCCACATGCTGGGCATAGTCGGCCACCAGGGCCATGTCGTGGGTAATCACGATGATCGTGCGCCCTTCGGCATGGAGATCGCGCAGCAGCTGCAAAATCTCGGTCGCGTTGTGTTGATCCTGCCCGAAGGTTGGCTCATCGAGGATCAACGTTTGCTGCCCCATTGCCAACATGGTGGCGACGCTGAGCCGCCGCTTTTCACCATGGCTCAGCGTAAACGGATTGGCGCGTGCGTAGGGACTCAGCCCAAATCGGTCGAGTAACGCCTCTGTGCGCGCGGCAATGGTAGCCGAGTCGAGCTGCATGGTGCGCAGGCCATAGGCAATCTCTTCGGCGACCGAGTTGGTGATAAATTGATGCTCGGGGTTCTGAAAGACGTAGCCAATATGCTTTGTCAGAGCGCGGGCGGGAAGCCGGCTGATATCCTGTTCGCCAACAAAGACCGTTCCCGGCGGGGTAGGCAAAATGCCCACCAAATGCTGGGCCAGGGTGGTTTTGCCCGCACCATTTGCCCCGACGATTGCCAGAAAGTCGCCCTGGGGTACTTGCAACGACAGTTCGTGCAGAATGGGCTGCTGACCATAGCGAAACGAAAGCTGGCGCACTTCCAGCCCAATCGCGGCGGCGGGGGCCGCGGGCGGCTCCATGGTGCGGCGGATCGGCAAGCTGGATGGCAGCGCACGCAAGGCAATTTCTGCTTCGTCCACAGTCAGCGGGAAGGGCGTCAGCGAGATCGAGCGTTGCCGCAATTGTTGCGCCAATCGACAGACTTCGGGCATCCAGACACCGGCGGCCTGCACCGTATCGGCATGATCGCGAAAAACCTGGAGCGGCGAGCCATCCGCCAGGATGCGCCCTTGTTCGCCCAAAACCACCACCCGGTCGATCAGGTGGATCAGCTCGTCGAGCTTGTGTTCGATCAGGATGATCGTATGCTGTTTGCGGGCTTTGAGTTCAGCCAGCAGGCGAAAGACTTCCTGCGTGCCTGCCGGGTCGAGATTTGCGGTCGGCTCATCAAAAACGAGGATCTGCGGCTCCATGGCCAGGAGCGCGGCCAGGGCAATGCGTTGTTTTTGCCCACCCGACAGCCGATCCACCGGTTGCCGCCGCTGGGCTGTCATGCCCACCTGGGCGAGGGCCGTAGTCACCCGTGCGGGCATAGCTTCGGGTGGGAAGCGCAAATTCTCCAAACCGAAGAGGATCTCATCTTCCACGGTCAGGGTGACGAATTGGGCTTCGGGGTCCTGGAAGAGCACCCCAACTTGCTGCGCCAGTTCGGCCACGCTGTGCAGCTGCGTATCCTGGTCGGCAATGTGCACATGGCCTTGCACCTGGGCCGCCAGCGAATGGGGGATCAGGCCGTTCAGGGTTAAGGCGAGCGTACTTTTGCCACAGCCAGAAGGGCCGAGCAGTAAAACCGTTTCGCCCGCGTGCAGGGTCAAAGAAAGTTCGTGAAGGGTCGGCGTTTTGCGCCCAACATAACGAATTGTAAGTGCTTCAACCTCAATCAGTGCCATAAGCGGCTTGACTATACAACGAGAAGAGCGATTTATCGAATCGGCGCCGCGAGCGTTTATGCATCAACACACGCATTGGCTGGCCATGAACGAGATGTTCTTGCACAAGTTGCAACATGGCGAAAGCGGTTACGTGTGTATAGGTGTAATTGTCAGGCATCACGGTCACCGCGGGCGCATGGTCACAATAATCCTGGCATTTGGTTAAGGCAACCGTTACCTGGCCGGTCAATCCCGTCTGTGTCAGCGCGGTCTGGGCCGCGTGGAGCAGTTGTTTGGTGCCTGCTTTGGCGCAATGTTTGCCCGCGCAGACAGCCAGACACGGTTGATCGCTACCCATCAACTTGTCGATTGTACGTGGTTTCTCGTATTTACCCATAACTGGTTGAGCCATTTTTTCACAAAACTTACGAGGATGGTTCAGGCTGTGAGACAGCCAGAAAAGTGTAACATGGAAATCCCGAGTTTTTGTGGAGATTTTCACAAAAACTAAGCCGCACCTTCTATGGTGCGGCCAAAGCCAGCGATTAAATTTGCTTAATTTTTACCTCAAGGGGCGTTAAGGAGCATGTACCTGAATGCTCTAGCCCGAATCTTTGGGCAGCCTGCGCGCCATCTGCCGCCAGATCGCCACTCCGACGATGATCGCTACAGCCAGGCCGGTCAGCGGGGCGTCGGGGGGCCAGGCCGGGATGGGGGTCTGCCAGGCGCCGCCCGTAGTGACCGCGCCGGGCTGATTGACATTGATCGTCATCTCGACCAGCGCATCATCCAGGCCGCGGCGCCGTACATAAACCGAGACATTCCATGGCCCGCTGCGATTCTGATAAGCGCCAGAAGCAGAGAAGATGTCATTTCCCTGCGCTTCCAGATCCAACGAGGATTGCCCCAGTTCTTCGGTCTGATGTTCAAAGAAGAGACGCACCAATTGCACCTCACCAACCGGCGAGCCATCCTGATGATACAGGTGCACCTGATAGACGTTATTCCCTGGTTGATTGGGGCTGCTTTGCACGTGGACCATGAGGTCATCCGCGGCGATGATATCCTGGAAGAGGGTCAAAGCGGCGCTCTGCGTGGTCGGTGGCAGCGGGACGGGCGTCTGCACCAGAATCGCCACCACCAGCATCAGGCCGAGACTGACCAGCGCTTCTGTCCAGACACGGCGCATAAAAGGCTGCGCCGCGCTTGCTGTCCAGTTGCTTGCTGCCTGATTCACAAACCGATGATTAAGCAGCGCGATCAGCAGCGTCACGCCGACAAGGGCCAGCTTGGCCAGCAGCATCCAGCCATAGGTCGTGCTCCACAATTGCGCAAACGAGCGCATCTGCACAAAGCTGCTAAAGATGCCGGTGAGGGTCAGCACAAAAATCGCCATGGTGGCAATAGCCGAGAAGCGGGCAACCAGCAGACGCAATGAGATGTCCGCCGTGGTGGCGCGCCGCAATTGCCACAGGATCGACGCCAGCAGGAGCAGCCCCCCCAGCCAGATCGCCGCGGCGACCAGGTGGAGCAAATCCCCGATGATCGCCCAGGCGCTGCCAACACTTGCCGCGGCCGCGTGGCTCCCGAATGAAAAGGTTGCCAACATCAGCGCGCCGAGCCCGAGCAACAGCCACGTCATCAGGCGCTGCAACGCGGGCCAGAGCGGCGTCGAACGATCCTGCCGCCACAGATAGAGCGTGGCGAAGAGGCCAGCCAGGCTGAGGCCCGCAACGAGCGCGGTGATAGGCTCGCTGCGCTGCATCACCAACCAGCCAACTGCGCTCACCGTGGCGATGGTGTAGAGAATAGCCAGGCTCAAGAGCGCCCGGCCACGCGGCGATTGGCGATTGGGCAAAAAGGCAACAGCCGCGGCCAGGCCGATCACCGCGGCCAGCAATTGCCGCAGCAACACCAGATTGCCGCTGCGTGTGCCGAAGATCAGATCGGTAAGCGCCAACGGATCGGCCAGCCCGAGCAACTGATAGAGCCAGTGCAGCCAGCCGCCAAGCACCACGCCGATGAGGCCAGCGAACAACAAAACAACCATGTTGTCCTGGGCCACAGCGCGAAATCCCTGATGATCGGGCTGGGTCATGCGTGCTGTAGAGCGGCCTGCCGCAGGGATCTGCACCCACAAAAAAAGCACGCCAAAGACAAGCATCACCCCGAGCAACCCCAGCCAGCGACTGACGATCGCCAATGGCCGCGGTATTTCACCGGCTTGCGCATCTTCCGAGACAAATGTGGCCGTGCCAGCCGGTTGGGTACCGTCTGGGTTCAGCAAGGTCAGGGGAAAAGAGCCCACCCAATTGTGGCCATCCGCCTGCGACAAGGTCTCCCAGACCACGGTGTAAAAGCCGGGCGACAACTCGCTGAGCGGCAAGCTCATGTGAAAGGGATCCTCAGGATCGACGCTTGAGGTGCCGCGGCCAAACTCGTTGCCCGCGCCATCAACCAGGTAGACTGTGCTAAAGCTGGCTTCGAGGGGCTCGCTAAACCACAATTCAATGCTCGGGGGGAGGATGGCAAGTTCGGTACCAGCCGCGGGAGTCGAGCGCACCAACAGCGCATGGGCACGCGCCAGGGGAACGGCAAATCCCAAAGCGAGCAAGAGGCTGAGCAGGCTACCCAGCACAAGTTTTCTGATCATCAACTGCTGCATTATCAAATCTCAGGGAAAACGGAACGCAGCTCGGCCAGAGACCGAACCGACTCGTACTTATCTCAAAAATCTCTGTACCACCCTGGTTGGGCTACCTTTGTTCATAGAGCCGCAACCAATTTTTGAGAGGACTTCTAGTTAGCCATTAAGGTGGGTATGCCTGGATCACCAGCAGCAAGCCCGATTTGATTGTCATCTCGGCGGGGGTAGCGGCGATCACATTGCTCACGCCGCGGCTGCTGCCCAACTCCAGAGTAAAGTCGTCGAGGGGATACTCCAACCCGCGGTAGGTGAGGCCAGTCACGCGTTCACCGAGCGCCAATACACTCACAGTGCTGCCCACCGGTGCGTGTAAGGTCAAACGCTCGCCTGTTCGCAAAACCTGCGCCAGTTCGTTATCGTGGGCCAACAGGATTGGGATCGGCCAGCCGCGCCGCGCCAAGATCAACACATTGGCCAATGTCTGATCCAGCCGCCCACCCAGCGCGCCCAACAACAGGACTTCGCTGGCATCCTGGCGAATGGCAAATTCGATCGCCAATTCCAAATCAGTCTGATCTTTGATCGGCGAATGGCGTTCAACGACCACGCCCATAGCAGTGTAGTCCGCAAGTTGGGTTTTGTCCAAACTATCAAGATCCCCAACAATGGCCGCGGGCTGCAACCCCAACGCCCGACAGTGGCGTGTCCCCCCATCCACACCGATCAGATAATCAGCAGGCGATACCCAGCGCCGCATAGCGCCATAATCCGTGATCATGCCGTTGAGAAAGAGCGTCGCTCGCTTCATGCAAAGAATGCCTGCCAAATGAAGATGCTTATCATCAAACAAGCGACTATAAACTGCACGATGATCGACACTGTGGTGCCACTCAGGTAAGCCCGCACCGCGTTTATGGCGGCTTGTTGGTCTTGCCGAATGCTATATTCCACCACATACAGCCCTAAGATTGCACCGATCAGGGCCCCGATAAAAGTGCCCAGAATGGGAATAAAGGTCAGGAAAAGGCCACCAATTACCGCGCCCAGGAGGGCCCCGCCAATCGCTCGCCAACTGACCCCGGCTCGGCGGCTCATGGTGGTGGTCAGCATAAAATTGAGCCCCATCGACGCCACCGCCAGCAGGGCCAGCACGATCAGTGTCGGCCAGCCGATCTGCTGAAAGTTATTGGCCCAGGCCCAGAGCAGCGCGCCCAGCCAAATCAGCGGCGGCCCCGGCAACAGCGGCAGGATCGAGCCCAAAAAGCCAATCGTTACGGCAAGATAGGCCAACACATAATAGAGAGCGGTCAGACTCATCAGCCCTGTTCCTTGCGGCTCTTCCAGGTGCGGACTGGACCAGCGCGGCTAGACCAAATGGCGCCAATTGCGGTTGTAATAGAGCAGCGGGGTACCTTCGCGCTGGGCCCCACTGGCCAGCACATCGCCGACAAAGATCGTGTGGTCGCCCCCATCATAGGCATGGTGGACACGGCAATCGAACCAGCCCAGTACGCCGGGCAGAATGGGAGCGCCCGTCTCCGCGGTCTCCCAGGCGATCCCCGCGAACCGATCCGCCACAGTCGGTTGCATCCCCGCAAAGATGAGCCCCCATTCCTGTTGCGTCGCGCCCAGAATGTTGACCGCAAAAAAGCCATTCTGCAGAATGGACTCGTTGCTCTGCAGGCGCTTGTTGATACAAATGAGGATTTGTGGGGGCTCTAAACTGACACTCGCAAAGGAACTGACTGTAATACCGACTGGTTGACCAGCGACAAGTGTGGTCACCACGGTGACGCCGGTTGCCCAATGTGCCATGACCTCTTTGAAGGCTTGTGCATCAATCCCCATAATAATTTCCGATCTCTTTGCTAAGACTTGTATGATAGTGGTGCGCTAGTTTGGCGTGTACAGCGTGTATAACTGTACAGACGCAACACCGATATATTCCACGACAGGTGCGGATGGGGCACGCAGAATTCACGGCCTTGCTTCCCTGCGGATCCCCACCATGTGCGCTGCAAAATGCAGAATCAGTATAAGTATAGATGAGCCTGGAGCGAAAACAAGAAATTCTGACTACAAATAATTTGTGAATTTCTGAACTTTCTGGTAATAATCAGACTGCGCTCTTACCCAGTGCAACTGTTCGGGCTCAGAAAGCGAACAGAAAGCTTACTCAGCAGCGCCACAGCATAGCGTGGCGGGATAAAGCATGACATCCCATGGTCTTCTGTGGGGTTACCCCTAGTCACGAATGACCCACACCCACCCGAAATTTGTTGGTGTTTCGGGTTGATCTGTGCTCTTGGTGACAAAAACAGTTCGGCAGCCATAGTCAGCGTTAAAGCCCCATGCGCGGGTGATGAACCAACCATTCACCCAGAGAAAGGGTTCTGATGAAACACCAATATCGATTTGCCATCTTGCTCTGTATCACTTTGGCTCTTGCTGCCTGCGGGCGCCGCGGGGCCGAGGTGGAAGGTTTGCCTACCCCGATCAGCACTTATGATCTGACCGCGATTGCCAGCTCGCCCCCTGTATCTGAGCCAGCAACGACGCCCGAACCGCCGGTCGAGCCGCCCACAGTCGAGGCCGCGGAGGAAGCCACGCCCCCAGAGAGCAGCGAACCGGCCGAAAGCGCAGCGATCACCGCAACCGCGGCCATCACAGCGACGGAAACGGTGACCGAGGAAGCCCCGCTCGAAGCCGCAACCGAGATCACAGAGACGGCTGCGATCACTGAGAGCGCGGAGTTGACCGACACCGCCGAGGTTGCCGAGAGCGCGACTCTCACCGTGACCGCGGAAATTACGGATACGGAAACCGTGAGCGCGGCCGCGGCCATCAGCGAGACCGAGGCGATCAGCGCGGAGGAAACACTAACCGCGACCGAGTCCATCAGCGAGACCGAGGCGATCAGCGCGGAGACGACCAGCGAGCCGCTGACCAGCACCGAAACGATCACCGAGACCGAGGATATCACCTCCACGACGGCTGGCGAAGCAGAGGCCGACGAAGCGGTAGCCGACGAGGAAGCCACCGAGGCAGAAGCGGACGAAGCGGCAGCCGTTGAAGAGGAAGCAGGCGACGAGGCCGAGAGCGCAGAGCCGGGCGCGGCGGTGGATGAACGCTATGCTGGCTTGCCCGAGAACATTCTGGTTGCGCTCGAAAGTGCAGATGCGGAGCGTGGGGCCCAATTGACCCAACAATCTGCCTGCATCGCCTGCCACAATCTGGACCCGAATGTGACGCAGCCTGGTCCTACCTGGCACAACCTGGCCGCCGTTGCGGCCGAGCGGGTGCCCGATCAGAGTGCCGGTCTTTACCTCTACAACAGCATCATCCACCCGAATGATTTTATCGTCGAGGGCTATCCAGCCGGGTTGATGGTGCCGACCTTTGGCGACACCCTGAGCGACCAGGAATTGGCCGATTTGCTCCTCTATTTGTTGACGCTCGAAGACGAATCGTGACCGTGCCTTCTGATCTTTGTCGGAAGGGACGAACCTTTGTTAAAATAGGGGTCGATGGGCCCTGCTTATTGGGCGAATCAACGACAAGCGCAATTTTTGCTTGAGGTTTGGTGATGCGAACTGAACCTCTGGCTCACGATAACGGAGTGAAGCTGTCTGATGAAAGCGATGCTCTATATGCCCGGGCGGAAAGAGGCAGTGGCTGTCTTCGACGAAGTTGACGTCGTCGAGATGAATGACAACCACAAAGCCGCGCCGTACCGTGTGCGCTATAAAACGCAACGACTCAACGCCAGCAATGTGATGCTGGAATTGCACCGTGACTCCAAAATGATGCTCAAGCTGGAAGATGGGCGCGAGGCAACCGTGCTCTTGCAACATTCCAGCCTGGACATGCAGGGCAATGCCATCGGTGTGTTCCGTGTTTTGAGCGGCTTGGCAAACTGAACGAGCCACGGCCACTCAGTGGTTGTTCAAATAAAGTGCCAGCCGTTGCTTTGGCGGTTGGCATTTTTTGATCCCGAACCTGCCCATGAATGCTGATTTTGAACCTACCCTGACTCAGCCATCGTTGACGCCCCCGCCCCCCCCTACGCCCTCCGCGCGGCGCGGGCTCTTTCGTTCGCTCTTCTGGCCTGGTTTTGCCGTCGGTTTTCTGCTCTTGAGCCTAATCAGTTGTGGCGGCTTGTTTGTGGCGACTGGCCTCAATCGCATTGATCTTGAGGATATTCAAGGCGGCGGCGCCGTGTGGACTCCGCCAGCCCTGGTGCCAACTGCTACCGCGGCTGCCATTGACCCCGCGACGGTCGACGCGCCCACCGGCTCATTTGCGCCGGGCGAGCTCGTGCGCAACATCACCAGCGGCCGCGTCAATATTCGCCAGACACCAGGCCACCAGAACAAGCTGCCCACCGATATTATCGTGCAGGTGGAGACTGGCGCGACCATGCAGATTGTCGAAGGCCCGCGCCTGGTCGACAACTTGAACTGGTGGTTGATCCGCACCGAGAGTGGCACTGGTATGGAAGGCTGGGTTGCCGAGGCGACCCAGAGTGGCGTGACAATTTTGGGCCGCTGACCAGCGGTTACCAGCCATGACCCAAGCACACGAACCAATCGATCAACCGAGCTCGCCCCGCCCAGAAGCTGTCCGTTTGCGCCCCGCCCAAGCCGCGATCCTGACTTACACAGGCGGCCCCATGGGGGTAAGCGCGGTGCCAGGCAGCGGCAAAACCTATACGCTCAGCCGTTTGGCCGCGCAATTGGTGGCCCGCCTGGCCGCGCAGACCAACCAGCCCACCCCGACCGACGAGCGCGAAGTGCTGATCGTCACCTTCACCAACAGCGCGGTGGCGAATTTCCGCAGCCGGATCGCCAACTTTGTCCGCCAGTTGGATCTGCTGCCCGGGGTCGGCTATCGCGTGCGCACGCTCCACGGGCTGGCGCATGACATTGTACGCGAACGTCCGGGCCTGGTGGGGCTGAGTGAAAATTTCGACATCCTCGACGACCGCACCGCTACCGAGATCAAGCGTGAATCGGTGCTGAGTTATCTGCGCACCCACCCCGACGCGCTGACACCATTCATCCAGCCCCAGTTTTTGCAGAATTTTCGCAGCATCGAGCGCTACGTCATCGACGATGCCATCGACATCGCCAATGCTTTTATCCGCCTGGCCAAGGAGCGCCGCCTCGAACCCTATCGGCTTGAGGCTCAGCTTCGCCAACAAGCTGGGACATGGCCGCTGCTCGATTTTGGCTTGCGCGTCTACAGCGATTATCAGCGCAGCCTCACCATTCGCGGGGCCGTGGATTTTGATGATCTGATCGTCCTGGCCTTGCAGGCGCTGGACGCTGACCCCGATTATTTGCAGCGTTTGCAGAGCCGCTGGCCCTATATTCTGGAAGACGAGGCGCAGGATTCAAGCTTTTTGCAGGAAGAGATGTTGCGCCGCCTGACCGGCAGCCACCACAATTGGGTGCGTGTCGGCGACCCCAATCAGGCGATCAACACCACCTTTACCAGTGCCGACACCCGCTTTCTGCAACGCTTTCTGGCCGAATATCCCGAACAGGCACGCACCTTGCCCAATTCGGGGCGCAGCGCACTGCCAATCATCCAGGCCGCCAATTATCTGATCGACTGGTCGCAGCAGCATCCATTTTTGCCGCGGGAACTGGCGCTGGCCCTGCCCCACATCGAGCCGACCCCGCCCGACGACCCGCAACCCAATCCACCCGCGGGCAGCCCGGCCGTGCTGGTCTTTGATCGCGAACTCAGCCCCGACGCGGAATTGGAGACGATCCTCACCAGTCTGAAACGCTGGTTGCCGCAGAATAGTGACCAGACGGTGGCCGTCCTGGTGCCGGAGAACAGCCGCGGCTTTCATCTCACCGAAGCGCTGCAAGCCGCCAATTTGCCCTTTGATGACAGTCTGCTCCGCTCCGACAGTGTGACACGCGCCGCGGCGCAGGCATTGGCGCTGGTGCTGGGCTACATCGCTCAACCGCAGGTCACCACCAATCTGGAGCGGGTCTGGCTCGAAGTCTGGTGGCCGCGGCGCTTGCCCAATCTGGCCGGTACGCTGGCCGGTACGCTGGGCGATCTTCCTGGGGTGGATGGCGAAGCGCCGGATGAGCAGCCCACTGCAACGGCCAAACGAATGCGCAAGGCAGAGTTGCCCGAACCAGTGACCACCTTCGCGGCGGCATTGCGCAAGATCCGCGAGCCCGAAAGTCTGATCTTCCCGGCCAAGCAAGATTGGCTCGATTCGCTGGGCTGGCTGGAGAGCGTCGAAGGCTTTCGCCCCATTGTTGAAGCCTTCCGCGCGGATCTGCAACGCTGGACCGCGGCCATGGTCTTGCCGGTGGATGAATTGCTGCTCACCCTGGGTAACGATCTCTTCCGCGAACCCGCGGATCTGGCCCTGACTCATCGCCTGGCCGTGCTGCTCGCCAAGTTGGGCGAAGAGAACCCCAGCTATCGATTGCCCGAATTGGCCGGTGAATTGGAGAACATTGCACAGAATCGGCGGCGCTTATTGGGGTTTAATGAAGATGGGCAAGGCTTCGAGCCCAAACCAGGGCAGATCACCGTGGCAACGATGCACGCGGCCAAGGGGCTCGAATGGGATCGGGTCTATCTGCTGGCGGTGAACAATTATGGCTTCCCCAGTGGCAGCGCCAGTGAGAAATATCGGAGCGAGCGCTGGTATGTGCGCGACCAGCTCAATCTCTTGGTCGAGGCGGAAGCGCAGTTGCGTCAACTATACATGGGCACGTTGGACGAGTATGTGGCCGGGGAAGCCACGCAGCAAGCGCGGATTGCATTGGCTGCCGAACGGTTGCGCCTGCTCTATGTCGGCATCACCCGCGCTCGCCGCGAGTTGATCTTAACCTATAACACGGGGCGCAACGCCGAACGCGACCCCAACGAGCCAGCCCTGGCGTTTAATGCGCTCAAAGAATATTTAGCAGGGCAAGCGAGCTAGCTGAAACGTGAGATATGACGTTTGACGACTGACGTTTGACGCATTACATTTTCCCCATCACGTTACAAAAAATATCATTCACAAAAGGAAAACAAATGGCTACCCAACAATGGAATACACCCCCAGCGCTCGAAATCGACACCAAGAAGAACTACACCGCCAAGATCGAGACGCTGCGTGGCACAATTGTAATCGAGCTGGCACCACAACATGCCCCCAAGACCGTCAATAACTTTGTCTTCCTGGCCCGCCAGGGCTTTTACGACGGTATCACCTTTCACCGAGTGATCAGCAATTTTATGATCCAAGGTGGCGACCCCACCGGCAGCGGACGCGGCGGCCCCGGTTACAAATTTGAAGACGAGACGCGCGGCAATCCCCTGCGTCACGAAACCGGTGTGCTCTCGATGGCCAATGCCGGGCCCAACACCAATGGCAGCCAATTTTTCATCACCCATGCGCCGCAACCCCATTTGGATGGCAAACATACGGTCTTTGGCAAAGTGACCAGCGGCCAATCCGTGGTGGATTCGATCAAGCAGGGTGACAAGATGCTCAAGGTGGAGATCACCGAGAGCGAGTAGGGTTAACCTGAATTTACGTAGAACACAGAAACTGCCTGAGAATCCACAGATTACGCAGATTTCACAGATTAAAATGAAAAATCTGTATAATTGGTGTAATCTGTGGATTTCCAAGCATTTCTGAACTCTCGTGGTTTACGATTCAATCTCTGGCTTTCGCTGAACCATGCACCCATACCCCAATTACGAACGAATTTACGCAGTAGTCTCGCTGATCCCTGCTGGCCAGGTGGCCACTTACGGCCAGATCGCCAGCATTGTGGGGGATTGTACGGCGCGTATGGTGGGCTATGCCATGGCCGCGTTGCCCGTGGGCAGTGCGGTCCCCTGGCAGCGTGTGATCAACGCACAGGGCAAGATCAGCCCGCGCGGCAACGATCAAAGCACGATCGTGCAGCAACAGCGGCTCGAAGCGGAGGGCATTCCGTTTGATGGCGAGGGGCGCGTCGATTTGCGCCAATTTCGCTGGCCCGGCCCGCCGCTGGATTGGTTGCTCGAAAACGGATTCGCGCCGGAATGAGTAGTTTTGCGTATTGCTGAGTACGCTTATCCACAGCACCCAAGGGGTTCCCGACAGATTTCACAGATTGACAACAAAATTTGGGTAACTTGTGGTTTCTCATAGAGAAACCAGATAAATGTCGCATAAATCGTAGGTGCGGTTAGAAACCGCACAGGTAGGCTAGGGCCAGAATATGCGGTTAAAAACCGCACCTACTTGCTCGCTATTTGTGCGATCTCTATTTAATTTCTCTATCAGCATTTTTTGGAGGGAGCATTGTGGGGTTTGAAGAGATAGGATTGGAACTCATTTTTGGCCTGGCGCTGGGGATCGGCCTGAGCGCGGCCTGTGGCTTTCGCGTCTTTGTGCCGCTGCTGATCATGAGTTTCCTAAATCGCAGCGGGTTCTTGTCAGTGGCCGCGGGTTTTGAATGGCTCGGCTCCTCTCCTGCCTTGCTTACTTTTGCCGTCGCCACCGTGCTGGAGATTCTCGCCTTTTACATCCCGTGGATCGATAACGCGTTGGATGCGATTGCCACACCTATCGCGGTGATTGCCGGAACAGTGGTCACCGCCTCGGTGATCGTCGGGCTGGATCCGTGGCTGCAATGGACGCTGGCCGTGATCGCGGGGGGTGGCACCGCGGGGTTGATCCAGACCGGCACCACCATCCTGCGCGGGATGTCTTCGCTCGCCACGGGTGGCCTGGGGAATTTTCTCGTCTCCACCGGCGAATTGATCGGCTCGATCACCACCTCGCTGCTCGCCATCCTCTTCCCGGTGATCGCCGTGGCCCTGGTCGTGGCAGTCTTGATCCTCATCTTCAACCGCGGCTCTCGCCGGGTAAATGCCGCGCCCCCCGCGCCGCGCTGACCTTACCAGGTGCGCGAATCGGGAACAGGCAGCCACTCGCCCCCGCGCCGGATCGACTCCTGGCTGACCAAGCCGGGCAAGGTCATGTCGAGCGCTTCGTGGATGCCCACAGTCGGCGCTTTGCGACCGCGCACCGCATCGATAAACTCCATCACTTCGAAATAATCGCCGCCACCGTGGCCCGCCTCCAACGCGGCTTGTGGCGGATTGCGCCACATCTCTGGCAGGAACTCTGCTTCCAGCGTCGAGAGCGGCTGCCACTGATTGGGGTCTTCGTGCAGATCCGCCAGCCAGATGCGGTCTTGCCCACCCTCGTGACGCGCACTTTCAAACGCGCCCTTGGTGCCCTGCAGCGCATAATTGGTCATGGCGTGCGGACGCCGCGAAAGCATATCCAGCCGAATCTGGATCAACTTTTCGCTGGCGGTTTTGCAGAGCAACAGCGTTGTATCTTCCAGCGCGTGTTCGGGGTCAGTCCAGCGCCCCGTACCGATACAACTGATGCGCGCCGGGCGCTCGCCGATCCATTGCAGGCAGGGGCCCAGGCTGTGCGTGGGATAGGTCGAACCGTTGACGCCGACTTGCCAGAAATAGCGCCAGGTTGGTTTGCCCGCCGCGGTGTGATGCAGCACCGACAACTCGTGCAGGTATTCGCCCTCGGCATAGTAGGTCTCGCCAAACATGCCCGCCTGCACGAGCGCGTTGATCAGCACGCAGGTTTTACGGTAGAGATAATTCTCGGCCATCATATAGATGGCGCGGCTGCGTTGGCAAGCCGCCACCAGCCAGCGACATTCATCGACCGAGACCGCGGCGGTGACTTCGGAGAGCACGTGAATATCGCGATCCAGCGCGGCGATGGCCTGGGCCGCATGAAAGTGCATCGGCGTGGCGATCACCACAATGTCGGGCTTAGCTTCGTCCAGCATCTGCTCATAATTGGTATAGAGGGCGTCGATGCCGGTCGATTGGCCCAGGGCTTGCAACGTTGGTTCGTGCAGATCACACAAGGCCGCGAGGGTTGTCTCGGGGTGGCTTTGAAAGGCGCGCAGGAATGAACTGGCGCGCCGTGCGCCCACAAAAGCAACTTGTAGTTGAGTGGTCATGATTCACCAATCAGAGAGATCAACTAATCCCAAAAAAGTATTTGAAATCCACAGATTACGCAGATTTCACAGATGAAAATCTGTATAATCTGTGGATGAGATTTATGGAGATTTTTGTTATTTGCTGGCCCACTGCATCCCGCGCAGTTGAATCTCTTTGGCTTCGGGCACGTCAAAATCGCGGGCGACATGACCGAGCGATGAATAAAAGACGCGGCCTTTGTCCCACATGCGCTTCCAGACCACCGGCATCACCGTGCCTGCTACCCACGGCGCATGGTCCCCGCTGAATGTTGTGGTCGCCAGGACTTGATTCGACGGGTCAACATGCATGTAATATTGCTCGGAGTGCATGGCAAAATCATCCAGGCCCGCGGTGATCGGGTCATTGTGGTCGATGATGTTCACGCGATAATCAATGATGTTACCGGGGTGCGCCACCCACTGGCCACCGACCATCCACTGGTAAGTCGTGTTGTTGCGGAAAGCATCGCCCATGCCCCCGTGCCACCCGGCCACGCCCACGCCACTGGCAATGGCATCGAGCAGCCCTTTTTCCTGCTCCCGCGTGATCGTGCCCATGGTCCACAACGGCACGATCAGATCCAGACTCTGCATAAATTCCTGGTTCAGGTAGATGTCAAGCGTGTCGGAGAGGGTCACATCAAAGCCCCGTTCGCGCATTGCCGGGGCAAAAATATCAGCGCATTGTCTGGGTTCGTGCCCTTCCCAGCCGCCATAGACCAACAAAGCTTTTTTTGTCATAAAACAATCCTTGAGTACGCAATTGGGTCAGTTATGAGTTACAGGATGCAAGTTGCATCATATAACTGACAAATCGTGGCCATCCTATGCAGTGGCCGCATCAGCGATGCGCTTCGGCGCGATCTTCTGGGGCATACCCCAGCACCTCGCGTGCGTGGCTCAGATCGCGATAGCCCCATTCATTCTGCGAAGTGACAAAAAAGAGATCATACTTGAGCTCGCTCGGGGCATTGATCGCCAATTCGACCATCTGCGCGGCGTCGCGCTGGCTGCACCAGATGGGAAAATGGCGAATGTCTGTCGGGCGGTCGGCCTCATTCACCACGCCAAAACGCAGACAGATCATCGACAGAGCGGTTGTGTCGGCAAAATGGCGGGCCAGTTGTTCGCCAAACACCTTGCTCACCCCATACAGGCTGGCGGCGTGCGGCAATGATTCGTGGGTGAGCATGGGCCACGGTCGGGGCACAGCAGCATAATCACCTTCCAGCAGCGCTTTGTAGGGTAATTGGTGCGCATACCCGCCGATTGCGGTGCCACTGCTGGCGAAGATCACCCGCTGGACGCCAGCCCGCCGCGCGGCTTCAAAAACGTTGTAGGTGCCCGCCACATTGATCGCCAGGACCTCGTCCCAGGTGGCGGCTGTGTTGACCACCGCGGCCAGATGCACCACCACATCTTGCCCCTCAAAGGCCGATTGAATGGCGTCGGGGTCGGCAATGCTGGCCTGAATGGTGCGGACGCCGTCAACCGGGCGGCGATTGAGCGCGGTCAACGCGTAGCGCCCAAGCAACCGCCGCGCCACGGCCCCACCGATCAACCCGCTGAGCCCGGTGATGAGTATCTTTTTCACGCGCCCAGGTCCACCGAGCCGTCCAGCCCGACACGCGTTACCGAGCCCGTGGTCGCGAACAGGGCCACGGTCAATTCGGCGCTGAGCGTTTCCCCGGCGGCCAGCGTCAACTGGCTCTGCGTCGAATTCATCACATTGACCAACCCTTGGCCAGGGATGCTGCTCCACGGTTCCAGGGCCATGGTGTAGGTGCGTTTGTAAAAGGGGAACCCACTGGAGCCATGCATCTCCTGCCAGAACCAAAGATAGCGGAATACATCCTTGCTCCAGGCCAGGCCACACCCCACACCCAGCTCGGCATTGACCAGCGCATACCACGGATCACCGGCAAAATCCAGCAGATAGGCCAGCGTGTTGCGCGCTTCGGCCTGGCTGGGCACGATGCTCATATCGACGGTGCGATCAGCAGGCGCTGCGCCGTGCGGCCATTGGCCTTTGCCACCTGGCAGCAAGACCATGTGCGGCGTATCCTGCAGCTGATCCGCCCAGATGGTCTGGGCGTTGGTGTAGATGCGGGTGTGCTCGGAGAGAAAGGGCGCGCCATACGCGGGGTGATGGCCCCACATCAGGTCGATTGATTCCCCGGCCTGGTTTGTCAATTCTTCGTGGATGCGCAAGGCGCCGGAACCAGCGGCCAGGCTCATGCGGCGGCGGCAGCGCAAAGGGCTGCGGAACAGTTGCACAATGAAATCGACGATCACCTCGTCGGCGGCATCTTTGACGATCTCATAGTGCCAGGGCAGGGTGGACGATTCGCCGTGGAAATTCAGCTCGACGCCTTTGTAGTGGCAGGCATCGCCCCCGTTGGGGAAGAGTTCTTGCCAGCCCCCTTCATACATCTCCAGCCAGGCGGCCTGGCTGTCGCCGGTAAACCAGCCATGCGTGGGCGCGCGCAGCCCGAGTGGCGACTTCCACAAGACATCGACACCAGACGGCACGTGGATCAATTCATAGATATCAGCGCCTTTGTTCGCCAGCACAGTCACGCGGATCTGATCGCTAGCCAGGGTCACCGCCTCGATCCCATTGCTGAGGCTGGCGGTTTCCACTCGGCACGCTGCAGCAGGCATGAGCCCTCTCCTTATGGTGGGTGGTTGGATGAATTTATTCGGGTGCTGAGCATTGTACCATCATTTTGCGCCAAAGCGGGCAAATAGTGGCAAGCTACTTGGCAATCTGCTCGATCTTTGCTGCCGCACGTGAATTCTTTGTTGGTTACGGCTGATTTTGGGAACCACCGGGGCCGGTGCTATACTACGCGAGTTCAAACCTTTTCTCCAAGTTTATCTTAATTCACGGTTTACACAGTGCTTGTCTCTCCACCAGGAGAGGATATTATCTGTGTTTAACCCCTTCAGGCGGGGCTTGCGTAAGCCTTCATGTTATTACGACCTCGCGGGATCATTTGTCTGCGAACTCCTGTAGACCGCGCTTTTGCGTGGGCTTGCTGGGCTCAGCTCGGTATGCTCAGGTCGATAGCGAGCCATGCAGCTTTGTACCAGCTATGCGTATCTAGCTTCGCGCGCAGGCATCTATGCAGGCGGCCCATGCTATTACGCACCCTGTTCATATCATTTTATGTCATTTAGGAGGGTGTTCGATGAACCAAAAGCATCAAGTTGGTCTGCTCTCTCGTCGCCAATTTTTGGCGACCGTTGGTGGCACCGCGGTCGGTGCGGCGCTGCTCGCCGCGTGTGCACCAGCTGCTCCTGGTGCCCCTGCTTCGAGTGGGAGCAGTGAAACTGCCCCCAGCAGCGAGAAGGCCACCATTCGGGCTCACATGGTCGAAAAGCAGGATGTCTCGCAGTGGATCCAGGCCGGGCTGGATCAAGATATCGACGGCTTTGTCAGCAACAATGGCGATATTGAGATCGCGCTCGAAACCATTCCGGGGTGGACGCCAGAATACATTCCGAAAATTCTTTCCTTCGCAGCAGCTGGCACCCTGGGGGATCTGGTCTGGTTCCCGCCGCGCCACCGTTCGCACATTGCCTGGGGCAGCAGCTACGAGATCGTCACCGATCTCAATCCACTGGCTGAAAGCGCGGGCTACGAGCTGGGCGAGAATTTCTTTGCCGGTGCCAACAGCGCCAATAGCGCCGAAGGCAAACAATATTGGCTCTCGTTCATCTCCGAGCCGATTGTGCCGATCATTGCCTACAACAAAACCAAGGCGCTTGAGATGGGGATTGGCGAACCCAGCGACGACTGGACTTTTGCCGACCTCGCGGAGTGGGCCCAACAAGGCACAACCGACGACACCTTTGGCTATTCAACGGCAGATAAAGCCTATTTGGCCTTTAGCGGCGCGCCCTATCTGCGCCAACATGGCGTCGAGCCAGTGGACGCCGACGGTGTCACCGCTACCTTCCTCGACAACGAAGAAGGCTTCTTGCAGGCGCTGCAGTACGATTACGACCTGACGAACACGTTGAATGTTTCGCCTTCTCCATCCGCGGGTGCGATCAACGCCCCAGAATTGTTCGGGGCCCAGAAGGTGCTGGCGGTCGACATCTGGCCCTTCCGCATCCAGATCTACCCCGATACCTTTACCGATTTTGAGATCGGCTTTGTGCTGACGCCAGTCGTCAACGCTGGGGATGCGCGGCGCAGCATGTTGAACGAACATGTGTTTGGTGTCACCACAACCAGCACAGCCCCAGACGCGGCCTTCAAATTCCTCACGTGGATTGCCGGTCATGAGATGAATGTGCAAGGGGTGGTCCAAGGGCAAAAAGGGCCGATCGCCCGCGCCGATTTCTGGGCAGATGAGCGCGTCTACCAGGCTGAACCGGACTATGCCAAACTCCGCCCGATTATGGAAAACATCGAACCGGACTACCTGGTGGCGAACTTCCGGGGCACCGAGTTCGACGACACCTTCCAGGCCGTCTACGACGCCATGATCCTGAATGAGCTCACACCCGCGGAGGCTGCCAACCAGATGCAGGCTCAATGCCAGGCTGTGCTGGACAAAGAACCCGCGTAATTCGTCAATGTTCGGTTGTCAACGATCAAGTGTGCATGAAGTTCCTGACGCGCAGTGGCGACAGCAACCCTTGAGCATTGGTCGTTGACAATTGACAATTTCCACTGACTTCTGCTTATGACAACCTATGCACCTACCCGCAATCGCCCGTCGCCCATGCGCCGCCGCGAGGCCATCGAGGGCATCCTTTATCTCTCCCCTTGGATCATCGGTTTTCTGCTCTTTATTGTCGGGCCATTGGCGGCCTCGCTGTATTTAAGTTTTACCAAATATAATGTGTTGCGGCCCGCGGAATGGATCGGCATTCAGAACTTTGTGACCGCGCTGACCAAGGATGATCTCTTCTGGTCATCGCTCTGGCGCAGCTTTTATTATGCGCTGCTGAGTGTGCCGCTGGCCATGCTCGGTTCACTGATTGTGGCGCTGATGCTCAACCAAAAGCTGCTCGGCACGACTGTCTGGCGCACCCTCTATTTTCTGCCCACGCTCACGCCCATTCTGGCGGTGGCCTTGCTCTGGCGCTGGATGCTCAACCCCGATGTGGGGCTGGTCAATTATCTGCTTTCGCTGGTGGGGATCGATGGACCGGGCTGGCTTTCGAGTACGACTTGGGCCATTCCCTCGCTGGTGCTGATGGGCCTGTGGAATAGCATCGGCGGCTCGCGTATGATCATCTTCCTGGCCGGGCTGCAAGATGTGCCGCGCGAAGTGCTCGAATCCGCCGAGATCGATGGCGCGGGCGCATGGTCAAAATTTTGGAATGTCACCCTGCCGCTGATCTCGCCGACGATCTTCTTCAACCTGGTGCTGGGCATTCTGTTTGCGTTGCGCACCTTTGATGTGGCTCTGATCGCCACCAATGGCGGCCCAGCACGCGCCACCTGGTTCATCTCGCTGCACATCTATCAGAATGCGTTTGTCAGCTTTGATATGGGCTATGCGTCGGCCCTCTCGTGGCTTTTCTTTATCATTCTTCTGGTGCTGACTTTCCTGCAATTTCGGTTTTCCGACAGTTGGGTATTTTATGCCGGGGAGCGTAGATAATGGCAGAAGCAATCCGCCCGGCACCTGCGCCGTCCATCACTCGGTCGACCACGCAGCGCGGCCACTGGTTTTCCCTCTCCCAACTATTGCTCTATTTGCTGCTTATCGCAGGGGCAACGGCCTCGATGCTGCCCTTCGTTTGGACATTTCTCAGCTCGGGCAAAGACATCAACGAACTCTATCGCTATCCACCGACATGGTGGCCCGAGCAGATGCGTTTTGTGCAAAATTATGCTGAAATCTTCCAGGTTGTCCCGTTTGCCCGGTGGTTTGTCAATACGGTCTATGTCACCGTGCTTTCGCTACTCGGTACGATCATCTCGGCAACCCTGGTGGCCTATGGCTTCTCGCGCTTCCGCTTCACCGGTCGCGAGCCCTTCTTCTTTGTCACGCTGAGCACGATGATGTTGCCGGTCGAAGTGACGTTGATTCCCACCTACCTGCTCTTCAAAAATTTCGGCTGGATCGACACCTACTATCCGCTGATCGTGCCGCTCTGGTTTGGTGGGGGCGCGTTCAATATCTTCTTGATGCGCCAATTTATGATGAACATCCCGTTCGATCTGGACGAAGCCGCCAAGATCGATGGCGCCAGCAGTTGGCGCACACTCTGGCAGATCATCGTACCGCTCTGCAAACCAGCGATTGCCACCATGGCAACGCTCGGCTTTATTGCCAACTGGAACAATTTCCTCGGCCCGTTGATCTTCCTCAACACCGAGTTGAAATATACTGTGGCGGTCGGGCTGCGTTATTTCCAAAGCGCCGTCGCTGGCGGGGCTGGTGCGGTCTCGCGTCCGCAGGATCACCTGCTGATGGGCGCGGCGATCATGGTGGCGCTCCCCTGTTTGATCCTCTTCTTCCTGGGGCAAAAATACTTTGTGCAGGGGATTGTGACAACCGGCATCAAAGGCTAAGTGAATCCAAAAAAGCGCTTAGAAACCACAGATTACACAGATTGCGCAGATTTATATTTTCCTATCCGCGTACTCTGTGAAATCCGTGGCTACATTTTCTAAAACCCTGATTGGTTTCACTTAATTCGCCAATAAAAAATCTCCTCAATCTCTTAAAGTTCAGATCAACAGAGATTGAGGAGATTGTGAGATTTGTGATTGACCATCTCCGCTCTACACCCGCAGGCGTGGGTCGAGCACATCCCGCAGGCCATCCCCCAAAAAGTAGATCGCCAGGACGGTACTGGTCAGCAAGAAACCGGGGAAAGCCGAGATCCACCACGCGGTGGTGAGATAATTGCGCCCATCCGCGATCATTGCCCCCCAGGTTGGGATCAGCGGCGAGATACCAAGCCCCAAAAAGGTCAATGAAGATTCGGCCAGGATTGCGCCGCCCACGCCCTGTGTGGCCAATACGATGATCGGCGTCCACACATTGGGCAGCAAATGGTGCAAAACGAGGCGCTGATCGGCCATGCCCACACAGCGGGCCGCTTCGATGAAGGGCTGCGAGCGCAGGCTGAGCACGGTACCACGCACAATGCGCGCATAGCCCACCCAACTACTAATCCCCAACACGAAGATCACATTAAAGAGGCCCGTACCCAACACTGCCATGATCGCGATCGCGAGCAGGATAAAGGGCACGGCTAATTGGGTGTCGGCCACGCGCATGATCAGGGTATCGGCCCACTTGCCAAAGAAACCGCTGATCAACCCGAGCGGCACACCAATCAACGCGGCCACGCTCACGACCGTCACGCCGACAAGCAAAGAGACACGCCCGCCATACATCATCCGCGTCAGCAGATCGCGCCCAAGCGCATCGGTGCCGAACAGGTGAAAAGTACCCTGCTCGGTTGTGGTAAGCGGCGGCAATTGTACCCGATTTGGGTTCTGTTCACTTTCACCATATGGCGTCAGCAAGGGCGCGAAGAGCGCAAACATGGCCACCAGGATCAGATAGATCAACCCGACCATGGCCCGGCGACTGCGGCGAAAGCGTTGAGAAAAGAGATTGCGGAGCGGCGCGGCGAGCGTTGCGTCGATGGGTGAAGTTTGGCCCGGAGCCGGGACAGTTGTTGTAGTCATAGGGTAGGCAAGCGACGGTGGACGAGCGACGGGAGACGGTGGCTGTTACCCATCGTCCATCGTCTCCCGCCCACCGTCTTATTCGTAACGAATCCGCGGATCCAAATAGACGTAAACCAGATCAACGGCCAGGTTGAGAAAGACATAGACAACCGAGATCATCAGCACCGACGCCTGCACCAGTGGATAATCGCGCGCGTTGATCGCTTGCAGCGCCAGCCGCCCGACCCCCGGCCAGGCGAAGATGCTTTCGGTGATCACCGCGCCGCCGAAGAGCGCGCCAAGCTGCAGCCCAACCACAGTCACCAGCGGGATGAGAATATTGCGCAACGCGTGGCGGATGATCACCCGGCGTTCGCGCAGACCTTTGGCCCGCGCCGTGCGAATATAATCCTCGCCCAGCACATCCAGCATCCCCGACCGTACCAGGCGGGTGATCAGCGCCATCAAGACCGACCCCAGCGTGATCGCGGGTAAGATCAAGTGCCAGAAAGTGCCACGCCCAGAAGTTGGAAACCAACCAAGCCGCACCGAGAAGATCAAAATCAGCATAATACCCAGCCAATACGGCGGCAGGGCCTGGCCCAGCATGGCAAAATTGGTGCCAAGATAATCCCAAATTGTGTCGCGTTTGAGCGCCGACAAAATGCCCAGCGGAATTGCCAATCCCAGCGACAAGAGCAACGCTACGCCAGAAAGTTGTAACGTGGCAGGCATGCGCTCGAGCAGCACCTCCAGAGCAGGCTGCCGGAAAAAGAGGGAATCTCCCAAATCTCCCTGGACTGCCTTGGTGAGAAAGACCCAATATTGGATGTAGATTGGCTGATCCAATCCCCACTTGGCCCGTGTTGCGGCGATCTGTTCGGCTGTTGCGGTTTCGGCCAACAACATCGCCACGGGATCGCCCGGCGCGAGGCGCAGCAGAAAAAAGACGATGATCGTCACGCCCCACACAACAATGATCGATTGAATCAAACGGCGACGGATGTATGCACCCATAATCAGTGGTTCACGGTGAATGCGCAATGGTAAATGGTTAATGATTGCCGAAACGCAATTATTCGTTGCTCATTCCCAGTTGAGCATTGAGCACTAACCATTTACCATTCACTATTGCTTATTCGCTGACGCTCAGGCCATTCCAGGGGCGGGTAGAATCCGGCGCATAGGCCTGGAAACCGCTGACTCGTTGGCGCACCGCCCAGATATTCTCCTGGCGATAGAGTTGGATCTCCACAGACTCATCGTAGATGCGCTTTTGGATCGACTTGTAGAGTTCGTCGGCCTTGACCGGGTCCACCTCGACGCAGACCTGGTTGATCTGCTCCTGGAAATCGGGGTTTTGCGGGCCGAACCCAGAGCCGTACGTATCGTTGATGTAGAAAGTCTTGTACTGGTTGCAGGGATTGTTGGCTTTGCCACCCTGTTGCAGTGCCAGATCGTAACTGCCAGATTGACGCGCCTCGGTATAGGCACCGGGCTCCAGGAATTGCAGATCCACCTCGAAGCCGATCTCTTGCAAGGCACCGGCGACATATTCCATCACTTCTTTGCCCTTGGCAAACCAGAAGGGATGAGCTTTCACTTCGATGCGTGTGCCCGGCGCAACCCCAGCTTGATCGAGCAGGCGACGCGCTTCGTCGGGATCATAGGGTATCGCGGTGAGGCTGTCATCATAACCGACTGTCCCCTGCGGAATGTGCCCACCGACAATCTGGCCGGCTTTGACGATATTATTGACCAATGCCTCGCGGTCGATGGCATAATTGACGGCCATACGCGCATCGGGGTTGTCGAAGGGCGGGCGATTGTTTTGGGTCAACAGATAGAGATGATCGAGCGATGGCGTGCGGTAGATGGCGATGTTCGGGTCCTGTGCCAGTTGCTCGGCCAATTCACCGCTCACATTGGCGATGATGTCGATTTCACCCGATTGCAATGCGGCCACCCGCGTGGCTTCTTCGCTGATCGGGCGATAGCGGATCCGCTGCACTTGCGCGGTGCCGGGCTTCCAGTAATCTTCGAACAATTCACCCAGCCAATATTCACCTTTCACATATTCCAGGTGGCGGAAGGGACCCGACCCCATGGGATTCTCCCAGAAGTTTTCGCCATTCGCTTCGGCATAGCTTTTGGACAGAATGTGTTCGCCCATCAACAGATTGAAGAGCGGGGCAGGCTTGGCGCAATTAAAGACCACCGTGGCGGCATCCGGGGCATCCACACTGGCCAGCAGATCCAAAAACTGGGTGGAATGTTGGAAATCGGGGTTGGCCAACAAGCGCTCGTAGGTGAATTTGACATCTTCCGAGGTCAGGATTGAGCCATCGTGGAACTTGGCCCCTTCATTCATCCTGACCGTCCAAACTGTCCCTTCGGGGTTACTGCTCCATTCCACACCCAGCCAGGGGATTTGCGCGCCAGTGGTGTCGCTATCAAACAATTGGTCGTAGATACAGCGGTTGATCTCTCCTTCCATCCGGCCTGAGATCAATTGCGGATCCTGCGTGCGCAGATCATCACCGCGCGACCAGACGATTTCACTGAGCGGCGTGCTGCTGCCCGGTGCCACCATTTGGCAAGCGGTCATAAATTGCGAAAAGAAGGGAAGAGCAAGGCCGGCACCAGCCGCTTGCAGGAAGCGACGGCGCGTAAAAGGATAAGACATCGTTGGTTTCTCCTTGAGCAGCTGATGTTACACAACCCTAACGAAAGATAGGACCGCTGGAGACCTTAGCTAGCATTGCGTAACGGACAGAAAACCCTATTTGGCTGGCGATATGGGGAATACTTGGCATATGGTATACCAAGAGCCGCATTATATGGTTTATTTAGGAAGCTGTCAAAGTCGCTAAGAAGAGCAGCAAAGAAAAACCGGCTGGTGCATTCCAGCCGGTTCATACTCAGCTCAGGCGAAGAGTTTATCCGTAAATTCTGCGCCAATCTGTCTGGCAAGCCCAGATTCGGGAGCCGCAACCAAGGATCAATAATGAACGTAAACCTCGGTGCCCATATCCGCCCAGTGGTAGAGCATTTCGGCCTCTTCGATGCGCATATTGACACAGCCATGGCTGGTCTGCGTGCCAAATTTGTTGTGCCAGTACGCCCCGTGGATGGCATAGCCACTGTAGAAATACATCACCCAGGGGACATTGGGCAGATCATAATCGGGGCCGGTCATGCGTTGTTTGGAGTACTTGCGGTTGATCTGGTAGCGCCCGGTGACGGTTGGCGTTCGGTCGGTGCCGCTGCTGATCTGCGTATGGAGCACCGCCACATCCCCTTGCCAGGCCGTCAGCGTCTGCGTACTGAGGTTGACTTCGATCCAGCGTTTGCCATCTGCCGGGGCCCCGGCTGCGCTCAACGCGGCCTGCATCAAAGGCTGCTCGCTCTGAATGCGCAGGCGCTGGCCGGCCCAAATAAAGTTTGGGTTGGGCAAGCCGTTGGCCGCCAGCAAAGCCTGAGGCGTGGTTTCATAGCGTTTGGCAATCGCATAGAGCGATTCACCGGGCTGCACAATGTGGATCTGCTCGGCCAATTGTGGCGCGCTCGGCTCGGCCAGCGGCAAAGTCAGCGCTCGGGCCGAAACTCGCAGGCGTTGCCCCACATAGATCGTGCTGGGGTTCGTAATCCCGTTCAGCCGCATCAGATCGCTGAGCGCCATGTCGTATTGCTGGGCCAGTTGCGAGAGCGTTTCCCCGCGCCGCACAAGATGGTACCCATCATGGGCCGGTAGGGGGTCACTGGTTGCGGGCGTGCCATAACTGCCGCTGCCCGGGTTACCGGGGATCAGCAACTGCTGGCCGATGTAGATCACATTCGGGTCGCTCAGACCGTTGAGCGTCATGATCCCTTGTTGCGGCACCTGATATTGCTGGGCGATCAGCGCAAGGCTATCTCCCCGTTCGACGGTGTGCAACTGTTCCTGGGCAAAGAGCGAGGCAGGCGCACTCAGGAGGCCAAAGGTCACCAATAAAATCACCAGAGTGCGGCGTACACGATTCAGCATGGGCAATCAAGAGAGTTGTGGAGTGCGGCAGACACTCCGTTGGATGGTTGTGGTAGGTACTAGAGTAGGTCGGGTGGGACTCGAACCCACACGGGTGTTACCCCGACGGATTTTCATCCTACCATGGCTTTCGCCACCTTTGTCGAGCCCAGGAAATGGCCCCGAACAAAACTTGTAGGCTGGACTTTCTCTTGACCCTAGGTGCCCCCCGTAGGTCTCGGCCGTCAAGTCTCTACACCTTTTGTTTGCTGCTTCTCCCAAAGCCAGGCTCTGGTGGGCACAGAAGTTCCAGCGAATGGCGTTACAGAGAACGCCAAGCAAACAAGTTGGCTCGGGATTGCCACCCGGCGTGCGGAAGGTTTCCCCGAATTTGACCGAATTCACACTGGGTGTTTCCAGCCCAGGTGCTCAATTTGCGTCATTAAGTCCGTTGCGTCTGCCGTTCCGCCACCGACCCTTACCGCCTATTGTATTGCTATCCGCAACGAATGTCAATCCACCATCCCAGATTTTGGCGAAGTTGAGCACGCCCGGCCATCGGCTGTCGCCAAGCCTCAGCTATACGCAGGATTTACGGGCGTGTCCACCCCGCTACTTGCTCGCGGCCTGTTAAATCACGCGGTCGTTGCCGCCGTCGATGGGTACTTGTGCGCCGGTGGTTTTGGCAAAAAGTGGCCCGGCCAGCGCACAGACAAGCGCGGCCACATCCTGCGACGTGATCTCGGTTTTGAGCAGGTTGTTTCTCTTGTACTCGTCCACGCTGATGCCATAACTGGCCGCGCGTTTCGCCAGCACTTCTGGCGTCCAGATAGCCGTATCAAAGACCGCGTTGGGGTGCAGCATGTTGACGCGAATGCCAAATTGGCCGAGTTCGAGCGCGGCAACGCGCCCCAATTGGGTCAACCCGGCCTTGGCAACCGAATACGCGGCCGCGCCCGGCCCTGGCGCTGGCACATTCTTGGACGCGAGCAACACAATCGCCGGTTCAATCCCCAGTTTGAGATAAGGCAGCGCGGCCTGCATCAGTTGTTGGTGGCTGGTCAGGTTCAAGGCCAGGCTGCGCGACCAGGCGCTTTCATCCATCTGCTCGATGGGTTGGCTACTCGGGAAGAACCCGGCATTGCAGACCAGAATATCCAGCCCGCCAAAGTGGCGCACAGCCGCGGCCACCGCGGCCTGCAAGGCAACCGGATCGGTGACATCGCAGACCTGGCCGAGGATCTGGGCAGAGTTGAACTGGTCCACGATGCGCGGGTTGATGTCGAGCGCCACCACCGCCGCGCCTTGCGCGGCCAGCGCCGTGACACAAGCCGCGCCAATCCCGCTGGCGCCGCCGCTGACCAGCGCAACCTTCCCCAACAAGGGCAATGGTGTGCCTGCTTTGCCCAATTTGGCCTGTTCCAATTCCCAATACTCCACCTCAAAGATGGCCGCTTCGTCCAGTGTGCGCCAGCCGCCCAAACCTTCTGCCAGTTGGATCGCCCGCCGAGTATGGCGCTGGATGTCGGCCACCGGCTTGATCTCGGCCATGGTGCGGCCAAAGGTGATGACCCCCTGGTGCGGCCAGACCGCCCAGCGCGGCGCAGGATCCAGCGAGGTTAAGGGCTGGGGAAATTTGGGTGCATGGCGCTCAAAATAGGCGTGGTAGTCAGCGGCATACTGTTCGGTGCTTGCGGCAACATCATCGCCCACAACCAACGGGACACGCTTGGCGCGCAGCACATGATCCGGCGTGAGCAGGCCGCGCGTGGCGATCTCGGCCACATCGGGCAGGCGACTGAACTGCAGCGCCTCGTCACTGGTGTCGAGCTGGGCCAGGGTGGCACCGCCACGCACCTGCGACACTGCCTGGCGTAAACGGGCCAGCGCTACCAGATCGACCTCGGCGGGCGCGGGAGTGGGCTCGGCTAAACGAACCTGTTGCGCAAGGTAGGCTTCGGCGCGGCTGACCAGCGCGATGTGTTGTTCGTAGCTGGTGCGCGCGTCCTCGGCAAAGGTAAAGACGCCATGGTTCATCAACAAGATGCCCTCCAGGCTGGCCCAGTCGATGTCGCGCGTCATCTCATAGACAGTACGGGCCAGGATAAACCCGGGCATCACATAAGGCACAATCAACACGTTCGGGCCATAAATCTCCCGGACGCGCTGTTCACCCCCCACCGAGTTCATGATCGTCACCACCGCGTCGGCGTGGGTGTGGTCGACAAACGTGAAAGGGATGATGGCGTGCAAAATCGCTTCGACCGAAGGCGTGGGCGCATTGGGGTCGAGCAGGGCGGCGCGCTGCTGTTTGACCATGTCGCCATCGCTCAGGCTGCTGAGTTCGGCGAGTTGCAGCAAGGCTTTCATGCGCACTGGCGCAAAACCGGCCGCGGCGATCGTGCCCAGATCCCAGCCGCTGCCTTTGACATATAAGACTGATTCTGGCTCGCCAAAAAAGTTGGGCACAGTCATTTTGACCGAAGTATTGCCGCCCCCGTGCAAGACCAAAGCGGGATCACCCCCCAGCAGGCGCGAGGTATAGACCCGCAGCGCGAGCGGATCATCCGCCAACGCGGCGGCTGCACTTTCATTCCACAAACTTTGCATGGTTGAATCTCCTACATCATCACAAGAAAACTTTTGTACCCACAGAGTACCCAGATTCCCGCAGATCTGAAATCTGGGTGAGCTGTGAAATCTGCGTAATCTGTGGATGATAAAGTTTAGCGTTTCGTTTTAACTCGACTCGGGCGCATCGAGCAGCCGTTCTTCATAGATGCGGCGAATGGTGGTTTCGATCTCGGGCTCGCGCACGCTGAGGTCGTTCAGGCGATAGCGCGCGGAGAGCCGTCCGATCAGATCCGAAGCGGTGATCTCGTTGCGGGTGAAGCGATAGGTGACGCGCAAGCCTTCGTGGCTGAGCACCTCCGCGCCCGGCACCGTGACATCCGCATAGGGTTCGGCCAGATCCACCACCAATTGGCGTTGGCCGCCAAACCGATTCAATAAGGTATCCAACTGGCCATCAAAGAGCAAATGGCCGTGGTCGATGATCATCACCCGCTGGCAGAGCTTTTCGACATCGGCCAGGTCGTGGGTGGTCAGCAGGATGGTGGTTTGGCGCTCGCGATTGATGTGCGCAATAAATTGGCGGATGCGTTCTTTGGCCACCACATCCAGGCCAATGGTCGGTTCGTCCAAAAAGAGCAGATCGGGATCATGCAGCAAGGCCGCGCAGAGATCCGCACGCATCCGCTGGCCGAGTGAGAGCGAACGCACGGGCGAATGCAGAAAGGAATCGAGCTCAAGCAATTCGCGAAATTCGGCCAGATTCTGGGCAAACCGGTCTTTGGGCACGCGATAGATAAATTGCAACAGCTCCAATGACTCGATCACGGGCAGATCCCACCATAAGGTGGTGCGCTGGCCAAAGACCGCGCCGATGCGTGCAACGTAGCGTTCGCGCTCGCGCCAGGGAGTCATGCCGTTGACGTGCAACAGACCGGCGGTTGGGACGAGCAAACCGGTAAGCATTTTGATGGTGGTGGATTTGCCCGCGCCGTTGGGGCCCAGGTAGCCGACCAATTCGCCGCGCTGGATGGTAAAGCTGACGCCATCCACCGCGCGCACAATCTTGCTGGCGCGGCTGAAAAAGGTGCGCACCGCGGCAAAGCGGCCGCGCTGTTGCTGGTGGACGCGATACTGTTTTTGCAGATTCTCGACAGTGATCATCAGGAGCCTGTGCTTTGATAGTGACGAATGCCAAAGCGCCAAAAGGCCAAACCAAGCGCCAACATGCCCACCCCAACCAGCGGGGAGACAAAACGCAGGAAGAGCGGAAAACCCAACGGGTCTGGTTTGTCTAAAAAATAGAGCGCTGGATAATAGTTGAGAAAAATGGCCGGCACAACAAAGGTAAAAAAGCGGCGCATGGGGTCGGGGTAGATGTGCATTGGGTATTGCATCATTTCGCTGCCGCCGTAGGTGAGCACATTCATCACCTCGATCGATTCGATCGTCCAGAAGGTGAAGGTGGCACCGATCACAAAGAGGCCGCCAAAAAAGGCCACCATGCCGCCGATGACCAGAGGCAAATAGAGCAGCTTGCCCACGGTCCATTGAATATCGGCCAGGCTCAGCGCGATCCCGAAGATGATCAGCCCTTGAATAATGCGGCCCAGGCGGCGCAGGGCAAAATCGTCGCCCAGAACCTGCACCGTCAAATTGACCGGGCGCAGCAGCAATTTGTCGAAATTGCCCTGGCGGATGCGGTTGCCAAACGTTTGCGGATCAAAGCCGCTGAAGATCATGTCCATCAGGCCGAAGGCTACTTCAACCGTACCCCAGAGGAAGGCGATCTCGCCCAGTCGCCAGCCACCGAGATCCCCAAAACGTTGGAGGGTGAGCGCCAGGGCGAGGAAAAAAAGGCCCAAAAAGATCATCGCCGCGCTGGCATCCAGGAAAAAGGAGAAGCGATATTGCATCTGCGAGCGGACCTGCCCGGCGAGCAGGCGCAGATAGGCCCCGACCGAAAAGCGCGTCTGTTCGAGCATCTTAGCCGCCTTGAATGACCAATGCGCGTACACCAGCCCGCAAAACCAGCAGACAAGCGGCAGTCAGGATGAGCATCCACACGACCTGCTGGGCGAGCGCGGCCCATAGTGCCGGGCCACTCAACAGACCGAGGTAGATCTCCATGCTGGTGTTCAACATGGCAGGAAATGGCGTCAATTGGCAGAACGCCTGAAACCATTCGGGGAAATAGCGCAGCGGCATGTAAAACCCCGAAAGTACCCAGATCAGCCCAAAGGCAAAGCGGCCAATCCCGCGGGCGTTGGGCGTCCAGAAAGCGCTCAGGTTGACGAGAAAGCGCCAGCCAAAACTGACCGCCCAGCTCAGCAGGAGTGAAACCAGCAAAGCGAGCCACTGGGCCATGCTCTGCGGCACGGTAATGGGAAAGATGAGGGCATAGAGCACGAGGATGGGCAAGCCACGCAACAAGAGCGCGGCCAGCGCCCGCCCCAGATCCTGCGCCAGCCAGAAGCCAAAATAGTTGAGCGGCTTGAGCAGGTCGGTCGCCACCTCGCCGCTGTAGACCGAGTTCATCAGATCAGACCAGCCGAAGATCATCAAATAGGCGATCAAAGCCTGGGCCAGCCCGGCATAGGTGATGGCATCCTGCAGCGAGAGGCCGGCCACGACCTGGCTGCTGCCATAGAGGGCAACCATCACCGCGGCGCGCAGAAAGCCAAAAAAGAGATTGGTGATCGTCCCCGCCACCGCGGCGGTGCGGTAGGTGAGTTGACGCTGAAATGAGAGCTTGGCAACTTCCCAAAAGAGGCGCATGGTGACCTTTCCGCAAAAGGGCGAACGTTTATGATACATGGGAATAGCGCGGGCGTGCAATTTCTGTGGGCGGTCGCTTTGTCTTTACCATCACCCGTCCATCGCCAACCGGCTATCGGCTATCGCCAGCCGTCGTGATACAATAGGCGGGCAGTCATTCCCAAAGGAGAAGCCAATGTTGTTGTTTGCGTCAATGCGATCCGGGGAAAGTCGGGCGCACCGACGGTGGGGATTGTGGTTCAGTCTGCTGGGGCTCTGGCTGGCGGGTTGCCAATCGAGTGGCGCGCTGAATCTTTTCCCTCCAGCAACCCCCGTCCCCATTGCCGCGCTCAATGCGCAAATCAGCCTCACTGCCGATGTGGCCGCCGCGGGCAGCATGATCCGAGTTCATGGGACGGGGTGGCAAGCCGGAGAGACAGTTGCAATTTTGCTGGTCAACGGCACCCAGCGCAGTGTGGTGCTGGCGAGCGACACAGCGAATAGCAGTGGTCGCTTCACCGCCGAGTTTGTCTATCCCGCCGAGCAGCGATGGGCCGCACCAGGCACTTACACCTTGCTGGCGTTCACGCCGAACCAGCGTCAGCAGGCCAGCACAAGTCTACAAGTGAGTGCGCCAGCCACGGCCACTCCTTTCCCGACGATCACGCCATTTGTCACTTCGACGCCATTGCCCACGTTTACGCTCAGCCCAACGCCGAGCCATACGCCGACAATTACCCCGACACCGACCAGAACGCCGACGCCGACTGAAACCGCCACCCCAACAGTCACGCCCACTTTTGTTTTGCTGGCCCCTACGAGTATTGCCAGCTTTGGAACCACCATCACCAGTGAACCGTGGGTGGGCACCTATTGGAAAAATAATGCACTCTTTGGGCAACCGGCTTTTGTGCGGCACGATGAACGCATCGACTTTGATTGGGGATTGGCTGGCCCCGATGCGGGGAGCGACCGGATCCTACCCGACAATTTCAGCATCCGCTGGGTGAATACGGTCAATTTTGCCCCGGGGCGCTATCGGTTTGTGATGGAAGTTGATGAAGGAGCACGCTTGTTTATCGACGAACAGGTCGTGATCGATGCCTGGCAGGCGGGTGGTCTGCGCACAGTCACCATCGAGCGCACCCTGAGGGGTGGGGAACATCGCCTGCGGCTTGACTATTATGAGCTGCGAGGCCCTGCGCGCATCCGGCTGGAGTGGGGGCAGATCGAGCCGGATTAAGCACCCGGACAATGGTTGGGGATGGCGTGCAAAGGCTGCCGATCCGCTTACTTGGCCACAACCGGCAAAAAGAGCACGGTGGATGCTGGCGAGTCAGGGTCCGGTTCGACGGTGACAGGTGCAGTGAGGATCTCCCCGGGTTCGACTAAAACTCGGTAGAAGAGCGTTGCTGTGCTTAAGTCGCTGGGCAGGCGATCAGTAAAGTCCACTCGCGCCGCCGCGGCAGTCAGATCATCTACCGTCACAGTCCCAACCCGACGATATGGCCCATCGATCTGGGTGGCGCGCTCGATCTGTAAGGTATCCACCAGCGGGGTCACTGTCCAGGCCAATTGAACCTGCCCACCCTGCCGGACAGCCGCGACACTTTCCACATCTTCCGCAGTTGGCAAGGTCGTGATCACAAAATCCAGGCCATCTGCGGGCACGGTGGAGGTCACGACGATCGAGCGCTCGGTGGTGATCCGGGCCATCTCCGTGTTCGCAAGGCGCATATTGATGGTGTAGGTGGCCGGGGTGGAGGCAAACCACTGCCAGGTGCCGTCGCTGCGTGTATTGGTAAAGCCAATCAGGCGATTTTGGTTGCGCAAAGCAATTTCCACATTGGCAACCCCGACCGTCCCATTCGTCTCATTGGGCTGATTGACGCCACTCCAAACCGTACCATGGAGCCGGACGAGCGTGTCTGGCAGGGGGGCTTCGGCTTGTAGCGCTGCGACCGGATCAACGCGCCCGTGGCCATAGAGCGGATCCCACCCGGGCTCGCCGAGGTCGACCGCGGTGCTGGTGATCAACCGGCTCAAGTCGGAGGCGCTGCGTTCTGGCGCTTGCGCAAGGAGCAGGCCAGCGACCCCGGCCACAAAGGGAGCGGCCATGCTGGTGCCACTCATATAAGCATATAGCCCGTGGTCACCATTGGGCTTGTGATAAGTGCTATAGATATTGTCGCCCGGGGCTGCGACGTCAATATAGGTACCAAAATTGCTGAGCGCAAGTTTGTGGTCAAAGCGATCAGTGGCATTGACCGCTAATACGTTGGGGTAAGCAGCCGGGTAGAATGGAACATCCACACCATCATTGCCGGCCGCGGCCACCAGCAGCACATCATGTTCGTGGGCATAATTCACCGCATCCAGCACGGTCTGCGAGCCGATCGAGCGGCCCAGGCTCAGCACAATAATTTGGGCGCCCTGGTCGACAGCATAGTGGATGCCATCGGCAATGCCCGCGGCGCTCCCTTCGCGGCTTTCATTCAACACCTTTACGGGCAGCAATTGGCAGAAGCCACAAACCCCAGCAATGCCTTCACCATTATCTGTGGCCGCGGCGACGATGCCTGCCACATGGGTGCCGTGCCCATGATCATCGGCGGGGTCAGCATCGTTGTTGACAAAGTCATAGCCCGGCAACACGCGCCCAGCAAATTCGGGGTGCGCTGGGGCGATGCCGCTATCCAACACCGCGATGATGACGGGTGTTTCGGGCGGGACAAAGTCCCAGGCAGCCAGGAGATTCAACAATTGTGGTGCGTAACTTCTTGACTCATTCAGTAATTCGGGGTCATTGGGCAGAGCAGCAGCCTGAAAAGATGCGCTCGAAGAAGGCGAATCCCTTTGCAGGGGCGGAATAGCAATGCAACCAAACACACAAACCCACACCAAAACCGTTATACGGCAGAATGGATGAAAAGCGTTCATTCCTCAGCGTTCCCTATGCTCTGCTCGGTGCCAAAATCCCTTCCTCTGGTCGACAACCTCGCAAACAAGCTTGCGAGTAGATTAAGGAGTTGACTAATTATGGTAGATCATTAGGTAGCTGACATCTGAGAAATAGCTGATCTTATCTCAACAAACTGACACTCTTTTTTAGAGAATCCCTAATCATTTGTAGCAAGGGGAGTACGCCAAATTCAGCACAAAGCATCAATCCGGCAATGAACGTTCTACCCAGAGTTTGCCTGTGGCGCGACGCTGGGCCCAATCACCTCTCCTGGCAAAAAATAACGAGGCCGCCTGGGCGACCTCGTCGTTACGTTTCTAGTTCTTATCTCAAAAATCTCTGTACCACACTGGTTGGGCTACCTTTTCATAGGAGCCACAACCGATTTTTGAGATGACTTCTAGTCTAGTATTCTGTGGCTAAATAAGGCACAAAAACGCTTTCAGCAGCCCATCCACAGCGTACGCAGAGTTGTACAGATTCTCCAGCAGAGCGCCAGAAATCTGGGTAATCCTAGGTATCGGCCTCATCCAGACTGGTCAGCCCTTCTTTCAGCGCATAGAGCGCGGCCTGAGTGCGATTGGCCAAATGCAGCTTGCTCAGCAGATTGCTCACATGGGTGCGAACAGTACGCTCGCTGATCACAAGCTGGTCGGCAATGTCTTGATTGGCCAGACCACGAGCCACCAAAATCAGGACCTCGACTTCGCGGTCGGTTAACGGCTCATCAACCGGAGGCAAAGTGGAGGGGCGATTCAACTCGCGGATCAATTTCCGGGCAATGGTCGGGTGTAGCGACGATTCCCCATTGTGGACATCGCGGATTGCCTGAAACAGCTCGCTTGGGGTTGTTTGTTTTAGCAGATAGCCCATTGCCCCGGCTTTGATCGCGGCAAAGACCTTATCATCATCGGCAAAACTGGTCAGGACCAGGATTCGGGCGAGCGGATTATTGGCCTTGATCTCTTCGATGGCTTCGATGCCGGTTTTTAAGGGCATCATGAGATCCAATAAGATGACATCGGGGTACTGGCTGAGGGCAATTGCAACCGCTTCTTCCCCGTTGTCCGCCTCGCCTATGACCTCGATCTCCTGGTCTTGTTCTAAAAGTGCACGAATGCCCCCGCGCACTACAGCATGATCGTCGGCAAGTAAAATACGAATCGGCATACCTAAATTTTCTCCTGAATTCAAACCTCAAATTAAAAATTCTTATGTGTTTGGGCAAGCCGCGTCATGGGGATCTGCCCTGAAACTGGCACGATCTTGACCTGTCACTATCGTCCTGAATCGCCGCCAGCTTCAGGACAGCGCCCTAGCTTTACTTAAAACTTACTGAATTACACCACAAAATCTTATAGAACATTGGTTACATGCAACATTAACAGCCTAGTGAATTGTAGCAAAAAGCACCCACCAAAAACTAGGTAATTTTGCTGATTTTCAGAGTTATGCGTGTATGCTGGGGATAAGTATGGCTCAATCGGGGAAAAGTTATCCCCGTTATTCTCAAGCCTTGGTGTTCAACGCGGGGCAACCACTATATCTGCCCGTTTAAAAAGTGGCGCCTAAAGTTATGCTCGGCATTGCCGATTTATCCCCAAACTTCCCCCCATTCCCCCAACCAGCCAAAAGGGGTGATCACCACAAGATACCCTTTGTTCGCAGGCCACAGCCACAAAATAACGGTCTCTGGGCCCGGCGGCACAAATTTATACCCATTCTCCCGTTCCCTACTAAGACAACGAAGTTAATAAAATAAAATAATGAAATTGATTTGTGAGGAAAAACAGGGAGAACTGCGCATCAATCATCCCGCGAGCGGCTGGCTGAGGGGAAGAGTGCTCAGGGCCGCCTCATGTTTGGGCGTTCGGGCGCAATGGTCTGATCCGGCGGCTGGTCCGGGGGTTCAGGATCTTCGACATCTGGCCGCTCAAAATCGCTTGCACTCAGATACGGCAATGGATCGGTAAAGCCACCCCAGCCGTCAAACCGGTTGAATGGTTTGATACGCAAACCAAAATGCAGATGGGGCGTGATCTCGCCATTCCGATCCCCACTGAGCGCGATTGTCGCGCCGCGGGCAACCAACTGGCCTGCATCGACCCAGATCTCCTCAAGATGGGCATAAAATGATTCGCCCCATGAATGTTCGAGCTTCAGGTAGCGCCCAAAGCCACGATCCTCATACCCCAATTCGGCCACCCGGCCCGCAGCAACGGCAGCGACACGCGTGCCCACCGGAGCCGCAAAGTCGAGCCCGATATGCCCCTTGAGAGGCACGCCATTATACGTAAATTGCTGATAGTAGTCGGGAAATTCGCCCCACTGCTGGCTGATCACAAAGCGCCCCATCAATGGGCTGTTCAGATAGATCCCTTCTGGTTCGTAGAGCCCAGAGAGAAGAGGTTGGTTGACAAATTTGAAAGTCATCTACGCAATCGTTCCCGAGCAATGATGGAGCACTGTTTGCAGAATTGCCATAATCGTTGCAAGCCTGGTTACAGATTCGACAAGCCTTCTTTGGCAGATTATACTTCGTTTTTGAATTATGTTCAGCATTCTGGTGAACGAAGCTAAGTTCTGTTGACCATTCTTTCTTTTTAGCTGTAAAGCATTGCCGTCAAAACGCAACAAGGTGAGCCGGTGCCGACAAGCCACCGGCGTTTGTTATGGTACTTACCCAGGGTACGCAGCGCCTGCTGGTTTTCCCAGTAGATGAGAAGGTGCTTAGTCTGCATCCTCAGGCGAGGCGTGTACCATCAGCTACGGTGGTACGACCCACGCAGTGCCTGCCTCTCCTCCAGGGAGAACCCAATCGCTGTCGCTGAGTGTTTCGTCAAGGCTTGGGTAAGCTTTATGTATTGAAGGAACAGAAGATGCCTATTTATGAGTTTAGTTGTTTGAATTGTGGCAATGAGTTTGAAATGATTCAGTCGTTCTCCGCGACCACCACGCCGCTGTGCCCCAAGTGCCAGAGCGAGCAAGTGCAGCGTCGCCTGAGCCCACCGGCCATCCATTTCAAAGGCAGCGGTTGGTATATCACCGACAGCAAGGGCAGCAAGAATAGTTCGTCCAGCAGCGAAAAGCCAAAGAGCGACGGGGATGCTGCCAGCAGCACAAAGAGCGACAGTGGCCAGGAGAGCGCCAACAAGAGCGAAGCGCCTAAGCCCGAAAGTACAGGCTCGGCCTCGACTGTCAAAGAGACAGCCTGATATCAGCGCAGAAGCAATTGCAACAACTGGCCCGTAAGCTGTACCCACTGCACTTCGGTTGAGCGTATGCGGTTTGCGGGGCATTCTCATGGTCCGCGCTACCCATGCCTAAATAAAATGGCAGTTAGCGTAACGACCTTGTGTAGTGTAGAATAGGCGTCTATCCTGCAAATGGTTGCGCTGCCTGGATGGCCCTGGGTACAACGCTCGACGCAGCGTTTCAGGATAGATCATAAGAGCCTGTCCTGTAACTGGTTGCGCTTCCCAAAGCTGGCCCTGCAAAGCGTGGCGCAGAATTTCAGGATAGAAAGTAAGACTCTTTAAACCAGACACTCTTGGGGAGGGTAGGATGACCGTACCAAAGCGATTTGGCATTTTAAGGGTAGTGGGTTGGGTCTTTAAAGTCTTCGCTTGGATTGTACTTGTCTTGTCAATTTTATTTGCCATCATGATGGCCGTAGGCGGTGCCGGGCTGGCTAATCTGCTGCCCCCAGATAATCCCATGGCCGGCTTCATGAATATGGGGGGCGGCTTGATCGCCGGGTTGGGCACCCTGCTCATCGGCGTGTTCTACTTCTTGTTGCTATACGCCTCGGGGGAGAGCTTTCATTTGCAGATCGCCCTGGAGGAAAACACTCGTTTAACTGCTGCCCTCCTGTTGCGGATGCATCAGGAAAGCCAACAGGATACCCGCACAGGGTATAATACGCCGGCTTTTGAGAGCGAACGCTTCGAACGCTAGCGGTGTCCATGAGGTGCCCCGCAATTCGTTATGCTGATTGCGGGGCGGGCAGGGCACTATCTTCGGTTGGCCTGTGGCTTATAGGGGCGTTAACTTGTCGTGGACGAGCGAAAGCAAAAAGGTCCGCTCCTGCGCAGCATCAAACAGGATGGTTATGGTTGTGTCATCATCATTCTGGCTTAGCCCAGTGATGACCCCTTCGCCAAACCGCTCGTGCCGCACCCGTTGCTCCATGCGATAGATCGCCCCATCCGCGCTGCTGATCTGCGGTGGGCGTGGTTCTGCGGTTGGCCGCTGATGCACCAACGCGGCTTCCCGATCCAGCCAACTCTCGGCTAAATTATTCATCATCTGCGCTGCATCCTTGGCGATGCGGCTGCGCAGATCCAGCGCGGTCTCGCGCGCCGTGTTGAGGACGGGCATCCACTGTTGTTTGTGGCGCGGTGGGTGATGGCTCTGGGCCAGCATCCGGCTGGCGCGTGAGAGCGTGCGCACCAGGTTGTCCAACTGTTTGGGCGTCTCCTCCGCGGGGTCGATCAGTAACAATTGCACGCCATTGAGCCGACATAACTCCATGCGGGTTTGGTCGCGCTGCTCGCTCTCCTGGAGCTCCCAATCACTCTGGCGGCCCTGCCCTTTGGCCAAAATCCCCACAAACCGAACCGCAATATTCGCTTCAGGGTAAAACTTATCCAGCTTGAGCCGCCGTCGTGTGGCCGGGTTCACGAGCCAGTCTGGGCTGACATTATCTTGTTCGGTGAAGGTGGCGAAGATGCGGGCTAAGATTTCGCGCCAGGCGTTGACATTCTGATACATAGCTCTATTTTAGTACATTCGTTCGGTCTGGGCAATTTTTATCCTGAAGTCCGAGACTCAACCCTCTTGGTCCGGTTACCGAAAAGCGTCGGTTGCCGCGGCCCGTTGGATCGTGCGGGCGGGCGCGGGCGCTGCATTCGGCACTGAATAGCCGCGAATGACCACCACCGGACGCCCTTCGCGGCTCTGGCCCATAAGCAGACTCGCCGCCGCTGCCAGCTCGTCGGCAATACACTCTTCGCTGGTCTTTAACTCGTATCCAAAGAGATCAGAGAGGCCACGCTGATCCCAAATTGGCGGCAACCCGGCACAGCCGATGGTCACCCCGACGGTCCCCACTCGCCACGGGCGCCCGTGGCTGTCGTTGATGATCACCGCGGGCAAGACGCCGGTCTGTTCGTAGAGGGCTTGCCGCAACCGTTCGGCGCTGGCATCCGCATCGGCGGGCAGCAAGGCCAGAACCTCATCCTCCTCGCCATTGGGTTGAATATTGCTGCGATCCACCCCGGCGTTGGCGCAGATCCAGCCCCCATTCTGCTCCACAATAAACAGATGACGGCGCATCCGCAAGATCGACCGGCTGTCATCGAGGATCACCTGAACCACGCGTGGATCTTTTTCCACCGTAGCCGCAATTTGGTGGGCCTCCTCGCTGGGCACCACATCGTTGAGCCGTACCAGGCGGCCTTCTGCCTTGCTGACAATTTTCTGCGCAACAACCAAAATATCCCCTGGTTGCAGAGCCTCGCCTGTACTTGCCAGCCCCTCCACAATCAAGCGGGCCAGATCATCCCCTGGCTGAAACAACGGTAGATTTTGTACGGCAAATAGTTGCATCCTGCGTTACTGCTTTCGTTGTGTATTTGTGTGTGTTCTGTGTGGATCATACTGTCGGTGCTGGTATAAAACGATACCCCCGCCCGCGTTCGTTGTGGATCTCGCCAATCGGTGATTGGTGTTGTTCAAGCTGGATTCGTAACCGACGGATGGCTTCCTGCACACGGCGACTGGAGGCCTGCGGACGTTTCCACACAGCGGTTAATAGCTCCTCAGTCGAGATCACCATTGTGCTATGTTGTTGAAAATAGCGCAACAATGCGGCCTCGATTTTGGTCAATTGGTCATAGATCGCATCCCCATTTGCGGACAAAGTGCGCGGTTCGGCGCTGGGGGCAAGTGGGGCCGGGTGCGGCGCACGATTGGCCGAATATTGGCTCCAAAAATGAACAAACAAAGGTGAATAAAACGTGTAGACCGGCCCCGTCTCGCCAGCTGCATAGCCAATCAGCGCCTGGTTGATCAACCAATTCAGGGCGGGCAGCAGCTCTGGGGCGAGCGTTGTAAGGCGAAAATTATTATCACCCAATTGGTGCAATACCTGCTGCAGTGCTGGGGTGTCGAGAGTGGCGGGCGGGTTCTGCAGCAAGGCTGCTTGCGCCAGAAATAAGGGACGACCATGTTCCGCCAGTCGTAAGCAGAGTAGCGGCAACTGAAATTGATCCAGCGCCTGCTCGGGGGGCAACCAGGTTTGTAATTCGGCAAAACAATCGCCCACAATCTGGAGCAAAAAGGGATGACGACCGGTCAGCTCGAGTAACGAGGCAAGCACGGCCTGGTTGGCGATGGGGCCAAGCGTATAGGTGAGCCACTCCGCGGCGGCAGCGGCTTCAAGCAGCCCCAGGAAGAGATGTACGGTATCGCTGATCAGGGGAGAGCTGGCCAGGGTGGGCTGGACGTCGTGCAAGGGTTGCTGGGCGGTGACAATCAGCGGAATCGTGCGCGAAAGTTGATAAAGTTGATCGCACAAATTGGCTGGGTGCGGGGTGCGCAACAAGAGCTGATCGAAATTATCCAATAACAGCACGGCAGAATTGCTGGTAGCGCTAAACTGCTCAAGCCAGCTCAAAAAGGGTTCGCCGCTATCCTCCGCCGGTGGCCGCGTTGATTGTGGGGTCTCGCGCTGTAAGTAGCGCCAAAATTCGCCGCTTTCACTCAACAGCGCACAATCCACCAGCACCACTTCGCCGATCTCCTGGCTGGAATAGCGCTGACGCAAGTGAGTTTGCAGATAGCGCACGACCGTACTTTTGCCCGTGAGCCGCGCCCCCACCACCCCAATCCGGACCGGTTGTGTGCTATGCAGCCGGGCCAGTACCCGCTCTAGTAATCGACGGTGGCCGAAAAGTGGATCGCGCTCAACAGTCATAAGGGTGATTTGTGTAAAAGAAAGATTGAATCCCACAGATTTTGCTCGCTCATCTGTAGATTCTGCGCCCGCTGTGGATCAATTCAGGGTGATGAGCTTCCTAAAAGCCTGCGCCTCTACCGGGTTGTGTGTTTATGTGCAAAAATGTATGTATGAAATAGGTGTAAATTTGCAAGATTGTATTGAGATATGTGAAAGATACGTTTCTTACATAAATACATAATATATTTCCGTAAGAATACTATGTGTTTTGTGGATCTAATCTCTTATATAAAATCTCACTTTTGTAGAGTCTCCGTGCGTTTATGCTCATCCATAAAACATCCACACTGTAGTATACCGAAATCACACATGATCCACAAATGAACCAAAACTCCGACTTCCCCACTCTTTAACCGTTCAGGAAATGATCGGATTTCGTTAGGTTATCGTTTGTTCGCCTATTCTGCCACCCTCGAACTACGCTCCGGCTACGTAGCCGTGCCATCGTTCAGCCACGGGCCGCAAGTAAAGTTAGCAAGCAGCCATTTCTGGTAAAGTCAGGCAACTGATGCCTCCATCGCCGCCGATTGATTCACCCCCAAGCGTGCAAAGCGCAGAAACAAAATGGACTTGGCAACCTGTCAAGGACAAGCTGTATGCAGCGCCATCTCTCGACAATCTCTTGACGAGCAGAGAAAACAAGAGCCGTGCCTGAATTTTGCTCAGCGCTTGCGTACGTCCTGCAGAATTGTCGCTGCTGCTTTGCAATCATCCTGATGGTCGTTGTGGTTTAAACAGAAGACAGGATCACTGGAAAGGAGTTTGTATGTCTCATCCCGATGTGGGGGCGCGCCGCTGGGCGCTCCACCGACCAACACTCAGCAAAAGCCTGAGTTTGTTGGCGTTGGTGGCGTTACTCGTCGCCAGTTTTGGCTCGTGGGCGGTGGCCCAACCGACAAATTGTACCAATCTCGTGGCAGACAGTGGCTTCGAACAGGGGAGTGGCTGGCAAAGTAGTTCGTCGGGCAATTATGCGCTCGTCAGCAACTTCCTGACCTACCAGGGCGCGCAGGCTGCTCATTTGGCCGGTGTTGATAATGCCAATGACAAATTGACTGTCGCCCTGAATTTGCCGGCAGCCCAGCCAAATGTCAACCTGAGCTTTTGGTGGCGGGTGCAGAGCGAAGAAGAGAGCGGCGAGTTTGATGGCCTGACCGTGCTGGTTGCTGATGCCGCTGGGAACCCCGTGCGTTCGCTCATGGCCCTGGGCAGCGCCAATGCCGCGGCTCAATGGCAACAAAGCTCGATTGATCTCAGCAGCTTTGCCGGGCAGTCGATCCAGCTACAGTTTGTGGTGCAAACCGATAGTTCGTTGGTGACCGATTTCTTCATCGACAACGTTCAGGTGACCGCTTGTAGCGCCCAGCAATATCAGCTCTTCTTGCCATTGACCCAAAACTAGGAGCGTGACAGGATGATTATTCTCAATGGTATGAACATGCTCGCTGCGCCGCGCCAATCCGCTCGCAACGCAACCGCTTCGGTGCAATCCCGTCGGCTTTCCACTTGGGTACTTGCTTTCCTCTTTCTGGGGGTGCTGGGCCTGGCCCTGCGCAGTATGCCACTCTCCGCACAGGGCGGGACTGTGCCGCCGCCACCGCCCGACCCGGTGACCGTATTGGTGGGCCCGGTTGAGACGGTGGATCTCCCAAACAATACGCTGGTCGTTGCTGGGGTTGCAATCGCCACCGCTGCGGATACGTTGATCGACGAGCGCGTGGGGCCATTGCAGGCCGGGGCCTGGGCCCGCGTCGAGGGCAATAGCGATGGCAGTGGCGGTCTTGTCGCGCTGCGCATCAAAGTCTTGCCCGCCATGCCCTTGATCAAGCTGATCGGGCCGCTGGACAGTATCAGCGATACCGAGCTGGTGGTCGATGGCATTCCCGTCAACCGCAGCACCACCACGATTATTATTGGGGACCTGGTGCCGGGGGAAGATACCGTCAGCCTGCGCGCGGCCATCGAATCCACGGGCAGCTTGTTGGCGCTCCAGGTGGTGAAGGTCGATCCGCTCCCCGATGACGACGACGATGACGATGATGACCCCAGCAAGACCAAGTTGGTCGGCATTGTGGACACCTTGCCCGCCACGGGCGAGATCGGCATCTGGCTGGTGAGCGGCATCCCCGTCGAAGTCACCGCCGAAACCGAGATCCGCGAACGCGTGGGCCAGCTGATCCCCGGGGCCTGGGTGAAGATCAAAGGCACGGTGGTGGATGGTACGCTGGTCGCTGAAGAGATCAAGACGACACACACCCATCGCTTCCACAAATTGAGCGGCCAATTAACCGGCCTGACCGCGCTTGATGTAACGGTCGATGGGATTGACATTGCGCTCAGCGATGGCGCCGCGATCCGTGGCAACCCGCAAGCGGGCGAGCGAGTCCATGTCAAGGGAACTTTGAGCATCACCGGCCAGTTGGTGGCCATCCTGGTGCAAGGCCGCGGCAATGGCGGCGACCCGACACCGCCGCCGACCGAACCTGGTTTGGTGATCCGCTTTACCGGCCCGGTGGAGCAATTGCCCGATGATGGCTTGATCGGCACGTGGACAGTCGCCGGGCGCACCATCACGGTGCCATCCGGTGCCTTTATCGACGAGCACAAAGGCCAGGCCAGCCCCGGTGCCTTTGTCGAGGTGACAGCCTTGCTCGGCCAGGACAATTCGATCACCGCGGTGTTGATCGTGGTCTTGCGCTCGAATGACGATGACGACGATGATGACGACCGTGAACGGCGCTGGGTGGAATTCCGTGGCACGGTCACCAGCCTGCCCGCGGATAACTCGCAGATCGGCGAATGGGGGGTGGATGAGCGCACCGTGTTGGTGGGGCGACGCACCCGCATCGACCAAAAACATCAGCCCATCGTGGTGGGTGATGAGGTCAAAGTGTGGGGCTGGCGTTTGGCCGATGGCACCATCCGCGCCGCTCGCATTGCCAGCAAGGCCGAGCATAATCCGCCTGTGCATGTGGTCGGCACCATCGAAGCGTTGCCCGCCGGTGGGGTGATTGGCCTCTGGACAGTGGATGGCCGCTCGATCAATGTCACCGATGCCACCGAACTCAAGACCAAACATGGCGACTTTGCGGTTGGTGTGCGGGTGAAGGTGCATGGTCGCCAGGGGCAGGATGGCGCGATCACCGCAAGCAAGATCGAGAGTTTGCCCTTGCCGGAGATTCACTTCAAAGGCCACATTGTGAGCCAGCCCGCCGGGTCGATTGGTGAATGGACCATTGGCGAGAAGCAAGTGGTGACCAACGAGCAGACCGATCTGCGAGACAAACATGGCCCGTTGATCGTGGGTACTTTGGTCAAAGTAAAGGGCGTGATCCAGCCAGATGGCACCGTGCTGGCCCGCGAGATCGAGACGCAGCCTCTGCCCAAAGTGGAAAAACGGGGCGAGATCCGTTCCTTACCTGCGGATCCCGCGCTGCTGGGCTTGTGGGAAATTGGCCCCCATCTGGTCGAAGTTTCGGCCAACACCGAACTCAAGACCAAAGATGGTGACTTTGCGGTCGGGGTGCGGGTGAAGGTGCATGGTCGGCTGCGCGCCGACGGTGTGATCCTCGCCGAGAAGATCGAAACGCTGCGCAACCGATAGGTACAGTGATGAATGAATCGTGATGCGTGATGTCAGTTGTCACCATTCATTCATCACGCAATGGCGTTCAGAAAAGTCAACACCGCCCTGTGGCTTCAGTCCGGGGCGGTGTTGCTATCTGAGTAGATTGGGCTACCAGCCCGACTTGCTAGCAATGTCACGTTGCTGATGGTGAGTAGGTTGGGCTACCAGCCCGACTTGCTAACAATGTCACGTTGCTGATGGTGAGTAGGTTGGGCTACCAGCCCGACTTGCTAACTTACTCTTGATCCACCTATCTGATAGAGAAATTAAATAGAGATCGCACAAATAGCGAGCAAGTAGGTGCGGTTTTTAACCGCATATTCTGGCCCTAGCCTACCTGTGCGGTTTCTAACCGCACCTACGATTTATGCGACATTTATCTGGTTTCTCTATGAGTAGGTTGGGCTACCAGCCCGACTTGCTAGCTTCACTCCTTACTCCTCATCCACAACCTCGTACGGCAAGCCTGCTGGCCAGACATCCTGCGGTTCGTAGCCCAGAATGCGCCGCGCCGGTTCAAGATCCAGCCGGTCTGCATATTTCGGCTTGCTGATCGCAAAGACGGTGACAGCTTCGCCCGCCGCGGGTTGCTCGGCTTCAACCACACGCTCATAAAAGCGTTTGGCATCTTCGTGGCTGAAAAAGACATCGCGCCCGATCTTGCTCTTCATCAGCATGGCGGCTTCCTTGGGGTTGCGCGGCAGCCAGCCGATCCGTACATTCACCACCGAGAGGTTGTGCACCCGCGCATACATGTCCCCCATCTCTTCGGCCCAGACCTTGGTCAGCGCGTAATGATTGACCGGTTTGGGGCCATCTTCGATGCGGATCGTGCGGCCTTCGGGGTAACCGTGGCCGGTGACGGTCTGCAGCGTGCTGGCCAGTGACAGACGCTTGACCCCAAACTCACGCGCCGCGTCGCAGATGTGATAGAGCCCGCGCACATTGGGCTCCAGCAGCACATCGATAAAATCGGCATCATTGGGGTAGGCCCCCAGATGGATCACCGTGTCCACACCTTCGACGGCCTGGCGTACTTTGTCGCGGTCGCTCAGATCGCCCTCGACATAATCTTGCAGGCCGGGCGTGGGCCGCCGCGCCAATCCACGCACATAATGGCCACGCGCCAGCAGATGTTCGCACACTGGTTGCCCAATCGCCCCGGTCGAGCCGGTGACAAGTACACGTTTGGGATTGTTGGTTTTCTCGCTCATACTTTTTTCCTTGTTGATGGAATTACTTTTTCTCGATCAGAAACAGAAATTCTCGGTTCGGTTCTTCGGCATCGCGCAACCATTGATGGGTCCAGCGCATTTCGGCCATCACATTGCGTTTATAATCGACCGCTACCAGGTCGAGAACCCGACCGACACTGTGGATCGCCTCGGTCAACTCGGCAGCGGTGGCCCGACCACCCGAACTGTACGAAAGCAGGATCCAACGCGCTTGGGCCTGTTTGAGCAAGGCTTCGATCGCCTCCACCGCGATCAGGCGCCCTTGCTGATTGGTGCGAAACTCTTCAAAGACCGAAGCCGCCACCGGATCGGTTGTGTCAGCGCGCCGGCCTGCCTTGCCAAAGAGCGGCGGCTGATCAAACAGGCAGAGGGTGGTCCAGAAATGGTAATAAGCAGCATAGCGCACTCGCGATGGCGGCATTTTCTCATTATTCGAGCCATAGGGCGGGTCGAAATAGGCCAGATCCGCCGTCACAGTGGGGGCAAGCTCGAAAATGTCCTGGCGAAAGACCTGATGATCGGCCTGCCGCACCGTAACCTGGGGCACTTGCAGGGTCAGCGGATTGTACGATCGCGGCGACCATGTTTTCAAATAGGCCGCAAAATGGCCCAGCGTATTATCAACCTGGTCGAGCGCCAGCATCAAGCTGGTGAGCGCCACCGCCTTTTCTACCTCGCCCAAGTTCAAGCGCTCGATCTCCAGGCGAATCGCGTCCAGCTTGCGCGTATTGTGAAGCTGAAAAGGCTTTTTGCGGCCATCATGCTGCATGGCCCCGCCATTGTTCGCCGCGCCGCCGTAATGCTCGCTGAACCAGCCATCGACCGGCGCAACCCCGTTCAGGTGGTCGATCAGCGCTTGGTAAGCCGCGGGCGGCTGCTCATTCAGCAGATAGCAGGTGCCAAAGACTTGCGACCAGACTGCGTGATCATTGCAGAGCACGCGATAGTCACGCTGGGCCAGCGCCTGCGAGACGCGTGTGGTGCCGGCAAAACCATCCAGGATTGTCCGGGCGTTGACGCGCTGCACGAGCTGCAGAATGTGCGGCAGGAGTCTCAGCTTAGAGCCTGCATATTTGATGCCCTGTGTTGAAGGCATCAAATCCTCAGCGTGAGATAAACGCATGGTCACGAATTACACAAATGAACACGAAGCTTATAGAGAAACCAGATAAATATCGCATAAATCGTAGGTGCGGTT
>CAZIRP010000029.1:0-64992 GCA_964541665.1 uncultured Caldilineaceae bacterium | reverse complement strand
CAGGCATAAAGCTGGCATTGATGCGCACACCGCGGCGGTTTTGGTAGAGATGGTTGTTTTCGATGGTGTTGTTGGAGGATTGGAAGATCGCAATGCCGTCTGAGTTGTTGTAGACAACATTGTCGTAGATGTGGTTGTTGTTGGTGCCACGATCCATCATGATGCCATGCAAATTGTTGTAAACAATGTTGTTGTGGATCAGATTGTTGATACATTCACGCGAAAAAATAATGCCGTGGTTGCCGTTGTCGTGGACTTCGTTGTAGGCCACTTCAAAATTTTCCGAAAAATCGTGTGGGTCGATCCCATAATAGATATTGTTATCAAATTTGTTGCGCAGGATCTTCAGACCATACGCTTCGTACGAGTACATACCAAAATAATTGTGATGGACGCGGCTATCCAAAATATTTCCGGTGGCCCAACTATTGGTGTCGGCCCGGTTGATCCATTGCCGCCAGGAGAGGCCGCTCTGCTCACCGGCCTTCCAGCCCAGGTAACTCACATCGCTATTGAGGATATCGAGCCGACCCGCTCGCCAGGCCAACAAATAGCTGCGCCCATCATCCAGGACCATATCTGGACCATTCAGTGCTGGGTCCCACGAACTGACAGCCACGCCATCAAACAGAATATGCCCATATTGATACGCGGTCATAATGACCGACGTATTGGGGTAACCTCGTGCATTGAGGCCGCCAGGAGTGCTCGACAAGCGCAGGCTGGCCACTTCAGGGGTCTTAATTTCCAGGCGGGCGGTGCCGGTGACAATCACACTGGCGTTGAGCAGCCAATTGCCGCCCCCCTGGTCCACCAGTTTGTCGCCATGGCCAATGGCGGTGAGCGCCGTTGCCAATTGGGGGATGGTGATCACATCGACCGCGGGGGCGACTGAAACCCCACCGATCGCGATATCATTCTGGCCAGTCCGTGCATTTACTACGGGGTAACGCACCGCGGGCAATAGTTGCTGCTCTTCGGCGTAGGCCAATGGCCAGGTTGGCGGGGGCAAAAGCCAAACCGCCACGATCAACAATGCTACGCGAACTGACCACTGAAACGCTCGGGAATTTTTAAGTTTTCGCATAAAATGCACCATGGAAAGCCATCCGCACGAAGTTCCCGCCCTTTGCTACTTGCCGAGAACCGATAAAACGACCCATAGAGACGGTGCCGGCACCGTCTCTATGGAGAAACACTAACGGCCCTGTACACCCAAAAACCGCCTATCAAAACGGAGGGGTCAGAACCAGAATTTTACAGCCAGGCCTTAGGCGTGAACCGCATGGACGCCATTACCATTGGCCACCAGGTGCCCCTTGTCAGCAACACCATTGCCATTGTGATGATAGCCATTCCCATTGGCATGATTGGGGGCGGTATGATTGGTGGTGGCGTTATTCTTGGTGTTGAGGTATTGCTTGATCGCGTCTTCGATCTCATCGGGCGAAGCCACCGCGGGCAATTGGGCTTCGAGCTTCTGGTTGACCGCGATGGTCGCGCCCAACATCAAATGCTCAATGCCGTGATCTTCGCAGAACGCCATGAAGCCGAGCGTATCTTTGGGCAAGCAGGTGCCACCATAAGGAGCACCACCGCGCGTGCCATAGAGCGGATTCCACATGCTTTCGGCGCTACGGGCCACCACAGCCCCAACCAGGCGGCTATCGATGCCCAATTGTTCGCAGACCTGGTGCACTTCGTTGAAGTAGCTGATCTTCACCGCGTTGTAAATGTTGTTGACATACTTGATCATCTCAGCTTCGGTCGGCGTGCAATTGGCGATCAGGCTGCCAAAGGGAGCGTACAAGGCTTGCAGAATGTCTGCCGTACGCCGATCCGACGTGCCCAGCACTGTGATCCACGGGCGTTCAAAATCCTGGACATTGGTGCGCTGGCGCAAAAATTCCGGGTTCATTGCCACACCAAAATCAGTGACGGCCTGCTTGCCCGAGCCCGCTTCCAACAGGGGCAGAATGCGCTTTTCCGTGGTTGTTGGGGGCACTGTGCTGCGCACCACCACCACCTGGAACTGATCCGCCGGGACCGTGGCCATCCCCTTTGCGACCACCTTCGCGGCCGCTTCCAGGTGACCCAACATCACACGGTTGTTGACGGTTGGCGTCGAAATAGTCAACATAATAATATCATAGTCACTCCATTGCACCTGGTCTTCGTGCATCGCAACATAGCCTTGTTGCGTCAGGAGTTCAATCTTAGCGGGATCAATATCAACAAAATCGACGCGATTCCCCTTCTTAGCAAGACCTTTCCCTGTAGCTTGACCAACTACGCCTGCTCCGACAACTAAGATGTGATTCATGTGAAGATTACTCCCTGAGCTGAGATTATTGGCGGATAGCGCTACCCGGGCCGAACAGGCCAAACCCCGCGCAAATATGTCCTGCTAGCCAACTGATGTTCTGTGAAGTAAGTGGCGCTTGTATGGCGGACTAAATTGCAGAGTTGTGGATTTTCAGCGAACGTGTAGGGCAATCAGACAAATTCAATTCATTTCATTATGACGAATGACGTACTTTCCTAAGGCAAATTACTGACTGTCTACTCACTATAATCGTAGTTTCTCGCAGAATCCTTCGCGTCATTCGAATAATCATTGCAACTTGCTCGAATCGGCCTCGATTATGAGTCCCTACCTGGAATTCCGCGCTCCTCTTGGTGCTGAGGGCAGCATTCGGGTACCAGCCAGGCGCAGGCTCAGCGCCTGCTCGTGGCGCGTTCTTCTCTGGCAAACAGGTTAAACGTGCCTGGTCCGCCCCTTGGGGGAGGAACCAATCCCGAACTCTCGTGTTTGATGTCAGCCGTATACGTCAGCGTAGTCCAAAAGATATGGATTCAGATATAGACCGAATAGACCGGGATATAGATATACAAGGATATAGATCAAAAGGATGAGGGGAAGTCACCAATTTAGCTACAACCAACAACAAACGGATCAGAGGCCAGCCAGGAAATGGAAATGTCGAGGTTCACAATGATAAGTCAATACTCAGAGGAGCAACTTTTGTCGCAAGAAAGCCCATGCGCTCGGATCTCTATCCTGAATGCTGCCGCGGTGGCGCTCCGAGACAACGCTCGGACACCGCCCTCAGCTTCAGGATAGCTCTAAAGCAATAACGCAAAAATCACACCGCCAGATTGGGGCTGGTGCCTACACACCACGCAATGCCGATTAGCCCCCCGCCCGTTTGGCAGCATAGCCCAGCTCATTCAACAGGGTGACCAGTTTATCGCGCTGGTCGCCTTGGATCTCAAGCGTGTCGCCCTTGAGCGCGCCGCCAGTGCCCAGCTTACCTTTCAACTGCTTGAGCAGCTCGGCTCTGCTCGCCGCAGAACCACCCAGCCCAGTGATCACCGAGACACTTTTTCCGCCCCGCCCGGCCCGTTCCAGTGAAACCCGCACCGCGCCGCTGGCGGGCTTTGCTTTACGCGCTTTGTCAGGTGCTGCCGATGGATGGGCAGTTTCCTTACGATCAGCAGCCGCTGGGGGCGTTGTTGGGTCGGTAGAGTACACAAGTTTCCGATACTTCTCAGCCATCTTTGCTCCTCTACTCAAGAAATTGGGCTTCTGGGGAAACGGCCTGATAATCCTCAGCTGCTCCGGATTAAGGCAACTGGCTGCCCACAAAATCAGCTGCGCCGCGCACAAAATTCTCCATAGGCATGCTACGCTTGCCCGCGGGCTGTACAACTTCAGGCAACAACAACCCCGAGCCAGTCCCAATTGCCGGGCCGTGAGCGGTGGCAACCACCAATCCCGGCTCAGCCTCGCCCGGCACAACCCGCGCCCGCCAGATCTTGAAATTTGCGCCACGCCATTCAGTGTACGCCGACGGCCACGGGGTATAAGCCCGGGTCGCACGTTCGATTGCAACCGCGGGGAGCCGCCAATCGATCCGCCCATCTTCCTTGCGGATCAGCCCGCAGGTCGAGACTTCCCCCGGCAATTCACTCTGCGCCACCGGGGTGATCCGCCCAGCGGCCCACGCGGGGATCGACTCGGCGAGGAGCGCCGCGCCTTGCCCGGCCAGGCGCTCACTCAGGCCCGCGGTGGTATCGTCCGGCAGGATCGGCTGGGTCGCCTGCGCCAGAACCGGGCCGGTATCCAACCCCGCATCCATCAACATGATCGACACGCCGGTGGTCGCTTCCCCGGCCAGCAGCGCCGCGGTGATCGGTGACGCACCGCGGTACGCGGGCAACAGGCTGGCATGGACATTGATGCATCCCAAGCGGGGGATCGCCAACAGCGCGGGCGGCAAGATCAGCCCGTAAGCCGCCACAATGATCAAGTCGGGCGCCAGGTCTTCGACCGTCGCAAGCGCGCTGCGGTCTTTGCGCAGGGTTTTGGGCTGAAAGACCGGCAAACCCTGGTCCAGGGCATATTGTTTCACAGGGCTGGCAACCAGCCGATTGCCGCGGCCGGCTGGTCGGTCGGGCTGGGTCATCACCTGTACAAGCTGCCAGCCTTGCGGCGCGGCTTGTTCGTGCAAGGTGCGTAAGGTGGGCACCGCAAACTCGGGTGTCCCCATAAAGATCAGACGCAATGGTGTTTGGCTCATGGGGCCATTATACCCAGAATTAGCGAATGAAGCACACCGGGCTGATGATCAATAATCGTCCATCACGTAGTGGGGAAACAGGCGTCATTCCTCAAACATTGATCAGTGCTCCGCAACGCCAGCAATCTATCCACGACCTTGCAACTTTTGTCCCCAGGTCACGTATAGGTAGGTATACAGATGAGGATACACGACTTGCCGAGCACTGATCAATTGCGGAATCAAGTCAGGGCTTACGCAAATCTTAAGTTATTTTGCTTGTAGGCAGAAAGAAGTGAGCAGGATGGAAGAAACCAAGAGCAGCATTGGACCGACACCGGAGATTCCCCCAACGGCAGAGCGGGACGAGCAGGGGCGAACCCCCGTAGAGCGGATGGCCGATACGGCGCGTGAGGGCGCCAGCCAGGCCGCGGACGCCTTTCGCAGAGGTGAGTTTTTGCACGAAGCAGCGGTCGACGCGACAGCCACCCCCGATGATCGGCTGATTGCTTTGTTGAGCTATGCCAGCCAGGTGGTGATCCCACTCTTGCTGCCGATCATCGTGTTGATCAGCGAGAGCAGCAAGCAGCGCCCGTTCCAACGCTATCACGCGGTGCAGAGTTTGGCGTTGGCGATCCTGTTTGGCGTCGGCATGTTGGTGATCGGGGTGGGCTCGATGATCCTGATGGTCGTGCCGATCATCGGCTGGCTGGTCAGTATCATGCTGGCCTGTCTGAGCCCGCTGGCCTGGCTGATGGGTGTGGTGGCGATGTTTTATTATGGCTATGAGGCCTACCGCGGCAAGCGCTTTGCCATCCCCGGGTTGACCAACTTCCTGCGCGACCAGGGCTGGATCTAACCTCGCTGGGCACTAACCCGGCTCCGAATATCCCGAAAGACGTTGGGCACTGCCCAGCGTCTTTTTATTTCCACCTTTTTTGCTGCCTGCATCTTCAAAAGCTTACCCCGATGATCCCGATTCTGAATTTTCAACTATGCACTCTACAGAATCCAGAGGTTGATTTCTGAAAGAATTTTCAGCCCTCGCTCAAGAATATAAAGAAAATCAACAAAAATATCAAAAATATAAATTTCAATATTGACAATTCCAAAATTTATGCTATATTCTCTTTAGGATTATTTATTTAACCAGAAAGGAACCGGTATGTTTACCCTCAGCCATCACCTTGTGGAGCAAAGCCGAGCTCACCGCCAGGCCCTGTTGGAAGCAGCCCAGCGCGAACAATTGCTCGCCTCGCTGGTCGCGGCAGATAGTCAGCCCAATCTTGGCTATCGGGTTGGCGAATGGCTTGTGCAGACCGGCGAATGGCTCAAAGCCCACAATCGCTGGTCGGCTACCCCGTGGCCACTCGTCGATGGGTAAAGCTCACAGCGGCCCCGTTGGCATCGCCAGGGGGGCGCAGAGGTTTGGGTCCGTAGCCTGTGGAATCCAGCGCCATCTGTCTATGTCGCACTGTTTACCGGTCACTTTCTGGCCAAGTTGAGGAATTACGCTATGTTGCCGCTACCAACACGCTCCCCGTTCACCGGCGGAGAGATTGTCATCACCCAGTTTTACTGTACAGACAGCGGGGTCAAGGTCGAAGGTGCATTTAGCCTGGAGCAACCGTTTGCCCAACTGACCGCCGAGCAATTGCAATTTGTCATCACTTTTGTGCGCTGTGAAGGCAAATTAAACCGCATGGAAAGCGAATTAGGACTTTCGTACCCCACCCTGCGCACGCGGCTACACGAGATCATCCGCACGTTGGGCTACGAACCGGGCAAGGAGGAAAGCCAACCCCTGCCCGAAGCCGAGCGCCGCCAGGTGCTCGGGGCCTTAAACAATGGCGAACTGAGTTTTGAAGAAGCGATGCAGGTATTGAAAGGAGAGGGCAAATGGGACGCCCAACCGTGATCGAAGTGGGCGCGACGCCCAAACTGATTCTGCGGCATATTGCTGGGGATCTGACCATTCGCACCTGGGAGCGCAACGAATTATCCGCGCGCGGGGAGAGCGACGAAGTCGAGATCCACCACGAAGGCGATGCGATCATCCTCCGCTGTGATGGCGATTGCACGTTGCAACTCCCTGGGCGCGCGGAGGTGCACATCGAGCAAATGGATGGCGATGGCAACATCACGGGGATGCGCGGGGTGTTGAGCGGCGAGCGCATGAGCGGAGATGTCGAGGTGCGCAACTGCGGCCCAATCCGCCTCTCGCTGGTCGATGGGGATCTGGAGATCAAAAATAGCCAGGGAGATTGTCAGGTCTCGCAGGTTGCTGGCGACGCTGTGCTCGAACAGATTCAAGGGAAAATTCAAGTTGGCCGGGTAGAGGGAGACCTTGCCTTGCGGCGCATCCACAGTAGTTGTCAGGTGGAAATTGTAGCCGGTGACCTCGAGCTCAAAGAGCTTCTGAGCAGCTTTTCGGCCAACACTGTCGAGGGGGATGTGAATGGGGAGCGGATTCATGGCTCCTGTAACATCCAAACCGTGGGGGGCGATCTGGATCTGGAAGAGGTGATGGGCTCGTTGCGCTGCGACACCGTGGCGGGCGATCTCGATCTCGAACGCATCCACGGCGATTGCCGCGTGGGCGAAATCAGCGGGGATGGCAATTGCACGGAGATCATGGGGCCGCTCACGCTGACCACAGTCGCCGGGGATCTGACTGCGCGGCGCATCCATGGCCCGTGCGCGCTACAAAGCGTGAATGGCGATCTCTCGCTGGAGCATCTCTTTGGCCCGGTCACCGCCAACACCATCGACGGGAAAGTGAACGCGCGCCATCTGCTGGGCGAAACCATCATCGAACAGATTATGGATCGGGCTCAGGTTGAACACTGTCATGGCAGGCTGACCATTGGGCGGGTCGAAGGGGATCTGAGTGTCAACCACCTTAGCGGCGACTTGAGCGCGACCGGTGGTGGCAATGCTTCTTTGACCCTGCCGCTGCACAAAGATCAACGCTGCCAGGTGCAAGCCGCGGGCAACATCCACTGCCGGATCCCAGCCGACGCCAGTGCGCGCATTGAGCTGACCAGCGGGGGCCAGTTGGCGGTCCGCAAGCTGGATCAACAACCGACCATTCCCCAGGGCCATGCTGAATTGACTTTGGGGGACGGGGCGGCCTATTTAGCGCTGGGAGCGGGCGGCAACCTGCTGCTCACCGGTCAACGCGGGGTTGAGGCAGAATGGAGCGGTTGGGCGGGCAGCAGCGGCGAATTTGGGGCTGAATTCAGCGAAGAGTTTGGCGAACGTGCAGCGGAATTTGCGCAGCAGATCGCCAGTCAGGTCGAGCACCAGGTGATCAACCTCTCGCGGCAGATCGATGAGCGGATGGCCCAATGGGGAGGCAGCGACGAAATTGCCCAGCGGGTGCAGGAAAAGGTGCAAGGAGCCATGCATCGCGCCGAAGCAGCGATCAGCGAGGCCGTGCGCAATGCCGAGCAGCGGGCGCGCGAAGCAGAACGCCGGGCTGCCGAACAGGAGGCTCGACGCGCAAAACGGCCCGGGCGCTGGGAGGTGCCACCGCCCATTCCGCCAGTCCGGGCGCCGCGCGCCAAAACCCCGGCAGTCAGCGAAGAAGAACGCCTGATGATCCTGCGCATGGTCAGCGAAGGCAAGATCTCGGTCGAACAGGCAGAGCAGTTATTGGCTGCGCTAGGCCACTCAGAGGCAGGCGATTAAACCAACTTATCCGCCGCGGCAACCAACTGGGCCTGATACCAGCCGGGATCTTCCTGGCTGGTATTTGTCATTTGATGGTCAGCTAACCGTCAGGTAATCTGAGAATTGATCCAGTATGCTGATGCCAGAGATCCAAGATTTATTCAAGGCCTGGCAGGCAAAATTTTGGCTATTTCAATTCAGCGTCATAATTTTGAGAAGGGGGTACAATGGAATTACTGCCCTGGGTTTGGGCAATCCTTGCCCTGCTCTTTCTCGTTGCAGAAATCTTCACAGCCGGCTTTTTTCTCATCTGTTTTGGTGTGGGCGCCGCGGTGGCAACTGGATTGGGCTTTTTGGGGATTGGGTTTGTGGGCCAACTGAGCGGCTTTGTTCTGGGCTCAGCGTTGGCCATCGTTGCGGTGCGCCCTTTTGCCCACCGAGTCACAGAGCAGACAAGCAATTATGTGGGCATCGACCGCGTGCTGAATCAACGAGCGGTGGTCATCACCGCCATCGACCCCGATACAGCGACGGGGCGTGTACGCGTTGGCCGCGAGGAGTGGCTAGCCGATTCAGCCGATGGGCAACCGATCTCGCTTGGTACTTCTGTAACGGTGTTGCGCGTCGATGGGACTCGCCTGCTGGTGCGGCCACAGGCAACTGACGCGACTTAAAAGCCGCATTTAGCCCTGAATCGCTACGGTATATACTTTTATAAGGAGAGAAAATGTTTCCTGCGATTGCCTCTATCGGCTTTCTGATCGTTCTAGCGGTCGTCATTTTTATCATTGCCCTGACCGGCATTCGGATTGTATCGCCGTATGAAAAAGGTGTAATCGAACGCTTGGGGCGTTATTTGCGCACGGCCCAGTCAGGCTTGACCCTGATCATCCCGTTTTTGGACACCATGCGCAAAGTGGACATGCGGGAACAGGTGGTGGATGTGCAACCGCAAGAGGTGATCACCAAAGATAACGTGGTGGTCACGGTCGATGCCGTCGTCTATTACGAAGCAACCGACCCAGTCCGCTTAACCTATAATGTCGCTGACTTTTATAATGCCTCGACCAAACTGGCGCAGACCAACTTGCGCAATGTGATTGGCGAGACCGAGTTGGATCAAGCGCTGACCTCGCGCGAGATGATCAACGCCAAGTTGCGCGAAGCCCTGGACGAAGCCACCGACAAATGGGGCGTGCGGGTGGTGCGGGTGGAGATCAAGCGGATCGACCCGCCGGCCGATGTGACCGAGTCCATGCACCGGCAGATGAAGGCCGAACGCGAAAAGCGCGCGCAGATTCTTGAGTCCGAAGGGTTACGGCAAGCCAAGATTTTGGCCGCCGAAGGGGATGCAGAAGCGGTGCGCCGGGTGGCCGATGCCGAGCGCTACAAGCGAGAAGTCGAGGCTGCCGGGCAAGCCAACGCCATCACCACGGTCTTTCGGGCAATTAGCGATGCCAACCCCGATGACAAATTGATTGCGATTCAATATATGGATGCGCTCAAGGCGATGGCCAATGGCAGCGCCAGCAAAGTCTTTATTCCTTACGAGGCCAGTGGGGTTTTGGGAGCCCTTGGCGGCATTCAGGAGTTGTTCCAGGGGAATGGCGGCGACGGCAACACTCAACGCCGCTCGCTGAATGGCCACAACACGCCACCATCGTCGCCAACGGTCTAAAAAAAGCCAGGCTTCCGGGGCATAATGTTTTTTGATGCCCCCAACCCTCTCTAGCTTGGGGAGTGAACTGATACCCCCCTCCTGGCCTCCCCCAAGTTGGGGGAGGAACCGACACTTTATCAGCGCTGAATTGGCTCCCCTCTCAGCGTGGAGAGGGTGGGGGTATCAGTTCTTTGGTACACTGCATTCTGAACCGCTGGGGTACCCAGCGGCAGTTTGCTGCGAAGAATCTCCGCTCCTCTACAACCGGAATAGATTCTTCGTTCCGCTTCGCTACACTCAGAATGACAAGAGCGAATAATTTACGTTACAACGTATTTACAGTAGCTGTGGGTGAATTTTTAGGGTTCCCTCAATAAGCCCCGCGGCCGCGCATCACCACGCCGATGGTGCGCCACAGAATTTGCAGATCCAACCAGAGCGAATAGTGTTGAATATAATAGAGATCCTGCTCGGTGTGGAGGTGCATCGGATTATCGCTGCGGCCATTGACTTGCCACCAGCCGGTCATCCCTTGGGGCACGGCAAAACGTTTGCGTTGCCAGGGCTCATATTTCTCCACCAGCCAGGGCAATTCGGGCCGCGGGCCCACCACGCTCATCTCGCCCAGGAAGACATTGAACAATTGCGGCAACTCATCGATACTGGTGCGGCGGATTAAGCGCCCGATGCGCGTGATGCGTGGGTCATCCGCCTGCTTGTGCATGACCTGCCCCTGCTCGTCGGCCTGCCCGATATTGGGGAACACCTGATCAGCATTGACCACCATCGAGCGGAATTTCCACATGCGAAACGGGCGGCCATTCTCCCCGATCCGCTGCGCCCCATAGAAGATTGGGCCGCCATCTTCCAGTTTGATGGCAATCGCGATCGCTGCCATGACCGGCGAGGCAACCAGCAGCCCGATCCCAGAGATGAAGATATCCACCAGCCGTTTGACCAGCCGTTGAAACTCGTGGATGGCTGGGTCGCGCAGCCCGATCAGCGGGATGCCGCCCAAATTTTCAACCGTGGCCCCAAAGTAAGCCAGCCCAAAATAGTCGGGGACGACCCGCACGAAGACCGGCAGGGTGTGCAACATCGTCACCAAATTCGCCAGGCGAGTATGGGCGTGCGGGGGCAATGCCACCAGGATCTCGTCGATCCCTTTGCGGCGGACGAGATCGGTAATGGCATCAATTGGCCCGAGGACGGGCAGATCGTGAAAGCGCTGCCCTTGCTTCTCGGCATCATCATCCAAATAGCCAACCAGTTCAATCCCGGGCCAGTCCAACCGTTGAAATTCCGCCACCAGATCCTGACCGACTTTGCCGGCCCCGACCACCAGGATGCGCGCCACACTATTCGAGCGGGTTGGCCGCGAGCGATGCCATAAACGCAAGACCACGCGATACCCCAGCAGCAATACCAGGGTACTCAGAAAGAAATAGCCATAGGTGAGCCGGGCCAACTCAATTTTTGCCAGATAGAGCAAACCGGCGAGCGAAAGCGCGGCCAGGGTATGGGCCAGGAAGATGCGCTGAAACTCGTCTGACCAGCGGATCACCACACGCGGGGTGTAAACCGAGAGCACCAGAAAACTGACGATCCACAACACGCCAATGGCCATATACATTCGCCAGGAAGGCATATAGATCCAACGGTTGATATATTGCGGATCTAGTTCCTGGCCAAAGGGCAACACAAAGCGGGCCTGGATACTCAACCAGAAGGCAAATTGAATCAGTGCGCCATCCAGCAGGAAAAGCGCTGCCATATAATTCGTGCTGAACCGCTTAAACATAACAGACCTCGTGCAATGCAGTGGATGATGGCGTTGGCAATTCTGAATATGCTCTCACGGTAGCGGCACCTCAGCGCAAGACCGCGAGCTCACTCTTCAGTCTGAGTTTGCAATACAGTTGGTTAATATCGAAGAATAACACGACTTACGCAGCGCCTGAGATTCCACCAGAAGAAAAGTTTTCTTGGATGCAGATGATTCAGCGCGGTTTGCGTACGTCCTAAACAATATCGGTGTATATGTTTAAGGGTAGATACGCAACTATTATGGCGGAAGATACGGCAAGTGGCAAACTTTGTCCAGAGAATAATGGCTATAGCTCAGGTGTATCTGCTGACCTATAGCGTAAAAAGAGCGTGGTGATCAAGGCGTAGAGGATCCAGGGGAAGAAAGCAAGTTTGGTGCCCCAACTGGCTGCGTCCAACTGGCCGTGGATGAGCATTGCGACCAGACTGCCGCTTGCCCCAATAGCTAATAGCCTACGCAAAGAGGGTTGCAGCGGAGCCCGCAGCAAGTTTACAAGCATAAGCCCAACATTGAGCAAAAATGCCAGATAGGCAACAAGGCCAGGCAAGCCAAGGTCGATTGCTACCTGGAGGAATAGGTTATGGGCGTGCGGGTAGCCCTCTATGGGGTATGTCAATGGATAGAGAAGTGGCATGATTGCCACAAAGGTTCCGATGCCTATCCCGGTCAGCGGAAATGCGAAAATGGCCTGAATCGAGTAGAACCAGATGTCAAAACGAACATTCCAGCCCCCCACTGTTTCACTAATTTCAAATAATTCCCAAAATAGAGCGGAGGCCATCCAATAGCCAACAATACCGGAGAACAGTAACCCTGCCAGGATAAATCGCCACCATTGTTGCCAAACCAGCATGATAACTATCGGGAAGGAGATGCCAATCGCCAAATACCCTCCCCGACTCTGGGTTAAGATTAAGATCAGAAGAAGGATGGTAGTCACGACACTGCAAGCGTAATATGCCCAGGCATGGGGCGTCCAGTCCCTGCGCAGCAACAGGGCAAAACAGAGCGGTAGAGCAAGCACAACCACCCCAGCCAGAATATTGGCATGGATCGTCTCGCCAATATTTATTTCCAGCGCCTGCAATTGATCGTAAATCGGCAAATAGAAGAGCCGATATTCAGCTTTCCAATCGACAATTGGCAATACCGCGACCGCGAGCCCGCTGATCGAGACCAGCAAGAAGCCAACAATGTACCAAGGCGAATGGCGTGTAGGGGGCCATACTAATAGAGCAAGATAGAGGGCGACACCAAAAAGTAAATAACCGACAGCAACCCAGGAAGTTTCACGATCCACCGAAGCCCAGAGGTTCACAGGCAGCCAGGCAAGCATGAACAGCAGGGGCAAAAGCGCGGGGCCAAACCACGAGGGGCGGCTTACCGCTGGATTCCCAGGCCGCTCGATCCGCCAGGACAGCCACCGGAATGGCCAAAACAAAAACAGACCACCCACAATATATGGGTGGTAGGGGAGAGGCACAAGGCGACCGGGCAATAATAAAAGAACGCCCAGGAATAAAATCCAGAGTGGCTCGAGCCACAACAATCGGTTCAGGATTTTCACGATACAATTGGCCACTTACACGAGCAAATCTATTCTGTCGTCAATGGGGCTTGTTGCAGACGAGCCGGCATTGTCTGCTTGAGTGCCTGGTAAAATAGCCGCTCATATGCATCGGTCACCGATTCCCAGGTATAAACAGTCTGGGCTCGATTTTGTGCGCGTTGTGCATATGTAGCAACTTGTTGTGGATTGGCAAGTAGCTTAGCCAACACTCGGCTGAGGGCTGCAGCGCCTTCTTTGCCACTATACCCAAACCCAGCATCGCCAATGGTTTCCAGGTTTTCGGGCGTGTCATTGGCGATCACACAACTGCCATGCGCCATCGCCTCCACCAGCGCGGGGTGCGTTCCCCCTACCCCTGAAGTCTCCACAAAAATTGCCGCATTCGAGCCCAGCTCATGATAGCCCTGCCCAAAGACATACCCGGTAAAGACAATGCGGGGATCTCCCTCGGCGCGGGCCTTGAGCGAAGCAATATAGTCATCCGCATAAGCCGCATCGCCAACAATCACACATTTCATATCGGTGTCCAACGCCCGAAACGCATCAACCAAATGATGCGCGCAATTTTCGGGAACCAGACGCCCGACAAACAATACATAGCGATTGGATTCCAGGCCAAAGCGAGCCAGCGTCTCCCCTGGGGGAAGCAATTCCACATCGGAACCATAGGGAATATAGGGCGGCGTGCTATTGAACCGGTTGGTGTAATAATTTTGCACAACCTGAGAATCCGTCAGGTACAAATTGGGCAATTTGGTCGCCAGGTATTCAGCAAACTGAATATATTGTTTGGCAAACGCAGGCCACTTTTCGCGCTTCCAATCCAAGCCATCCACATTGAGGATGGTTTGTGTGCCCACCAGCCGGGGAATCCAGGTGACGGGGCTGTTCCCGGCAATAAAATAGAGGCCGATGTCGTAGCGCTCTTTGAGGGCGTGCAGGGAAGAGATCAGCGAGTGGACCAACGTATCCAGATATTTATTCGTAATGGTCGGCAACTTCACCAACTTCATCCCTTTGTAGGTGGGCTGATCATAGGTGATGTGATGAGCACGACAATAGACGGTCACGTCATGACCGCGTTCCACCAGGCGCTGACCTAATTGCTCAACGCAGGTTTCAAATCCGCTATAGCTGGCAGGCACGCCACGCGTACCCAGGAGGGCAATTTTCAAATTTACTACTCCACTAATTTCTCGGCGTCACTTTTTCTACTCTTGATAATTCGAGCTGGAACACCGCCAGCGACCGAAAAAGGCGGGATGCTCTTTGTTACTACACTACCCGCAGCAATCACGCACCCTGTACCAATACGCACACCATCTAGCAAGATAGAGCCTGCGCCAATCCAACAATCATCTTCAACCACAATCCCTTTGCGCTCTTCTCCTTGTAGCCGGATAGGTAAATCTACAGATATATACACATGATTTTCCGCATGAAAATTGACTCTGGGGCCCATAATAACATTTTTCCCAATGGAGATCCCACCCTGTGCACCGAGAAATGAATAGGCACCAACCGCGGAATTATCCCCAATAGTTAAGCCTACTCCCAGCTTTCGTATCACACCAGTGCATTGAATCGTTGTATGCTTAGCGATGGTAACATTGTCGCCAAACTGTACCCCTTGCTCTGAAAGCGCATCAATGATCACATACTCTTCTAAAATGGTGCTACGCCCTACCGATAGAAGCTGAGGGGATTTAATATATACATTCCTGCCAACAAAAAGAATACCTTTGCAAGCGCCGAGCCACAATCTCAGCCAACCACCTCGAAAGATTGAAAACAGCCGATATATTGAAACCTGAATAAGTGACCATGGGCTCAATTTAGGATCAAGCCGATACGTGATGTCTCGTTTTAGTGTCTGGATAATTTTTTCAACAAGATATCGCATTTTTCAATAACCTGCTGACATATCTTCCTTCATCAAAAGTAGCTCATTGTCTATAAAAATCATTAATCGGATTCAAATCATTTAATTGAATCTGACATCTAATGAAGTAGATATTTTATCTAAAGACAACTTAAGTTGGCCATGAATTTACGACCTAATAGAGAAATTAAATAGAGATCGCACAAATAGCGAGTAAGTAGGTGCGGTTTTTAACCGCATATTCTGGCCCTAGCCTACCTGTGCGGTTTCTAACCGCACCTACGATTTATGCGACATTTATCTGGTTTCTCCATAAGTTAGTCTGAATCATAAAGCATTCTCTTAATGAAGGTGTTTCAAGATAGACTGTACGATTACATCAGCCTTAGTGTGCCAAAAGACTTCCGGAGGCAGGGGGTATTTAGGGATTTCGTGGCCGTCTTGAATCTTATCAGCAAATTCACTAATACTGCGGATAAATTGTTCAGTCGATTCGGCAATCCTGACCTGTGGAAAATTTTCAAATGCTTTAATATTTCCAATATTCGTCGAAACAACTGGTTTTTGCATAGCTAGATACTCATACAGCTTAATCGGATCCACACCATGTTGACGGGTTTGATTGTAAGGGATGGTGCAAACGTCAAATGTTTTCAAATAATTGGGTAACTGCGTGTAATGTTTATCGCCCAAATAATAGACATTCGGCAGCTTCCAGAGCGGGGCCACCCACTCTTTATCAAGTTGCTGACCAATAAAAACAAAGTTAAGATGTGGCAGTGCGCTAGCCGCATGCATCATCATATCTCGATCAAACATCTCTTGCATCTTACCCGCATACCCAACAATAGGATGAGGGATCATAGCAATATCCTCTGGCACGATATAAGCATCGTTAGGATCAAAGATAGCAGGATCTACGCCATTGGGGATATAGATAGAGTCTGGGCGCTCTTTAACAAACCACTGGGTTGTCTCAGGGGAATTGGCTGAAAGTAGATCCGCCTGGCTAAGGCAGTACGCATAGAGCTCTTTTAAATCAGGAACATCCCGGTAAAGGGCGTGTTTGAGCAGATTATCTTGAGCATCTAAGGCAAAGACTTTCGGTGCAAGCTGCTTAACCAGCGGAACATACAAGGGAGCCGACATAAAAATCGCATAATCCTGGGCAATTTTTAAAGACTCCAAGGCATTTTGTACTTCTTTAACAACACGTTGTCGTCCATAGGCAGTAGGTGCCCATTTACGTTGAAAAAGCAAAGGTTGAATAAAATCAGAGATCCACACATCTAACGTGTAGGTTTTATCTCCAACTTTGGTCAGCTGTGCATTTTCTGATACGTTAATTGGGTCCCCATGTTGCACACGCCACTGTTTACGTAGGAGTAGTGTCTCAGCCAATGAAGTTGGGCGATTGATCACAAGCAACTTATCGATCTGAGGATGCTTACCAAACTCTTGCATGAAATGAGCATCGCGCGTGCGAAACCCCTCACGCTCACATTTTTTCCAGTCGTGAAAGGGGATGACAACGAGATTCATTAAACTTTATCTGTAGCCTCCATACTAACCTGTGGATATTTTGTATTAGCCATATTCTTGTTATATACAACCAAGCCTAGACAAATAAAAACCAGGTGAAGTAATCTTTGTTGATTCCATACTTCTTGGCTCATGGCTATCAGCGGCATTGTAAGAGCTACTGTAAATAAAAACATAGCCAACACACTTAGCGCTTTAATTCTCCTCGACTGGAGAACAAGACGAAATGCATATAGAGCCAGACCAAATTGAAACAATAAGAAACACAGCAGGCCGATCAATCCATTCCAGACAAAGTAGACCAGATATTCATTATCAAATGAGTCAAACAGGAGATTACCCGCTCGCTCACCAATAATTGTAATTCCAGTTAGTACGGTAGGCTGATTTATATAATATACGATTGCTTCTACCCAGTTCTCAATTCTTAGACGAAATGTTAATGGCATAGGGCCCGCACCAGTTAGCCAATAGATTAGCTCATAGAGTCGAGATGATTGCTCAGTTTGTGCCTCAACAAACCCAATAATTAGTCCAAATAACAGTCCGCCTATACCAAGTAGAAATAAAAGTAGAAATTGACGTCGATAAAATATCATAATAGCCAATCCCATCGACAAGATCAAGAATCCAGTTCTCGAACCAGACAGAATAACCCCTAATACACCTATAGCAATTGGTATCACAAGCCAGATCCGTTTAATCGAGTTCCCTAAATAGTTCATCATCAGAAACAGATTGACCACAAGAAAAACGCCCAAACTATTAGGCCAATGAAAAATAGAGGAGGCTCTTCCATATCGCGTGACTGCTTCATAAACAATCTCAGGATTTGCCAATTCATACTTATAGAAAGTATATATAAATTGCTGAGCAGCGGTAATTTGTCGAATCTGTAGAAGCGCTAAAACACTCACATAGATAGTGTTAAGTGCTACAAGCCAAACAACAATTTGAAGTATCCGGTTTAACAAATTAGGTGAAAATTTCCCCCAACGACAGATAAGAACAACAATCCCCGTTAACGCTAACGGTCGCAAAGAAAACATAAAAATGTATAGTTGCTTGACATCTATACTGAAATGGGTGAGACCATACATGATAATTGATATCATATATGAGAGCGGGGGTAGCCATAGACAAACTGCAAGCCAACGTGGCTGAATAATTGCCTTTGGCCAATGTAAAAAAGCCAGCACGAGCCATATGCCAACCAAAGCCAAATCCAGCAGATCGTTCAATGGCCGATTGATCGCTTCCGAATTTATAGGCAACACTTTGATTACTGGTGTGAACAAAAAAACAAACAGCATTCCAGCTAAAATCATCATAGCTGGAATCATCTGTCTATTGATTGGTAGTCTCTTACCGATGTAAAGCTGATTAGTTGTTATAACTGACATCTTTGTACAAGCCCTAAGCGTTCATTTTGTATTTCAATCGTTGATCCAACTATCATTTTCTGTTTTAGCTGCTGTAATCCTTCCTCAAAGCAAGCCTGCTTAACTTGCTTATATAATTGTATCAAGCGATCCAAGAACATTGGATTATGAGGAGACAGCAAAAATGCTTCCCAAACTGCCTCAATGGCCTCAGATTCACGTCCTGATTGCAGATAAGCAGAGGCCAGATAATGGTATGACCACTCTCGATTCGGCTCGACTTTCAATGCTAATTCAAAGGCCTCGATTGCAGGCTGAAGTTCCCCACTACGCAAGTAGATCTGACCAAGCAAATGTAAGGCAGCATAATAGGTAGGCTCTATTCTGATTGCATTCTGCAGAAGGTGAATTGCCTCGCTATCATTTCCCTCCAGAGATTTAAGCAGTGCGCTGTAATAAAAGTAAGTAACTGAGTCTTTTTCCTGATCAATACTCAGCCCTCTCGACAGGAGTGAACGTAAATCCTCATCTGGCCTACTTCCCCAATACTGCCCAAACAGCCGATAATAAGGCGTGCTTGTTGCTTCAGGATACGTAGTAATATAGGCGGTTAATAATTCGATTGCCTCCTGCTTTTTGCCTTCTTCCAGGAGTTTCGTCACATAACGATCAATGCATAGATAGTCTGGACAGACCCGCTCATTAAGCTCGGTAACCGCCTCTTGCCACTTTTCCTGCTGTAAATACAACATGCCCAAGTTTGCTTGAGCCGAAAAGTTACCCATTTGCTGGGCCACCTTAAATTGTTCGGTTGCTTCACCCTCAGCTTGTTGAAACAGCAAAGCCAACCCAAGTAGCCGTTCCTGCTCACCTCTCAGCAATGTGGAGCCTGGCTGATCGCGTAAAATCTGAATAGCGGTAGCCAATTGTAGTGGATCATGCGATACTGCTCCTCGCGTCAATGCGAGAGCCCCCAGATTGTGCTGAGCAGCATCAAGCAGTGAATAGCAACCTAAAACAATAGTTAAGAGAAAAATTATTGAATAAAGTTTAAGAGACGAAAATTTTCTTACCAGCATCAGAATATTCAAAAGAATTTCTTATCTCGCTTAAGCGCATTGTAATGCTCGATATTACGATATTTGAATGGTTTAGCCGGATGACCACCAGCAATCGCGTATTTAGGAATATCACTGACAACCACGCTACCAGCTTGAATAATTGCTCCTTCTCCGATCGTCACCCCACCCAGGATAATGGTACGTGTGCCGAACCAAACATTGTCTTCAATTACAATATCACGAATAATATATGTATCATCATAAGGAATTGCCTTACCGGTATCATAGTTGTGAACCGCAGTAATCATGAGACATTCTGGGCCTGAATGAAAATTATCCCCGATGAGTACTTTGCCATGCCCAGTAATGGTCATCCCATTAAAATTAACATTATTGCCCAAATAAGTTGTTGCTGTGACCGTGCTTGGGCCATTCACTCGGAGATCTTCCCCAACGCGAGCGGCAGTATTTAATACTCGCCGAGTATAAGATCTTCGTTTAAGTCCACGAAAAAATCTCTTTAGTGTTTTCAACATTGATAAAGACCTAGGGCTGTCGGGTACGGAAGGAATAGACCAACTTTATCAAAGACAAAATATTCTTCCAATTCATTACCAAAAAAGTAATTGTCGAGAGCATACTTGCCAACAATTCAAAACCCCAATAATTAATAGAAATAAATATAACACTGGATACAAAGCCAGCTATCAGCAAACGATTATCTAAAAAATCGGCCAGAGTTGTATCACCTTTTAGTAAACCCAAGCTTAATTGGCTTTGTAAACAAGAGAAGACTGTCGCTCCCAGCCAGACAGCTACGGCAATAAAAAAAATATCGGCCTGGAAATAAGCAAACAACAGACTTACTAAGCCAACCAGCACAACAGAGAATATACTGATTCTTGCGACTTGAGCCTGTCTGGATCTCGCGAGCGCAGCCGCATTATAGCCAAAGCTTGTCGCGAGCATAGCTTGCGCCAATATCAAGGCACCAATCGCTTGCTGGGCAGGCTGGTATGCTGGTGCAAAACCAAGAAGATAAGGTAACGTAATGATCAAACCAAAAGCCAACAAATATGCACTTGTGCCAAACAGATTGTTCGATTTATCTGCCACCTTAAGCGCTTGCATATTAGACAAACCAGAATGTGTACGATTAATAATATCTGGCAGCAGGATGAAGGAAACTGAGCGCAAGCCGAGCAAGGCAGCACCAGTTAAGGAGTTTGCTAACGAGTAATACCCCATTGCTTCGACCGAATAAAAACCAGCCAAGATTGTCCGGCCGATCATTGTAATCATATTAAAGCTAGCATTGTATACAAGTAGAGGAAGACCTACCATAAGCAGATTTACCACAATGGGAATATTAAAAGCAATCCTCAGTTTCCAGGGTGCGTTTACGAGAAAAAGCAGCAAGCCAATTAATTGAGCGGTTATCATCGAAATCAGAAGCCAGATAATAGCATTTTCTTTATTCACAAATAACAGAACTGCTAAGGGCATTACTGCATCTATTAGTTGAAAAACAGCGATTCTATAGATAGCTTTGTAGGCACGAGAGATACTAATCAGCAAGGCCATAATATGTCCCAACCCGACGATCAATGAAGCTGGAAACATATACTGCGCAATATCATATTTTTCAAACAAGGAGATATTATTGGCCTGGATAAACCATCCAATCGCCGCAATAATAAAACACAATAAAACAGAGAAGCCTAAGGCGTTTGCGGTTAGCTGTAAATTCTCTGCTGTATCAATCGACTCTTTATTCGAAAGTTCAACAGTAACAGTGTGCTGTATGCCAAAGTTTGAGTAGGTCAGGTACTGGAGTAAAAGAGTTACAAATCCCCAGATACCAAATAAGGTAGGGCCCAAAAATGTGGCCAGCAATATTCCTTTAACGAAGAGTACTGCTAAGCCCACATAGCGGACAAAGGTATATACAATGATTGTTCGGTTATCAAGGCGCTTCTGAGCTATCAAGAAAATTCCTTTTCTAATTGCTCGTTGAGCCTATAACTCTTTAAGTGATACCCTTCAATAAGCTGCCATCGTTGATGAGAAATCGTACTTTGCAATCTTCGTTCCTCGATCAATTCTTTGACGAGTTGAGTCACTCGTCCATCAAAAGAGGTATCAATGGTAGCGCAATAAGGCTTAGCTCGCCCCCTGATATTTGGCTTAGATTCTGTTAACGCAGCACAGTGCGTAAGAAGCTCATCCACACTTTGGGCTTGCTCACATAAATTCCGCGACAGAAAGGTATAAACGCGGAACAGCGGGTTTTGCGAAAAGTCATAAAATATGGGGTATACATTTAACAATGCAGCTTCCACATGCATACTGGTATTGCCTGCGATCATCGCATCTACACACTGTAAAAACCCGTAGGCATCCTGAGTACGAGAATGGGAAAGTTGCATCCTGGTGGCTTCTGCTAATTTCTGCCATTCATCGAAGCGTTTATCGGCAGGATGAGGTCGGAGATATAACGCATGTTCTGGAAATGTGCTGCGCAATGCCTGACACACCTCTGCCACCGAATCTAAGGGATCCAGGATATTTGTGCATAGGCCAATCGATGTAGCGGTGGTATGGATATTAATTAAATGATAAGCATGATCGTGCTTGAGGTTTCCGACCAAATAGACTTCTGTCTCTGACGGCCCGATGCGCTCATAAATATCTAGCGAGTCAATTCCATCCAGTAGAGCATAATCGAAACTAAGCGGCGGAAATTCATCTGATACCGCGGCGTGCTGGAGATAAAAGGTAGTTATGCCCTCTTCACGCGCAGCGCGATTCCACGCGCGGCACTCCATCGAATGATCATTCGAAAAAACAATAGCCGAAGGCTTTACATGATGTAACCATATCCGAGCTACTATGTAATACCCATAGGCTAACCAGTACCCATCCAATCGATAGCGACAGACGCCATAGATGTCATTTTTTTGCCGCTTTGACCAGAGCTGATAAGCCAGCAAAGGCAGAAAGAAAAGAGAGAGAAAATAGGCCCAGAAAACTGGGAACTGAATCCCTTCTTCTACTTTATGTCGATCTTTGACCAGGAAACAGTTGGTCAATTTGGGAAGAAGGGGTGTTAAAGCAGCAGTCTGATTCTGAGTGATAGCGAACAACAAAATAGCATGAGCAGGAGGAGAAAAGAACCGGGTTCTCAACAAACGGACAAACGCTTCCATCATATGGAAGAAGAAAGAACTAATCCGAATGAACACGCCCACTTTCGCAGGCCAGGCAGCCCCGATCGCTTTATACCGTTCTAAGGTTTTGGGAGTTGAATAGGTATAGTTCAGATCCCAGATATCAAGCGATAAAGCTTGAAAAAAGACCGAGAGATAATAACCGAAATCAGGGAATGACTTACTCATAACGTGATGCTCTAGTAGCTCATACCCTGTTCCAGCGCGCGAATCACACGGTCTTGTTCGGCTTCTGATAATCCCACTGAACATGGCAAACTCAACGCATCTCGATATAAAAGTGGCGCGTGTTCAATTCGGTAAGCTTGACAGTGCTCAAACATGGAAAGCATGGACATTGGGCACCAAAGCGGTCTGGTTTGAATCTTCATCTCCTGTAAGAATTTGAGCAAGGCTCTGCTATCTCGTTGGGATGGACGATTGGTCACCAGAACCGTGTACATCCAGAACACACTTGCTGCCCACGAAGCGTGGGGCATTACCACAATCCCAGGCAGTTGCGCGAGCGCTTGCTGATATTTAGCGGCGATGGTGCGCTTTTTCTGCACATATTGATCAAGCAATTCAAGCTGAGCACAGCCCATGGCTGCCTGGATATTCGTCAGCCGATAATTATAACCGACCTCATCATGCACATACTCGATGGGGTCAGCCTTCGCCTGGGTAGTTAAATGTTTTGCCTGGCGTGCCCACGCTGGGTTATCAGTCACAATCATGCCACCGCCGCCCGTGGTAATGATTTTGTTGCCATTAAAGCTAAAACACGCAATATCACCTAAACTGCCAACCTTATGCCCCTTGTATTCAGCGCCCAAACTTTCAGTAGCGTCCTCCACAACCACCAGGTCATATTTGCGAGCCACTTCTAAAAGTGGGGTTAGGTCACACGGATGGCCCAAAATATGGACAGGGACAATCGCTTTTACGCGGCGTCCTGTGGTTTTATTGCGCAATTCGCCATGCGTCCAGCGACATTCATGCTCCAGAAAATCACAAACTTTCTGGACATCCATCTGCCAATACTGCGGATCCGCATCGATAAAAACTGGCCATGCCCCCAGATAACGAATTGCATTGGCGGGGGCAATAAAGGTCAAATTGGAAACCAGGACTTCATCATCGGCTTGTACCCCGGCGACTAGTAATGCAATATGAAGTGCTGCTGTGCCATTCACAGTAGCAACCCCATATTGGCGGTTGACATACCCAGCCAGGTCGCTCTCAAAGCGATCCACAAAGCTGCCGACTGAAGAAACCCAGCCTGTATCTAGACATTGTTTAATGTAAGCCCACTCATTGCCCCCAAGTTCCGGCACACAAAGTGGAATTACATCACCGGCAGGGATAGCCCCCGGAGCGAGGCTCTTATCTTGAGTGGAATCAGGTCGTATAGACATCGGGTCTATAACTTTCTAAATTTTGTTGCAACCAGGCAATTGTTTGTTGAAGACCTTCGGTCAATGTCACCTTCGGCTGCCAATCGAGTAATTCTTGAGCGAGCCGATTGTCTGCAAGCAACTGGTTTACTTCACTTTTCTCTGGTCGGAGCCGCTGTTCTTCAACTTCAATGCGGATGGTTCGGCCAGACAGCCGCCCGATCAGCTCCGCAAGATCCCCGACGCTGATCTCTTCCCCACTGCCGATATTGATCGTGCGTCCCAGGGCAGCGGGTTGACTGGCGGCTAACAAGAACCCATCAACTGTGTTCTGCACATAATTCAAGTCTCGGGTGGGTGTCGTGCTTCCTAACCGAACAACGCCCCCAGTTAAACATTGACTGATAATGGTTGGGATCACCGCCCTGGCAGATTGTCGTGGGCCAAATGTGTTAAATGGCCTTACTGTAACAGTTGGCACATTAAAAGAAAGATTGAAAGCCTCGACCATTTTATCTGCGCCGATCTTGCTGGCAGAATAGGGGGATTGGCCCTGCAAAGGGTGATTTTCATCGATCGGGACGTATTGGGCAGTCCCGTAAACTTCGCTGGTGGACGTATGGACAATACGTTCAAGCCCGAGTTCTCGCCCAGCTTGCAGGATGTTAAAAGTCCCCTCAATATTGGTTTGAATATAGGATAATGGCGCGCTATAAGAGAAGGGAATTGCAATCAAGGCGGCCAGATGGAATACAATCTCCCGGCTTGCCAGTGCGGCGCGGACACTGTCGCGATCCCGAATATCACCCGCGACAATATCGATCTCTTTCTCGAATGCAGAGTGTTCCAGCCAGCCTCTGGAACCTAAGGCATTGTAGTGGACAAACGCTCGAACATCTGCACCCAATTCAACAAGCCGCTCTGTCAGATGGCTGCCAATGAATCCACCAGCACCTGTAACCAGGACCCGCTTTCCGTGCCAGTTCATTATAGAAGTTTCCCCTTTTCCACATCGGCAAGTGCTTGTTGGTAATCTTCATGTTGTCCAATATCAAGCCAGTATTCAACAATTGGGAAGCTCACCACGAGCTTATTTTCAACAAGCAATTTTTCGATCAAATCAGTCATGTCAAACCGACGATCTTTTGGGATAAGCTGATACAACTCTGGTTGCAAAAAATAGATCCCTGCATTCACCCAGAAGCTATGGGATGGCTTTTCTCTGATCTGCCTGACCCGCGGCCCATCGCATTCCAGAACCCCATAGGGGACCTTAAATTCATACTGCCGGACTCCCACCGTGAGCGCGGCCTGATGTTCACGATGGAACCGCAACATGGCTTGCAGATCGACCTGAGTCAAGATATCCCCATTGATTACAAGCAAGGGATCATCTGGTCGTTCCATAAGGCCAATTGCACCGGCTGTGCCAAGTGGTTTGTCCTCACTAACATAGCGAATATTGACACCAAATTCTGTCCCATCGCCAAAATGTTCCTTGATCTTTTCCGGCAGATGGTGTGTCGTTATATTTATCTGATGGATCCCAGCTATCCGAAGACGTTCAACAATGCGTTCCAGCAATGGACGATCGCCAATTGGTAACATCGGTTTAGGCATATCGGCGGTAAGCGGACGTAAGCGCGTTCCAAATCCACCTGCCATTACTACGGCCTGGACTGGCAATGGTTGGCTAGGGATCAACTCATTCAGGGTAACTAACCCAACCACACACTCATTTTCGTCAATTAATGGAATGTGCCGCAGGCTTCGCTCCTGCATTAGCTGCAAAAGTGTCCCCTGGTCCGTGCCTACAGGCATTGTTAAGGGCATCTTTACCGGGGAACCCGAGCGGTTTTTGCGGGCAGTGAGCTCGCTGATCGGGACATTCAGAGCGTATCCATTCAAAAGTGCACGGCGGATATCGCCATCGGTAATGGTATCGATCAATTTTTTTGCGTTGTCAACAACAAGGGCTATGCCTTTAGCATTCCGGTCGATACAAGCCATTACTTGTTGAATAGACCACTCTTCGTTCACAAAGAAGTCTGCTATATTTTTAGTCATGAGCTCTATTTACCGACCTTACCAAAGGACGAGCGGGGACCCCCACAACCGTGGTGTCATCTGCCACATCGTGAACAACAACCGCACCGGCCCCAACAATGGCATTCTGACCGATTGTAATCCCCTGACGCACCGTCGCACCGACACCAATGTGAGCACCTGTTTGTACTTGTACTGTTCCAGCAAGCGTCGCCCTGGTGGCTATATGAACATGATCCTCCAGCGAGCAATCATGTTCAACCACCGCGCCCGAGTTTACAATAACATTTTCTCCTATCGACACATCCGCATTGATGATGCTATAGGCTAATGCAGTGAGCCCTCTGCCGATTTTCGCCGAGGGCGAGATCGCGGCTGTAGGGTGCACAACATCGATCGGGCTCAATCCATGGGCGCACGCCAGTTGATATAAGCGCATCCTCGGCATTGTAGTGCCAATGCTGCCGATTCCAATAAAAAAGTGGGAAACCCCTTGCGCAACCAGTTTGGGTATGAGCGCGTCGTCCCCTAAAATTGGAACACCAAACATCTTTTGCCCTCGTCTGGTCGGGTCTCGATCAAGTAAACCAACTACCTGATAGTGAGCATTCTGAAGCAGAAGCTCAATCAACCCCTTTGCATGACCACCAGAACCCAACCCAATCACCGAAACAGGCATATGTCAGTTGTATCCACACCTGGCCCAGAATGCTTCCAGAAACGCGCTCAAAAATTCTGTGTCCTGCCGGTTGTGCTGGCGGGGCAGAGGTGAGGTGCGCCGAACCAACTCTGCGCTCACTCGTCAGCAGCAGAGAGGGATTTGGTGGTCGTCTATGCTGATTGACGACCGTCTAAATCCACAAAGCGCTTTTTCAGCAAGTTATCATCTAAAGGACACCTGCGCAGCACATCCACAATTTGCTCCGCTGCGGTTCCATCGCCATAGGGATTTTTCGTGTTTGCCAGCGCGACTTTAAACGAGGCCGAAGTCGCCTGGCGGATCCCTGACAGAATCGAGCTGCGATCATAATCCACATTGATCACATTCTGGCCTTGCAATCGTCCCTGCTGCCGGTTGCCAATATTAACAACAGGCAATTTGAAACTCGGAGCCTCAATAATACCACTAGATGAATTCCCAATCATTGCTGCAGCATAATTTAGCAACGAAAAATAGGTCCGTGTCCCCAAATTTGCAATCACTTTAGCATTCGAATGCTCACTAACAAACTGCTCTATTGCTTGAATAATATACCGGCCACTGGTGTCAGCATTCGGATAAGTAAAGATGATCGGAGACTCAACAGCGTCCAACGCCGATAGCAATTCGGATATATGGTAAATAGTGTCGTGAACAGCTCGAGTCACAGGATGAAACGTAATCAACAATGGCGGCTGGGCAGAGGGGATCCCAAGAAGCTCTGTTAACTCTTGTGGGGAGTACAACTCTAATGCGCGGATATTATCCAATCCCGGAGCACCTGTCACATGAACCCGCCAGGGCTCCTCCCCCATCTGTTGAATGCGTAACCCATATTGTTCAGTCGAGACGAAGTGTAAATGACTCATCTTGGTCATGGAATGACGAATCACTTCATCTATAGCGCCTTCGGTTACTTCTCCCCCATGGATATGAGCCAGCGGGATATTGAATGGAATTGAAGCCACCGCTGCGGCCAGCATTTCGGTACGATCACCAAGAACGACCAGAATATCGGGCCTTAAACGGGCATAAGATTGCGCAAAGCTGATGATGCCCAACCCGACTGATTTGGCTGTTCCTTCAGCATGGTCAGTCGATAACAGCATTTCAAACTGATCGCCAATAGGGAAGCCATCCTGTTTGATAGTTGCTACCGTAGTACCAAATTCAGGGGACAGATGCATTCCAGAAACAATCAGGTGGAGGAGCAAATCAGAAGATTGCTGAATAGCGTGCAAAATCGGCAGATAGATGCCGTAGTCAGACCGGGCAACGGTAACAACCCCAATTGTTCTCATGAGAACATGCTTAAATCAAAGAGCGTGCCACTTTTGACATCGACATTCAACTGCCGACCGATTAACATGGGATACAAATCGGGTAATAGCCCAGTGCCAGGCCGACGAATAGCAACCATCTCTTCAGTAATGACTGTCCCTGCCTTCAAAGCTGCCGCCGCTACTAAACTCTTGCGGGCAACAGAGGCTGTGTCGGCTTCGCTTGCGGCTGGTTGTTTACGGCCATCGCCCAAAGCGGCCTCGATTGAACGAACCCCTTGAATCAGCGCGGCAAATTGTTCTGGCTCAATGGAAGCGCGATGATCAGGGCCAGGCAACTCACGATCAAGCGTAAAGTGTTTTTCTAAAACACAAGCCCCCATGGCTACGGAAGCGAATGCAATCTCAAGTCCTTCTGTATGGTCAGAATAACCGACGAGCGTATTGAATGCTGTTGCCATCGTCTTCATTGCCGATAAGTTAATATCTTCCGGCGCCGCGGGATAATTACTGACACAATGGAGTAACACAAATTGTGTATTGCCTGTAGATTCTATCGCACGGACAGCTTTTTCTACTTCCCCGAGATAAGACATCCCGGTTGAGACAATTAAGGGTCTACCCTTACTGGCGACGTGTTTCAAATAAGGAATATTCGTGATTTCCCCAGAGGGAATTTTGTAAACGGGAATCCCTAAATCTGCCAATAAATCTGCGCTCCCTTCGTCAAAGGGAGTAGACATGAATAGCAGGCCACGTTTTTTGCAATATGCGACAAGCTCAGCATGCGCATCTTCAGACAACTCAAGACGCCGTAACATCTCAAATTGAGATTCTTGCGTACCGGTTGTCTGGCGCTGATAGTTGGCTTTCGGGGCATCGCGCGTGACCAGGCGCTCTGCCTTGAATGTCTGAAACTTAATGGCGTCGGCCCCAACTTCAGATGCAACATCAACCAGTTGCTTGGCCATATTGATATCGCCATTATGGTTTACGCCAGCTTCAGCAATAACGAAACAAGGATACCCTGGGCCTACCCAACGTTCATTAATCTGTATGGCTTGCATGTTTTATCTGGTCTCTCAGAATCAGATCAGCCACCCGAAAGTCCCATTCATCATCAATATCTATTGAACGTTCAGCAGGCATAAGGTAAGCAAAAGTGTTTTCGCTATACCAGCTACGACGCTCTTTCAGAACTTGAGGCTTGATCAGATAAATTGCCCCATTTAAGGAATAGGCCGGTGGCAGTGTTTGGCGGGGCAGGTCATTCTCAATTTTAAAAACAAAGTCGGACAAACGTCCATCTTCGCCGATCTTTTTTGCCAAATATGGGTGCTTCTCACAGGGGTAAACACTAATCACACTATCAGCATTATACTCATAAGCCAGCTTTACAGCTGCGTCAATATCATCTGCGCTGCGAAATGGAACGGTGGGCTGTAAGAGCGCAACATAGTCCGGGGTGACTGACTCGTTTTCCGCTAACCAATCAATTGCGTGAACCACAACATCAATATGCGAAGACAGATCCTGTGCTAAATGGGCCGGCCTGACAAAGGGAATCTCAGCGCCCCATTCACGTGAAACCTCGGCAATTTCAGCATCATCGGTAGAGACCATCACACGTTGCAGGCTTTTGCTCTGTAGTGCGGTCAAAATAGTCCAGGCGATTAAAGGTTTACCCGCTAATAGTCGCACATTTTTACGAGGAAGTGCCTTCGAGCCACCACGGGCAGTAATAATTCCGGCAATCATAGTCAATGAATTCTGCGGCCAGGCTGTGATAAGGGATGAATGGCAATTCAACCGACTTTATCGGATTGAACGCTGTGTTAAAAACGGTCTTTGCTGAAGGCTATTTGCAGCAAACGCATACAAAGCTGCTAAAAGGAACCCGATAAAGCCACCGCCCAACACGGCCACACTCAGGCTCGGTCCTTTGACAGGATCGTCAGGGGGGACAGCAAGCGCAGCAAAGCGAACCTCACTACCCGAAGCCGCACGAGTCAAACTCAGTTCGGCAATCTTGTTGCTCAGGGCCTTATAAGTCTCCCAACTCAAGTCACGTTGCTGACTAAGCCGGACATTTTGGGCGTTTTCTGCTTCAATCTGTGCCTGTAGTTGCCGGATCTCATCATACAGAGGCGAGAATGTGGCTGTCACTGTATCCGTAGTCAGGCTACTCGGATCCAAACCATCGCTGCGAGCGACGATCTCTGTGTGCAATGCTGCAAGGCGCTGTTCCAGAGCGGCAATCAACCCACTGAGATCGGCCAGCATAGCTTCATAGGTAATTTCTGGCTGGTCGCGTAATTCAAGAACCAGATTACTCGACGGCTTGCCATAGATTGTAATCTTTAAGCTCTGCAATGCCGTTATCGAGCTACGAATAGCACCTTCACCACCTTGCTCAAGCTGAACCTGTAAGGTCTGTGCAGTCGTAAGATACTCATTCGTACGCTGCCATTCGACCAAATAAGCCTGAATCAGCGCAACCTCTTGATCCATCCTCTGCTGATAAACGGCTAATTGACTGTTCAATTCTTTTAGTTGATTCGTGGCCAGAAAGGCCTCAAGTTGCGCCTGATCCTGATAGTACTTTTCTTCAGTAACTTCTAATTCTGTTTGGATTGAATCCAAAACTTCATTAGGTACTTGGCTATAGATCGCGTTGACGTGTCGTACATAGGCCTGTGCCCACGCATTAGCAATGGCCGCAGCTTCTTCAGGCGAATCGGCAGATACGGTGATGCGAATCAGATCGCTATCGACGCGGTTGCCAATTGCCGGCCCAACTTCGGCTTCCACACGTTCCAGTAAAGCCGCGGGGGAGCGATCTTCTGCTGATAGCTGATCGCCCAATTCGTTAAGTACATCAATCGCCACACCACCGCTGGCAACCAGGCCCAACAATGCACTACGCCGTGCGCCCGCACTGGTAACATCGTTGCCCACCTGGTCGGCACTGGTAATGAAGCGTTCATCAAATGAAACATCGCTGGCCGTGCGCGCAATCGCCACGTCGGCGCTGGCCACATAGACCGGGGGTAAAACAATGCGAAGACCCAGAATGGCAATTGCGGCGACAACCGCGGTACCAATGGTAATCAGCGCAATCTCCCGCCGCCAGCGAATCAAGGTTTCGAGATATTGGCGGAGGTCGATTTCATCATCATGATGCCAGGCATCGGGGGATTGAGTCGGCTCTAACGTATTTACACTCATGCAGTTTTCAATTCACTTCGTTGAGCAAGGTTGATGCGTCTACAATGATCGTCCATAGAACTTACGCGAGTTCCGGCCAGCGCCTCTTGCTAAGGCCATCATCTCTCCTGAAAAAGAGGAGGCATTGCATAAGTTGTAATTCGCAAGATATACGGCAATGAGCGACAAATTGATACGCGCCGTTGTAGAACCGGCGCGCACTTTCTCATAAGGATACACAATATACCAAATAGTGGTCAACTCCAGCAACGCTCAAACTTGCTTGGCCATTGCTGCCTAGTCGGCCTGTTTCACGTCCGACCGCCTGCCAATGGCTAAACTATCTTCCTTCTGGCGTCTGCTGGCCAACACATGGCGCGTATCGACCACGCGGGCGGCCTGCTGAGCAACCATCGCCCAATCATAGGCAGCATGATCGGTGGCAATAACCACACAATCAGCCGTGGCCAGGGCAGCCGTCAGGTCGGTGATGCCGACCATCTCCATGCCGTCATGCTGGAAGGAAGGCACATGCGGGTCGTGATAGCTGACGCGTGCGCCTTTGCTTTCGAGCAGATGGATAATGTCCAGCGCGGGCGATTCGCGCATGTCGCTGACATCTTTTTTATAAGCGACCCCCAGCACCAAAATCTGGCTGCCTTTGACCGCCTTGCCCGCGTCGTTGAGGGTGTCCTGCACCTGTTGTACCCAATAGCGCGGCATCTCGGTGTTGACTTCGCTCGCCAGTTCAATGAAGCGGGCGTGGTATTGCAGGGTGCGCAATTTCCACGAGAGATAGAGCGGATCAATGGGGATGCAATGGCCACCCAAGCCCGGCCCCGGGGTAAATTTCATAAAGCCAAATGGCTTGGTCGCAGCCGCCTCGATCACTTCCCAGGCGTCGAGCCCCAGTTTGTTGCACATCAGCAGCAACTCGTTCGCCAGACCAATGTTCACCGAGCGGAAGGTATTTTCGAAGAGTTTGACCATCTCGGCGGTGCTGGGCGACGAGACCGGTACCAACGTCTGGATCGCCTGTTGGTAATAGGCCATGGCCAGCTCCAGACAGGTCGGCGTCACTCCGCCGATCACCTTGGGCGTGTTGTGTGTGGTCCAATCCTGCCGACCTGGGTCCACCCGCTCGGGGGAAAAGGCGAGAAAAAAGTCGCGCCCGACCTGCAGGCCATCCTTGTTTTTTTCCAGTTGGGGCAACAACAGCTCGGTGGTGGTGCCCGGGTAAGTGGTCGACTCCAGCACGATCACCATGCCAGGGTGCAGGTAACGCGTGAGCGCTTCGCTGACGCTGGCGATGTACGAGATATCGGGGTCGCCTGTCTTGTTGAGCGGGGTCGGCACACAGATCGACACCGCGTCACATTCGGCGAGAATGTCATAATCCATCGTGGCGGAGAGCCGGGGAACGCCCCCCTCGGTACGAGCGAGCGCAAAGGCTGCCACATCTGCAGCAGGCACATCTTCAATGTACGACTGGCCCGAGTTGATCGCTTCGATCTTGCGGCGGTCGAGGTCAATGCCAGTTACTCGGTACCCCGCTTTGGCAAAATTCACTGCCAAGGGCAGACCGACGTACCCCAAACCAATCACCGCCACATGGGCGTCTGCTCGCCGAAATTTCTCTAGCAATTGCTCGTTCATGCCGGTTCCTTATCAGGTTATCTTATCAGGTTATTACGATGAGTTGACACTCAAGAAGTCTGACTCCCCTAATTTACAGGTAAATTTTATGGCAACGCAATAGGTCTACATCTATCCCTGAGAGCCAGGCTGGATAGAGAATTCTTCGTTTACCCCACCTCGCCAACGCTGATGATGCCCTGGCGTACCAGATACTCGACCAACTGATGGACAATATCTTCGACGCTTTGCACGTCGGTTTCAACGACGAGCTCCGCGTTGTGCGGTTCTTCGTACGGAGATGAAATCCCCGTAAAGTCGGCAATCTCCCCGCGCAAGGCTTTGGCATACAATCCCTTGGGATCACGCCGTTTGACAACTTCGAGATCGCACTTGACGTAGATCTCCAGGAAGCGCTCTGGCGGCACCAAGGAACGCGCAAAGAGGCGGTCGTTCTGGAAGGGTGAGATAAAGGTGCACAGGGTGATGTTGCCATGATCAAAGGCCAAACGGGCGACCTCGGCCACGCGGCGGATATTCTCTCTGCGGTCTTGCTCCGAAAAACCCAGGTCGCCATTGAGGCCATGCCGCACGTTGTCGCCATCCAGATAAAAGGTGTGGCAGCCCAGCTCGTATAAACGCCGCTCCAGGGCCCGCGCCACGGTGGATTTGCCCGAGCCCGACAGGCCGGTAAACCAGAGCACCGCGGCTTTGTGGCCATTCTGGCGTTCACGCCATTCCCGCGAGATCTGGCTGCTGTCCCACACAACGTTGGTCGAGCGCTGGCGGGTCGTCTGTTGCGCCACCACTTCATCCAATTCACGCGCGCGGCGGCGGATCATCCCCGCGGCCACGGTGGTATTGTTATGGGGGTCGATCAGGATAAAGCTGCCCGTGGCTCGGTTGAGCTGGTAGGGATCAAAAAAGAGGGGCTGCGTGGTTGTGATCTTGACGCGGCCAATGTCGTTGAGCGCAAGGGTGGCCGCGGTCTCGCGGTGGAGCGTGTCAATATCGATCCGATAGTTGATCTCAGCCACGTAGGCGCGTACCTGGCGAGTAGTATGTTGCAAAATGTACGAAGTCTGCGGATTCAGCGGCTCTTCGCTCATCCAGCACAACGTGCATTCGAGCTGATTCGCCACCTGGGGCAGGTTGCGCGTGCGCACGATCATATCGCCGCGGCTGATGTCGATCTCATCTTCGAGGGTCAGCACCACCGAGTCCCCGGCAAAGGCTTCCGCCAATTTCTGCTCGTAACTCACCACCGCGCTGATTTTGCTCTTCTGGCCAGAAGGCAGGACCACCACTTCTTCACCGGGCTGGATCCGGCCAGAAGCGATCTGCCCGGCAAAGCCGCGAAAGTCCTGATGCGGGCGCAACACAGTCTGCACCGGGAAACGGAAATCGATCACGTTGCGGGTGGCCCCGACATTGACATTTTCCAGGTGATGCAGCACCGTCGGTCCTTCGTACCAGGGCATGTTGTCGCTCTTGTTGACGACGTTATCCCCTTTCAGCGCCGAAAGTGGAATAAAGGTCAGGTTCAGCAGTGAGAGTTTGCTGGCAAATTCAGTATATTCCGCAACAATCTGTTCAAAGACTTCCTGGCTGTAATTGACCAGATCCATCTTGTTGACCGCAACCAGAATGTGCGGAATCTGCAAGAGCGAGGCAATAAAACCATGACGCTTGGACTGGGTGAGCACGCCCTTGCGCGCATCGATCAGGATGATGGTCAGCTCGGCGGTGGAGGCCCCGGTCACCATGTTGCGGGTGTATTGGATGTGCCCCGGCGTGTCGGCGATGATAAACTTTCGTTTGGGCGTGGCAAAGTAGCGATAGGCCACATCAATCGTGATGCCCTGCTCGCGTTCAGCACGCAGACCATCTGTCAGCAGCGCCAGGTCCACATAGGCATCGCCGCGCTGGCGGCTGACCCGCTCGACCGCTTCCATTTGGTCTTCAAAAATTGCTTTGGTGTCGTAGAGCAAACGCCCGATCAGCGTGCTCTTGCCATCATCCACGCTGCCTGCGGTGGAAAAGCGCAGAAGATCCATCGCGAGGTAGGCATCTTCTGGCGGCGGGATCTCGATATCGGTTTCGGATACGACGAATTCGTTGCTCATAGTTGGTGGCCCGTAGGTAGACGACAGACGATGGACGGCAGACAGGAGCACAACTATCGTCCACCGTCGATCGTCTACTGTCCATTCAGAAATAGCCCTGTTTTTTGCGATCTTCCATGGCGGCTTCGGAGCGACGATCATCAGCGCGGCCACCCCGTTCGGTGATGCGCGCCGCGGCGATCTCGGCGATCACTTCGCGCAGATTGGTGGCGCTGGATGTCACGGCCCCGGTGCAGGAGATGTCGCCAATCGTGCGAAAACGCACCAGTTGACGTTCCACCTGTTCGCCAGGCATTGGTTCCACAACCGTGGGCCAAATTGCCATCCACATATTGTCGCGGCGCACCACTTCGCGCTGATGGGCAAAATAGAGCGAGGGAATCTCAATACCTTCGGACTGGATGTACATCCAAATGTCCATCTCGGTCCAGTTACTCAGCGGAAAAACGCGGAAATTTTCTTTTGGCTGTTTCCGGCCATTGTAGAGATTCCACACTTCCGGGCGCTGATTTTTGGGATCCCACTGCCCAAAGGCATCGCGGTGCGAGAAGAAGCGTTCTTTGGCGCGCGCCTTTTCTTCATCGCGCCGGGCACCGCCCAAACAGGCCTCGAACTTAAATTCGGCAATCGCATCCAGCAGTGTGACGGTCTGCAAGGCGTTGCGGCTGACATTCGGCCCTTGGCCCTCTTCCACAACTCGGCCCTGGTCGATCGAATCCTGCACGTAGCGCACAATCAGATTCAGGTTGAGTTTCTCGACCAGTTGATCGCGGAAGGTCAACGTTTCGGGGAAATTATGCCCGGTGTCGATGTGCAACAGCGGGAAGGGGGTTTTGCCCGGCCAAAAAGCCTTGCGCGCCAGGTGAGCCATCACGATCGAATCTTTGCCGCCCGAGAAGAGCAAGACCGGCCGCTCAAATTGGGCAGCGACTTCGCGCATCACATAAATCGATTCCGATTCCAACTGCTTCAAATGAGTGCGTAAATAGGATGACATCGGCGAATCCTAAGGGGTATTCAAAAACATAGACAGCCATTTTACAATTGGTTCAATGCTTGATAACCGTTCCGATGATATGCACGTCAGTCACAGATAAGTTTCAGCCATCGGCGCGTGGCTGGCTGCAACTTGCCCGGCACCGGTGCCTTCATCAGCTTCCCGTGGGGGCCACAAAGCGCTCTTGATAGACGCGCCATTGCTCGGCAAAAACGTCCGGGGCCAGGGTGTGGAGCATCCGCAAAACGGCTTGCCCCATGAGGCGGATCTCCCATTGCGCGGCTTTGTCCACCGCGCGCAGCCAAAGAAAATGGCTCCAGCCCGCAAAGTTCATGGTGGTGATGATCCGAGTCTCAGCAGCGTTGGGCAACAGGAAGCGCGCATCTTCTTTGCGCACCCCCAACGCGCGCAACGCGGCATAATTGGCTTCAGCCTGGGCCCAAAATTCGTTCAGAACCGCCAGCGCCTCGGGCTTTTTGGTGATCTCAGTCGGAATGATGGCGTTCCAGCCCCCCTTGCTCAGATCCACATAGCGCTGCGATTCCTGGCTGAAGCTGCCCAAGCGATGGCGCACGAGTTGATGCGTGCAGGTGCGCGAGATCCCTTCGAAGAAGAAAGTGGCGGATCCATGATGCAAGGCCAGGTTGGGATCGTCCAGCACCGGCTGGGTAAAGCCCAGTAAGGTGACGCGCATGGGGCCTTCTTCAAAGGGTGCAAGCGCTGGGGAGGTGGAGAGGTGGGGAGGCACCTGGTTCCCGATTTCCCCTCTATCCCACGGGGTCACCTCTTTATATTCGGCAAAGACTGCTGGGGCAATTGCCTTGACAATCGGCAAGGCTTCGAGCGCAATGTCCTGGCGGAAGAAATCCAGCCAGACGCGTGTATTGCCACTGACCAGCCAGTCACCGGCCCCCAACTCGCTCACCTCGCAGTGACGGTTGACCATGCGCCAGCGCAGGGGCGCGTCGGTCTCGCGGAAGCGCAGCGTGATCACCACGTGCTCGATGATGTCTTCGTGCCCTTCGCGTACCCGTGCGCTGATAAATTCCGGCGCGGTGCCCATCCGTTCGGTGCTGCGGTAACAGACCCGCCCGGCATATTCGATCAGATTCTCGGGGAAAGTTCCCTGCCCGCGCCAGATCGCAGCCAGATCGCCCACTGCGGCCAAATCCGCGGGCGAGAGCGCGGGATTTTGTTGTGTGCTGGCGACAAATTGAACGCCCATTCTCTATCCTTTACATCCGTAACCATAGGACTCACAGCGTACGCAGAATCCACAGCGGTTGATTATCGCAGAACTGGCCTCCGAGCAGACGAGGGCCCGGCATTCAATCTCTACCAGTCAGCGGCCAGCGCTGAATCAGCGTCGATCATGACGAGCGAAGGCCATCAATCGTCGCGGCCAGCTGCGTCTGGCACCAGCGTCGTTTGCGCCAGATCTTCCAACAGGGTCACCAGCACGGCGTGATCCACATCAGCCGCGCCCTGGGCCAGCAGCGCGCCATAGAGTTGATGCACCAGCGCGCTGGTGGGCAATGGCGCACCATACGCGCGGCCTGCTTCCAGGGCGATATTGAGATCTTTATATTGTAACCGAGTGCGGAAGCCGGGCGTAAAATTGTGTGCTAAAAAGCGTTCACCCTGGCTCTCCAGGACTTTGCTATAGGCATGACCACCGAGCAGCGCCTGCCGTACCTGGGCCGGGTTCACACCAGCTTTGGCAGCCAGGACAAAAGCTTCGGCCACGGCTTCGATCGTGACCGCGATCACGATCTGGTTGCAGGCTTTGGTCACTTGACCGGCCCCGGAAGCGCCCATATACAAAATACGCTGACCCATCGTTTGCAGTAACGGTCGCACTTGTTCCAGCGCGGCCTCATCGCCCCCGACCATGATCGATAGCGTGCCTGAACGAGCGCCCACTTCCCCGCCCGAAACTGGCGCATCCAGGAGCGTCACCCCTTGCGCTGCGGCAGTGGCCGCCAATTCGCGAGCCACAACCGGCGAGATCGTGCTCATGTCAACCAAAATTTGGCCGGCGCGGGCCCCTGCCAACACCCCAGATGGGCCAGTCAGCGCGTTTTGCACATCGGGCGAATCGGGCAAACAGAGCAAAACAATATCCACTTGTTCGGCCAGGTGGCGGGGCGAATCCGCCGCTCGCGCGCCTTGTGCAGTCAACGCTGCGACCGCCGCGGGCAGCAGATCATACACGACCAGCGGATAGCCATCGACGAGCACATTGTGCGCCATCGGCTGGCCCATAATCCCCAGGCCGATAAAGCCAACAGTCGGTTTCTCAGTCATCTCTCGTCTCTCGTCAACCCTCTCTTGTCCCGATTAGTCCAACCGCTTCAGCGTGTCAAAATCAGTCAGATCCATCTCATCGACTTCGGCAATCGAGACCACGTTGAAGGTGAGCACTTTGCATCCCTCTTCGAGATGGCCCCCGAACGCGATCTTGTCGTCCGAGAAAATAATGTGGCAATGCACGCGGCCATCGAAGATAAAGCCGGTCATATCGGCAATGTCGTAGGCACCCTTGCGCTGGGGGAAGAGCTCTTCGGGGGGGACTTCGGTGCTGGCCACTACGTGAAAATGGTAGGCCGTGACCGAGCCAATCGCGCCCAGGATCACCCCATGTTGGATCTGCTTTTCTGCCACGGCGGCACGCAACGAAAGCAGGATGTCATCCCCGTTATTGAGGTGGATCACGTGCAGCCGTTTTATGTTGCCAGAAACAATACGCATAACGGTAGCCTTTCGCTTGGAATCGGGCAGGGCCTGGTTGCCGAGCCAACAGTATTCAGCATTTTCAGAAACAATGAACGCAGCGCCTGGAACAGCGCAAGCGAGCGTCGACATCGACGGGTAGCTGTTCAGGCGCGGCTGGCGTCAGTTGCTTGGATTGTCCAATCATACAACGAATTGGGGATAAATGGGGATTTTTATTCGCTCTGAGGAATGGTTTGCCTGGCCTGGCCTGCCATGCTACAATTTCTCGCCATGAGCACAAAATATTATGGTGGGCAAGCCGTCATTGAAGGCGTGATGATGCGTGGACGCAGGAGTATGGCCGTGGCCGTGCGCAACCCGCAGAACGAAATCGTCCTCCACGAGGAGCCCTTGACGGCCAGAATCTATACCAGCCGCTGGGGGCAATGGCCATTTGTGCGCGGCCTCAGCCTGTTGTGGGACGCGCTGGGTCTGGGGATGCGCGCCCTGATGTGGAGTGCCGAGGTTTCGGCGCAAGAAGAGGGCCAGGAAAAGGTTGAGTTCTCCGGCCCGGTGGCCTGGACCACGTTGGCCACGAGCATGGCCTTTGCAATTGGGCTCTTTTTTCTATTGCCCACCTTTGCCAGCCGCTTTATCGCCACATTTGTCAACGACAATGCCGTGGTCGATGCCATCTTCGAAGGGGTAATCCGCCTGGTGCTCTTCGTCGCTTACCTCTGGGCGATTGGCCGCATCCCCGAGATTGGGCGAGTCTTTGGCTATCACGGGGCCGAACACAAAACCATCAACGCCTATGAAGCTGGCGCGCCGCTGACAGTGGACTCGGTGCGCACTTTTAGCGTGCAACATACTCGCTGCGGCACCAGTTTTCTACTCTATGTGCTGGTCATCAGCATCATCTTGTTTGCGCCCCTCACCTTTGCCGGGGTGGAACCGGGCTGGCTGGCGCTTTTGCTGCGTTTTGTCACCCGTTTGTTATTGGTACCAATCGTGGCGGGCATTGCCTACGAAATTATCCGCTTTAGCGCGGCCCACGATACCAACCCGCTGATGCGGCTGTTGATCTCGCCCGGCCTGGCGCTGCAAAAGCTGACCACGCGCGAGCCCGACGATGGGATGATCGAATGCGCGATTGCCGCTCTGCAACCGGTCCTGGCCGCGGATGGCATCGGCGTAGCCTCGCAACCATCCACGCCCGCCCTCAGCCACTTGCAAGCCCCGGTTGGCGATTAAAGGCAGGGTGCAAAGAGCACTCCCAACACCCAACGAGTTCTGGCAGATTCCACAGACGCCAACTGGCAGATCCGTGGAATCTGTATCAGTTGCAGGTGCTGAGTTCACGCCTCTTCATCGCTGGCCACCACCAATTCTTCGTCTTCGACCATCACCACATCCCCAGGCCGCAGCTTGCGACCGCGGCGGGTCTCAACTTCACCGTTGACCATCACCTGGCCAGATTGGATCAGCGTTTTGGCTTCGCCGCCACTCTGCACGATCTGCGCTAATTTTAAAAATTGATCGAGTTTGATCGTCTCTTCGCTCGTTGCCATTTTATGCTGCCTCTGGGTCAATCAGTTGCTGCTCGAACCATTCCAAATTGCGGCGCAGGGCATCGGCCAGGAGCCACGGCTCGGTGATCGCATGGCCCTGCCGCGGGTAGATGTACATCTCCACCGGCACACCCCGCCGCTTGAGCGCATGATAAAATTGCAGCCCCTGTTCGAGCGGTACCCGCGCATCTGCATCCCCATGTTGCACAATCGAGGGCGTGTTGGCTTTCTCCACATGAAAGATCGGCGAGTGCGCTTGATAGTAGGCCAGATCCTGCCAGGGTTCGCTGCCAAAATAGTCGGGGATAAAGCTCGGAATGTCGGCGGTGGCATTAAAGCTCATCGGGTTGGTGACCGCCGCGCCAATCGAAGCTGCGCGGAAGCGGTCGGTCTGGGTGATCGTCCAACTGGTCATAAAGCCGCCATAACTCCAGCCACAAACCCCCAGCCGTTCGGGGTCAGCAATGCCCATATCAACCAGGGTGTCGACACCCTGTTGCAGGTCGCGATAATCGCCGCCGCCCCAATCCTGCCGATTGGCGAAGCGGAAGGCTTTGCCATAGCCACTACTGCCACGCGGATTGCAACGCAACACCGCAATGCCCCGTTCGCAGAGCGCAGCGGGCACATAATAATAGGGCGTGCCCACAAACTGGCGCTGAAAGACCCCGGCTGGGCCTCCGTGCACATGCAAGAGCAAGGGCAATTTTTCACCACTGCTATCGTCATATGTTGCCGGCAGATAGAGAATGCCTTCGATCTCAAACCCGTCGGGCGTGTGCCAGCGCAACTCCCTCACCTGTGGCAGCGGACCAGCAGGATAGGCCGCAGCTACCGGCTCAACCACTTTCTGCGGGGCCCCACCGGTGGCGAGATCCACCAAATAGAGGCTATTGGGCTCGGTATAATTCTGCATGATCAGCGCGGCCTGGCCGATACCATTGAGATGGGTGCCCGTAAAGTAATGCTCAGTATCGACACAGCGCTCCGCAGGGCCACCATCGACCGGCAGGGCCAGCAATTGCGAACCCAGCCCCTGTTGATTGACCACATAGACGGCGCGGCCATCCAGCGCCCAACCGACGACCGTGGGTTGCCCGTCCGGCACGTCAGCCAGTTGGATCGGCTCGCCCCCCTGGCTGGGGAAGATCGTCATGCGGCTGGCGTAGGCCCAGGCCTCGCCTTCCACACTCACATCGGTCGCAATCCACTGGCCATCGGGCGAATAGGCCAGGGCGCCCAGCCAATTGGTGGCCGGACCAAGATCCACCGGCACAGCCTCGCTGCCATCCGCGGCAACCGTGACCAGGCGCGTCTGCGACCAGGTTTCCAAAAAGGGAGTTGGGCGCTGCAAAAAGGCGAGGCGGGTGCCGTCGGGCTGCCACGCCAGGTTGAGCACATGAAAGCGGCCACTGGTCAATTGGCGAATTTCCGGACGCGTGGACGCGGGCACAAAGTCGATCACAAAAAGATGGGCAAAGTCATAATCCACCTGCCAATGGATGGCATCATCGTGACGGCGACGGCGGGCCGTCAATTCGGCATCCTCGGGGACGGCCAGAAAAGCGATCTGTTTGCCGTCGGGGCTCCAGCAAAACGTTGTGATCGACCGATGGCGTTTGGCGTCGGCTGGCGTGAGCGGCCACGGCTCGCCCCCGCTCCCCGACATGGCCCACAGCCCCACCTGATCGCTGCCTGGGATTTTGCGCAAAAAGGCCAGGTAGCGCCCGTCGGGGCTCCAGCGCGGCTGGCTGGCCGATTCCCCAAAAGTCAAGGGAGTCGGCTCGCTTTCGCCATCGGTCATGACCAGCATGATCTGCTGGCGGAACTCACCGATCTCCTCTGTCAAGTGGGGGGTACGAACGGTGTAGAGGAGCCGACGTCCATTGGGCGAAAGATCCACATGTTCGATCAGCGGATAGTGGATGATGCGTTCGGGTGTCCAGGTAGGCTCGGTCACGATTGGGTCCTCGCTTGACAAAAGTGGTTGCTTGCTTATGCTTGCGCTTGCCTGTCGAACGTTGGCAACGCACCTGAGTGCTTTGCTGACGGCACGCAAGCCTCGGCTGGGGATGCACGACTGAGGCGCTTGTCGTCCACGCACAAGCTGGCAGACGCTGCGTACCTTAGATTCTTAACTCGTACAGTCTACTCAATTGCGCGCAAAAATGGAAGTGCTCTTACGGGCCGATGTGCAGATTCAGTCGCCAGATCGGTTGCATTCGCGACCAAGGTATTGTAGAGTACGCCAACATACCATGCTGTCACTCATTGTGCGGGCAAGCGTTCTGTGATGGTTGCGCCATCCAGTCTCGATCCTGACATTCTGGGCCGTTCTGCGTTCGGAGGGCAAAACAGGGGCATTGCGACCAGGTTCAGGATGGGTTGCAGGTTTTGCGGCGTCACAGACTCATGCCACACAGGGTGCAGGTTCCGGCATTAGACAGACACTGGCTTTCTCGCCTGTTCCAAAGCGCGTTCCCAGGAGATGCTATGGCAAGTACACCCCTTCCCGCCCGTGTTATTCGACTGTTGATCATTCTCTTGACACTGGCAACCGCGCTGATTCATATGGTGGTGGCTTTCCAAATCCCCAATGGGCCAGATTTTATCTTTTTGTTGAATGGATTGGGCTATCTTGTTCTGGTCACGCTGCTCTATTGGCCCCCGCCTTTCGTCCAACCCTATCGTTCTCTGGTACGTTGGACGTTGTTCGGTTACACTGCATTGACAATATTGCTATGGGTTCTGATTGGTCCCCGGGAACTCTTGGGGTATCTTGATAAATTGATCGAAGCTGGCTTGCTGGTGTTGTTGTGGATGGAACAACGAACACCCGAGCGCTACAGCGGATAAAGTGGATACCATTGTTTTGCCAGCAATGAGCTCAGAATTGGTGCTGGTTTGTAGTTTGCGCGGTCAACGCCACCAACCCGCACAGCAATTTTGAGAGAATATAAAAGGAGTTTCTGTGAATACACTCGTACAATCGCCGACCAAAAGCGTCCTGATCGGCCCTGATCAACCTTTCGTGATCATCGGTGAACGTATCAATCCCACCGGGCGCAAAAAGCTCGAAGCTGAAATGCTCGCCGGTGACTTTAGCCGGGTTTTGCGCGACGCACGCGCTCAGGTCGCGGCCGGAGCCCAGATTCTGGACATTAATGCCGGGGTGACCAGTGTGAATCCTCACGTTACTGAACCGGCCATCATGGTGAAGTGTGTGGAGTTGGTGCAGTCGATCACCGATACGCCTCTCTGTATTGATAGCAGCGTGGTCCCGGCGCTGATCGCGGGCTTAAAGGCTGCCAAAGGCCGCCCGATCGTCAACAGCGTCACCGGCGAAGATGAACGGCTCGAATCGGTTCTGCCCGTGGTGGCAGAATATCGGGTGCCGGTGATTGGCGTCTGCAATGATGAAAGTGGCATTAGCTACGACCCCAAAGTCCGCCTGGCCGTTGCCAAAAAGATCGTCGCCCGCGCCGAAAGTTATGGCATCCCGCGCGAAGACGTTCTGCTCGACCCGCTGGCCATGCCGGTAGGGGCGATCAACACCGCGGGCATCGATCTCTTCACCATTGTGCGGATGATCCGCGAAGAATTGGGCTGCAACACGGTCTGTGGGGCCAGCAATATCAGCTTCGGCTTGCCCAATCGCCACCTGCTCGACTCGGTCTTTGTGCCGATGGCCATTGCCGCGGGCATGACTTGTGCCATCACCAATCCACTCGAAAAGTCGATCCGCCAATCGGTCTATGCAGCCGATGTCCTGATGGGGCATGACGAATCCTGCCTGCGCTATCTCACCGCCATGCGCGAAGCCGAACAGGCAAATCGGCCCCAGGCAACCAATGGCGTGCCCAATGCCGCGGAAGATAGACGAGCTGCTCGCGCCGAACGCCGGGCCTCGCGCGCTGCCGTCAAGGCAGAGAGAGAATAGCTGGGGCTTTTATGCACCCCCGCATGTGAAAATTTGCGCAAGCTCAAAGATGGCTGTTATACTAGGCCGAGTAATTGGGGCGCAGTGTGCATACTGGGGAATCCTGCGCCGTTCTGACGGCTTGCTCTCCTGTGAGTGATGTCGTCGGTGAAGTATGCTGTCGCAGTGTACGAGAGTCAGCGTCCAAATGTTCAGTGTACAGAAGTAAGGTCACTCACGAATGGAAGCCGTCCGGATCAACGTCCGCCGCCTGGTAGCTGTGCTTCTGCCGACGCTCCTGTTGCCATTGGGGGCAGCTTTGTTGACCGATCTTACACTTGGCTGGATGCCCTATCTGACCATTGGAGCCACGGTTGTTTTTGTTCCACTGTCAACCGTTTTTGTCATTCGTACAATTTTAGCCGAGTTGGATCTTGTGATCCAACAAGTAGCACCGCTTGAGCCAGAGGTAGACGCAAGCCACTTCCCGATTGCTGGGGTTGAAGGTTAAAACTTCAGAACGAAGCTGACAACCGCCTGGTTGGGGATTTTGGAATTGCCTGCCACTGGCTTATCTTGGAGGCTGTTTTAAAAACTAATAGAGAAATTAAATAGAGATCGCACAAATAGCGAGCAAGTAGGTGCGGTTTTTAACCGCATATTCTGGCCCTAGCCTACCTGTGCGGTTTCTAACCGCACCTACGATTTATGCGACATTTATCTGGTTTCTCTATAAGGTTACATCGCGCCCATAGCCAGATCAGCGGCAGACATACCAGTAAATTGCTGATTTTCCGCTGGATTCATGTAACACTGGGTTCATGTAACAGTGGATTCATGTAACAGTAGTGCAGAAGTTGTCCGTAAATTGTTGCAGGTCGTAAAACCAGACTTATCGAGTAGTTCAGCGCAGAATTCATAGATAAACTTTGCGCGTACGAACGCAAATTCCTTTATTGAAAAGAGCTGTCTTACAACGAGGTGAAACGTATGGAATCGAACGCCCAAAACACGCCGACTCCAGAAGAAACACCGAATCCACCGGTAGAAACGGTGGAGACGACGACACCCCCGCCTGCGCAGGTGGCTCCGACACCGGCCCCGGTCAGCAGTGCGGCCACTCCCCCCCCGAGTGAACCGAATTTCTTCGAGAAGCTCTACAATCGCTTTCGGGCCTGGGTAGATGAAAACCCACGGCGCGCGGCGATCACGGGCGGTGTGATTGTCCTGTTGCTTTTGAGTTTGATCATTCGGGCACCCTCACCACACGTTGCACTCTCTGGTGAGCCGCTCATGCCGGGCGGTTGGTTCTCGAACACCCTCCTTACCACCCTGATCGTCGACATTGTCATTCTGGTGCTGGCCTATCTGGCTGGTTCCAATATGAAGCTGGTGCCGACTGGCCTGCAAAACGCCATGGAAGCGCTGATTGAATATCTCTTCAATCTCGCCGAAAGTGTGGCTGGTCATCGGGCAACCACCTTCTTCCCCTGGGTAGCGACGATCTTCCTCTTTGTCCTGGTCAGCAACTATTTTGGGATGCTACCCGGCGTCGGCAGCATTGGCTTCTATCACATCGAAGAACATGCCTCAGCCCCGTTGACAGGGCAACTGGCGATGGCCGATGGCAAGCTGCTTCTGGCTGAAGAGGGTGAAGAGGGTCATGGCCCCCACTTTGTACCGCTCTTCCGGTCCCCGAGCGCGGACTTGAACGTCACCTTTGCGCTGGCAATCGCCACCATGGTGATGGTGCAAGTCCACGGTGTTCGCGCCTTGGGTGCCAGCTACTTCCGCAAATTTTGGAACCCCTCTGGCCAAGGCTTTATGAAGGGTATTAACATCTTTGTTGGTATCCTCGAAGCGGTCAGTGAAGTATCTCGGATTCTCAGCTTTGCTTTTCGTCTCTTTGGTAATATCTTTGCTGGTGAAGTGGTGTTGGCAACGATTGCATTCCTGGTCACCTTCCTGGTTCCAATCCCGTTCTATGCGCTTGAAATCCTGGTCGGTGCCGTGCAAGCACTCGTCTTTGCCATGCTGGCGTTGGTCTTCTTTACCATGGCGACCATCAGTCACGGGCATGACGAGCAGCACGCCGAAGGACATCACTAAAGTAGCTGTAGGGTAGGCTAGCCGTCTGCCCTGGCTTTGTCACTCGTTCAAAACCAGTCAGATTAGAAATCAACTCTGAATCACATTTCAAAAGGAGTCAACAATGGAACTCGAAGCCGCAAAAGAAATTGGCGCCGCATTGGCTATCGGTCTGGGTGCTCTGGGCCCTGGCATCGGCATCGGTTTGATCGGTTCGAAGGCAATGGAAGCGATGGGGCGCAACCCCGAAGTCGCTGCCACCATCCAGACGAACATGATTTTGGGTATCGCCTTCGCCGAATCGATCGCAATTTTCAGCTTGGTTATTGCGCTACTCGTCAAGTTTGTCTAGCCTGACCACTAGCTCAAGAGAGGAGACAGACGATGGCAGCACTCGGTATTGAGTGGGGCTACTTAGTATCGCAAATTGTAAACTTTGGCATCCTGTTGGTTTTGCTCAACATGTTCCTCTACCGACCGGTGTTGAACATGTTACAACAGCGGCGAGATCGCATCGCCCAGAGCATGAAAGATGCCGAACGGGTGAATGCAGCAGCACGCGAAGCCGAACAGGAAAAGACTGCCGTGTTGGATGCCGCCCGCCGCGAGGCCCAGGAGATTCGCTCACAAGCCACGCGCGATGCTGAAAAGATTGCCCAGGAAGTGCGCTCACGCGCCGAACAAGAAGCTACTGACATCCGCATGAAGGCCCAGGCTGATGCCCAAAGCCAGGCGGAAGCGATGTTGGCCGATGCCAACCGCCAGGTTGCCGACCTGGCCATTGCCGCCACCGAAAAACTGCTCGGGCGGGAATTGGCGAAGAAGGACGAGCAACAACGCTTTGTCACCGAGTTCCTGGCGCAACAGCGCGGGGGAGCAGCCCAATGAGTACCCAAAGCGCCCGAGCAACTCAATACGCCCAGGCGATCGTGGCTGCGATGCTCGAGCGCTGGGAGGCAGCACTCGCCCAAGCAGCTAATGCGCTCAGCCAAGGCAAATTGACCGATGTCGCAGCAGCGCTTCCAGCAGATACGCCGGTCGAGATTATCAACACCTTAAAGTTGATGCAAGAGCGCGGCGATCTCAACTTGATTGGCGAAGTCACAGCGGCTTTGACCAAGACTGTGAGCGGCCAGCAGGCCCCACTCAAAGCTGATATCACCAGCGCGGCTGAACTAGGCAGCAAAGAGCAAACGCAATTGCGCAAAGTGCTGGCTGAACAATATGGCGAAGGCCTGGTCTTCACGTTTAAGGTTGATCCGAGCCTGCTCGGCGGCCTGCGCGTGCGCGTGGGGGATCGGTTGATCGACACCTCGATTGCCAGCCGCCTGACTGCATTACGCGAGTCGTTGACGTCGGTCGTGCGCTAGTGACGATGTTCGGCCTCAACGCTGGCAGGTACTGTTCAGCTTTGTAGCAGTATGTGATGATAATTGTGGCGCGAGTGAATGGATCGAGCCACCCCGTCGAAGAATGGGGTCTCGAAATCGCCTACAGGTGAGGAGACGATTATGGCTGTGCGGATGGACGACATCACAGCGTTATTAAAAGAACAGATTTTAAATTTTAGTGTTGCCCCCACGCAGACCGATGTCGGCGAAGTGATTGAGGTGGGGGATGGGATCGCCATTGTCTCCGGCTTGCAAGGAGTGATGGCCAGCGAATTGGTAGAATTTGCGAAGACCGGTACCCTGGGGATTGCCCAGAACCTCAACCCAGATTCGGTCGGTATTATCATCATGGGTGATTACGCCGATATCGAAGAGGGAGACCTGGTGCGCAGCACCGGTCGCATTGCTTCGGTGCCCGTAGGCGATGCGTTGATCGGTCGCGTGGTTAACGCGGTTGGTCAACCCCTGGATGGTAAGGGGCCCATTGCCGCCGATAAATTCCGCAATGTCGAGCGTATTGCGCCCGGTGTCATCAAGCGCCAGTCGGTGAGTGAGCCGGTTGCCACGGGTATCACGGTCATCGACTCGATGATCCCGATTGGTCGTGGTCAGCGCGAGTTGATCATTGGTGACCGCCAGACGGGGAAGACCGCTATTGCCCTGGATACGATCATCAACCAAAAGGGCAAAGATCTGATTTGTATTTACGTCGCCATTGGGCAAAAACAATCTACTGTAGCCCAGGTGGTCGGCACGCTGGAAAAATATGGAGCGATGGAGCACACCATTGTGGTGAGTGCAACCGCTTCCGACCCCGCGGCACTGCAATGGATGGCCCCCTATTCCGGTTGTGCCATCGGCGAAGAGTTTATGGAACAGGGCCGTCATGCACTGATCATTTATGATGATCTCTCCAAGCATGCCCAGTCGTATCGCCAGGTTTCATTGCTGTTGCGCCGCCCGCCAGGCCGTGAGGCCTATCCTGGCGATGTTTTCTATCTGCATAGCCGCCTGCTGGAGCGTGCTGCCAAACTTTCGGATGAAGAAGGTGGTGGCAGCCTGACCGCCCTCCCGGTGATCGAAACCCAGGCCGGTGACGTTTCGGCTTACATCCCGACCAACGTCATTTCGATTACGGATGGGCAGATCTTCCTGGAGAGCGATCTCTTCTATGCCGGTATCCGCCCCGCCATGAACGTGGGTATCTCGGTGAGCCGGGTGGGTAGTGCCGCGCAGACTCGGGCCATGAAACGGGTGGCTGGTCGCCTCAAATCAGAGTTGAGCCAGTTCCGCGAGTTGGCGGCGTTCGCTCAATTCGGCAGCGATCTGGATCCGGTGACGCAGCGCCAGTTGGATCGTGGGTATCGCATTCAAGAGTTGCTCAAGCAGCCACAATTCCAGCCGATGGCCGTTGAAAAGCAGGTCATCAGCTTATGGGCGGTGGGCAACGGCCTGCTCGACAAAGTACCAGTGGCCCAGGTAAAGCGCTGGGAAGCGGAGCTGCACGCCTATATGGATGCCAGCCATCCAGAAATTGGCCAAACGATTGCCCGCACCAATGATCTCACTGAAGACACGGCTGCAAGCTTGCGCGTGGCGATCGAAGATTTCAACAATAGCTGGACAGCAGAATAGACAGACGAGCGTAGAGGTTGAAGGTTAGGGAGTATTCATACTCACTAGCCTTCAGGCTCTAGTTGCCTGCGAGGGAGGGAAGCCTCTTGGCCAGTACACGAGAAATTCGCCGACGTATTCGGTCGGTTACAAATATTGCACAAGTTACAAAAGCAATGGAGGCTGTCTCTGCTGCCAAGATGCGCAAGGCGCAAGCCCAGGTTTTGGCAACACGGCCTTATGCCGAGCAGGCGCGCGAGGTACTTTCGTATATTGCCCGCTTGACAAATGTCGATAGCGATCTCAACCCGTTGATCCAGCCCCGCCCGGTAAAACGGGTGGGCATCCTGCTGGTCACGGCGGATCGCGGGTTGGCAGGTGGGTTTAATGCCAACGTGTTGCGCCATGCTGCTACCTTTATGCGGCAACAGCGAGCGCTCGGCTACGAAGTCGAAGTCGTATCAGTGGGGCGCAAGGGTCGCGATTGGTTATTGCGCTATGACCCGGTTGTACGGGCCGAGTTCTCCGGCCTGCCGGATGTCCCAACCAGCCTCCATATTGGCCCAATTGCCCGGCTCTTGGTCGACGATTTCACCACCGGCCACTTTGACGAAGTCTATGCGATCTACACAGACTTTGTGAATACCTTGCGCCAGGAACCAACGATTCACAAGCTCTTGCCGATCGAGCCAGCCGAGCCTTCAACGGCGATGGCACCAGACTATATTTTTGAGCCAAGCCCCGAAGCAGTACTCAACCAGGTGCTCTACGGGTTCACCGAAGTCCAAATTTTACAGGCGATTTATGAATCGCTGGCGAGCGAACATTCGGCAAGAATGGTGGCAATGCGCAACGCCACGGATGCCGCTGGTGAATTGATTGACACATTGACGTTGACCTATAACAAAGCGCGCCAGGAAGGCATTACGCGCGAGTTGATGGACATTATTGGCGGCAGCACGGCGATTGTCTAGTCTTTTTTAGGAGAGAAACATGGCCGAACAGATGGTTGGCACTGTCCAAAGTGTCATCGGCGTGGTGGTAGACTTTGTCTTCCCCGATGGCCAGTTACCAGAAATTTACGACGCCATCCGGGTAACCATGGATGATGGCACGATTTTAACTTTTGAAGTACAGCAACAATTGGGCGACAACGTGGTGCGCGCTGTTGCCATGGGTAGCACCGATGGGCTGCGACGTGGAGCCCAGGGTGTCTCCGATGGTCAGCCGATCAGTGTGCCGGTTGGCCCCGCGACCCTGGGTCGCCTCTTCAATGTGGTCGGCGAGCCGATCGACGGCAAAGGGCCGGTCGTTACAGATACCACCTATTCGATCCACCGCCCGCCGCCAGCCTTTGAAGACCAAAGCACCGAAGCCGAAATCTTCGAAACCGGCGTTAAGGTGATCGACCTGATCGCCCCCTTTGCCCGTGGTGGGAAGACGGGTATCTTCGGCGGTGCAGGCACGGGCAAAACCGTTATTCTGCAAGAGTTGATCCACAACGTGGCCGAGTATCACAGCGGCTTTTCGGTCTTTGCTGGTGTGGGCGAACGCAGTCGCGAAGGCAACGACCTGATGCGAGAAATGACCGAGTCTGGCGTCATCGACTCGATGACCATGGTCTTTGGGCAGATGAATGAGCCGCCCGGTGCTCGCTTGCGTGTCGGTCTGACTGGCGTTACGCTGGCCGAGTATTTCCGCGATGAAGGCCGCGATGTGTTGTTCTTCGTCGACAACGTTTTCCGCTTTGTGCAGGCTGGTTCGGAAGTCTCGTCGCTGCTGGGTCGCCTGCCCAGCGCGGTTGGTTATGCGCCCACCCTGGGTACCGATGTGGGTGCGCTGCAAGAGCGCATCACCTCCACCAAGAAGGGTGCTATCACCTCGATGCAGGCTGTCTATGTGCCTGCCGACGACTACACCGACCCGGCCCCGGCCACGACCTTCGCCCACCTGGATGCAACGATTACGCTGCAACGGTGGATGGCCGAACAATTCCTCTTCCCAGCCATTGACCCGCTTGGCTCGACCAGCCGTATTCTAGACCCGCTGGTGGTAGGTGAGGAACATTATGATGTGGCTCGCCAGGTACAACGGACGTTGCAACGCTATCGCGACCTGCAAGATATTATCGCCATTTTGGGTGTGGAAGAATTGAGCGAAGATGACAAGCTGACGGTCTCCCGAGCCCGCAAGATGCAACGCTTCCTGACCCAGCCGATGTTCGTCGCCGAACCTTTCACCGGCACCCCGGGTGCCTATACGAAGATCGAAGATACCGTGCGCGGCTTTAAGGAAATCCTCGAAGGCAAGCACGACGATCTGCCTGAACAGGCCTTCTATATGGTCGGTACCATTGAAGACGCAATTGAGAAGGCAGCCCAACTGCGGGCGCAACGTTAATCACGGTGTTCCACCCTTGAGTTTGTCCTGGTTCAATCAGCGACTTGCTCAAGGGGGATGCTGTTCAGAGTGAAAGGTGGCTCTCATGCCGATCCTGGTTGAAATTGTGACACCAGAACGTCGCCTCCTGGCCGAGGAGGTGGATATGGTGACTTTGCCTGGCATCTCTGGCCAGATGGGGATTCTGCGTGGCCACGAACCGTTATTATCGACCCTCGATATCGGCGAAATTGTGTTGCACCGTCCCAGCGGGGATAGGCAATATATTGCGGTGCACGGTGGGGTGGTCGAAGTTCGCCCCCACAAAGTGACCGTGCTCGCCGACCTGGCTGAAGAGGCCGAAAATATCGATGTCGAACGTGCCCAGGCCGCCCTGCAACGGGCGCGTGAATCACTCGCAAACCGCGAGAGCGGCACGTATGATCCGGCAGCCGTGGCCACGTTGCGCCGCAGCAACCTGCGTCTCAAGGTTGCGCAGCGACGTCCTCGGCGCGGTAGTCCGCAGTTTCAGGGCGATAGCGACGAATAGTACAGATAGGCCGATTGCAACCCGGAATCGAAATGGATTCCGGGTTTTTCTTGTCGGTAGCCAGGTAAATTGTCTGGACATCCACAGGTTCTCAAGCAGACACGGATTTCTGGCTTCTCTCCTGGGTGCTCTGCGTGTTCTATGGATAGACTACCGAGTCATCCGCCGGGTAAAAAGTGCAGTGCACCGGTCTGGGGAAGTTACGTGAGTTTGCAGCAGTCAATAATTTCTGCAACAGACTCCAACTGTAGACAACTTAGAATGAGTTGTGATACTCTTATGGGTATGGTTAGCGCCTATGCTGAAAGTAGTGACGGTACCCGAACTGGCTCGCCTGCGGAAAGCGTGAATGTTCATTTGCCCATTCTGTAGCAAACGGGTGCAGGATTTCAGGGTGGGGTCTGGTTCTGTTCTGCTCAGCCCACAAAACCAGCGCAGCAATCCGATAACAATTATACAACGTCGATCACTCGTCCTTATTTAAGCTGATACGCAGCGAACAACATCAAATAGCGCATGTTTGGTAAACAAATTGGGATCGATCTCGGTACAGTCAATGTGCTCGTCTATGTACGTGGACGCGGGATCATTATGCACGAACCTTCGGTCGTCGCCATTCGGGCGCGCGACAATACGATGGTCGCGGTTGGGCACGAAGCCTACGATATGTTGGGGCGTACGCCGGAGAGCATTGAAGTTGCTCGCCCGATCCGCGATGGGGTAATCGCCGACTTCATCGTTACGGAAGGGATGTTGCGCTACTTTATTCAGGCGGTGGTGGGCAGCGTCAACCCGATGATGCGCGGTCTCTTCAAACCCAAGGTGATGATCAGCACCCCACGGGGGGTGACGAGCGTCGAAGAGCGCGCGGTGCACGACGCGGCCATGCAAGCCGGCGCGGGAGCCGCTTACTTGATCCCCGAGCCGTTGGCCGCGGCATACGGTGCGGGGTTGCCGATTGGGACGCCCACTGGTAATATGGTTTTGGATATGGGCGGTGGCACGACCGAATGTGCAGTTGTCTCCATGTACGACATTGTCGTTTGGAGCAGCGTGCGGGTCGGGGGCAATCGGTTTGACGAAGCGATTGTCAACTATGTGCGGAAAAAATATAATCTGCTGATCGGCGAACAGACCGCGGAAGAGATCAAAATTGCCATTGGCAGCGCCCTGCCCATGGAAGATGAACGCCACATGGAAGTACGCGGGCGCGACCAGGTGACAGGCCTCCCGAAGATCATTCAAATCAGCAGCAGCGAAGTCACCGAAGCCATTGGCGAGCCCCTACAGGCCGTCATCAGCACGGTACGTTCCACCCTGGAAAAAACGCCCCCCGAATTGGCCGCCGACATTATTGATCGGGGTATGGTCCTGACCGGCGGTGGGGCACAATTGCGCAACATTGCCCAATTATTGACCCAAGAGACCGGGGTACCTTGTTACGTGGCTGAAAACCCAATCGCCTGTGTGGCGCTGGGCGCGGGGCGTGCGCTCGAAAATTATGAGATCATGCGCCGCAGTTTGCCTTTGGTGCCGAGTTAAATCGAAAAGAAAACGCAAGCTTTGCCTGAACCCCGGAAGAGCCATTCGGGCATAAACGATACGATTATCTGGAAATTCGATTTTTCAATTTTGACTGAAAGTGAAAGTTACATTACAATCGGATTAGAATTTGTTAATAATGCAAAGCTGTTCGGTTGATATTTAGCTCTGTCTGGTTGTTGATTGTGCACTCTGGCTATCAGTGTCCCCAAATCGGGCGTTTTACCCAGAATTTTGCATTACTCATCCATCGATTGTCTTGACCCTAGGTTAGAGCAGCGTCCTCTGTTGCTTGCTCTATTGAAGCTGATTCTGCGTTATAGGATTTTCCGTGCAACGTCAAGTAATCCATTCCACAAACGCGCCTGCGGCGATTGGGCCCTATTCGCAGGCGATTCGCGCGGGCCAATTTATTTTCGCCTCTGGCCAACTCGGCCTCGATCCCCAAACCGGTACATTACAAGAAGGTGTAGAAGCACAAACCCGTCAAGCGCTGGCTAACGTGCAGGCGCTGTTGGCTGCTGCCGGGAGTACACCTGCCCACGTGGTCAAAAGTACCATCTTTCTGGCCGATTTGGCAGATTTTGCCCGTGTGAACGCGCTGTATGGCGCAATATTTCAACATGAACCGCCAGCGCGAAGCACTGTGCAGGTTGCCGCTTTGCCATTGGGTGCCCTTGTGGAGATCGAAGTGATCGCCCTGGTGGCTGACAGTAGCGCCGCGGCACAACCTGGTTAGGCGTGTGGATACGGCTAAAAATCAGCTCAAAGTCGCTTCATCTTCATGTTGAGCTAGCTTTTAGCCCTCAGATCGTGGTTTATCGCAATTTTTGCGAGTGGCTCTTATTTATTCGGAGGATGTTTTTTGTCTTATGACGATTAGTCAAGCAACGATGGATGTTCACAACCACCCAATGGCGTTACTGCTGAGCGAGATCGACGAGACGCTGCGTGAACCCAAATCGGGCGACATTCGTACCGGTGTGATTGTTGACAAGCGCCCTCATGAACTTTTAGTCGACATCGGCTTTAAGTCTGAAGGGATTGTCAGCGGGCGCGAACTGGAGCGTGTGGCCGACGATTTTTCATCATTGGAGATCGGCGACCAGTTGCCCGTATTCATCTTGCGCGAAGATCGGGACGGGAATCTGCAGCTGAGTATCAGCCGTGCCCTGGCCGAGCAAGATTGGGAACGCGCCGAAGAGTTGATGCAATCGCAGGAAATCTTCGAAGGTCAAGTCGAAAGTTATAATCGCGGTGGCGTCATTGTCAAAGTTGGTCAAGTCCGGGGCTTTGTGCCAGCCAGTCAACTGAGTACCACCGGCATGGCAACAAGCTCCACTGATGAGGAATCAACTGACACAGAGGAACGCTGGGCTTCGCTGGTTGGCGAGGAACTGAAGATCAAGGTCATCGACATCGACCGCAAACGCAACCGGCTGATCCTTTCCGAGCGGTTGGCAATGCGCGAATGGCGCCGCCAACAGAAAGAGCAATTGCTCGAATCGCTCAAGGAAGGCGACAGCTACGAGGGCCTGATCAGCAGCATTGCCGACTTTGGTGCCTTCGTGGATCTGGGCGGGGCCGACGGTCTGATCCACCTGAGCGAGCTGAGCTGGAACCGGGTCAGCCATCCCAACGAGGTTGTCTCGGTTGGCGATAAGGTCAAAGTTCAGATTTTGAGTGTGGATCTGGAACGCCGTCGCATTGGGTTGAGCTTGCGCCGCCTGACGCCGCAACCGTGGGAAGTCATCAGCGACACCTACGAAGTAGGCCAAATTGTGCGCGGCCGGATTACCAAACTGGTCAACTTTGGTGCGTTCGCCCGCCTGGACTCCGATGGGGTCGAGGGGCTGATTCACATCAGCGAACTCTCTGACCGCCGGGTTACCCACCCGAAGGAGATCGTCAACGAGGGCGAAGAACACGAACTGCGGATCATCCGCATCGACACCGACAAGCGCCGCATGGGTTTGAGCTTGAAGCAGGCCCAACCCAAAGAGCCGGAAGTCGATTGGCAAATTGCCCCCAGCGATGAGGGTGATGCCGATGCCGAAACCGCTGCCGAAGGTGAGCTCGACCAGGTTGGTGAATTGGACACCCAATCGATCTAAGACCTATCTGTCAAATGGGTGCGACGCCTAAAATGGGGCTCATCAGACCATCTTGGCGCAGAATTTACAGATAGACTTTCAGTGCTGTGCTAGCAGCCAGGCTTCTTCGGGGGCCTGGCTGTTGTTTTTACAGCGCGCTTACACCGGCGTTGAGGCGCTCAGGGGCAGCGTGGCAAAAACATCAATGGCCAATCCAGCGTGGCGGGAAGGCAAGGGCTGCCAGCGGTAAAATGCTGCCGCGCCGATCATTGCTGCGTTATCGGTGCAGAGCGCCAGCGGAGGAATATGCACGGGCAGGTTGATCTCGCCAAAAGCCTGCAAAGCCAATGCGCGCAGCTCGACATTGGCACTCACCCCGCCACAGATACAAATTTGGTGCGCACCAAATTGCGCTGCTGCATCCAGCGTCTTCTTGACGAGCACCTCGGCCACTGTACGCTGAAACGAAGCCGCCATATCTGCCGCGAACGAAGAGTCTGCGGGTAGTTTGCCGTCGATCTCGTGTTGGCGCACCAGATTGAGCACCGCGGTTTTTAATCCCGAAAAGCTGAAATTGAACCGATGCTCCGCCTGATGGGAGAGTGGGCGCGGCAAAGCAAAGCGTGTTGGATCGCCCAGCGCAGCCGCCCGTTGGATCGCGGGCCCGCCCGGGAAGCCCAGGTTGAGCAGACGCGCCACCTTGTCAAAAGCCTCCCCGGCGGCGTCATCTAATGTGCTGCCCAACAGTTGATACTGACCATGACCAGTCATCAAGAGGAGCTCGGTATGCCCACCAGAGACGATCAAGACCAACAAAGGGAATTGCTCCACGAGCGGAGCAGACTGGTTGGGGGTTTTGATCCAATTGCTGTAGACATGGCCTTCGAGGTGGTTGACGGGCAAGAGGGGCAGACCGCTGGCAAACGCCAGCCCTTTGGCCGCATTGACACCGACCAACAGGCTGCCAACCAGGCCAGGCCCGTGGGTGACGGCAATGGCATCCAACTCGGCGAGTTGCTGGATGCCCGCTTTTGCCAGGGCTTCGCTGATCACCGGTTGGATGGCGAGCACATGTTGACGGCTGGCCACCTCGGGAAAGACGCCGCCAAACCGTCGATGAATATCAATCTGTGTGGCAACCACATTACTCAGAGCATACCGACCATCTTGCACAACGGCCGCGGCGGTCTCATCGCAACTGGTTTCAATGGCTAAAATTTTGGTCATACTCCAGACCCTGACCCTTCCTGCTCGGTCGATTCGGCATTGGCAGCTCGGGACGCAAGCGGCTCCGCCCGGCTGGCCCAGACCAGCACCGTGATGGCTAATGCGCCCAAAATTGCCAGGGCCACAATCTTCTGGCGTTCCCCGCTGATCAGCAACGTGATCGCGCCGAAGAGCGCACAAAAGAGCCAATAGCCATAGACAATGGTGGTTTCGCGCAACCCCAAATCGGCCAGCCGAAAATGCAAATGATCGCGGCCGCCCGTGCCCGGTGAGAGCCCACGCCGCCAGCGGCTGAGAATCAACCAGGCGACATCCAGAGCAGGCAGCCCCAAAACAAGCATCACCGTGGCGACGCGCGCCCCGCCGATGATCCCCAAAGCAGCCAGGACAAACCCCAAAAAGTAGCTTCCGCTGCTCCCCATAAAAATGCGGGCCGGGGCAAAATTAAATGGCAGGAATCCCAATGTGGCCCCCAGAAGCGCCAGCGGGACCAGAGCAACGCTGGCTTGCGGCGGGTCGGTGACAAAGAGCATGTGGATGGCCAATACTGCGGCCATAATTGCTGTGACGCCACTGACCAACCCGCTCAGCCCATCGAGCCAGTTAACCGTATTCATCATGCCCATAAACCAAAAGATGGTCAAGGGCCAGACGATCCACCAGGGGAATCCTTCATCACCCCACAAGAAGCCCGGCCCAAACGGATTGTTGATATGTTTGAGGAAGATCAACCCTGCGATGGCAATGGCCGCGGCAATGAGTTGTACCAGATATTGCGGGCCGCTGGGCAATTCGAAACGGTCATCGATGAACCCAGCGACGACGCAGAATAGGCTTCCGGCCAACAGGGCGGTCAGCCGCTGCAGTTCTTGCGGATCGTTACGGGGCGGCCACCAGGTTGCCCACGCGGGGGGCAGCCAGGTCGGCAGGAAGAGGGTGAGCAGAATGGTGAAAAAAAAGCCGACAAATAAGGCCAGCCCACCCGTGCGCGGAATAACGCCGACATGACGCCGTCGTCCGCCGGGTCGATCCACCAGACCAAGCCGGTGACCAAGGGCAGCCACGACAGGCACACTTGCATAGGTCAGCAGCGCGGCAAGCGCAAACACAAACAAAAAGGCCATGCCCTCATTGTAGCGTATGGAGGGCCTGTTTTGCTAGATCACCCACCGCAATTGGGCCATACCCGCGGCTGGCTCCTGCCCATAATCGCTTCAAACCAGCATCTGTTTACTGGCAAAGAGCGCAATCTCGGTCCGGTTCTGCAATTGCAATTTGCCGAGGAGAGTATGAATGTACTGCTGCGCGGTTCGCACCGAAACATGCAAATCCTGGGCAATTTCTCGGTTGGTTAATCCCTGACAGACCAGTTGCAACACGCGTAATTCGTGCTGCGTCAACTGGCGTATCTGTTGGTGCACCCGAAACTGCGCAACCAGGTTGGTCGAGGTATAGAGGCCACTGGTATAGACAGCCTTGACCGCCCGCAGCAAGTGGCTCTCCACCTTCTGGACGGAGAGACAGGCATGGACACCGAGTTGGTAGAGCTGCATGTCTGTATTTGTTTGCAAACTTTCCAAAATGACGATCAGCTTCACCTGCGGATATTGGCTCATCAACGCCTGAACCCACTCGATCTGCCCATTTTCAGCGCCATCCAGCACCAGCAGCAAGATATCTGGCAGTTGGTGGCGCAACAATCTCATTAGCTGATGCGTGGTTGCACTTTCGCCCATCACTGCGCATGTTTCATCCATGGCCAGCAACGCCCGCAACCCGAGGCGGACCAACATCACTGGGCTAAAAATCACAAGTTGGATCATCTTTAACTCCATTCCAGAACGCAGGGGCTCGGCCTAGAAAATCGTTTGTGGTGACTTCGGGCATCATGTTGCAAGCCTAAGAGCGAAAATCACTGGGTACTGACAAATGATCGGTGTCACCATTCTGAATCCTTCGTGCAGGGTGAAAAATGCCGAAAAGTTCAGCCAATCAACCCCTTCCTCCAACAAATGACGTAGAATTCCCCCCAGTGTATGCGGTTGTCGCGTACCAATCGCTGCCCCTTACCCCACCAGCCCAAGGCGGACAAAATCCTGAGATAGCACCCGAATTCGCAATTTATTTGACAGCCCAAACCCCCTGTGTTATATTTCCGCGGTTACAAGCTTGCATCAAAGTGCTGCAGCAAAAGCAGCCTTTGGCAACAACCCGCCGGAGCCCCGGCCCCCGGTTGTTCATAGAAGCAATCGTCCGCCACGACCATCCATTGGCGAGCGTTATTGCTTTGTTAAATATTGAACAACAGGTGAGTCGGGCAGAGGTGCCGATCCATTGTTTCTGAAGCCCTCACGGAAACGATCGATCATCAATCAACCTTGTGATCAAAACGCTCGCCTGCGCACATCTGGTGAGCGTTTTTCTTTTGGATGATTTGCGCGCTTACCAACGATGCTTTCAATCAAGGCTTGCGTGGGCTCTATTCTGGAGGAAATGGCATGCGTACAGTATTCTGGGAAGACAACCAGGTTACAATGATCGATCAGCGATTGCTCCCCGGAGAATATCGCCTTGCCAGCTTTGCCACTGTCCCCGAAGTGGCGCGCAGCATTCAAGAGATGTATGTGCGCGGCGCGCCGGCCATTGGGGCGACCGGGGCATATGGCATGGCGCTGGCCGCTCATCAGAGCAGTGCAACCGACCGCGCCGCGCTTTTGGCCGAGTTGCAACAAGCCAAAGAGATTTTGGATGCGGCCCGCCCCACCGCGGTCAACTTGAGTTGGGCCACGGCTCGCTTGCTGGATGTGGCCGCAAACAGCCCGCTGACCGACATCCCCGCGCTCCGCGCCTTGTTACTGGCCGAAGCCGAAGCCCTGGCAGAAGAAGATGTTGCCATCAACCGGCGGATGGGCTACAACGGGGCTGCTGTCATCCCGGAAGGTGCCAATATTTTGCACCATTGCAACACCGGGGCCCTTGCCACCGTGGATTTTGGCACCGCGCTCGGCGTGATCTTCGCCTGCCAGGAGCAAGGCAAATCGATCCACGTGTGGGTGGACGAAACCCGCCCACGTTTGCAGGGTGCCCGCCTCACCGCCTGGGAATTGATGCGCGCCGAGATCCCCATGCACTTGATCGCCGACAATGCCGCGGGCCATCTCATGCGCACCGGCCAGGTGGATGTGGTCATCTTCGGGGCGGATCGGGTCGCGGCCAATGGGGATGCGGCCAACAAAATTGGTACCTACAAATTGGCCGTAGTCGCCAGAGAGAATGGCATTCCCGTCTACTGCGTGGCCCCCACCAGCACGGTTGATCTCAACCTCGCGCACGGGGATTTGATTCCGATTGAAGAGCGCGGGGCCGAAGAAGTGCGCCAGATCGGCGACGAGTTGATCGCCCCTGCCGACACGCCGGTCTACAATCCCGCTTTTGATGTCACTCCCCACCGCTATTTAACGGGTATTGTCACCGAGGAGGGGATCTGTTATCCGCCCTTTACGCAGAGCTTGCGGCAAGTCAAAGCCGCGGCTGCCGAGCGGATCGAGCAACAGCAACGAGCCCGCCAAGACGGTACAGCATAAAGCGTGTAATGCGGCAAACCGTTGCGCCGCTACCTGGCAACCGACACCTCAGCGACAATTCACTATAGGATACAAACACAATGGCTTTTGTGATTACTGGCTCAGTTGCTTATGACTATTTGATGCGTTATCCGGGCCGTTTTCGCGACCAGATTTTGCCCGACCAGCTCGACAATATCAGCTTGAGTTTTCTGGCCGATTCCATGCGCCGCGAGCGGGGCGGGGTGGCAGCCAATATTGCCTATACCATGAAGCTGCTCGGCGGCGACCCGATCATCCTGGCAACGGTGGGCCACGATTTTGGCGATTACCGCCGCTGGCTCGAAGAACAAGGGCTGCGCACCGATCAGATCATCGAAATTGCGGATGAGTTGACCGCCACCTTTTTTGTCAGCACGGACAGCGATCAGAACCAGATTGCCAATTTCTACACCGGCGCGATGGCATACGCCCGCCATTATAGCCTGCTGGATCGTGGCTTGAATGATGCGCAATTGGTGATCATCAGCCCGAACGATCCCGGGGCAATGATTCACTATGCGCAAGAGTGCAAAACCTACGGCATCCCTTTCGCTTATGATCCCAGCCAGCAACTGGCGCGGCTCAGCGGCGAAGACCTTGCCCACAGTCTGCCGGGCGCGGCCTATCTGCTCTGCAACGAATATGAGATCGCCATGGTGCAGAACAAGACCGGCTGGTCACTGGCAAGCATCTGCCAGCAGATCGAAACGGTGATCGTCACGCTGGGCAAAGATGGCAGCATCATCTACAATAACGGGGAAGAGATTGAGGTGGCGGCGGCTCACCTGGCGGAGATTGCCGAGCCAACCGGTGCGGGTGATGCTTTCCGCGGGGGCTTTTTTGCGGCCCGCCAAGCGGGGTTACCCTTACAGGTCTGTGGGCGGGTGGGCTCGCTGTGCAGTGCTTATTCGCTGGAAAATTTGGGCCCAACGACGCATCTGTTTACCCTGAACGAGTTTATGCGGCGCTATGCCGAAAATTACGGTACTGAACCGGCCCTGGCACAGTTACGTGGATAAGACCCGATTGCAGCGCATTCAGCAGATTCTGCACCAGGATCCTGTCTGGGCGGTCTACCCATTGGCGGATCTGCAACCTGCTTTTGCGCCCTATTGTCAGTGGGGCCTGGCCGAAGAAGAAGCGGGCAGCGGCGTCGCCATGCTCTTTACCGCGCTCAGCCCTTCGGTTCTCTTTCTGATGGGGCCGAACCCGCTGGTGGCCAAAGCCCTGGCCCAGCTTTCATTGCCAGCGGAGATCTATCTCAACCTGCGCGCTGAACAGGTACCGCTCTTGTCGTCAAGGTACACGATTGGCGAGAAAATTCACCCGATGTGGCGCATGGTGTTGACGACATCCACCAGTGAATGGCCAGCTCATCCAGGCGTGGTGCGTCTGCAGGCAAGCGATAGCGACGCGATTCGGCAGTTGTTGGCGCATGGTGGCCCCTTCACGCCGGATGCGTTTGACCCTTACCAGCTAGATGATGGTGTCTTTTTTGGCATTCGAACCGAAGATGGGGAACTGGCCACGGTGGGGGGCACCCACATCATTGACCGCGATCACCAGGCCGCGGCGATCGGCAATATGTACACCCACCCCGCGCACCGCGGCCGCGGCCATGGCGGGGCCGTGCTGGGGGCAATTGTCCATACGCTACGCAGCCAGCGGATCGAGCGTATTTTGCTCAATGTCGATCAGCAGAATCCCACGGCCCGACGCCTCTACGAAAAGCACGGGTTTCAAGTTCAGCTCTCGTACATCGAGGGGATCTGTCAGCGGGCAGGGGCAACAAAGATTCCAGCAAATGGCCCGTGATGTCCGCACCGGGGACACCAGGCCCCATTCAGAATTTCGCAATCAGTATTGATTCAAGGAGTTTTTTGCATGACAACCACAGAATTGAATTACGACATTGCCGACATCAATCTGGCCGAAAAAGGCCGATTTCGGATGCAATGGGCAGCCAAAGAGATGCCGGTATTGGATCTGCTTGAGGAGCGCTTCAAAAAAGAGCAACCATTCAAGGGCGTACGCATGGCCGCGGCCATGCACGTCACCTCCGAGACGGCCAACCTGATGCGCATCCTGCTTGCCGGTGGTGCCGAAGTTGCACTCTGCGCCAGCAACCCGCTCAGCACGCAAGATGACATCGCGGCCACCCTGGTTGCGCATTATGAGATGCCAGTTTACGCCATCAAGGGGGAAAGCACCGAGCAATACAACGATCACATGGCCAACGTGCTCAACATCCGCCCCAACATCACCATGGATGATGGCATGGACCTGGTGGCGATGTTGCACACCAGCCGCAGCGATCTGCTGTCGCAAGTCGTCGGGGGCACCGAAGAGACCACCACCGGCGTGATCCGCCTGCGCGCCATGGCGGCCCAGGGCAAGCTCAAATTCCCGGTGATGGCCGTGAACGATGCCCAGACCAAACACTTCTTCGACAATCGCTATGGCACCGGCCAGAGCACCATCGACGGCATTATCCGCGGCACCAATGTGCTGCTCGCGGGCAAAAATTTTGTCGTCGGCGGCTATGGCTGGTGCAGCAAAGGCATTGCCATGCGCGCCCGTGGCATGGGTGCCCACACCATTGTCACCGAGATCGACCCAGTGCGGGCCCTCGAAGCGGTGATGGATGGTTTCCAGGTGATGCCCATGGCCGAGGCCGCCAAGGTTGGGCATATCTTCTGTAGCGCGACCGGCGACATTCATGTGATCGACAAACATCACCTCGAAAACATGCGCGATGGGGCCATCCTTTCCAACAGCGGTCACTTTGATGTTGAGATCAACATGAAGGCGCTGACCGCGATGGCGACCAAGATCACCCGCGTGCGTGAATTTCTGGACGAATATAGCCTGGAAGATGGCCGCCGCATTTATGTGGTGGGCGAGGGCCGCCTGGTCAACCTGGCCGCTGCTGAAGGCCACCCCAGCGCGGTGATGGATATGAGCTTTGCCAATCAGGCATTGGCCGCCGAATACATTTTAAAGAATGGCGACAAGCTGACCGGCAACGTGTATGATGTGCCAAAGGCAATCGACGACGAAATCGCAGCCCTCAAACTCAAGGCCATGGGCGTCGAGATCGACACATTGACGCCCGAACAAGATGCCTACCTGAACGAGTGGAGCATGGGCACGGGACACTAAATAATTGTTAATGGTGAACGGTAAATGCTCAATGGTTAATGAGCATTTACTATTACCCATTGAGCATTGAGCATTTATCAGGAGAAAAATCATGTCTACCTTTATGACTTCGCCGAGCTTGCTCTTTACGAGCGAATCGGTGACTGAAGGCCATCCCGACAAGATGTGCGATCAGATCAGCGATGCGGTGCTGGACGCCATCTTTGCTCAGGACCCGATGGCGCGGGTCGCCTGTGAAACCGCGGTCAAGACGGGCTTTGTGATGTTGCTCGGCGAGATCACCACGTCGGCTTTTGTCAATTTTGATGACCTGGTGCGCAAAGTCGTGAAAGAAATCGGCTTCGACCACAGCGATAAGGGCTTTGATGGCAATACCTGTGGCGTGCAGATTGCTGTGGCCTCCCAAAGCCCGGATATTGCCATGGGTGTCGATAAAGCGCTCGAATCCAAGCTGGGCGAGATGGCCGACGAAGCCGCCATTGAAGCGGTTGGCGCGGGCGATCAGGGCATGATGTTCGGTTATGCCTGCGATGAGACACCAACGTTGATGCCAATGCCAATTTACACCGCCCACAAAATGGCCCGCCGCCTCGCGGAAATGCGCAAGAATGGCAGCCTTCCCTGGCTGCGCCCTGATGGCAAAACCCAGGTCACCGTCGATTATGCTTATGGCAAGCCCAAACGCATCCACACCGCGTTGATCAGCACGCAACACGCGCCCGAGATCGACCAGAACGAGATCCGCGAGTCGTTGATCGAAGAGGTGATCATGCCGGTGTTGCCCGCCGAAATGGTGGACAACCAATTGCGCATCTTCACCAACCCGACCGGTCGCTTTGTTGTCGGTGGGCCAATGGGGGATGCTGGCCTCACGGGCCGCAAGATCATTGTCGATACCTACGGCGGCATGGGGCGGCATGGCGGTGGTGCGTTTAGCGGCAAAGATTGCACCAAGGTGGACCGCAGCGCGGCTTATGCAGCACGCTGGGTGGCCAAGAATATTGTCGCCGCTGGGTTGGCAGCGCGCTGCGAAGTGCAAGTCGCGTACGCGATCGGGGTTGCCCGCCCGGTGAGCATCAACGTTGAGACCTTTGGCACCGGTAAAGTCGCCGATGAAAAGATCGTAGAATTGGTCAATCACCATTTTGACCTGCGCCCCGGCGCGATCATCCGCGACCTCGATCTGCGCCGCCCGATCTACCAACAGACCGCGGCCTATGGGCACTTTGGCCGCGACGATGTGCAATTGCCCTGGGAAGATACCAGCCGCGCCGCAGCCTTGCGGGATGATGCAAAATTGCGCTAGGCCGAACACAGAAACTGCTTATAGAGAAACCAGATAAATATCGCATAAATCGTAGGTGCGGTTTCTAACCG
>CAZIRP010000028.1:0-65059 GCA_964541665.1 uncultured Caldilineaceae bacterium | reverse complement strand
GTTTGACTTTCCTCAACGAGAACTATCCCGACGATCAGCTTTCGGTATTCGATTCCTTCCTGTACTGCAACGCCCCAAACCTTACGAAGTGTTTCCAGGGTGGTGGGATGTACTTCCGACTGCACGATGGTGGACTAGTCTCCTTGTATTCACCGCCGGTTTGGACCACCAGCAGTGTTGTGCATTTAAACCCGGCCGTATTCGATGCCAGTGGGGAAGATGGACTGATGGTACCGGCCTTGACTTTGGGTACTTGCCATCACCGAGTGGGTCCCGTCGTCACGGAGATCTTACGCACCTTGGGTTACAGCATCAAAGCCTTACCAGCGCTGACTACCGCACCACCCGAGTCAACGCAACCCTCCAGTGCAGTCGCGTTGGTGGGAACAATGTGGATCTGGGTATTTGCACTGCTGATTTGAGTCACCCCTCATGATTTTTTGCAGCGCGGGACTCGAATCCTCGGAAAGATGCATTTTTTTACCACAACGAGGCCCGAATAATTATTAAACACCCAGGCCTAATATAACGGTCTTATTTGAAAGCACTTTTGTAACTGACCTAAGTCGGCCAAACGATGCTGATCTCCGGGCCTAATTTTGATGACTTCCGTGAACTACCATTTGATTTTTTGGTAATCTAGTACCAAGATGAGCCAGACCGAGGTCGAGCTGGTGGATCGATTCGTCGGGGAGCTGTACGAAAGGGTTGGCCCGCAGTACCTAGGTGTCAACACCCCAGTCATCATGATAGCAGATTTAACCCAGGCCTTTCTGGCTTGGCAGCGACAGGTTTTCCCACCGCATATGGTCGCGGGAAAATTGGCGACCAAGGAGATGCTGATAAGGTACTTCCGAGCCAAGCAATGCTTCACTTACATCCCAAAACGGTTCGGCAATGAAAATGGCTACGTCGCCGCGGCCACCGAGCACATCCCTCGCGGACGTGAACTCGACCTGCCGGACTAAGAGACCACCTGCATTTTTTTGCGACCAACTGAATCTTCGAGTCATGTATTCACCAGTGGCTAAAATGCCCAAGTGTTACACATGTAAAATCGAATGGGAAACCGGTCAACATCCCGAATCAAATGCATGCCACACCTGCAACGCGTCCATTGATTACCCTACTAGATTTACCAGCAGTAAGCACTGCTACAGTTGCTTTGGCAGAGGTGGACGGTGCCGACACGCGCTCTGTAAGAACTGTCTTATAAAATTAGAACCGACGGCATTCTGTCGGTGTTATGAGATACAGAAAAAAGTACCGCACGTGGGGACGTGCGAGTTCGAGGATCGGCCTATTCCACTCGCGTCCTCAATAACATAAAAAATGAGTGCGAATGCTTATGGGAGAATGTTCTCCTGGGCTGCGAGACGCTTTTTTGCATCAGCTTCGATAGCTCGGTTGAGTAGAATCATGGCATGTTCAAGCATATCGGTGGCACCGGTGGCTCGGTAGCGCTTCTGAGCTTCGGCATGGGGATCTCGGTGGCGGTGACGATATTCGCGTTTTATCTTTGCGTATCGGTCCCGACGTGTCTCTGCCTCGGTCGAATCTTCACTGATTTGCATCTTCTCGGCCATGGGATTATGTGTGAATGTACTACTCGCGTAAGCCCCGCTACTCGCGTAAGCCCCGCTACTCGCGTAAGCCCCGCTACTCGTAGAAGTCAAGCGTTGTGCTACTCGTAAAAAATCGAGTGGACGGATACCAAGGTTCTATCTCCCCGGAATCAAAAAATGCGATTCTATTAGTGTGGCGGAACGGCTCCAAGGGAGACGTGAAGCTACACACTAATTAGGGAGCAAAGTACCATCTCAGCACCTCTACTGTCTTGTTGTCCGGCGCTCCTTGGCGGACGGTACCCCAACGAGTTCCAATAACTGAACTCCAATCAAAGGCACGTAGCCCGAGACGGCCCGCGATGCGTTCCAATACCGCCACTGGGCTCTTCTCTAGCTCCGCAAAGTCTAGCAGTAGGAAGCGTTCCTGACCAATAACTCGATACCAGCTTTGCAGCTGTAGTTCATATAGCCCAGTCGAGACAATGTACGAACCTTCGATCAGTCCGTGACGCTTAATCACCGCCGGCTCATATAGGTAGCGACTCAAGGCTTCCCAGGTCACGTTCTTAATAGAGTTAGCGCGCTCAATGCCAAACTCACGCAGAGCGGCTAACTCGCGACGTACTGACTCTCCAAAGCTCAGGTTGTTACGTCCCTCGGTATGGTCCATCGAATATTGACTGTAGGCCCGCTCGATCGGATCACGCAATACGACCACGTAAGTCGCCAAGGGGGCTAACTTGGCCAAGCTCTCTGGGGCTACGGGGTCCATGATATAACTGGGAGTGAAGTCACCGGTCACCAGCTCGCTGTTCCGAGGCACGTCAGGGAACTTGTCATAGTATTTCTGTAGCCGCCCCGCATAGTTACTGAACTCGAAGCGTACTTCCTTGTCTCGGGCTACGAACTGCGGATGCTGGGCCAGCCAGAACCACAAGCTAGTTGTGCCGGCCTTCTCGACCCCAATGCCGATCATCTCCGGGGCGCAGCCGCAGTTCGCGTCTTCATGTTTTGGATGACAGTTGGAACGAGTTATGGGTTTACAAATATCTATTATTTGTTGAGAGCAGTTACAGATGGGCTCCTTGACGTAAGGCTGCCGATACTCTACTTCTCCGCTATGCAGCTTGAACATCAGGGTGAAAGTCAAGCCCACGATTGGCCGCGGCCATTGTAAGGTGCCTTCGTAGGTCTGCCAGTCATAGGTACCCAGCGGTAAGGGGAGCACTTTACCCCATTCAACGCTACCGTCTTCGTACCAGGCATCGGTGTACAAGCTGAAACCATCGCTAGGATCGCCACCACTGGATAAGTTGGCGCGGATATCGGCCCCGATGATTAACTCGGTGGGCTTCAGATTGGCTAGACTGATGTATTGCTGTAGACCCGAGAACACCATCTTCTCATGGCGGAAGGCCACCGAGCCTGGGCTCACGATGGGTCCACTCTCCGCGTTCATTGTAGTCCAGAAGATCGGGGCTTTGAAGGCGTCGGGAACACCCTCTTGCTTCAGTTCGGCATTGTGTAGTAGGTTCTCCCCACGCACTAGTGGGCATTTGCAGGTGCATTCACCGCCACTTTTGTACCCTTCTTGGCAAACCGTATCCTTGTTCGGACAGTTGCAAGGGACACAGGCGGCTGAATAACGCCCCGCTTCACAGGTATCACAGCGGTCGCCCAGGAAACCGACGTCGCATTTGTCGCAACGCTCACCGACGAAGCCTACGCTGCAGATTTCTCGCTTGGTATCAACGGTTTTGTTCTTGTCGCGGCAGATCTTGGCGCCAAAGTTCGAGATGCAATCCCAGCCGTTAAGGGTCAGCATCAGCTCCATGAACTGGAAGACACGGCCACGTTGAATGTCATAATGGGTACGCTTCAGCCAATGAGGCGGAGAGTCGTGATAAATACTAGCCCAGGCGCAGCTCCCCACTCGCAGCCCAGCTACTTTCGCGCGCCAGTAGAAATCCTCGTGTTCACCCAGCTTCAGTTTGGAATTCCAGGGAACAACCTTTAGCCGCTCAACACGGGCCACGAACTTGTTATGGGCAAAGTCTACCATCTCGCAGCCGTAATGCAGGCCTCGATTACCACCATCCAGGATCAGTGAATTGTTCTCAATGCTCATGACCCCGGCAAAGTCGGAGTGCCAGCGTTCAAAATCTACCGGGCTCTTCATCGCGAGGATGTCGTAATTGCCCGATTCGAGGGTGCGGACCAAGCCGGTAAGGTCGGTATGGCCGGTGAAGATGTGATCATCGTCGATAACCATGGTGTAGAGGGTCTTGGTCATTTGTACCATAACGTTTCGGCCAAAGCTGAGCCCGCTGTCGACTGGGAGGCTTACAAACTCGGTATTGCGCAGTTCGGTCAGGTTAACCAGGGTGTTGAGACTGTCGCGACTGTCATCACCGACTAGGATCGGCATGTTGGAGTAGTAACGGCGGACACTACGGATCAAGGCACCTACCTTATCAGGGCGACCATGCGTCTTCACTTGGATGGTCAACAGGTGTTCGATTTGCATAACGGGGATGGTAATGCTGGTGCGACTGCGAGCGCCTACCACGACCACGTTTACCTGATCACGGGGTCCACCGACATAGACCAGGGAGCTCAGGAACTCGTTAAGACGGAGCAGGGAGCCAGAGATATGGAGAGATCTGCCGCTAAGCTTTCGGGTGTGCAAGGTTCCTTCTTCTACGGAGATGAAGATCTCGTAACTGTCACCGGGCAGCTGAGCGCAGTCGATTACGCGGATATCGTCGAATAAATAGACGTTAAGATAGGCTCGACGGCTCAGGTCGAAGAGGTCCGGGGCGCTAAGATGCAGCCTGTCAGTAGTTCCGCTGTCGAAACTACTGACAACTCGTATTTCGCGTGTGGCAAAGTCTATTACGCTGCCGTGGTTGATATGCAGGGCGGAGCTAACCTTGCCGAACAGATGTATCGATCTAGCGTTACGGCGGAGCATTTTGTACTGCTCGCGGGAGCTATTGGTAGCTTCGAACATGCCGGGGATCTGTTGATAGTTGTAAGGGTACAGCTCGAAGCTGTCAAGGAGGGTGACATCCCCGCCGGGCAGGGCACCCGTCTGCGCTCGAATCGACGATATTGACAACGTGAGTGCCTTCGGACCCACGCAGACGAAGCATTCTGGGTCGTAGGAGATCGCGAAACCGCGCACTAGGGTCTGAAGCATCATTCCCATGCGAACTGGGAAGCCAATCATGACGCCTGGTGCCGTGTAGACAGGCCCATGCAGGCTCGATTCAGATTCGGGAAGGCACCAAGGGCAGTTTCCAGCGGCACGATCGACCCCGACGGCTGACTCGAGGAAGGTTAGCGGGCGCAAGTACAACGCATCAAAATCGGTGTAGGTACCGCCGAACATGTAGGTAAGGGCGAAACGATAGTAATCGGACATGTGAGAAGCAAAGTAGGGACCCTTGCGCCAGGTAGGGATCTTCTCGACCCAAGCTTGCAGACCGGGGATGCCGAAGGTGAGGTCCTTGATGTCAAAGCGACGAACGGAGATGTTATAACCGAGATGGGTATAATCTTCGAAGATATGAGGCGGGAGGGTGTCGGAGACCACAATGATCGGGGCTCGAGGATGTAGGACCATCAGCTGTTCGAGGACTACATAATGACGATCCTGCAAGTCGTTGCGCATTACCCCTTCAGCGTTAGACCAGAAGAGGAAAATAGGCTGAGTGTGACGGGCATCGTAACGTTTCCAGACCTCCTCGAGGCAGACGCGACGCTCATAGGCGAGGTTCGGCAGGAGTAATTGGATCTGTATGGTGACCATAACGAAAACCATGAGGGCTAGGTAGAGGACGGCGCTATTACCACCGCGGGACATCCGAGCGATGTACAGCGGGTGTATAGCAACACAACGTAAAATCAATTCGTGTACACCTCGTGTATATCTACATATACACGAGAGCTAGAATAGATAATAGGGGTGATGCGGGGAGGGTATCGGCGATAAAAAAATGAGGATCCAGAGATCTGTTGGAGACAAATCTAGAACGATTCCGAGGGAAGGCGTCGCCAGGTGTTCGTAGCCACGCAGATGTACAAATAGGAAGCATCGGACATGTAAGTACCAGCTGTGCAGGGAGAATTGGAGGAGGTAGGGGTACCTAGAGGCATAATACCCGAGTCGGTTTTTTGCAGGTTTGCATTAGCAGACACTGTCAGGACACCATCCGTCACTGAACAGGTAATGCCCGCTCCAGCAGTACAGGAACGCACCACCCTCACCGCAGAATCATACAAACCAACGTTGGTAGCTGACATCGCAGCACACCCCGTGCCTCCGCAGAAGTGACCTGTCTCGGTGTACCAATCAATGCCCGCATCTCCTGTCCATCGGTTTGCTGCTCCTCTGTACTGGCACGTATCTCCTGCCGTTCCAGCCGCAAAACCAGCCCCGCACGAGGCCGTGTTAGATTGAACCCAATAGCAATAGTTCTTCTGAGCCCCAGACATCCCGCCGCAACGATATCCCCATAGATTTTGTACGTTGGATGACATTGTACCGGCATCCGCTCCATAGAGTCCAACGCCCGAGGTGCCAGTCCAAGTCATACCCGTGGGTATAGAACCAAGTCCTGGAGTTATAGCTTCTATGATAGTGTTCGTTGAGATCGTACCCGTGCTGCCAGTTGGGATGCCTGGAGTATATGGCTTAAATGTAGTAATTCGTACCATGTTGATGGCTCTGTTTGTCAGGACTTTGGTGAAGTACATGGATACCTGGCGGCCTACAACGGTCCCGAGTCCGTAGTCAGAATCCTGCTGCCATACAATATGGTCGTCATAAACAAGAGGACTGGGAGTAACATAGGCCGTGGTGTCGCCTAGCGTCCCGAAGAATGTTTGCTCGCGCCGTACTCTATGTTGTGGTGCGTCCCTCGGAACCCATATCCCATCATATTCCACTACACCTCCGTTCTCTATAGTGGCTTTGAGGGTACGCGCCATCGTAGGCTTGGTACCCAGGGCCGTTGTTTGAGCTACAAATTCCTCGAGGTTTCCCTGAAGGTAAGCTCCACTATGTCTGATAGTACCACAACCACCCCATGTACCTGATTGAGAAGTATTTCCAACGTTTAGGTCACATTTAATGTCCAGATTCTCGGCGGTGATGTTCTGATCGACGTTTGGGACAGAGGTAACGACCCAGTTAGGGTACCCGGAGAGGATCTCTATTATAGTTCCAGCGGGGACAGCATAGCCGGAGCCTCCTTCGATCGTTTCAGGCGAGGTAGGAATAAGTGTGATGCCCTCGGGACCATAGTTACGGATGATGAGGAACTCGCCAGGATAGGTCTGCCCACCGTTCCCGATCGTTAAGGGTAGGGTCCAGGTCGAAGCTACTTCCACGGTCGCATAGAAGGCACCGAGCCAAGCTGGTACCTCGAAGGTCTCATTCACCGTAAGGGTCTGGGTTGGGATATGAAGCGGGATGGTCCGCCCGAGATGCGCAAGAGTACCTGATGATGGAATGCACAGAACCACTGTCACTAATGCGAAAAGTAACAAGGCTCGCATCTCGGTCCGATGTACTTACGTAGTTAAAAAATAGATAGTCGATAATCGCAGGCTTAAACATCGACTAGCTGCAGGAGCTTTTCGATGCGGGCCTCCAGGAGCTCCACACGCTTTTGCAGCAGGTCGTTGCTAGCACGGAGGCTGTTCAGGTCCTCACGCATATTAGAAACGTCTGCCGACCCACCCGACTCATTCTTCAGGTCGATACTGGCCGCGACGGTCAGCACTCCGTCAGTCACCGAGCAGGTAATACCCGAGCCAGCCGTGCAACTTCTTACCACGCGAATACCAGAGTCACTCACCGAAGGAGCTTCGAAGGGTACGTCGGTAGTAAAGGCCGTTGGCGTCAGTTGAGCTGACGAGGTAGTAGCTCCATCTTGGCAGTTAAGAGAAGCGAAAGTATCGTAGACACGCATCGTGGCGGTCTTTCCAGCTCCGTTACTCCACGTGATAAACGCGTTAGCATATGTGGTGGCTACCTGGCTCGAAACGATGCCAAGAGTGCTGGTCACCATGTAGGTATTCGTGAGTGCGAGACTATAGGACGTACCGCTCCAGGAAAAGACAGGGCAGATAGAGATTACAGGGGTAGTGGTTCCAGTCGCGACACACACTTGATTGGCGGTACCCGAGACTGAAGTTACCGTGCCAGGGGGTACAGTAAACGTAAAGACTCCATCTGTCTGAGAGGAGGCACTACATCCCGTACAGGTCGCTTGGCGGATCACACGCGTGTTGGAGTCATAGAGACCGGTAGCCGTTGAGACAGGAGCAGAGGAGGTGCAGCCGGCACCCGCGCAGACGTAGCCCGTCGAGTACAGATCTTGGCCAGAGGGTAGCTCCCAGGCACCCGCTCGGCCGTAGTTCAGGCAGGTGTCGTAGGCCGCACCCATGCAGAAGGAGCCCGAGTTAGAAGGCAGGCGAGGATTTAAGGGGTAAGTAGTAGAGCCAAAAACGAACTGGTTTGTAGAGGAGCATACAGACTCCCTCCCGTTAGTGTAGCAGTAACCGAAAGTGTTCAGCAGACCAGCATTCTCGCCGTTGTGACAACAATATGCCCCGGTATTGTTCGTACCGGCATTGACACCGATGTTCGTTACAGCATTTCCAGTGTTGTACCTACCGGAATAACTGCCTATGTTCGTGACTCTATTTCCCAAGTTAAATTCACCAGCTTGGCGACCTATGTTGTTTACGGTGTCTCCTCTGTTAGATAATCCAGCTGATGGACCGATGTTGTTGACGGTGGGGCCGGTGTTTAGCTGTCCAGCGCGAACGCCAATATTGTTTACGTCGAAGCCTGTGTTGGTCTCACCAGCCATTTGTCCTAAATTGTTAACGTTGAACCCAGTATTAAATTGCCCTGCGAGACGACCGATGTTGTTCGCATTTATCGCAGTGTTGTTGATTCCTGCCTGGCGTCCCAGGTTGATAACGTATCTTGCAGTATTGTACGCACCGGCTTGTCTCCCGATACTAATAGTATCCCAATTAACGCAAGTGGATCCATCACAGGTGGAGGAAGGGACATTTAGCGTCTCTGGTCCCATTTCGACAGTGTATATGGGATTTGAAGTGACAGCGTCTACTCCTACAAAGCTGTGCATCCATTCCAGGCTGCCGAGGTCGAGCGGACCCTCATCGTGCCAGAAGACGTCCCCACCGATCTCGATGTTCTCTGTTACGATGTTGTCAAGAGAGATATTGACACTTGGGGGCGAGGTGACGACCCAGGCCGGATAGCCAGAGAGCAGTCCGACCACTGAATCGGCAGGAATGCGAAGGAAAGCATCCCCTTCGATGGTCTCCGGCGACTGCGCATATAGTAGAATATCCTCGGGACCATTGTTGCGAATGTAAAGGAACTGTCCGGGATAGACTTGGCCGCCGTTGCCGATGGTGAGTGGGAGGACCCAGATGGTCGGATCTACGTCTACGGTGGCATAGAAGGAGCCGAGCCAATAAGGGACTTCGAAGGTCTCATTGGAGGTGATCGACTGTGTTGGAATATGAACGGGGATGGTATGCCCGACGCGAGTTAACTCCCCGGTGGATCGGCCTAGAGCCAGCGAGATCAATACCAGTAGTAGGAGCGCCCTCACCATGATTTTCCGAACGTACTCATGTGGTTAAAAAATAGAAGATAGATAATCCTCGCGGAGATACATACCTCCGAAAGATCCATCGCTAATCCTTTTTGTATACGTGAGTTTACAAAGAGGTGTCTTATTCATACTCTCGAGCAATCGTAGATTCTCGAGAACGGTGAATATAGCACCTAATGCCACATGCGCCGGATGGCCTCGCGTACCTGTAGATAGGTGATGGCGAAGGTAGGCTGTGCGTTATTACCGTCGGGTTGAACGGGCAGAGTCGAGGTGCCGTAGCAATAGAGATTCTTGACCCCATAGACCTTACCAGTGCTAGGATCGACGACTCCACCCGCGTTCCTGGGTGCCGCCAGCACGGTACCACGCCCGTGATGCGTCTGCCGTACGTTACCAGCGAACCAAGCCGCGGCCTGGACCGGATCGCTCAGAACTGCATAGCTAGGATTAGTTAGGACATAGCCGTGATCTGCCTCGAGCTGTCGGAAGAATGGAATGAGGGTCTTGTTGGCCAAAAGAGTCCAGAATTGTGGGTCAGAGGTGTTGCGGGACATGTATCCATAGGACGCCACCGGGGCATGGCCGAGGCTGGGTGTCTTGATAGTGACGCTACCCTTGCTCTCGGGTGCTAAGAGGAAAGCGGTGATAGATAGAACGGCCGGGTTCGGTGTGGCGCTGTTAGGGAGAGTACCATCCTGGAAGAGTAGTTGCACGCCACGCTTGCCATCAGCTGGGTGGCGCGGATCGGGCAGGAAAGCACCCATCGTACAGGTAAAGTTAGCATTGGCGGGGTCCGTAGCCACATCGGCGGCGGGCTTAGTCAGGGAGAAAGAGGCGGCCAGATGATTAGTATAGTTGAAACCGACGTTAGCCTCGACTACTTGACGAGTTCCGACGGCCTCCAAAACGCTGCGACGACCAATGCCGGAGACTTGCAGCAGGTGTGCGGACATGAAACCGGTGGCATCGATGACTGACTTTCTACCGCGAACAATGCAGGGGACGCCCGCGATCATAGCGCCGAAGCCGGTGGCCGTGGGTTCAGCGTTGTTGTTTCCATTACCGTTGTTATTTCCGCGCCCGCGACCACCGTCGTCGTCGTCCTCGTCCGAGCGCGACCCCTGGGTCAGGATCTTGAACACCGAGGCATTGGTGATCACCGTCAGCTTACGCCGGCCGAGACCCTCCATCACAGGTCCCTGGCTAACAATATCAGGCCCGAAGAAGGCCGTGCGGGCACTGGAGCGCATTCCATTGGCAAAGGCGAAGAGGTTCCAGGTCTTGGTGAAGCCGTATGGTTCCAACTGGTAGTCGTCGAGTTCGGTGTAGTTAGTGACCTTGCGGAATGACTCGTAGAGCTTGTGAGCGAGAGGGAGGGGGCCGGCTAGAGGAACTCGGGTGTTGGTGATGCGACCCGAGGTACCACGCTTGGGAGATGCCTGACCGTTCTGCCGGATGTAAGTCTCAATCGCCTTCGAAGCAGCCATGTAGTTAGCGGGCTTCAAAACATCGCTCTGCGTGACACGATACAGCTCCTCTTGCATAGCAGCGCTGAGCCAGACCAAGTTGCCGTTGTTACCCTCAGTAGAGCCACCTACCATGTTAAAGGTCTGCGGGTAGTCGGAGGCGCGGTTAGCCATGCCCTCATCCTGTCGTGACTTGCCGGCATGACCCAGGAGATCAGCATGGACACCCCACAGAATACGATTGTACGCTAGCTGACTAGTATTGGCACCAGTCTCGAGAGGGCCCGACTCCAGGACAAGAACCGATTCATTAGGGCTCTCGGTGGTGATCTGGTAAGCGGCCATGGCACCGGCGGCACCTGAACCAGCGATCACGTGATCGGCAGTGAGGTGCAAGACTCCACTGTCATCCAGGTAGCGGTCAAAGTTGCCAGCGGAGACGCATGCCACGAGGGCCACAAGAAGCACGAGGGCTAGATGCATTTTTCTGTAAGCGTGGCTCACAGAAGTGTATATCAACACCGCATGTAATTGTCTAGAAGGAAAACTACAAAAAAAGATAAGATAACACTTAATTAGAACTCAGGATAAGCAAGCTGGAGTAGTTTCGACATCTTAGCCATCTGTGTCTCGAGCAGCTCTACACGCTTCTTTAGGGAGTCGTTTTCAGCATGCACGTCGATAGTAGCTTGGACAGACAGAACGCCATCGGTGACTGAACATAAGATGCCTGGACCAGCTGAACAGGACCTTACCACTCTAGTATTAGAATCATATAGACCGGTGGAGGCCGCGACAGGAGCCGAGCTTGTGCATCCAGCACCCGCACAGAAGTACCCTGTGGAGTACAAGTCCTGACCCGAGGGTAGCTCCCAAGCACCCGCTCGGCCATAGTTCAGGCATGTATCGTAGGCCGTTCCCATGCAGAAGGAACCGGTGTTGGAAGGTAGACGAAGCTGCAGCGGGTACGTTGCCGAACCAAAAACGAACTGATTAGCAGCCGTACAGGTCGAATCACGCCCGTTGGTATAGCAGTGATCAAAAGTGTTTGTTATTCCAGCCTGTACTCCATTATGAGAACAATAATTACCAGTGTTGTTCTGGCCCGCATTTCTACCCAAATTATTGACATCGGTTCCCGTGTTGTATTGTCCCGCGAACTGACCGAGATTATTGGTATAATATCCACTGTTTCGTTGTCCTGCGTAGTAGCCAATATTGTTAATGAACCCGGCGGTATTATTTTCTCCACTATTCTGACCGAGATTGTTGACGCTGGTCCCTGTGTTATAGCGCCCTGCGACTGATCCCAAGTTGTTTACATTGGGTTGCGTGTTGAACTGTCCGGAGAATGGACCCAGATTATTCACACTGTTACCAGTATTAGATCCCCCGCTAGAGACACCAAAGTTATTGACGTTCGTTCCACTGTTCCCATATCCACTGTTCTGACCGAGATTATTGACGTTCGTTCCAATGTTCACTTGTCCACTGTTCTGACCGAGATTATTGACGTTCGTTCCAGTGCTATTTTGTCCGCTATTTTGACCCAGGTTGTTGACATTTGGCCCGGTGTTGTATTGGCCCGCTTGAAAACCAATGTTGTTCACGTTCGCTCTTGTGTTATTCTCTCCAGCTCGACTACCTAGGTTTACCACACTATTTCCTACGTTATTCTGTCCCGCGCGAGTTCCTATGCTTACAACGTTCACATTTAAGGGGTTGTTAGGGACATTATAGACCTCCGTTCCAACCTCCAACGTGAACCAGTCATCGCCGACAAATGTATAGATATACTTGAGATTGCCTAAGTTCAGAGGTCCTTCATCATGCCAGAAGACGTCACCGTTTATCTCGATGTTCTGCGTTACGATGTTATCCAAGGAAACGTTGACGCTCGAAGGGCTAGTAACAACCCAGGCCGGGTAGCCAGAGAGAAGACCGATGACCGTATCGGCAGGTATGCGAATAAAGGTGGAGCCCTCGATAGTCTCCGGATTCTGCGCGTAAAGGAGAATATCCTCTGGGCCGTAGTTGCGAATGAAGAGAAACTGTCCAGGATAGGCTTGGCCTCCATTCCCGATGGTAAGAGGCAAAACCCAGATGGTAGGCTCGATCGCAGCGGTGACGGCGAACGCACCAAGCCAGTAGGGTACATCGAAAGTCTCATTCGATACGATTGTCTGCATGGGAATATGAACAGGAATGGTACGCCCGGCTCGCTCCCGCTCATAGGAACCCAAGACCAGCGTCACGCACAGGGCTAGGAACAGGAGCGGTCTCATATCGGAAAGATATATATCTTCCCGAACGTACTCAGGCAGTTAAAAAATAGATAGCCGTTAATCTCTGTGACCTTACACCGCTAATACAGCGAGTAGCGTCCGAACCTGGGCCTCGAGCTGCTCCATCCGTTGCTTGAGTGACTCATTCTCAGACTGTAGTGATTGTAGAGCATCGAGATTCTGATTAGCGGAGACAGTCAAGACTCCATCCGTCACCGAACAAGTAATGCCCGCTCCAGATGTACAACTCCTAACTACCCTCGTAGCTGAATCATAGATACCGACGTTACTAGCACTCATGGCCGTGCAGCCTGTTCCAGCACAGAAGTGACCCGATTCCGAGTACCAATCCACACCTGCATCGCCAGTCCAAGCTCCCGCCCTACCTCGGTATTGGCAAGTATCGATAGCCGTACCCGTACACCAGCCTGCTCCCGAGTTTGCCGCGTTGGTGTTAGCCCATATTCCAGTGTTTTTTGTGGCTCCGGTCTGTTCAACGTATCGGTAGGCCCAGTTAACAGGAGAGCTTGTGTATGTCTGGGGCTCCACATCGTAACCACCACCACCTTGGCTAAGCACCACATTGATGGTCGACGGTACAGGAGTTTCTATGGCATGACCTCTGATAAAGGTGGAGAATACGTAGAAGCTTCCTGGAGTTCCCGCCGCTACAAATGCTGACACGGATGACCCAGTTAACCCTCCAGAGAACGTATAGTTGCCAGGAAAGACTTGTGGACCGAAGGCATTTAGAATCCGCTGGGCTCTTATAGTACCCGATTGACGAAACGGGCTGGTAAAGTAGATTTGATCGTTATTCCCAGTGACGGTTCCACTACGAACGGAATCCGTTCCCATCAGTTGCACCCGTCGCTGGAAACCAGTGAATGACGACGACGATACTCCGGTACTGTTAAGTACACTATTAAACCAGATGCCGATAGGCGTCCCAGAATTAATCGAGTCTGTTGGAGGCGTGCTGTAGTGTATAGCTCTCGCCGGATCTGCGGTAATGGCATTAGGACTCCATATCCTCGTAACCGTGAGATCTCCACAGTTCTGGAATGGCGTGTCTGGAGTGCCGATAGACGCCCAACACTCTACCTCCAAGTTCTCAGCAGTGACATTCTGATTGTTGAAGTTGGGTAGATTCGTAACTACCCAGTTAGGATATCCGGAGAGGATCTCTGCAACGGTTCCGGACGGAATGAGATACGAGGAAGCGCCATCGAGGGTTTCCGGCGTTTGAGGATATAGAGTAATACTCGCGGGGCCGTAGTTACGAATGATAAGGAACTCACCGGGATACGCTTGTCCTCCGTTTCCGATTGTTAAGGGTAATGTCCATGCCGAAGCTACATCCACGGTCGCATAGTATGCACCCAGCCAAGGAGGGACGTCGAAAGTCTCATTCACCGTCACCGTCTGCGTGGGGATGTGCAGTGGGATTGTCTTGCCGAGGTGCCCCAAGTTCACACCTGTGGCTACCGCCAGAGTCATACACATCAGCAAGATTAGCACTTGCATCGTTCCGAACGTACACAAGGAGCTAAAAAATAGAAGCTTGATAATCGGTTATTTTTTGTTGAGTAGGTCTTTGAACTGCGTTTCGAGCCATTCAACACGCTTTCGCAGCGAATCGTTCTCATCTCGCAGGGACTGCAATTCAGGAGCGATAGCCGAGACTGTCAAAACGCCATCAGTAACGGAGCAAGTGATACCAGCGCCAGCTGTACAGGATCTCACCACCCTTGTATTCGAATCGTAAACACCCGTAGAGGCCGCCGAGGGCGCCGCACTTGTACAACCTGTTCCAAAGCAGGCGAAGCCAGTGGAATACATGTCTTGACCCGTACCAAGGGTGAATGCTCCGGCCCGACCACGATTCAGACAAGTATCATAAGCCGCCCCCGTACAGTACGAGCCCGTATCGGAAGGTAAACGCATGTGTAGAGGTTGGAAAGAGGATCCAAAGACGAACTGGTTAGTGTCCGTGCAGGCCGAGTTACGCCCGTTAGTGTGGCAGTAATTGAAAGTATTCAGGGTTCCAGCGTCAGTACCAATGTGTGTACAGAAGTTACCAGTGTTGTTTCGCCCAGCATTTTGTCCGATTGTATTCACCCATTGCCCAGTGTTGTAGCGACCAGCCTCATAGCCTATATGATTACATATACTACCAGTGTTGCGTTGTCCTGCGATGTCGCCAAGACTAACGACGCGATCGCCGGTGCTGAACTGTCCGGCCACGTTTCCAATGAAGACGGTAGATTCTCCCGTATTATTTTGTCCGGCTTGAGGGCCGATGTTTACAGCTCGGCGTTTGATATTGTACTGACCAGCATTGGGTCCGAGATTGACGACATTGTAGCCTAGATTATACTGTCCGGCGTAGTAACCAATATTTATCGCGTTGGAGGCACCATTGTTAGAGCCAGCGTACATACCGATGTTGAGACTGTTGGTATTGATCCCGCCATCTGGGCCGCTCTGGGGGACGTTATAAGTCCCAGGTCCTGCCTCCAACGTGAAATACGTAGTACCATCGGAGAAAGTGTTGATCCATTGAGTGGGTTGGGAGGAAGTCGAGGCGGCGACTATAATCCAGTTAGGGTATCCGGAGAGGATTTCAGCAATGGAACCCGCTGAGATTGAGTAGTTAGAGGCACCCTCAATAGTCTCCGGCGACTGGGCATAGAGAACGATATCGGCGGGGCCGTAGTTACGAATGAAGAGAAACTCGCCAGGATAGGTCTGCCCACCGTTGCCGATCGTGAGGGGTAGGGTCCAGTTCGCCGATACGTTAACGGTGGCATAGAAAGCACCCAGCCACGCCGGCACTTCAAATACGCTCTCGGAGTCGACGGTTTGCGTGGGGATATGTAGCGGGATGGGACGTCCGGTGCGTTCCAAGTTCACCGAATCTATCCGGCTGGCCGATACCAAAACCAATAATAGTACCAAGACCCGCATTCTGGAGTCGTACTTGAGTGGGTAAAAAAATAGATAGTTATTAATCGGAGGACTTAGATATTGGCTAGCTGGAGAAGCTTCTCGATGCGCGCTTCCAGGAGTTCCACGCGTTTCTGCAACAAATCATTGTCATATCGGAGACTGACTAGCTCACCTCGCAAGCCTGAGATATCATCACTAGATCCAGAGCTCTTCAAGTTCTGCAATTCAGGAGCGGTGACCGAGACGGTCAAGACACCATCAGTGACGGAGCATGTGATACCCGCACCGGCCGTGCAAGAACGTACGACACGCGTAGCTGAATCATATACACCCACATTGGTAGCACTCATAGCTGTACATCCAGTACCTGCGCAGAAGTGGCCGGACTCAGAGTACCAATCAATACCAGCGTCGCCAGTCCAACGTCCAGCACTGCCTCTGAATTGACAGGTGTCTATGGCCGTACCTGTGCACCAACCCGCCCCCGAGTTTGCCGCGTTGGTATTACCCCATACTCCTGTGTTCTTTACGGCTCCGGTCTGTGTGGTGTAACGATACGCCCAGTTTACGGGCGAGTTAGTATAAGTTTGCGTTTGGGCATCAAATCCGCCTCCTCCTTGCGTCAGAACTATAGTATAAATTGATGGGGAGCCTGTGTCTGCTCTGTAAGCGACGGCATATGGTGCAATGATATATCCACTAACGCCTGCTGAGAAGCCAGCGATTGCACGTGAGTGAGCGCCGAAAAGACCACCGGACATGGTAAAATTACCCGGCGCAGCAAGGGCGAAAAGGTTGCGCGTATAGTGTGCGCTACATTCCCCTGTATGAGTGAATGGAAGTGTGAAGTAAGTATCAGAGATGGAACTAGTAATGGCCCCAGAGACCGAAGATCCCTGGCCGAAGAATCTCATCCGAGATTGCGTTGCAGTGAACGTGGCAGTAGATATTCCTGTCGTATTCCCATTACCTACGAACAACGCTGCGGTCTGTGATCCACTGGTAGCAGTTGAAGTAGGGCTTCCGAAAGTTATGGCACGCATTTCGTCGTTTCCGACAACGCTTTCCCCCCTTGAAAAGATTCTCCGAGCTGTTAGGTCACCGCATTGTGTGTTAGTCATCAGGAGTTCCTCAGGAGTTCCAACAGAGAGCCAGCAATTCACCTCCAAATTGTCGGCCGTGACGTTCTGATTGCTAAAGTTAGGTATCGATGTGACTACCCAATTAGGATAACCAGAGAGGATTTCCACTACCGATCCCGCTGTAACAACATAACCAGAAGAACCCTCGATGGTCTCCGGAGATTGAGTTTGCAAGGTAATATCCTCAGGTCCATAGTTGCGGATGATGAGGAACTCACCCGGGTAGGTCTGACCACCGTTGCCGATCGTGAGGGGTAGGGTCCAGTTCGAGGAGACATTTACCGTAGCATAATACGCACCCAGCCAGTAAGGCACCTCGAAGGTCTCGTTTACCGTTACAGTCTGTGTAGGGATATGTAGCGGAATTGTCTTTCCAAGGTGAGAGATCGCCTCTGAATGTGCGGCTAAGACCGAAACGGCAAATATCAAGACCAAGAGCACTACCCTCATTACAGTCCCGTAAGAATGTGGCTAAAAAATAGGAGATCGATAAACCCGACTCATCTACGGGCAGTTGAACACGTCGTCAACCCAGCTGTAGTGCAGCATCGCGTTGCACGCATAGCCACTTTCACACCTGCTACCGTGTGCTACCATACGTCCCAGGCGTGTTTTTCCTGCGATTGCTCCGGAGTACGTCATGGGATCATAGTAAAATAACGACGGACCCCGAGGGATGGGAAGAATGCAGTAGCGTCGGATGAACCATTCATCGTCGCAAGGATATTGGGCCACATATTCGCTGTGTTTTCCACGTATGGTATACTCGCATTTGCAGTCGTGTGGGAGACGTCGATGGTCTGGCCAGGTTGTATTGACAAGGTACTCCTTCTCGATAAAGGAACATTTCTGGCAATTACAGGGCCAAGCGATCATCTTCAGGCCTTCACGATAGCTTGGAGAAGGATCTTCGACAGTGGTATCTTCCTTAGCGTCTCGGACATTCCATCTTCGGTGTAAGCACATTTCGGAGAGTGATGATGGAATGTCCGAACATTTCTTCGCCGCAAGCAATTGGTCTAGTTGTTTCTGATGTTGTGAGTAGTCGTTTTCAATGGCGCCGATGATGAATATCAGCACAGCCGTGAACGCCAGGATACACCCGAGCATGGTTGCTAGGAGATCTCTGCTTGTTTTAATAAGAGAAATCAACTTTGAGTGAGTTGACTCGTTTAGGTAGACATTGCTAGACATCGCCTGGTAAATGCATCCTTGTCTACAGCCAGCAGCACCATACTCCGGTTTAATATCACACGCTCCGCATTATCAATACAAAATATAAAGGTACCATGCTTGGCGTAGGGCTGCTCATTCTCAGCATATTGCTGGGATGTCATGCCGTTTCACCACATCTAGCAGGCGTCCCAACAAAACAAACAATACCGGTACATATCCCAGTACAGAATGTTAATTCTTCCGACACGTTCGAAGTACCTTATTGGCTTGGTGCTTTCTATGCTGACGTAGCAGTTGATTCGGATTGGTTCTTGCCTCTCACCTCAGATAATGGTGGAGCCGCTTACCCGGGTTCGTTCCTCTTTATTCGTAACTACGGACCTGGAGACATCATTTTACGTTCTACCTATCCCGAGACCATCGAAGGACAGAATAGTTATACGCTGATCTCAGGAACTGTGATAGAGATTATCCCAGGCAATGATTGGGTAATTGCAACTCCTTTCAGTGCCGGTAACGTTACATGTGGGGCCGGAATAAGTTGTGTAGGAACACAGATATCACTAGCGCCGGTGGGATCGGCTGGTACTACAGCTTACCCCACTTCTATTACTACCAATGAATACGGTCAGATAACGGCTAAGGTAGCAGGATCACGTCCTGTTACCAGCGTGACAGGATCATCTGGTAGCATAACATCTACGTGTCTCAACGGAGTTTGCAATATTGATCTAGCAGACCCCATCGCCGAGTTAAATGCAGTAGATATCCGCACCGATGGTCTTTACCAGCCGTGGAATGCCAAATACTACGGAGCAGTGGGAGACTGTGCTGCCGATGACACCGCCGCTATCCAGTCTGCTATTAACTTCGTTATCCAACGAGGTCAGAGGGGAACTGTGTATATTCCCACCGGGTGTTACTTGGTCACAGCCCCTGTAGCGACACGTGTGGCCGTTGACGAAGGTGCCGTCTTCCAACTCTTTGCCAACGCGACGGGTATGGTATTCGCGGGAGATGGTATCACTAATACCATCATTCGCCCCAAGAGTAACAAGTTACAGATCTTTTCTCAGTCGGGTGCCGCTAACATCACTTTCCAAGGGATGAGATTCGATAACTCGCTGAATGGCCTCCTCCAAGGTACCGCGAAACCAGGTACAAAACTGGGTCCCAACACGGGAGTTCTGGGTACTGGTAATCAGGCTAATGCTGCCATATATCAATGGTATGGCGACAGTCTCACGGTTAAGGACTGTTAGTTTGATAGCTTCATTGTGGGGATTGAATACACTGGAGATTGGCTAGATGAAACTTACACAGTTGGAACATTCACAGCTATTCGAGTAGCGTTTGATCATTGTGTGTTCTGTATGATCCCACAGGAACCGTCGCACATCTTTATCGATGATGCCGTAAGCAACTACACTGTGGGATCAGAAAACTTGTCTGGATCTATTGATGCTGGACACTTGCTCTACATAGCCCACGAAAACAGCGCGTATCCCACCAGCGTTGTTATCAGCAATATCCGCGATTCATACGGCCAAGACTCGGCATTGAAAATACGCAAAGGTGACTACGTGGCCGTAACTAACGTCGTTGTTTATATGTCCGGGCGAGGAATGGATATATCCTATGTGAAAACGGCTGTCGTAACTAACGTAAACGTCAAAATCAAAGACATGGGCGGAATCACCGGAGACAGTTTGCAATATGCTATACAATGCGCCAACTCGGGCACAGTAATGCTGAGCAACGTGGTAGCCGATGTTACGGGAGCAAGTGCCTACGGGTTAAGTATCAGAGCGACTACACCTCCTTTCCCCGAGTTCCAAAACCAATTCCTATCAGTATCTCACTACACGACGATCTTTGATAATACCAACACTCGCGGTGGTACTATCGCACTTAAGGCTCCATTTTACATCTCTGAACACAGCGGCGCTTTCTTCGATAACATTCGAGCCTTACACAAGGGATCGATAGCGGGTATTGCTTACCCCATCCGCGTCGAAAACGTCACTAATTGCGTGTTCTTTAGACCGATTCATGAAGCTCCGGATGGGCCATCGGACGCGTACAAGCTAATTTCTCTCGACAGTAATTGCTACAACAATCGCGTGACCTACATGGATAACGATCTCTCCGTTGCTGTGATTTCTACAACAACTACCAACTCGGGTACTGGCAATCAGATTACACGTTTGGGGTACGGAAATTATCAGGGAAACATAGTCTCCGCGTCTAGTGGAACTGAGGCTGCTCCCGCCCATACGTTCCTTAATTCTCAACAGACCGGTTTGTACCTCACTGGGGGCGGTAACTTGGGCTTTACGATATCCGGCTTAACTGTTGCAGCCATACAAAATAGCGCCGGAACTCCTATTGGGTATTTGGGAGGTGATTCCAATACAAAAGGATTCCGAGCGGTAGGAGGCGCAAATGTGGTTAACTATATCGAAGCTATCGGTGGAAATGCGGGTCTTTCGCCCAGAGTTCGTTCACGCGGATCGGATACAAATGTTCAGATCAGCATTGACTCACAGGGTACGGGTGATGTAGCTTTACGTCCTAACGCGACTCCTCAATTGACCTGTAGTGGTACCACAGGAGTTTGCACAGCTGCTACAGGTTTGGCAGCTCCCTATGTACAATGCGGAGCCACTGGCAATTGTAATGTGCGTATAGGCTCAGCTAGTGGTGTTCAGCTTATCGGTACGTCTACAAACGGATTTCCACGCATGCCCACCATTACGGGATTATCTACTGCGGTACCGAGCGGATCGGAAGCATCTAGCGCTGAATATTATTGGAGAGTCGACACAAAACAGCTATGCATACGCGACTCAGCCACATCTGCATGGCTCTGCAGCGCAGTATTCACGTAAGGTTAGGGATGTGACTTCTAGCGACGCTTTGCGCAGATCATAACTGATATCTCTTTTTTTAGGGCGTTGCGCACCTGATAGGCAGATCTGTTGCAGCCGTTGCGAGACATCGCACCTTCGATGGATAAATCCGCCGAAACTTCATGAGTTTGCGGTTCGCCCTGCGGGATATCACAAAAGAACGGAAGATAACGCGCGTGATCCTCCACTATCCGTTGCCTACACACCGCATCCGCCAAATTTGAAACGATACTGCTCAGTATCGTCCGCATGTACACCTACGACGTGATTAAGGAGCTACAAGATCGAGTCGCAAAGCTCGAGTCAGAGTGTTTATGCGGTGTGTTGGCTAACTTGCTCAATCCCATCAGTATACTAACGCTGGCATTTGGTTTCATGGCTTGTTACATGCTGCTACGCGCCACAATTAGGAATTGAAGGCATGTCAGTGCTCTTTTTTGTGTGTTTGGGGTAACTGTAGGGGCGGGTAGAAGCATTTATGTTGAGGGTTTCAACAGAGTAGTTCTCCTGAGCATAGATGAACTAGTGGATTACACCTAGTTGAATGGCAACCTCAGACCACAACCCGAATCAGACATGCAAAAAATAGTTGACAGGACGTGCGTCTTACTCGATGACGGAGTCGCTTGCGACGAAGTCAGATCGAGTATAGCGCACAAACTTAATTCAAAACCCAGAAAGCAACATACAGAGTGCCCGTGAGAGCATTCGATGCATGAGTGTTGCAGAGCTGCAGAGTAAAGCTGCCAACAGATGAGCCAGAAGTGTCAAGACGCGCGACAACAGGGAGACCGTTGGTCACAGGAGTGCCGGTGTAACCCTGAACGTTAACGAAGACGCGAGAACCGGCCACAACGTTGGTGTTGGTCACCACCGCATTGGCACAAGTCACGGCAGCCGTCGTAACAGTGAAAGTCAAGAGGCCGGAAGCCGCGCTGGCAGTAACAGCGCCAAAGGCCTGCGAAGTAGGAGCCGCCGAAGTGGTAGTGATGGCACCAGTCGCCACGTTAGTGGGCACGGAAGGCGAGCCGACAGCCAAATAGGTAGTGGTACGCAGACTGCCAGGCGCCAAGACGGCGATGGGGAGCGATTCGGTGCAGACACCAGCGGCACAGGTAGAGGTAATCTGGTTAGCAGTGCCCGCCACAGAGGTAAGAGGAGCCAAGACACCCGAGGTAACGGACACCACGCGCCAGTTCGTATAGTCGCTGAGGACAATAGCAGTAGTACCGGCAGCCACGTTGTAGCTAGCCCCACCCTCGATAGTCTCGGGAGAAGTAGTCTCAAGCACGATACCGGCCGAGCCAAGGTTGCGAACGATCAGGAACTCGCCAAGCGACACGTTGCCGCCGTTCTTGTAAGTAGGGGGAAGGGTCCAAGTGGAGGTGGAACCAGTGGTGGAGTAGTAGGCACCCAACCAGTCGGGTACAGTATAGGTGCTACCGGGAGTGACGGACTGAGTAGGGATATGAGGTGCGATCGGCAAACTCCTGATAGGAGCAGCCAGAATCAGGCATACGAGGCCGAGCAGAAGTAGTGCGGTGCGCATTTTCACAAAGAGCGCGTAGTTCTTTGTGAGAGCTGGCATATCCGGTGGAGGATAAAAAATTAAACAAATATCATACTGTCTTATCTCAACACACACATTCATTCCCCGTATAGGAGCTTTTCTAGTGCATCCAGCCTGGATTTGAGATGTTCCACTTCTGGCACCGTTATTTGACACGTGCCGCCCTCGCAAGTACAAGTTGCGCCCGTACATTGCAGTTGAACGTTGAACGGAGTCCACGGTTGCGAAGCTATCGGTGCATCGTATGTCGATCTGGAGTAGAGACCGCTGAACTTGACCTCCATCCTAACACTCGTAAGTGTAGGTTGAGTGGTAAGGTCACATTCCACAATAACATTCGTTGAAGAGTTGAGTTCTGGATGACAGGACAAGTATTGACCCGCGAACTCGTTCATCATGAAAGAGGTAAAATCTGCCCCGTTCCAAGTCACATAGTAAGTACCATAGTAGTACCCAGCAAAGTTTGGTAGACCTCCAGTCACAGCTATGATCATCTGACCTGCCATAGTGGTATTTTCACCAATCTCAATTATTGGAACAATAGCAGAACTGCTCATGGAGAAGATATCGGGGATCACTTTGAAATCAGCAAGGGAAACCCCAATACCTGTCACGGCTGTATCGCATAGAGAAAAGACCTGACTCTCGGCTATGAAACGTGTGTTTCCACCCGCGATTACATCCCCCGAAAACATCCCGGTGGTACAGTTGTGCGCACGGTTTTGCTTGCTCAGTATGGAACCCTTAACGAAAGTAAATCCGATGTCGGAATTCTGGGCTTCGTTCTCAACATAACTAACCATGTTTGCCGGTAGACCTTCATGCTGATAAGCCATGAAAACACCACCATCTACCGATGATCCGCGCTTGAACCCTTTAACTATATTCTCAGCGACTGTAACATGTTTAGCAGCGTCAGCCGATGTTGAATCGTATATTAAGGCAATGCCGCGTGGACTACTCGCGGCACCACTATCAAACATTTCTATTACGTTTGCCTGAATAACTCCATCAAGTGGCTGACGTGTCGAACCTCCATCCTGTATCGAGATACCAAAACAAGTAACAAAGTTAGCATTACAGGTCATCTGAACAGAATTACCCTCGATGATCCAGTTACGTGTGTCATCTTCAATGTGGATAGCTGTCCAATGATATCCACGGAAAATGTTGTTCGATATGATGATATTCCTGCCCGCCGCTACAGATATCGTGCCTGATAAGATACCCGGAGCTAAACGGGAGTTGAAGAACTCATTCCCAGTTATGACTATTCCCTGTTGGATTCCAGATGGAGAGTTCAGATTGATCCCACCAATGATATTGACGGCACGGTTATTTTGTATGACTATGTCGTATTGAGCCGACGTGTATGTATTGTCCTTTAAGAAAATTCCGGTCATTTCGGAGAAGAAGTTGTCTCTAAACGCAAATCCTGTTTGACTGCCAGTACCGGACCAAGCAAAAGCATAGTAAGAGTAGGAGAAAGAGCTGGTTACCCCACCCAACATCGCTACACGTTCCATAACAAAGTTTGTGTTACTACCTGACTGCACTCTGATACCCTGGATGGTTTGACCAGAACTAGTAGGTAACGTGACCGACACGGAAAAGTCCGATATGCTGACGTCATTGACATTGAACCCCAGGTTGAAAAGCTGACGGCCGGTGGCGGTATCAGGACGGAAGTTTAGGATGGTTATGCCCATGCCCTGGCCCTTGATTTGCTGACCGGAACGCAGAAATAGTCCAACCGTAGTGGTGAATAGTATACGACATATGCCGGCCGGAACGCTAAATTGACCCCTTATACCAACGCCGTTGAGAACCATCATATTAGTGAAGGCTGCAAAGTTATCAGTAGCATCGTCACACTTGCCACCCCAGTAGCGCAGATCGTTTGCACCGTAAACAGCAGGAGCACTTACCGCGAGGTTGGCAATAAGAGTGTCTACGGTAACGGTGGCAGCAAGGCCAAGGGTTGGATTAGTAGCGCTACCAGTCTGGACTAGCTGATTTCCAGCGGTGACGGATTGAACTGGAACAGCGTTTGCGGTACAGGTGGTGCGGCCGTAGGCATCCGTGGCAACGTTTGCCCATGCACACGAAGAGGCCGATCCATACGTGGCGAGACTTACTTGATCCCCAGCACAGCTCATGCCCGCCCCACAAGTTACATTACTAGCGCTGAAAGGTGTTACAACAACCCAGTTAGGATATCCGGAGAGGATTTCTACCACGGTACCCGAGGAGATGGTATAGCTGGCCGCACCTTCAATAGTTTCGGGAGAGGTGGTGTACAGCGCGATATCTTCAGGCCCGTAGTTGCGAATGTAGAGAAACTCACCAGGATAGGTAGCACCGCCATTGCCAATTGTAACGGGTAGGAACCAGTCCGCAGGCTCGTTTACTACTGCATAGAAAGCACCGAGCCAGTAAGGTACGTCGAAGGTATCGGTAGAGTTCACATCCTGCACAGGGATATGGAGGGGGATTGGCTTTCCGGCTCGTACTTCGTTTTGCCGGATCGCCAAGCTCAGCGCTACTAGAGCGAGCAAGGCCACGCCGAGACGCATCTCAGTAAGAACGGCAACGACGTGAGTTATATACAAGCTTAAAAAATAAGGAGATGTATATCCCTTGAGCTATATACCCCCTTAGAGAAAAGTTGATTATTGGAGTTAGTTACTTCCCCAGCATGTGGATCCTCCTGTGCCTCGTAGTTCTAGCTCACGCTGAGCAAGTTCCCAATTCAGTCTCCGCTCAACAGACAACTGACGAGATCGCTTTCCTGCGCAGTGAGATCCTCCACATCAAGAATGCTGTCTGGGGAATCTTGTACGGTTTGAATGATCCTGCTGCTCAGGGTAAAACCGAGAGCGAAATAACGATGGGATTCCGCGAACGTTACACCTCCCCTTACGGAGAAGCTATCCGAAAGAGTGAAGAAGAGCTCATGCAGCGTCGTCTGCGGCTGTTCGATCAGTGTTTGGCCGATGCTGTAGTGTTCGCTGATAGGTATCCAGAGGGATCGAACATTGTCAAAATCGACTGCAACGAAGAAGCGATCACTCGGGCCGCTGAAATGCAGCTGCAACAAGAGCGCGCCTATTTGGATCTAGTAGCCATGTTGAAGGCCAAGTGGGGCGACACGTGGGATGATTTGGATGATGATTGGGAGGACATGCCAGAGCCTGACCCCTCATCAGACGATTACTACGATGCATAACTTCCAGGGATCCTAAAAAAGTATCTCTCTTTTTTGCGAGCGCGATAGCCGAACGATTTAGTTCAACACCCAGAAACCCACGTACAAGTTACCACTCAAAGCGTTACTAGCGTGTGTGTTGCATAAGCTTAGGATAAAACTGCCGGTCGAGCTACCAGCCGTATTGAGACGTGAGACGGCAGGCAGACCGTTCGTGATCAAAGTACCCGTGTAACCCTGAATAGTAAGCTGTATCTGCGATCCGGCTACTACGTTAGTATTCGTTATGGTGGCAGTAGCACAGGTATTGGCAGCCGTGCTTACCGTAAACGACAATAACCCACTTGCTGCATTAGCTGTCACAGCTCCGAATGCTTGTAGAGTAGGCGTCACATTGGTAGTAGAGATAGATCCAGTAGCAGTATTGGTAGGAGCAGCTCCCGATCCCACATTGAGGTAGTTGGGCACCGAAAGACTGGTACCCGTGTTAAATGTCCAACGATTAGCGGCAGCCCTGAATAAGCAAGCGTCACCAGCTGTACCGCTGCATATTCCGGCTCCGGGGTCGGCCGTGTTACTGTTAAACCAAATACCGTAGTTTGTAGTTCCACCCGACGCGGCGCCCAATCGTATCATGACGTTAATTGCACTACCACGTGCAGGGGATACGATGTCTAGCTGATATTGGTTCGTAACCAACGGCACCATTCCCGAAGTTTGGATTGTTTGTATCTGCACACCGAAGACATTTATTGCAGTATGTTGTGAGATGGTGTTCACCGACGTATCCATACTCCTGACTTGGATTCCATATATATTATTAAAACTCAAGGGTGGTGCCGTTGAATCTACGAAGACGCCACGAATGAAAGCGCCAATTATATTTCCCGTACTGTTGCCCGGACCTGCATATGAATTTTGAACAAACACTCCAAAAAGATTACCAGGTGCTGGATTTAAAGAACTCCATTTAGTTGATGCCGTGAGAGAAGATTCGGACGGCCAACCCAGATCCGATGGTTGACCGGAGTAAATACGCAGTGCTGATAATGTTCCGCATTTTGTATCAACCGGGTCTACACTGACGGATACCTGGCACGACGCTGTGACGTTCTCGGCCTGCAGATAGCCAAAGTTGCCGTCCGTGCCTTCATCGCCGAAGGTACTCGATACCACAATCCAATCCTGGGCGGCTAAGAGCGAGATGGTTGAATCAGCTACGACCAAGTACGTTCCAAGTCCTTGAATGGTCTCGGGTGACTGGGCGTAAAGTGTAATGTTGTATGGGCCACGATTCTGGATGACGAGAGTAGTTCCAGCATTGGTCTTCCCTCCATTGAGGTACGTAAGAGGCAGCATCCAGTCGGCTGTCTCATTCGTCGTAGCTATAAATCCACCGAGCCACCATGGCACCTCGAACTCCGTCATAGGTGGCACAATAGTCATAGGAACATGTGGAGGGTTGGGCGTCCCTCCCCTCACGCATAGGACAACTCCGAGCAGCAGGGCAAAAACTATTACCCTTCGCATCCCGATCGTGTGAGTCACACCTGACGAGTTACATTAGCATTTAAAAAAGACGAAGTAAAAATTAATCTACCTAACTCAGTAATCTACCAACCTATGGCCGTTATTCCCAAGACTGTGTACGTGGTTGTCTCAGAAGAATTCTACGGCGGTTCGACCAAGAACCTTCGCGTCTTTGCCAACGAGGAAGTTGCGCAGATCTATGCGGAGACGACAGGCGCCTGGGCGAACCTTGACATGAGGATCCTGAAGACCGAGATATCGGAAGTACCAGCTGACATTCAGAAGATGCCGGTCGATGTCACCCCCACTCCAGAGGCCCAGCCAGAGGACGATTAGATGCCTCAGGCTCTGTTTTTTCTAGTCCCAGGTTCGTAAAAAAGAGTTAGTGCATCGAGTGTCTTACTCAACACTAAACTTCAATGAAAGATAATCACCTTGCACACGCAGGCCACGAGAGATTCATCCTCATCGTACTGAGGCTCCGCCCCGTAGATAAACTCCCCATCCGATACTCGCCAGTCAGGATAGGTAACAGGGATGCACCTCTTCGTAAATTCCAGATACTTCTTGGGGACGCAGTAATGGACGTTGCATGGCACATTCCTCTGCACATTCTCGCCCTGGAAATGATTCGCTATAAGCTTCTCAACAGGAGGATCGTACATCTCCCGGATGGTATCGTCTATGGCCTTGCAATCGTCGGATGATTTGTACTTCCAGCGTTCGGGTATCTCGAAGTGGTGGTGAGATGCCGGCTGGTACCAATCTGGCAGTCCGCGCGTGATGTTTAACGGTTCCCCACGTTGCGGACAGGCGTTCACGGATACCGCGAGCACGAATACAAGCCATGCAAATATACGAAACATAGTGCTGATACAGAGAAGTGAAGTTCGTTGTGGATGTACATCCTTGCTTCTATATTCATTTTTAACGTCGAGACGCCCAGCCGTGCCAATATTTACAACTATGAAAACAATGTACATATACATACTATCTCAGAGATCTTTGAAAGAGCGGTCGTGACTGGGATAAACTTAAGGTAGAGCAAGAGAATCTGACAGCCAAGGATCCCGAATACAAGGACTGGTCTAAGTTCGTCGAATACAAACGTGCACAGCGTGCCGAGGCCACCGCGCAACAGATGGCTCAAGCTCAGGCATCGCAGGCCAAAGCTCAGCAGGGTATCGCGGTCGCCCAGCTCGGGAACACAGCTCTCGGGGTCGCTAACTTCTTTAAAAAATAGTGCGGAACGCTCAGACCCCATTATCGCTCACTTATTTTTTAACGATGTTGATACGCAGGCCGATGCGATGAAGGCTTTGGCTATACTCCTAGTATGCCTGGCGACTGTTTCGGCCGTTGATCTTGCAGACCTCGGGAGTTTAGCACGCTATGGACGTACCATCCCGGTACACATTCCCACTCAGTCGGTTGATTCGAACAGTACCTTCGAGGTGCCCTCATGGCTGGGCTTCTTTGATGTGGACGTTTCTCTCAACTCGATCTGGACTCTTCCTCTGACAGCTGCCAATGGCGGGCAGACTTACCCGGGAGAGTTTCTTATCATTCGTAACAACGGACCAGGTAGCATCACGCTGTATCCGCAGTCGCCAGAGTTACTAGATGGTGGAGCCAGCTACATCATCTTACCAGGTACCGTTGCCGAGTTTCTCTCCGGATCAGACTGGGCTCTTGTTACTGCCTCGAATGGTCAAGGTCTACAGAACATCTACATGTTCGATGGATACGATGAGACGACCACCTCATCGGCCTTTACTATCGAAATTGGTCCAGATACTTACAATCCGCCTCCGTACGATACTTGCAGAACAAACAACTGTTCCAACTGGCAAGTTGTAAGTATCGGTAGTCGAGCCGGCCAATCCAATACCGGATATCGGGTGAATAACCTTGGCTATGCTGCTGGGGCGTCCAATATTGGCATCGAAACGAATAACTTTGGTTATACTGCCGGTGCCAATAATACGGGAGATAACGTAAATAATATAGGCAGCATCGCTGGGAGGAATAACACAGGTGCCCATGTAAATAATCTGGGTGCTGGTAGCGGTCAATATAACATCGCTGGTCATGTGAACAACATCGGCCGCTTAACAGGGCAGTACAACACTGGACTCAGTGTTAATAATCTAGGGGCCTCCGCCGGACAGTACAACATCGGAAACAATGTTAATAACATGGGTTCTACCGCTGGCCAGTATGGTACTGGTGGTAATGTCAATAATCTAGGAAGTAACGCTGGACAAAACAACACCGGAACTAACATCAACAACATGGGCGCCGATGCTGGACGATACGGCTCGGGAACCAGCGTTAATAATCTGGGTAACATAGCTGGTCGATACAATACCGGTTCCAATGTGAACAACTTCGGACCCCAGGCCGGGCAGTACAACACGGGTAGTAGCGTTAACAACATGGGCAATCAAGCTGGACAAAATAACACGGGTTCCTTCTGCTCGCATGATGGTCTCCAGGCCGGGTCTCTTAACACCTTCGATTATTGTTATACCAACGGACGCACGTCTTCCTGCACGGCGGCTAACCAATTTGTCTTCGGAGCTTCGGCATACCCACTACATCTTCGTCTACCTTCCGATACCGGCTCCTACTGCACGGGTGCAACGTACGATACATGCTTGAATAGAGGCCGGACTGGTGCTTTTACACTTGGTACTGGTCAGGATATGTACACGGATGGTTATTTCTGTGCTGGATCCGGATGTACTTCCTCAGCGCCCGTAGCAGCATCTACAGGCCTCTATGATTCGAATACCCGCGTGGTAAGGAGTTGCACTGCTGGTACGGGCATCACTTGCTCGGTCACGGATGGTGTCTTGACCGTCACGGCTACATCAGGCCTACAAGAAGTGCAACAAAAGAGAATTGACTATCTCGAGACTAAGCTAGCGGAGCTCACCCAGCTAGTCGCGTCTCTTCAGCGTTGATCCATTATCAGTTGCTTATTTTTTACCTACATGTGTACGTGTGGAATCTCAGAAAATGCGGTCGGTTCTACTACTGTTGTTCTCCGCTCTAGTCCTAGCGGTACGTCTTGACGATGCTACTATTCGCTTCGGGAAGACTATTCCGGTGCATATCCCAACTCAGTCGGTTGATTCAAACGAGACCTTCGAGGTGCCAGCGTGGTTGGGTGTGTACTATGCTACGGTGAATGTATCCTCAACTTGGACTCTACCCTTGACAATCGGTAATGGCGGACAGACCTACCCTGGTGAGTTTCTGATCATCCGAAACTATGGACCAGCCGACATCACCCTTCAAACTCAGACCCCGGAGACTATCGAAGGTGTCTCCTCGTATCTCATACAGCCCGGTACGATAATCGAGATACTCTCCGGTTACCCTGATTGGACAGTGATCTCTGCCAGTTCTGGACAACAGCAGCAAAACATTTATATGTTTGAAGCCTATGACTCCTTCCACGGCGGTATGGCATTTACAATCGAGATAGGGCCAAACACGTATAACCAACCCTTATCTCCCGTATGTGTGGGATCGAGCCTGAACTGCTCAAATTGGTATACTAATAGTATCGGTAAGGACGCTGGACGGTACAATACCGGCAGTAGAGTAAACAATATTGGTCTCTCCGCCGGCTGGAATAATACCGGATCGGCAGTAAACAATTTCGGTACAGGAGCCGGAGGTGTCAACTCTGGAAATTACGTCAATAACATAGGTCATACGGCGGGTGCAGTAAATACGGTTGATTATACGAACAACATGGGGGCTCTCGCCGGACAATACAACAGTGGAGGTAATACAAACAATTTGGGTTACAACGCCGGGAGATATAATACCGGATTCGCTAGCAACAACATTGGTTCATCTGCTGGTACTGTCAACACGGGTATGTATTCAAATAACTTGGGATCTGGAGCTGGAACATTTAACACAGGTTCTAACGCGAATAATATTGGCTTTCAGGCAGGGCGAAACAATACTGGCTCTTACTGCTCACATAACGGCAATAACGCCGGTTTGATGAATACATACAGTTATTGCTACACCAATGGTCGCGAATCAGTATGCACGGCATCTAACCAGTTTGTTATCGGCTCCTCGACATATCCTATGAACTTGCAGCTACCGTCCAACACTGGATCCTTCTGCACCGGTGCTTCCTATGACACATGCATTAGTAGAGCCGCCGCTAACGCTTGGACTTTCAATGCTGGAACCTCGCTTCGTGTCCCACAAGCGCTGAACCTTGGCTCCACCGCTGCTCCCGCCAACCTTGCTACCGGTGCTTTCAGTACCACGACTGCTAGTCCAACACTACAGGCTTTCGGAGCTGTTACTGCTAATGCGGCATCAGGAATGCTAGCGTTTACTGTATCCACAGCGGCTGCCACTTGTAGCACGGCCACGGTAACTAATACCAATGTCGCCACCGGTTCCCAAGTTCAGCTAACAATTCAGAGCTACACGGGGACGGAATTCACCAACGGATTGCCAGTAGTGTCTCGTTTTAACACCGCCGGATCCAGTAGCGGCAGCTTTGTCATCAAACTATGCAACTATCATGCTACGAATGCCCTTTCTGGTAACTTGTATATCGCCTTTTGGGTGCTAAATTGAGCGCTATATTCAACGTTCTCGAGAATCTCTGATTGCTCGAGAGTATGAATAAGACGCTCGTATATGTGAGTGTGATTTAACGCCTCTACTTTTTTGACTACGTGAATACACGGCGCGAACGAAATCCCGGAAAGATGCGTCTCCTGCTCTTGGTTTTTACCCTGGCCTTAGCTCTTGCAGTCAAGTCTGTTCCCGCTGTTCCTCATGTGCCGATGCAAGTCGTTGCTCCTACGGCTGAGTTCGAAGTACCTTGGTGGCTCGGCGGCTATGTAGCTACCACGAATGCTAGTTCCGAGTGGATGCTACCCCTGACTTACCCGAACGGTGGAAGAACGAATGCTGGTACGACCCTCGTGATACAGAATCGCGGCCCTTATAATATCACGTTGTATGCTCAAACACCGGAGACCATTCAAGGCTTGGGTACCTACCTGGTGATTGCTGATTCCACCGTACAGTTCCTGAGTGCGACGGATTGGGTAGTTGTTTCAAGCACCTTTGGCGCGGAGGGCCTGGACGGTAACTTTGACTACTTGCAAGCTGAGAATGTCTCGGTACAAAACTGGATGGGCGTCGGCACCGCGGATCCTCCTAACAAAGAGCGTGGGGACCTCACGGCGTCACGTTTGTTTGTAGGAAATGATACGTTTATACCAAGTCCTGGGTATCGATTCATGGTCAGGGATACTGCCACTCAAACTTCAGGTGTGGTAGTCTTGGCTGATTTCATAATGTTTGCTAACCCATCGACCACCAGTTCATCCAGTTTTCGTCCACTTGCTATAAATTTATATATCCCGAGTGGTACTCCGGATTTAACCGGAGTCAGTGTCGGCATCCGTGGAGCCATAACACACGGTGGCGCCTCGGTTACATCCTTAGTTACAGCTCAATTGACTAACTCGCTTTCAAGTACTTTCGTTTCCCCTTCTCAGTTGACGCACTCGACTACTCTTGATATAACTCCAGCCTCGGCATCTGGGACCCCGACAGGTACGGTTGTGAACAACTATGGTATACGTATTCAGACTCCGAGTTTGGGCAGCGGTCCAATGGTGATGACGACGTTGATAGGTATGGACATAGTGGCTTTAACTCCGGCGGCTAACACGGCTATAGGATTGAGAATATCAGCTCCTACTACCGCGACAAATAAAATAGCACTTCAGCTCAGTGACACTGGCGCAACATCCGCGGGAGGCATTGCTTGGGGTAACTTTGAATTCTTCGAGTATCGATGTGCTATCAATACCAAATGCAATACTGGTAGTCAGCGAACGGCAGGCTACGGTAGCTTCGGCTCCATCGCTGCTCCTGCCAACACAGCTGCCGGAGCTATTAGTACCACGAAGGTGACACCTACCCTGCAGGCATTTGGAGCTGTTACTGCTAATGCAGCATCGGGAGTTTTGGCGTTTACCGTGTCTACAGCGGCTGCCTCTTGCTCCTCTGCGATTGTAACGAACTCTAATGTCGTGGCAGGTTCGGAAGTTATCTTGACGATACAAAAATACACAGGCGCTCAATTCACTAACGGGCGTCCTTCCGTCTCTCGCGAGGACACGGCGGGTTCTTCCTCGGGTAACTTCAACCTGCAGATCTGCAATGATCATGCTACAAACGCTCTGAACGGTAACTTGTACATTGCCTTCTGGGTATTGAATTAAGCTCGTGCGCTATATTTGACTTTGTCTTAGTTATGGTGTAACTAAGACAAAAAAGACGCACCCCTTGCTAACTATTTTTTGCCACGTCGTTCGAACACAAAGTCGAATATAGCACCTAACGCTACTCGGATGGCTTCAGGAAACCGTTCTTGCGGGCGCGCTCCTTCAGCTCTTCGCTGACAACTGCTTCAAAGAGGGTTCCGGTGTATTCTTCGATGCCGGCGCCCTTCTTAAGGCAGTCGGTGCAGTATTTCTTACCGTTGAACGTGCGAGAGTAGAGCTCTGACGTGGCGACGTTACAAGCTTGGCAGTTCTCTGTTGGGAAGTAGATAAACAGGGGCTGCTCGGAATCGTGAGCTGGGATTTGGGCCATGCGCGCTGGTGTATACGGTTGTATCATATTCACATTTTTCTAAATGGGTTGGGACATCGCGCCTTCGGTAGATGGATCTACCGAAACTTCCGTTATTTTGTGACTTCTCTCCGGGCGAACCACAAACCCAAGAAGTGACTCGCGCGTGGTCCTTTTAACATGACAGAGAGTCCGCGCACTAGCCCAAGAGTCTGATCCCTACCTCGAATATCCCGTTCACACTTTTTTAGCTACGTGAATACGTGAGTGAATCTTCCATCATGCGTCTCCTCATTTTACTATTCACTCTTGCCCTGGCCGTCAAGTCTGTCCCTACAGTCCCTCATGTCCCGATGCAAATCGTCCCGCCGATGCCGGTCTATGAGGTGCCCTGGTGGCTCGGCGGGTACGTAGCTTCCGTTAATGAGACCTCCGATTGGTTTTTACCCCTGACGTATCTAAACGGCGGTCGTACCAATGCTGGAACTACCCTCGTGATCCAGAACCGCGGCCCCTATAACATCACGCTGCATACCGAGGACCCGGAGACCATTCAGGGTTTGGATAGCTTCTTGATCGTCGCCGAGTCCACCGTCTCGATCCTAAGCGCGGAAGATTGGCTCGTTATCTCCAGCACGTTCGGCACGGAAGGCTCTGACGGTAATTTTGACTTCTTACAGGTACAGAACGCCTCTGCCTCCTGCTGGCTGGCCGTTGGTACCACTGACCCCACTCGAAAGGAGTGCGGCGATCTAACCGCTACTAACTCCTTCACGATAGGTAGCCCGACTTCTGGAGAATCGGTAGTCTCTATTGTCAAGATCCTGAACGGTACTAGTAATGCCCAGCAGGGTATTCGCGCTGCCGTTAGCTTGGCTTTCACCGGTGGTGGGGCCAGTGCTTGGGGCATTCGCAACGATGTCGACGATGCTTACAGTACCGGTGCGTTGGGTAACTACATCGGGGTCTCCTCTACTATCGCGCACTCGGGTACTAATACGGTCACGCATCTTCGCGGTACTTCATCCTCGGTGCTAATCCAGGGTGGATCGGGTGCCATCTCGGGTAACATTGACGCCTATTTTGGAACTGTAGTTTACTCCAGCAGCATTGCTAAGACCACCATCACAGCCTATCGAGGAATCGCGATCGGAATCACTGGTGGAGCTACGGTGACCAACTATGTGCAGTTCTTGGGCGCCGGGCAAAGCACACCCAGCAGTGGTACCTTGACAAACTCTGTGATCTTCCAATGCCCGGTGGCTTCGAACGGTGGAGTGAATAACTACTGTCTTTGGGCTGCAAACAACGATGCTAGTCCTAGTGGTGGCTTCTGTGCGGGTACAGCGGGCGATGTATGCATGTGGCGCGCGGCCGCTGGGGCTTGGACCTTCGGCACAGGTCAGGATCTTCGAGTACCTGGCTATCTGAGTGCGGGTTCCAGTGCGGCGCCCTCGAACACTAATGACGGGGCTTTTACCACGACCAAGGCGACGCCTACTCTACAGGCATTCGGAGCAGTAACGGCTAACGCGGCCTCCGGAGTGTTAGCGTTTACGGTAAGCACTAGTGCCGTATCTTGTTCCACGGCTGTAATAACCAATACTAATGTTGTTGCCGGATCCGAGGTCATTCTGACGATACAAAAGTACACTGGTACTTATATGACCAACGGGATGCCAGCAGTGACACGTGAAGATACTGCAGGAAGTAGTGCCGGTTCGTTTACCCTGAACTTGTGTAACATGCATGCGACGAATGCCTTGAGTGGTAACTTGTATGTGGCCTTCTGGGCGCTGAATTAAGCTTCGTCTTAACGACGAGTGATTAACTATTCTTTATTTTTTGTCCGCTTGAGTATTGTTCGTCAACGTTCCGGAAATGAGAACTCTATTCTTATTAATGTTCGCAGCGTTGGTTCTGGCAACACGTCCCGGCTTTGATACCGAGATTCACCTCGGAAGAACCATACCGCTCCACATTCCGACCCAAACAGTATACTCGAACGATACTTTCGAGGTACCAGTGTGGTTAGGGGCTTTTTATGCTACTGTACCTGTAGCGACAGAATGGATCTTACCCCTTACGATTGGGAATGGTGGACAAACCTATCCTGGCGAGTTTCTCATCATTCGTAACTACGGACCTAAAGATATTACCATTACCCCTACCTCACCCGAGACCATCGAGGGCTCTTCACAATATCTCATTCCTGCTGACACAGTCGTGGAAATTCTGTCCGGATATCCTAATTGGGCGATTATCTCGGCATCGTCTTCCTCTCAAGCCGGGCAATGGATATACATGTATCGTGGTACGAACACCGCGCCAGCGGAAACACCAGATGTATTTACCGTACAGATAGGCCTGGATACTGATAATCCTCCTCCCAATATGATCTGCGATAACAATGTATCGGGGTCATGTGTTGGCTGGGATGGAGTAAACATAGGCAGGGGTGCCGGCAAAAACAGTGCGGCTCAAAACCTCACCAATATTGGCACTGGTGCCGGTGCTGAGACTACGGGAAATAATGGGGTTAATATTGGAAACCGAGCTGGTGCCAATTCACGGGGTGGAAATACGGTCAATATCGGCACTAATGCCGGAGAGAATAACACCGCCGGTGCCTGTGTCATCGTTGGGAGTGGAGCTGGACGTAGAAACATAAGAAACAACGCCATATTCATAGGAGTATCGACGGGAGCCGATAACACCGGGGCTAACGCAATATGTGCCGGGGCTTCATCATGTGAGTTCAATACCGGAGATCATACATATGCCGTTGGAGTGGGGGGCTGCTAGAAACAATAGTGGGCATTTCTGCGCTCATATAGGTAATGATGCTGGATCTCTGAATACATACAGCTATTGCCATACCAATGGGCGTCAGTCGACTTGTACGGCTGCCAACCAGTTTGTCTTAGGCTCTACGACGTATCCGTTGCACCTTCGTCTACCCTCGGATACCGGCTCCTACTGCACCGGCGCGGCTTATGATACCTGCCTGAATCGCGCCGCCGCTAACGCCTGGACCTTCAATGCCGGTACTGCACTTCGCGTACCACAGTATCTTGGAGTGGGTTCAGGTAATGCACCTACTAATGTAGCCACAGGAGCTATTAGTACCACTATCTCTAACCCAACTCTGCAAGCTTTCGGAGCCGTGACGGCAAATGCCGCAAGTGGGATGTTGTCGTTTACTGTCAACACGGCCGCCGTTACTTGCGCCACTGCCGTAGTGACTAACACGAACGTAGTAGCCGCTTCACAGGTACAACTAACCATTCAGAGCTACACTGGAACTAAGTTCACGAACGGGTTTCCCGTAGTCGCACGTGCCAATACCGCTGGATCTTCCACTGGTAGCTTCACGATTGAGCTCTGTAACACCCATACCACGAATGCTCTGAGCGGGAATCTCTACGTGTCTTTCTGGGTGCTGAATTGAGCGCTATACACAGCTTGTCGAAGAAATTTCTTCAATAAGCTAAGTAAGACGCTCTTCTAGCTAACTTTTTTGGATTAGCTGGAGGTGTGTAGATTCATCGCGCTTTCTGCAGATACGTCGCACGTTATCTTCCCTAGTTTGCATCTTCTCTCCGAGCGAGTCACAAATGACCGGAAGTGACTCGCGCGTTGTAGTTAAAAAGCCCTTATGTAGAACGTCTAGCATCATTAAACCAAGCTGCGAACATCTGAGGCTAGCCACGTCAAAAAAGTAGTTGTATTTTTTCAAGGACAGGGTCGCATCTCAAAGTCTATGATAAGAACTTAAAACCCAAAGTTTAAGGAAGACCGGCCGCGGTGGAGAGGACGACCCACTGGTTACCACTGAGGGTGAGGAGGGCCATGTTGGTGGTAGCAACGGTGAGAGCGCCACCGCGAATAGTATCGGGGGAAACGGGGTTCACCGTGATGGAGCCAGAGCCAGCGTTACGAACCCAGAGGAGCTCGCCAGTAGAGGTGTTACCACCGTTGGTATAGCTGAGGGGAAGAGTCCAGGTAGAAGTAGTACCAGTGAAGAGCTGAATACCACAAGAGGCCGGTACGGCGTAAGTAGAGGCTGCCGTCGAAGCTACAGGGAGGCGCAGAGGCATCGGGGGCAAGGCCAAGCGGTTAGCCGGGGTGGCACTAGCAATACAGGCAATGGCCACAGCCACGATCAGAATAGCGAGGGAGTTCATCTTCACAAGGGTCTCGGGTACCTGCGAACGATATACACGAAGGCAGAGGTATATTAGACAGCGTAGAAGAGTGGACTAATAAAAATAATACCACGGTTCGTCACTTCCGAGCACCTCGGTAAAAAATCGCGTCACCGACGATTCTTATTCGTAGTTTAAGTTGTAGTCGTAGATACGGTTGAGGTAAGGGAAGTTACCGGGATAATTCTCGCCGTGATTAACGCAACGCGCTGGTTCCCGCTTGTTATAAATGACGGTAACATTGTGTTTTTGTTGTGGCGATAGCGAGCAAGCCTTACACGACTTTGCACAATTGTACAACATGTACTCTGGATTGACAGTACATTCACCGTTGGCCGCCCACAAGGCGCAATCATCGTAGTTATCCGTGCACCCTTGATCCGATACCGGGAGCGAGTTGATATATTCATCTTCCTTGGTACGTGTTTCGGCACCCTCGTCATCGGTACGCTGTGAAAAGTAAGTGTCGATAATGAACTGTACCTTCTCCCCTTCCGTCATTTCGCCGAACGATTTACCCGAATCGTGATTAGTCGGGGCTTCCATTACTGCTTTGACACCCGAGGCAAAGCCAGCCGTGTCCATGTTCTCTGTACCTTTACGAATTAGGATGTAGCCTAGGACAATCACCAAAAGGATCAGTACCGCCAGGCCCACTCCTATCGATACACCGAGACCCATTTTCTCAGAGATAGATCTCCGAGAGTTTCACGTGAGAGCTTCACAAAGATAGACGCAGACGTTTATCCTCTCTCTCAAATTTTCCAGAGATCTATCTCTGGAAGGAGGGATTTGAGAGAAGTTATAATTCGCAACAGAAACACTTTCGCTCGGATTAAATACTCGGCGCCATTCAATGACCGAGACCCTACCGCCCGCTACCGATCTGCTCCGGGATCGTAACAATACTAGCTATTCCAAAGCTCTGCATGACTTTATCCTAACCATTCCCAAGGATACCCCGAACCTACAATATCATCAAAAACTGGTCCTCGATTATGTACTTCGAGCCACGAACAAGAATTTACGTGGAATCCTCATCAATCATGGCATGGGTGCCGGTAAAACGCGTCTCGGGATTAGCATCTGCGAGGGCATCTTGGAAAAGTACCCCGAGTACAAGGTGGTCTTCCTGGCTAACAAATCCCTACACTCCAATGCCGTCGACACGCTTCGCGAGTACACTAACTTCACTGGTCGAAAGATGTCCGAAGAGGAATTCCAAAAGTACTTGAAGGAGCGTTACACCATGATCTCCCTTAATGCTAGTAACATGTACGATCAAGTAGCCCGGAGTCAAACGGTGCAAGATCAAATAGACATTGGTGACGAACTGGGGCTAGATCTCGGACATTCCGAGGCCATTGTTAACCTCGATGATTGCGTTTTAGTAGTCGATGAAGCTCACAACTTCTTCAACAGTATCGTGAACGGTAGTAACAATGCGGTGCGACTCTACCACCTCATCATGAGCGCGGAACGAATTCGTATCGTTTTCATGACCGGTAGTCCGATCATTAACAATCCCTTCGAAGTGGCGCTGGGCTTCAACATGTTGGCAGGTTACCTAGATCGAAACAAATCAGTGACACTTTTCGGGGAGGACTACTCGATCTTCAGCAAGAGTTTCTGTCCTGACGATCCCGATATGAACCCCGATGATGACCCGATGGAACTAGTTGGATCCGAGCAGAAGCTGCGTCTCCCGGTCGTTCAAAACAAGGGTAAGTTCCAGAACCGTATCATTGGGCTAACGAGCACCTATCATCCTTCTCATGCCGAGAGCAAAGAAGCCGAGAAGCTTCGCGAGCACTTCCCGACCCTGAATCCGCTCCGCATTGATCGCATTCCGATGAGTTCGCGGCAATTTGGTGCCTACGCGGAGGCTCGTGAACGCGAAGTAGCGGAGATGAAACGTGCAATGATTCGTCCACAGCCGAAAGGGCTCTCAAAAGGGCAAGGCCCTAGTAGCACCTATCGAGTTCGCAGTCGACAGTTCAGTAACATTGTCTATCCAGAAGAGGCCATGGAACGCAAGGTAGACGAAAAGGGCAAGCAAATCCTTATCAAACATCCCGATAAGCTGCCCGAGAGTGTCTTTGCAGTGGATTGGAAGGCCGAGGCGGAGACCATCGAGCGGATCCTACCACTCGCGCCTAACGTCGCTAATCTCGCGTCTTTATCAAATAAACCCGCTAATCTCGCGTCTTTATCAAATAAACCCGCTAATCTCGCGACCCGTGTCCCCACGGAGCCCACTAACCCCAAGAGTGGAAAAAAGATCAAGCCAAACCCGGTAAAGAAGGGCGGGAAAATTAAGGACCTCGAAGCCAAACCGAAAACGAATACAAAAGTGAAGACGCAAGTTGAAGGCCTCCCGATGTGGTCCCCGAAGGTCTTCACGATGCTATGTCGATTGTCAGTGCATTTGCCTTGGGTCAAGAGTCTCGAACCCTTCCGCGCCCATGCTGCCAAGCTACCCAAACCCGAATCCAAGGAGTTAATCGACGGCCCGGGGCTCGTTTACTCACAGTTCCGAGAGTCAGGGGTAGATATGGTAGCCCGTGCTCTACAATACTACGGGTTTCAAGATATTACCAAGATCTCAGCCGCTGAGCGAGGCAAAGTACCCGCCTATGCAATGTTCTCGGGTGAAGTACCCATCGAACAACGAGCGGAAAACCTGCGCATCTATAACCAACCGGACAATCGACAAGGCAAAGTGATCGCGATGTTGCTCGTTACGGCCACTGGAGCGGAGGGTATCGACACCAAGGGTACCACACATCTCCACGCGATGGAACCTTACTGGCATTTGGCCCGACTTAATCAGTTCTGGAGCCGCGCCGTACGTTTTGCCGCTTTCGATGACCAAGCCACCAAGCGTAGATTCGTGCAACCATACTTGTACTTGGCCGAATATCCACGCAACAAGACCGGGCTGTTCACTGAAGCAACGACCGATGTTCATCTGTACCTGACTGGTCTGCGCAACAAGGTACTCATCGACAGTTTCCTACTAGCCATCGAGGAGGCCAGCATCGACTGCAGTGTACATCATCCTTCACAGAGATCTAGCGACGCGATCTCTGTGAAATATCATTGCCGCATGTGCGCCCCCACCAACGAACCACTCTTCCAGAACGATCTCGGAGTGGATCTGGCCTCACCGGACACTTGTAGACCCCTCAAGGAGAGTAAGATCAAGGCCAAGAGTATTCGCATCGGGGAAGCCGAGTACATGTACTATGTAGACGCCGATGGAATTCACGTACTGGAGCTCAATCCCGACCTACAAGCCTACGAGGAGATCTTCTCAGACCACCCAGATTACTTCGTGGTACAAAGTCAGGTAAAAAAGCTCAAACGGTAACTCTCAGCTCTTTGGGAAGTTCAAATTCGCATATATGCGAGGGGTTACCCCTCAGATCTACTGGATGAAGCCGTTCTTGCGAGCCCGAGCCTTCAGTTCTTCCCCGACCATGTTCTCGAGCCCAGTGTTTAGGTATTCATCGACTCCGGCGCCCTTATTCAGGCAGTCAATGCAGTACTTTTTTCCCTCCAGGGTACGCGCATACAGTTCCGAGGTCAGAACGTGACAGGCCTGGCAATTCTCCTTCGGGAAGTAAATCACCCCGGCTTGAATCCTAGCGTTCTGCATAATAGGTTCGTCTTCGGGTATCCCGCCATGGTCAATCTGGGCCATGTTACGTGAATTCCAATACTGATACAGGTTATTCACTTTTTAAAACGGAAACTGGTCCGGCACGAGAGGATCTATATATCTCCCAATTCGGCACCTGATCCCACATAATCGTGTACTTTTGCGCAGAGAAGCGGCAAAACTCCCATACCTCTGGCCAATCCAAGTAGTACGGGGTGTAACCTAACTCACGCCAGCGACCCTTGTCCAAATCGATACAGAAGCAACTCTCCTCATCGTCCAGTTCCACCCCGCTGAAGTAAAACCGGCGAGAATCGACCACGAAATTATCCTGAGCCGTACTCACAGCCTCTTTAAGTGTCTCTAGGTGTTCTTTAACCCAAATGATGAAAGGTACCACGCACTTTCGCACCTTGATGGAATCCAAGTCGTAGTAGAATCTGCCAAGGCTCTGGATCCCAAACTTCGCTCGGCAGCCCATTTTGGTGCTATATCCGCCGGGACGCACAGCTCCTCTTCGAATCTACGATTCTCGACGAGCCGTTTGCCCTAAGGATAAGACACCTCTTGTATCACTAGAGAAAACTATGAGATAAAAAATGCAAACTCGTGTAAATGTATGAAGTAGCATGTATGTGAACTAATTTGAGTCTTTGCTTCCTCTATGATCCAAGTTGAGTCTATTAACACGGCGGAGCGGCTTCAGACGCGCAGCTACGTGTTAATTAGCGAAAGCGTATTAAAATCTCAGTGGTGCTCGGGCGGCAGGTGGGGTCCACGTAGGTCATGTCGAGGATCAAACTCTCCAGCGATGTATCGATCGCCTTGACGAAAGTGATAGGTACATTCGCCGCGGCGTAGGCCATCTGCTCACGGCTGTAGCCAAAATAGGGGATCGCTTGCTGTGTCACCACGTACAGTACAACGCCGAGGGAATAAATATCTACTAACTTGGGCCTAATATAGGGGAAGGGAGTGTACATTTCAGGAGCCACGTACCCCGGGGTACCGCACGCTGGGACGCATTGACGCAAATCAGCCGAACGTACTCCAAAGGAGAAGTCCGCGAGCTTCAAGACGCCACCTACTACCAGGATGTTCTCCGGCTTGAGGTCCAAGTGTGCGATACCGAGACTATGAATGTAGTCTACTGCAGTTACGATCTGGCGAAACTCCTCCAGAATTTGGGAAGTTTCGAATGCTGAGCCACGCTCATTGATAACGTCCAAGTAATCTTGTTCCGCCAAGTCCATGACCAACGCTGAGGAGTTCTCAGCCGTGTTGATTGCATGTGCACGGAACTGGATTACGTTGGGATGCTTACACTCGCGAACTAGGGCGGCCTCTTCGAAGCAACGGCGTCTAGTGCTAGCGGTAAGCATCTTAACAATCTTCACGGCCACACGTTTCCCATCACGGGTATCGCGGGCCGAATGAACAGCACCCTCGGAACCATCTCGAATTAGTCCATCCAATTCATAGGTTCCGAGCCAGTTTGACATTACAGATCTCCTAGAGAAACAAAGTTTGCAGTAGAGAATATAGGTCAATAAATATTCAAATTCTCCTCTTTCGTCTTCCTGGAGATTCGAGTAGCCTTCTACTCATGCGTAAAAAATCATCCCGCGTCTTTTCAAAAAAGAGATACCCTAGGGATTCACTTACCCTTGGTCCAGACCCACATCGGCTGAGCAGGTTTTCCGGGCTCGGCGTAACCGATCATGCCCAAGTACTTCAGTTTGCGTAGCTCCGGATCCTTCGAATCACGTATCTTGACCAGCATTAACAATACGTATTCCCAACGCCCTTGGACACTTCTACCCGGATCGTTGATGTTAATGATCACGTGTCCTCCCGAGCGTAGATACTGGGTGGCACGGGCGATACTTGGGATCAAGAACCCGTTCAACCAGCTATCTCGGGTTGGGAATTCTACATCCGACTGTGAGGAATCGTCGCTGTAATGCTCCAAAGTACCGTACGGTGGACTCGTCATGACCATATCGAACTCCTCACCGGCTTCTAACGTGAGCTCCTGAGCCTTAGCGCATACCATCTGGTATTTCTTGGGCTCCTTAGCCAAGGTATCGATCATTTCCTTGTAGACTGGATGCAATGACTTATCGGGATCCACTCCGACATATCCAACGCCCTTGGAGATGCAGGCCGCTAAACGCGATCCACGCCCAGCGCAGAAATCCAACACTCGGGACTTCTCGTTCAGTCCGAATTTAAACAACAGGGCCGCCAAAACGCTAGGCTTGAACTCGGTAGCTTCGCGTGTATTCTCATACACGGTCTCACGTAGAGTGAAAGCGTCCAAGTGTCCGTACTTTTGCATACACGAATCCGCGAGTTGCGCGGTATTGGTGCGATAATCGTCCAGTGGGCTTAGTCGGGCATCTTGGCGACGCACACGCATGCGTTCCAAGTCCATGAAGTACTCTGGAAGTAGGTTCATGGATTCGTAGTACTTACGTTCGTTGAGCAGCAAGCAAGGTCTACCCGCTTTTTCGTCACCGAAGTAGTCCATACTAATACCCTCGCGCTTGAAGGCTCCGAAGTTCAAGTTGGGAATCTTGAAGAAGTTGCTCTGAAAGATTGGCACGTAGTTGCGAATGTTCTCCATCATCTTGGGCAAGGTCTTCGGGCATATAGAGAGTTTTTTGACTGGGAAGTTCTCACGTAGCCAGGTGACAGCCGCATCGCGGTGCTTGGTAAAGTCGGCGGGCATCAGGTACAAGTATTGTTGGTCCGTATTACGGCAGGGCCGCATGTAAGACATGAGTTCCTTGGGAGTTTCACTGGCTGCTTTGGGTGTCACGTTAGGGGCGTCCATCTCACTACTACCGGTTACTGTATTGGTATCTTCCTCAAATAAAATCAATTCGTGGATGGTATAACAGAGTAAACTGGTCCCGACGCCTACAACTACCGCGGTGAGGCCAGCAAACCAGATTAATACCAGTGCTAGGATCACCACGATCGCTATGCGAAGCATCCCTGTATCTTTTGTGTCCCGGTCACCCAGCCGGACAATTTGAATGTATCTGTACGGATAATTACTCTGAGCGAATACAGAGAAATATCAGTGAATATGCTCAAACCATCAGGATACACCAAGCGAATCCCAAGTACCCTGCGAAAGCAGCTTCTCACGCCCGTCTATGCTTACGAACTACCTGGCTCGGAGCCTCTTCCTCCTAGTGGCTCATGGGATTTCGTTCGATTCTTACCCAAGGTACAGCTGTGTCAGATTGCCCGTCGTGTCTACGAGCAGCGCATTTACTCGCAACCCGCTCACAGTATTAGCAAGGTTCTAGGAATGGCGAACAACTCTAGGAAATTCTTCTTGGCCCTCTTGATGTGGACCCGCATTGATGTACTACGAGTTATAATGACCTGGGACACTCACACTTATCGATTAGACACCTGGAGCCTGGAAACCATAAGCCAACACTACGATCGTCGAGTAGCCAAGCTAATATTTAGTAGAGTGAATCCGAATTCGATTCATAACCCGACTGACTCATACTCCTACGGTCCCACGATGGGCCCTCGTACGGTCGAATCTGCCCGAGATCAACACCTGGAACTAGTGAGGACACGAGTGGAATGGATCCTCGCCGACATTAAGCTTTGAGTTTCTTTTTTGAAGAATGAAAACTGAATAGGAACACAGCCGTATAATCCCTGAATGTACACCGTCAATGCGTCGTCAAACTAGTAAGAGTAGTTCTAGCTCCAAGACTACGCGGCGTCTGTTAGGCACCGGTGGCTTTGGCTCCGTATTTTTGGAGACCAACCGAGGTAAGCAGTATGCAGTGAAGAGATTCACCGATATTCGAGGCGTAGATATCCCGCACCAGGTTTTACGAGAGTTGAGCATGATTAAGATCCTAGATCACCCCAACATCGTAAAACTCGTCGAAGTACGCGGTATTGATGATGACCAAGACATCGAAATGGTAATGCCACACTGTGGGATCGACCTACGTGAGTACATCAAGAGGCATCCGTACCAACACCGGATCTCGCAAGTGCAAATCATCATGCAGCAAGTCCTTTCAGCCGTGCGGTACATTCACCTGTCATTTGGCATTCATCGAGATCTCAAACCCGACAACATTCTAATTCTTAACCCAGACTCAGCCAAGCCGCACGTAACGATCTGTGACCTAGGCCTCTGTAAGCTCCTGGCCGTTATGAATGAACATCACAACAGTGCCAAGATTTGCACTCTGTACTATCGTGCCATTGAGCTCTTTGCTGCCAACGTGGAGATCTACTCTCAAGCAATCGATATGTGGAGTATCGGAGCGCTCGGAGTAGAGATCATCACTGGAAAGATCCTGTTCGATGGTGAAACTGAAATTATCACCATGTCGCGAATCCTGAGCATTGTACCCACCACGGAGCCGCTACTCCAAGCGCTCAACCTGGACAGTTTCAAGATCGAAAAGTGCAACACGCAGAGCTATTTCAAACTGCCGGCCTTTTACGACTATACACTGACTGACCCCATGATGATTGCGCGTCTCCGCAGCTACCAGGACCTCATCGAGAGCTTATTGAACCTAGATCCAAGCAAGCGACCCGATGCTGATACAGCACTGCGCCACCCTTTCTTTAACGGTCTCCCAGTACCACCCTACATCTCAGAAGTTCGCTTATCAGCTCGGCATCCCCCGGAACCGCATTACATGTCGCCCTCGGCTCGAGCCAAGTATGTGGAGTACATGTTTGAGTATGGTAGGAACAGTCCGGCCGGGGTCATGGGGCCCTCCACTGTATTCTTGTGCATCGACGTCTTTGATCGTTACGTATGCCGCGCTCGGCCCAAGATTACCTCGCATAACTTGGCGATCATCTGTGCCTGTATTATCTATATGTGCAGCAAGTACATGGACGTAGTATGCGTAAACATTGATGACTTTGTCCGCGATTATGGACAAACAGAACTAGTGTTACTGGAGCGGCGTATCTTTCGTGTCTTGGACTATCAGATTCAACATGCCACGCTCTTGGACTTGTATCGCAGTATTCGCTTCAAGGAATCCGGGTACCAATCCGATCCATCCGAGCACGATTGGCGCGTCTTGTGTGAGATGGTTTACGACTATGACTGTCTGCGAGGAAAGAGTACCGAAGATCTCACTCGAACCCTGGAGAAACGTCTGCAAGGTACTATCACAGTAGTGGCTCCGAAAAAGGAAGAGAAAGCAGGTGTGCCAAAAAAGGAAGAGAAAGCCATAGTACCAAAAAAGGAAGAGAAAGTGGTCGAGCCGCCAGGACCCACCCCTCGAATCACTCGTGCTGCCGCTGCCAAGGCGACTACCACCGTAGAACCCAAGAGTACAACGCTAACAGTAGCTTCGAAGACCACCACCGTAGCCGTTTCCAAGACCACCTCCAAAGCCACCGCGAAGTCAAAAAAGTAATCTCATTCTCCAGAAATCGAGAAGAGTATCGTTTTTTACCCAGAAGACCTTAGAGAGAATCAGACACGCTCTCGAGCCCGGCCAGAGCGACCTTGGAGAGGGCTTGGCGAACATCGGACGGAGCTGAAATGATGTAAGCAACGAGCTGTTCTCGCTCCTCTGGACGTAAGCCATACCAGCTACGGGTGTCCATTATTGGCAGCTTGGGAATGCTCGGCGCCTCTTCCAAGGGTGGCATCACATCGTCATCCTCGTCATCATCTTCGTCATCTGAATCCACTCGCGTATTCACGGAATCCACTTCGGCGATCTCGTTACTGAAACAGGCCTCTAGCTCTTTCTCCAGCTTGACGAACTCCTTCTCGCGACTGTTTCCCGCCTTCGTATGCTTGTTCACCTCTCGCAGGAACGTCATCACTTGCTCTAGGCCGAGAATTAGGTGCTGCTCGGACTTTCTAGCTATGAAATGCAAGTCCACTTCGCGATACAGGCCGGTGGTCCTTAGCGCCACCCTCCCCTCTTCCAGCTGTACCTCAGCAATAACCAGAGGTACCAGCCAGTTGATGTTCTTGACCTTAAGCAGCTCGGGGAACATGAAATTCGCTTCCACTAGCTTATTATCTAGCAAGAGACCCTGACTTGTCGAGAATCCCACTCGACTACCGTAGATATACCCCATACCTAGCTGGAAATCCAAGCTTATGCTGGGTATCTCGTATCTCTCGACTGATACACTGTCATTCGATGTGATTTGTCTTTCCGCCTCCTGAATGAATGTCTGCAGGAAGCTAAGGCAATTCCCTGCCTCCTTAGGATCCATCAAACGGAAGCGAAGGTACTTTCCCACGCGTAGGACCAAACCACCACCCCTAGAATGCAGGTCTAGGGAGATGCGAAGCTCGCGTAAGCCCCGCTCGCTAGCAGCCCCAGCCGGACCTAGGTTGATACTGTGAGGACGTTGGAAGCGTCGCTCACTGATATCGTAGAACAAATCCCGTAGCGTAACGATATTTATCGGTGTGACGCTGTTCTCGGGAATGGTCAAATGAATGTTACCCAAGTGGACGCTCGGGATCTGCTTGAGCGGTTTCGCGTGACGAGATTCCGGCTCAGTATAGTAAATCCCTCCCATCGGCTTCATACCCAAGGCTTCGTACAGTAGGGCGAGGAGTTCCGGCAGGTGCTCATAGTACAAGTCGAGAGTTTGGAAACAAGTGGGGGACTCGTAACGTACCTGGCAATGCTGATAGCGCTCAGCGTAGATAAAGCTGAGGCTCTCATACTTACCTAGGCTCTTATTGAAGGGAAGATATCCGGGACTAATTTCGGCCAACTTCTCTACCAATGCCGGTGCATGCTTCAATGGGATCTTGAAGGAAGCTGATCCGTAAGTGATATAAACCACATCCAAGCCATCCTTGATCGCGTAAATTGGCTCCTTAGCCGGGCTAGCAGGCTTCACTACCGATAACATGTTGAGCGTGAGAAACTCCTGTACCACTTTGGCAGTATCCCTCAGTAGCGCAATACAGAACTCATAGTCGCTCACTTCGCGCATGTTCAGGACGAATTCACCGTCGAACATCGTAACAATAGGCCCAAATATACCTTCCCGAAGGACCGGGTGCGGATCCATCACTACATCACCTAGGATGTTAGTTGAGATCTTGCGAGCTGTAAACTTACGCGCCCGGAGGTCCTCGGCCAGCTTTTGGAGCAGGTAAAAACATCCACGATGCGCAAACGAGGTGTCTATCTCGCTCTCGATACGCATACACGTACCGGTAATGGTCAGTTCGAGCTTCTTGCCGTTGATCCAGAAACCGCAGCCCACCATCTTTCGGAGAGGGGTAAGTTAAGTCAGGTATCATATTCAACTTTTGTATCCTCGAATTCGCATATCCGCTGAATTAGCACGTGAGGGAATTTGTGGCGCCAAGAATACAACATTCGGAAACTCATACACTTGTTTTCGGAATCACACACTTGTGAAAAATGCTCTCCAGTAAGGCCAAGGCAACCTTGCTCAAGGTGCAACGAAGTGTGATCCAAACCATCACCGAGCACGTTTACCCCAACTATACACACCCTTGGATTCGTTCTGAGCGGGGTCGCGGCACCGGTAGTGGCTTCTGCGTCTCAATTAAGGGTAAAAAATACATCATCACCAACGTGCATTGTGTACGGAATCCAATCAAGATTCAACTCCATCACGCTGGCTCCTCCCAAAATGTCCCCGCTAAAGTGGTCTATTCGGTAGAAGAATGCGATCTGGCGATCCTAGAAGCGGATGAAAAGTTCCTCAAGGAGCTACCGGCGCTCCCCATTGCTGAGATGCCCAAGAAACTCGAAGATGTGTACGTTATCGGCTATCCTTTGGGCGGATTGAACGTCAGCATTGCGATCGGCGCCGTAAATCGAATCCAGATCATCCCTTATCTCGGTCTAACCCGTGGTATCGCCATTCAAGTAGATGCACCGATTAACTTTGGCAATAGCGGTGGGCCGGTGGTAAACGCTAAGGGGCAAGTGGTAGGCATCGCCTTTGCCGGTGAAGATGACTCGCGGACCCAAAACATGGGCTACATGATCCCAACTTTGTTCCTCAATTACGTCATCGAGAAATTCGCGGCCGGGATCCCACACCAGGGGCTCGGCAGTATGAGTTTCACGACCCAGTCGATCATTAATCCGGCGATGCGAGAGCGGTATGGGCTCAAAGACAGTGACCCGGGCATCTTAGTTACAGAATCACAAGAACCTCTAGTGATGGTTGGCGACATTCTCACGCACGTTGGCAAAGCCCCTATCGATAGTGACGGCCGCATCTTCCTGGACGAGCTAGTTAAGATGAGCTCGGGAGAAGTGGTACCTTGGCACGCCGGCTATAGCCTTATAATCCAGGGTGAGGAAGTAAGCTTGGGCCTTATCCGCGGTGGGAAAAAGACGCGAGTAGCAGTCAAGGTAGGCCGGCTGCATCGTCCGGTGCCGTACATGTACTCCCACGAGCAGGCCGAGGGCTATGTGGTCGTCGGTGGCCTAGTATTCGTAACCTTGAGCTGGCCGCTCATTGACGAAAAACATCAAAACCGGGATGGAAATACTCAACATCTGATCAGCATCGGCCTAAACACTTGGATTAGTAGTTCGGATGAGCGGTACGTGGTACTGAGCGACATTATTGACAGTCCGCTAGTGGAAGGCTACGAGCCGCGGAATCAGATCGTCAGAACCGTTAATGGGAAGAAGTTTCGCAACTTGGCGGAGTTCAACGGGCTAGTAGAATCGATCCGCGCCACCGAAACCGGCTACCTAGAGTTTGAAATGTATGATACCAGTACGTCCAGCATCATCATGAGTGTGAAGCAGTTGGCGGAGCAGCAGGAGCAAATCCTCCTGGACAATGGGATCCCCCTTTCTTCGCTAATTAACACGTAGCTCCGCCGTGTTTATAGACTCAGACATTTCATCCGTGTTTATTTGCTAGGACTTACAGACTCAGATCTTTCACTTACATTTGAGACTCATTTTCATCTCCTACCGCTGCCTTCCACTCTCGACACTTACTCATAGACGCTGCCTTCAGCGACCCCTCCGGGGGAGGTCCGCGCGGGGAGAAAGTTTTGGCCGCTCGAAAATAACTCGACTTGGTCCCGGGATCGAAAATCCGTGGTCGCCGAAAGGGTCTGCCGGTCGGCCTAACATGACCAAAATAGACCCTATGAGCGCCTCTCCGAACCTGCTTTTGATCCCTCGGCCACTCTTCCAACCCCGATAGGAGCCTCTTTTTTCACCCGAAAGTGCCTCCGCGCGGAAAATCTCTCCGGAAATGACTTTCTCAAAAAGTAACCCTAGGGACCTCCCCAGCTCTCTTTTCCCCGCAGCCCGATCGCGCGACCCGGCGGAGCCAATAACGACGATCAGTAAGTGGTGCGAAAAATGAGAAAAAGGTCGAAAGGGGGAAGGTTAGGTCAGGGTACCCGGCGAAGAAAATGTCAAGAGGGGTTAGGTCAGGGTACCCGGTGGGAAAAATGTCGGGGAAGTGTCTGATGAAAAAATGATAAAAAAGTGGAGTCACCTCGAAGCACCCAAAGCCAACAGACAGGTCTCCATCGCGATGCCCGGACTCTCAGCGAACGAAACGGGTGTCTTATTCCCGGGGCGAGTCGACTCGTCGAGAATCGCAGATTCGAAGAGGAGACGCGAGACCAGAAGGGAATATAGCACCTAAGCATCCATCGACAGGAACTCCAGCTGGAAGCTGACTCGCTTACTGGCCAAGAATAGTAGAACTCCGGTTTGCGTGCCACCCAAGGCACTAGTGTCAAAGGCAATGTTAATGGTGAAATCGTCGATGCGGTTCACGTACCAGCCAGCTTGCCTTATTAGCTGCAGATCAATGCTTGCACTACCGCTATCACTGTTGTAGATGTAGATTCGATCCGCCGTGGTCAGATTGTGCGGCCGGGCGCTGGTCAGCAAGGTAGGATTGCCATAGGTCATCGTGAAGGAAACACGATCCGGCTGCAAAGCTAACTGTTCGAAAGGAGTGCGGAATTCTACAGTGAGGTGTTCTAGACGATCGACTTGCTCTCGCAGTAGGAAAGTGCGCATCTTGGGTACCAGGTAGAGCCGATTTAGCAGCCGTTCCTTCACGTTAAACTCGAACACGTAGTGAGTAGTGGTTGGTTGGTTCTGTCCCGGGTCGAGGTATTCGGTAACTGGTACGTTCAGATGCTGGAGCTCCTTGATGTTCATGTGAATGGTATCGTAGTAATCATCGTTCAGGTCGGTAATGGGAAGCCAGAAAGGGTCGATAGAAATCGCTACGAAGTGCTGTAGGGTATCTTCCATGCGAATGGCGCCCATCTGTCCTTGCTGGCCGGCGGTGTGGATGTACCACTTGATCTCATTTGCTCCAGCGTTAACGATGCTGTTACGGCTATCGAAGAGCACCTTCTGTCGCACCATTGTGATGTTGTCATAAGTGTTGTACATGTCGCGCTGCCTGTGCAGTAGGCGCAAGATGCTATCGGGTTCGAGGGTTTCGTTAACTGCTTTCATCGTCGGGATCAGTACCTTGAGCATCTCGTCAATGGAGCCAGCGCCAGCATTACTTCCCTGGCCCTCTCCCGTGAATCCGCCCGTTAGGTTGGGGCGATTGAATCCGCTGTAGTTCGAGATGGGGCCAGGCGGTCCGTTTGGGCCATAGGGCAAGCTGGCGGCTGGGGCTACACTGTCGGGCGAACTGCGAAGACCTTCTACCCGTTGTTTATCAACGAGCGCATTTCCGCGACGGTCAGCGGCGGCCCTAAACTTGTACTGATTCTCACGACCGGAGAGTTGCATCAGCTCTCGTTTTTGGTACTCGGACATGGCGGCAGGGCCCGTATCCTCCAGTCCGGCCAATTTACCGACATCGGCCGTCTCGCTCAGAGCATTGACCTCGCTTTGCGTGCGACGGAGATAGTCCTTGGCAATGGCAGACCGGGCCTGGTTAAGGGTTAGGTTGTTGTACCGAGTAGCGGCCAAGCGCTGTACGAAGCTAATTACATTGGTGACATTACTGGTAGCTAACGGACGCTTGGTGATGGCACTGATCTCATTACAGATAGCGTGCAGGGAATCTTGGGTAAGGATGATATAACCCCAGTTACCCGGTGTGAGAATGGTATCATCCGGGACCTTATCGGACTCTGGTTCACCATCTTGCATCGGCATTCCCGGCGGTGGGAGCGTGCGCCGACGCGTTTCCTTATCGATACCATACTGATGCGAGGTACCGGTGCTAGACATGACGCTTGGCAGAGTAGCTTACGGAGGAACAGATTCTTAACAGGGTAAAAAATGTCTAAGGGGAAACAACGTCAAACCTTAGGAAGATGAATTACCGGCGTGAGCAAGACCGACATGAGTAGCAGTTACGTCGCGAGTAGCAGTTACGTCGCGAAGAAGATCCCTTATCTCGGTACAGAGGGTGATTAGTTGGTCTAGTTTGAACTCGGTAACGACATGCGCGGGAGCCCGAGTGATGACAGCAGCCTGGGCGGCCTGCTTCTGCATGGCTCGTTCGGCTTTGAATGCATCCGCTACTTGTTTTTGTTTGATACCCTCTTGGATGTACAGCTTCCCGAGACCTAGCTTCGGAGCTACTTCGTCGATGGATTGCCCTTCCTGGATCATTTTGATCGCATGATCGCGCAGCCGGCACATAATCGAGGTAGGCGTACGACCGATAATGGAAGCAATTTCCTCCCGAGATACCTTACGACTGGTCAAATCCAGTACCTGTTGATCCTCCTCAGGGGTCCAGCGAACTCCATGTCGTGAGACTGGCTTTACTTCGATGGGTTCAGAAGCAGGTGTAACGAGAGCTGCGGCGGGTGTAACGGGAGCCGGTGTGGGAGTGGGGCTTACGCGAGCAGCGGGGCTTACGTGAGCAGCGGGGCTTACGCAAGCAGAATCCTTCGTTATCTCCATGTACATGGAGTCAAACAGTGGGGTCTCTTTCCCAGAGATGAGTTCGTTCACTACTTCAAGGTCCAGAGTGGTACGTTCATGGATCTCCTCGGCCGAGATACCAAAGGTGTGCATATTACGGGCGAGCTGCGCTAGGTGTTGAACGATGGAGGGAATGGAGCGCTTCATCTTCACGTTGAGCTGCTCCACGATATTCCCATTTTGGAGTCCGTTGAGTAAGAATCGAACTTCTTTGTCGGTCCAGGGGAGCCCTTCGCGCGGGAACTGTGAGACGGGAGCGGGAGTGGCGGGTTCCATGTATGCAAGAGGGTATGCAATTGAGCAGAGCTCGATGAAGAGATAAGTGCCGATACTGATTCACTTTTGTCATCCCGCACGTCTGGAAATGAGAACCATCGCCCGGGTGGGATTCTAAGAACTAGGATAAAAAATCATACAAGGCGTAGCACTTGCTTCTGGAGAGTAATTAGCTCATCTATCTTGGCCGAAATCTCCTTTAGTTTCTCTTCATTAGCCTTACATTCCTGACAGGGCCTCTCTGATTTGTATGGAGGCACTTGCTGTAACTGATCCACGGTGAGACCCGTCTTCTTAGCTGCGGATTCCGGAGTTGACCCGTCCCTGATCATTTCGGTAGCGATATGGGACAATCTACAATAGATAGCGTAACTTGTTCTACCTATTGCTGTGGCAATTTCAGAGCGGGACTTACCTTGTTGTACCATTTCTAAGACGTTCGTCTCTTCAGAGTTGGTCCAGCGAGTACCACGCCGGGCGGACATTACCGGGAGATATTTACATCTTCTTAATCAATTTACCTCCAATGTGCAAAAAATACCTACGTTACTCGGGGTTGCTTGTTTACTTCTTGGCTAGGAGAGCGTTCTGCGCCTTGAGAAGCTCGACGATCTCAGTCAAAGCCTCGAGTTCCGTTTCGGGCTTCTTTACCTCGAGTTTGGGTGCATCCTTGGTAGGAGTGACCTTGGCGGGAGTGGGCTTAGCCGGGGTCTCCTTTACTGGTGTCTCCTTCACAGGGGGTGCCTTTACTGGTGTCTCCTTCGCGGGAGTGGCCTTGGCGGGTGTCTCCTTGGCTGGAGTAGCCTTAGTCGGGGTCTCCTTGGCTGGAGTAGCCTTAGTCGGGGTCTCCTTTACGGGAGTCTTGGAACTCGCAGCAGCGGGCTTGGCTGGTGGGGCGGGTTCTTCCTCCTCTTCATCTTCAGCCTCACCTACCTCTTCATCTTCGCCTAGATCATCTCCGACAGCTTCTTCGACGGCCTCGTCCTCCTTACCGAGGATAGCGGCAACCTTGGCACTGTCGATACCCAACTCGGTAGCAATCTCATTAATGGTCTTCTCCTCGTGCATGTTGGCGAAAAGCTCTTCCATGCGGGCCTGAACGGACTCGGTCTTGCGCTTCAACTGCTCACTGAACTCACTCACCTCCTTGCCCTCCTTGAGCTTCTTGAAGATGAAGTTGTCCTCCTTCTCGAGCCAGTCCTTGCCTTCACGTGCCATTTGCAGATAAGAATGCGGATACCACAAGCTATATTCGTGTCTCCAAATTCAATTTTCGCCAAGTCGATAAAAAAGGGTAAACTCCGAAGGCTCCTTACGAACCGAATACGTAGACGATTAGATTGTCATTGTCGTCGAAGTAACGTATCCAGGAGGGATTTATTCCTGTATCGTCATGAATTTCTCCACGGAGACACTCTAGGGTACCTGCTGAACAAATTTGCTCCGTAACATCGAACACATTTCCGCAAGTTACCTGGATGGTGAGTTTCCCGTTTTTCCAATTTCCAGGCGGTAATTCTAGCTGTACGACCTTCCAGAAACCGTCCGGATGGCGTTTAGCTCGAATCTGCCCGGCGTTAAAGATAACGTAACTAGGGTTTAGTGATATCCTAGTGATGGGGCCTAGAATGGTATCTCGCATGAGCATCAGTAGATGAGCCATGATAGGAGCGGTACCGATTGTCTTTCATTCAAAATTCTCATGCTTAAAAAAGGTAAAACACTCGGAACTTACGAACCGAATATGCATACCAATGAATGACCTTGCCTACCGTAGCAACGTATCCAGGTCGGTTTCACATCTATATCATGGTATATGTCTTCACGGAGACGTACTATGGTCAATGGCGGGCAAGTTTTCTCTGTTATAGCAGGCATGTCAGAGATCTGAACAATAAATTTCCTGTTCTTCCAATTCCCAGGTGGGAGTTCTAGATGCACAACCCGCCAGAAGTGATCGACGTAATGACTATTTGACCTAATCTGTTTTGCGTTAAAGATGACTGGGGTGGGATTTAGCGATATCCTGGTGACAAATGGCAGGATTCCTTCCCGCACGTACACCACTAGGTGAGCCATGATATAAAACAACTCTCATTCAAAATTCTCACGCTTAAAAAAAGGTAAAACTCTCTTCACGAAACTCTCGGAAAGATGTATCCTCGCATATATGCGAACTCACACATGTGTGAATCCAAATCTCGGAAAGATGCATCCTCACGTATACGTGAATCCAAATACATACACCAGAATCCAGTCCTCGTCCTCAAAGTAGCGCATCCACTTCGGACGGATTCCTGTTTCTTTGTATATTTCGTCGAGACAGTGTTGTGAACTGAAACCAGGTCTAACCTCGGTAGCCTCGAATACATCTCCACAAGTTACTTGAACAGCAAACTTGGCATTTCTCCAATCTCCAGGTGGTAATTCTAGCTGTACGATTTTCCAATAGCGCCTCTCAACTTGGCGAGGACGAATCTTCTCAGCAGCAAAGGTGACGTTTCCAGGTTGAATAGATACGTTGAGGATTGGGGCTGGGATATTCCCGGGCACGTATACCAGTAGATGGGACATGGGAACCGGATTTATGGTTAGGCTCTAGATTCAAAATTCCCATTCGTAAAAAAGGTAAAACCCTCGGAAACTTACGAATGGACTATGTACGCATTGTACTGAAGATACATATCACTGAAGTGACGGAACCAACGCAGGCTCTTCCCAATTTGTCTTTGAATGAACTTCTCTCGTCGAAAGCGATACCCAAGATCATCATCCTCATCATCCCAATCTAGTCGTATGGTTTGAGGGCCCACCTGGAGGTACATCCTGGTCAAGGGTAAGCCTTTCCAATCGTGTGATACAGAGGAGTGGGGCTCGTCGCAGAATGATGGCCCAAGTTCTGGTAGTTGCAAGCAAAGAACTCGTAAGCGGTGGTAGCGATTAATACAAACAGTGCCCTCTCGAAGGTCTATCGATTGCATCGTTGGGTAACATAGCACAGAGTACGCGGGTGGCTCTTGGATGAAGGTGGTGACGATTAGCTGGGTCATCCCTCTTCGCATATATGTTTCCGAAAGATGGATCTTTCGGAGAACGAGGCAGCAAACTTCGTTTACTTGTATACCTGTTCTACTCTACTCCCTAATCAATATTCTCGAGGATTCGTACAAAAAATAGAGATAAGAGAGAAGGAGGTTGAAGAATCTAGTACGGTGGGAGGAAGTCGGTCTCGATATCCACAGCCTGTGCGGACCACCAATACTGGCCCTCGTTCTCGTCCAACTCATTGCGAAAGATCTGTGCAAACTTGTTCTTAGTAGTTCTAACCGCGCCGTCGATCGCCTTCTTGTTCATGGCACCGCGATGCTGCATCTTCCGCGCCAAACTCTCATCGACTGAAGTGGCCCGATTGTTCAAGGGAATCGCAAAGTCAGGAATGGGACCCGGTTCGGCTAGGTTGAAGTTACTGATCATGGCGCTACTGGTGACGCTGACGCCTTGCATAGAGGGTTGGAATACCGTATTGCCGCGCGAGATGGCCTCTGCGACCGCAGCCGAGTTATCAATAACATCACTACCGGCCCCCATACCGGTCCCATCACCAGGTCCAGGATTCTTACCAAGGTTAATGTCGTAAGGTCGCTGCAACATTGAGTCGAGATCGGTCATGTCGACGTTTTGATACTTACCGTAGAAGCGATCGTCATCAATTTGGGATACCTCAGTATCGCTCAAAGTACTGGTACTTACCTCACTACCGGCGTTCTCGGTCAGATGTTCACGCTGAGTCCGACCAAATAAGCAGCCCATGAAGATGAGTCCACATACCGCAACTAAACCAGTGATGGTCACTGGGTAATCAGCCCCGAATACCACGGCCAGGTAAATCAGAATGATAAAGGCCAACATGAGGACGGCCCGCTGCATATCTTCTCCCATTGAGAGGCTTATGCCAGTTTTTTCTCAGGTACCCTTCCCGAGAGGCTTATACCAGTGCTGGAACAAAAGCTGCAATACAAAATACTATTGATCTCTCCCAGTAGTGAAAAAATGCATCCACATGTATGTGAAATCTAGTACTGCTTGACCTCCACCTTCTCGTTGACGAGGACCATCTCGATATCGGCCGGGAACTCGTAGTAGCCGCCCACCAGGGGTGCTTCGGGTGTGATCTTACCCTGGGTCGAGTTTTGAAGCAGTAGATAGGTGGTCTTGAGATCGGTGTCACCGTTCTTGGCAATATCGTAGATGGTAGTCTTGCCTCCATTGGAAGTGGTCTTTTTTACCACGCGAATGCGATCATTAGTCGAAGCGACCTGCAAGCGTGTCGGCTTACCCGGGATGATCATCGGGAACTTCAGGTTGGACATTCCGATCGAGTCCCAGGTGTTTTGGTCGATCACGTAGAGCTGTCCAGCGGGCAATGCCATGTGGAACTGCACATTGTAGCCCCAGATCATCGCGTTATTGTCGAGATGATACCAGAGATATTTCTCCGCTGTGATCTCGTCCGCGGTAATGACCTTAAGCAGGCGAACACTATTGCCGATGGGGATATCGGAGGGAGTCAGGGGGAAGGTAAGCGTTTCACCGCGTTTCACGGGAGCCGTTGTCGCCTCCGGGCTGAGCATTACGGAGCAGGCGGCGACCGATTCGTTCCGGGCGCCATAGGGCTGCGAGCCTTGATAACGACCACGTGGGGCCGCATTGGGATCAGTCACCTTGAAGAGGAGCTCGGAATTCGGGGCAAAGGTCAACACCAGGCCGGTATTGTTCTCAATCACGAGCGTCATCTCGATGCGAATGAGCTTACCCTCATGCACGTAAGCCTTGTAGACGGGGAAGGCCTTGACCTTGCTAGTGTTGTAGATCAGGGTCAGAGTCTCACCCTTGGGTGCCAAAACGCGAGGCGGCTTCACCGGGGCTTCGTAGGTAATGTGCCCGTACTGCTCATACACGGTGGTAGTAAAGCACTCGGAGGAGACCAAGATGGGCTTGTGGTAGGAATCAACAGGGTCAACCAGGTATCCCTTCTTGGCGTTTCCATTGGTGTCGGTGACAGTGGCAGCCTGGCGACCATAATCGGCCGGATTGAACTGATCGAGGTACTGGGGGACCACGGGTTTGTTGTCGCGAAGACAGATCAGGCTGAAGAAATCACCACCAGGGAGCAGCTTATGCTCACCCTCGTTGATCGCTAGCTGGACGGTGGAGTCATTCTGACCGATGCTGAAACGAGTAATACCGCTGTAGGACATGTTGTTTGGGGTTGGGAGTTGAGATTCACGGAAATGTGAGTATTAGGTCTCAAGAAATCAATTCGTGCATCGGTGCTATATTTGATCTAGTTACATGTTCTCCTCGCAGCTGAAGCTGCTTCGTCACCCATTCCACTGATCAAATAAGACACCATCTTCGCATACCAGATTAATAAGTCTGTTTATTCACACGCGAGAATAAAACTCAGGTAAGCAAAAAATGCGATTCTTATTGCTCTCGCGAATCCCTCTGATTCCGCGAGAAAGGGTAAGCGGCGCCAAGGGCGACGTGAGCGCCGGCGAATAAGATGAGCATGTTAGACCGCCATCGTCATAGGAATCGAAGGGTGTGGATTGTAGTCCTCTAGCTGGAACTCTCCCACTCGATGGTATAAGCCCTCAATCCAGTTCAATATTGAGGATACTGGTAGATTAGCGACTGCTCCATTACAGTCTCGGGGCATCAGCAAGCGCGGAAAGGCTCGGGGAATGTTCTTTAGCTGTTGCCGTAACGCTTCCTCGTGATTCTGGTAAATATGCGCATCGCCGATTATGTGCACTAACTCCCGGGCTCGAAGATTGCAAGCATTGGCCAGGATGTTCGTCAATAGAGCATATGAAGTAATATTGAACGGCACCCCTAGCCCGACGTCGCCCGAGCGTTGATTCAGAATACAGGTAAGCTCACCTTTCGCACAGATAAATTGTGCCATCATGTGACAGGGCGGGAGAGCCATCTCGGCCAAGGCGGTAGGATTCCAAGCCGAGAGAATCATACGTCGATCATCGGGATCCGTTAGCAAGGCCTTGACCAGAGTACGGAGTTGATCTACCCCTTGCCCCGCATAGTTGGTGTGACAGTCCACGTACTTGGCCCCGAAGTGTCGCCATTGGAAACCGTAGATAGGACCTAGATCTCCAGCTTCACGGTGCCCGAGGCCTACAGATTTCAAGTATTCAGGGGTACCATTAGCGTCCCAGATCTTAACTCCACGGGCGGCAAGTTCTTTGGAGTCGGTCTTACCCAATAACATCCATAATAGTTCCTCAACTACGGATTTCCAAGCCACGCGTTTGGTGGTAAGGACTGGAATACGATCGCGCAGGTCAAAACGCATCACTTGCCCAAAGAGCGAACGAGTAGGAACTCCGGTACGGTTATTGCGAACAATACCAGTGTCTAGGATCCTTCGCACGAGGTCGAGGTACTGCTCCTCCTCGGGATTCGTAGTAGCTTCACACATGTATGGAGACGTGAATTGCTATTGTAGTACTAATCATTTTTTATGCGGTATCTCTATTGGAGTACTTGAATCGGTCTAAGATAGATCTTCGAGAACTTGCAATGCAGCCACATGAATACCATGTAGCTTTGACGATCTTTCTCATCATAGCTATCATTGCTTGGTCGGGTTATCTCATCATAGGTAATTTTGGAGATGAAGTCCCAAGCTGCCCTGCTGAACTAGTTATCGCAATGGTTTTGACCCGCTCTCTTTGGTATATGGTAGAGCTAGAGGATCTGAAACACGCGGTTAGTTCGTTCTAGGACTTCGAGAGTCGAGTTCCAAAAAAGTGCATGGTAGAGCTAGAGGATCTGAAACACGCGGTTAGTTCATTCTAGGACTTCGAGAGTCGAGTTCCAAAAAAGTGCATGGTTTCTGGATTCGCGTGGAAAAAATCAGCCACGACTTCTACTCGTCACCACTGCAGGTAAGCTGATACTCCTCATCTGAGTCACGCTTTTTCTTTCTTGGACGTGGCGGCGGTAGTTCGATATTGTTGCCCGACCAACGTTGTCGAAGCTCGATCGGTACCTTATCCGGATCGAAGACGACCTCATCATAAGATATCGGGTGAGACGGTGGACCAGATTTGATCGCCACCGAGCGTACTTTAGGTACGGTTTCAGTTCTAGGTGGAGTTGGTTTCTGCACAATGTTCGCCAGCATGGAAGTTGGAATCATCCTTCGAGGCGTTTCATCGCCCTGAATAAGCACTGGTTCATCACCGGGAGAGAGGCTTGGAGTATCGATATCGTCTTTCGCAGGTGTTGGGAGTGGCTCCACTGTATTTTTCGCAGGTGTTGGGAGTGGCTCCACTGAGATGTGATCGTGCGGATCCTTACGTTCCTTGTAGGAGACTAGCTTACGACGGGTACCTTCATTGTCTTTCTCCTCGCCCCGCTCGCGTAAGCCCCGCTCCTTCTCCTTGTGCTTCTCGCGTGGGTCTCGCTTCTCACTCCGCTTCTTGTGCTTCTCGCGTGGGTCTCGCTTCTTGTGCTTCTTTTCGCCCCGCTCGCGTAAGCCCCGCTCGCGTTCATGGCGCTCCTTGTGCTCGCGTTTCTCGGTAGTTTTTTTCTTCGTGACTTCCGGCATTTCTTCATCAGAATCAGTACTCTCTTGCTCCAAGCCACGCTTAGCTTTCTCGGTACTCTTCTTACTGGACTTCTTGGCCGGGTTACGTTCCCAAGTGATGTCAATAGCGCGAGCCTCGGTATTCGGTTTTCCATCAGTACGCCAAACTTCCTTACCGGGTTCATATTCGTGGACCTTCATCTCGAGGAACTTGAAGACGTCCTTGCACATGTCGCCAATACCCTTGGATAGCTTGGTAGCGTCGGTCTGGTAGGGGCAGCGAATAACATAACCGTCATCCGTAGTACAGATATCGTAAGAGCCTGTTCGGAGTGGAATGGCGAGCATTTGCATGGGGACAAAGTTGTGGTACAGATGGTTCATCTCAATCCTACTGGAGTGAATCTTGACGGACCAGGTGAACTTGTCGACCTCACGCACTCGAGCGAGAATTACTTGATCGTCCCATGAGACCATCGCACTCTTGACCTCGGGGAGCCAACTGATAAGCATCGAAGTGCCATCGGCGACTATTCTAGCAATGAACGGAACTCCATAATAGTAGTTCCGCCAAGCCATGGAGAGGTTACCGAGGTTACGAACCTTCTCGTCGAGGTCGAGAAAGGTATCAGTACCTTCGTGGTAAAGGGTACCTTGTTGCATTTTTCGCACAGGGTTATGTATTTCAATGAGAGAATTCAAATTCTCGTATCCAGTTGCCCACGGGACCGTTTTGTCTGTAATTAGGATTCTCACTATCACATATATGTGAACGCACCTGGCTGCGCGTGCAAGCCCGCTCCGCCGTGTTTTCTCTAAAGATGTATATCTTTTGAGAGCAATAGACTCGATTGGTTTTTATGTGTTCTTAGAGATTTTTGATTTCATCGCCGACAGGGAGTATAGCAATAAGGGTTGCCATTCCGCCGATGGTTCGGGGATAGGTTCATATCCATTTCCAGTTAGCTTTTGGACAGCTTTTGGATCTTTGAAAGCTAGGGAAACAGAGGAACCTCCAGCTCGAAGAGTCCCGGAGGCGAAGATCAACCTTTTCAGAGAGCGAGTTTACATCTCTGAAAAAACACATTTACAAGATTCAAAAAGATGAATAGATCGACTCTACAGAGAGACAACGCGAGAATGGCTTTGCCAGTGGACTCCGTGAGGACACGAGTGGACACGCATCAAAACATGGTCAGATCCAAGAAATGGTATGCAGAGAACCGCGAGTACGCTTTGAACAGGCAGAAGCAGCTACGAGAGCCTAGGCGTGAGGAACTCAATGAAAAGCAAAAGGCTTACGCTGACTCACTGGACCCCGATACCAAGAAACAGCGAGCGCGCGCCCTTTATGAGAAGAATCGAGACCGGATCTTGGCTTCGCATAAGGACTATTACAAGGCGAACCGAGAGGCACTTCTAAAGCGTCAAAAGGAGTATCAAGCCGCCAATAAGGAGGCCCGAGCTGAGTATAATCGCCAGTATCGTGAGAAGAACCGTGAGAAGCTACTTGAAAAGAAGCGAGAATATCGCGAGAAGAACCTGGAGGAAGTCCGAGCTAGGGATCGCTTGGCACAGCTCAAACGTCACGACAAGTACCTGAAATACCAGCGCGAGTACCATCACCGTCGCCGTCACGAGGATTAAAAAACAGCTCCAGTTCTACTTTGGGAAATGCTCCAAGGAACTACTCCCGGGAAATGCTCCAAGGTTTGGTTGTTTATCTCTTTTTTCCAGCTGCCTTCTTGAGGGCTGGCTTCAAGGCCGGAGCGCTGGGCGATGCCGCTTCCGGGTCAGGCTTGTTGGCTACCTTTGCCGGTGCCTTACCCTTCCCTACCTTCTCCTGTTTACCACTCGTGGGTTCGCCTTCCTCGTCGGCACCCTCTAGCTGGGTCGGCTTTTCCTTGCGAGTTTCTGGCTCTTCATCTTCAAAGGTGATGTTATCCTCTACCTCGGGCTCACTCTTCTTAGCCCCCTTGGGCTTCTCTTCCAAGACATCAAGGTTGTTACCAAGCATGCTCAACATCTTCTTGACGCGAGGATCCTTGATATTCTTGGTTTGCATGCTCTGCGAGTAGTACTTCCAGATCTGACGGAATTGGAAAGTGGCCTTGGGATCACTCTTGTTACCCTTAGCTACGTCCACCAGGAAGTGCTCTACAATAACATTAGTGCTACCAGCCGAGAGGAAATCGCGGTAGTAGTTACGGAAGTTAGTCTTCATCAAGCCCACGCTGTTCTTGATCATCGCGAAAGCCTCCCGACAGCGCGGAATCTTGGCGTCCAAAAGGCTGATGTTGTCCACCATCGCATTGGCAAACAAGTCAATGTCGATCGGCGGGCTAGTTACGTCTTCAGTGATCGTTAAGCACTTACCATACACCAAGTGCAGCCAGTACAGAGTGTATTGCCGAAGATCGGGGCTCATCCGATCACTGTTCATCATCGACTTGAAGTTCAACTTGCTGAAGGGAAAGAGTTCCAGCGTGTCACCGTCAGAGTTAACAATGAACCCATCGCCCAAGCTGTTCTTGACTTCCAAATCGTGGGTAGGCGCCTTGCGACGCTCCTTCTCGAGGGAAACGGCACCCTTGATGTTACGCGTGAGCAAAATACAGTTCTGGACTACCGAGCAGCCCTTGAGGTTGTTAAACTTCTCACCAAGCCCGGCAATCTTGTATGATTCGTCAGTTTGGGTCAGGAGATCGGCCAACTTGGAGCGGTCAGCGTTGATAGCTTTCAACTCGGCTCCGCTAAAGGTCTTGTCATTCTCTTGCAAGGCCAAGGGTGCCAGGGCAGCTCTAGAAGCCTCGACAAAGCTAATAATCTCGGTAAAACTGGCCGGATAAGTGGGGCCGAAGGTCTTGCCGAGCGGGCTGGTGACGAACTTCTCCAACAAGGAGAGGATCTCAGCCGCATAGGAATGAATACGCCGATAGCGCGGAACCACAATCGACGGATCCGGATCCTCTAGGCCGATCATCTGATTGACCAGCTTGGAGAGATCATTGTCCCGGATGGTCTCCTTTACAATGTTTGCCATACCTCTCTGATTTACGAGAGAAGGGGTGTACGAGGGTAGGGATACGAGAGAAGGGGTACACGGAGGTTATTTTCCCTCGAGGTGCCACGCGTTACTTTTGCGCGACAGATAACTCTAACGCAAAATAAACTTGGTGCTATATTCACCGGCGCGCGCGTCTCTTCGAGCCGCTTGGCCTAAGAAT
>CAZIRP010000027.1:0-66541 GCA_964541665.1 uncultured Caldilineaceae bacterium | reverse complement strand
TTGTTCTCGCCGACATTACCGTTGCCGTTGCCGCTGCCAATGTTACCACTGCCATTACCGACACCGGCGTTGTTATTGCCATTATTGGTACCGATATTGCCGATCCCGTTATCGACCCCCGTGTTGCTGTTGCCATTGCCGGTGCCGATATTCAGTCCACCGTTGCCCACACCGGTATTGTTATTGCCATTATTGGTGCCAATGTTCGTCGTGCCATTTGCCACACCGGTGTTGTTGTTGCCATTGCCAGTGCCGATATTGAGGATGCCATTGCCTTCCCCAATATTGCCGCCACCATTGTTCTGACCAATGTTCATATTGCCATTGTTCAGCCCAATGTTGACTTCGCCGTTGTCGGTGCCAATGTTGAGCACACCATTGCTGATGCCAACATTGCCGCTGCCATTCGAATAGCCGATGTTGTTCAGCCCGTTGGTGATGCCTACGTTGCCGGTGCCATTCGCTGTACCGACATTGCCGGAGCCGTTATCGACGCCTGTGTTGCCACCACCGTTGTTGACGCCAATGTTGCTATCCCCATTGTTGACCCCAACATTGCCGCCGCCGTTGCCGGAACCGACATTACTGGAGCCATTATCGACCCCCGTGTTGCCACTACCGTTGTCGGTGCCCACATTCCCGCCGCCATTGTCCACGCCAACGTTACCAGCCCCATTGCCACTGCCAACATTGCCGCCGCCGTTACCGGAACCGACATTACTGGAGCCATTATCAACGCCCGTGTTGCCGCCGCCGTTACCGGTGCCCACATTCCCGCCGCCGTTGTCCACGCCAACGTTACCAGCCCCATTGCCACTGCCAACATTGCCGCCGCCGTTACCGGTGCCCACATTCCCGCCGCCGTTGTCCACGCCGATGTTGCCATTGCCATTGTCAACCCCGACATTGCCGCCGTCCTCCTGGAACAATGCACTCGCCCAAGAGACGCCCGCCAGATTGGCCAAAGGCACCACACTGATCGCAATTACGACGATCCACACTAAAAATTTCGCTCGTAATATAGCTGTCATTCCAATCTCCTCCAGAAAATGACAATACAAAGCTGGCCCGACGCACAGCGCGTCAGGTGGATGAATAGAACACTCACTGCAAAGTTGATCTCAAAAATAGCGGGTAAGCGAGCGTAGTAGGATATGAGGATTCATGTCTTGTCAACCTGCTCGGGGGCCGAGCATTGGTTGTGGGAGCCGCGGAGTCTACTAAGTGAATCCTTGAATACTGTTCGAACATGAATGACGTAACATCTACAAATTAGTTACGGCCCCAGCCACTTCCTCAGTTATCGCCAAAACATGCTATACTACGCGCCCTATGCGTCAATCACTCGCCCACACACCTGTACAGGCATCATCCGTTCCCTGGCTGCGGCTTGGGTTGCTCCTCTGGTTACTGGGGATTTTCTGGCTGCGGCTGCAAGCATTGACCCGCCAACCCCTCTGGTGGGACGAGGCCCGCAATCTGGATGTGGCAATGCGCCTCATTTGGCAGATCGCGAGCGCGCCGGAGCTGGATATTCAGCCGCCTTTCTATTATTGGCTGCTGCATATTTCGGTAGGGTATCTTGGCCTCGCGCCCGGCGCGGAACCGACCCAACTGGCATTTGCCGCTCGATTTTTGAGTGTTGCGGTCGGGTTGCTCGGTTGCGGATTGCTCTATCGCTTGGGGCGTCGCCTCTTTTCGCCGTGGGTCGGCGTGGCAGCGTTGTTGATCGCCGGGCTCTCGCCCTTCTGGCAAGCCGAAAGCCAGGAGACCCGCATGTACACGCTCGGCTTTGCCCTGCTGAGCGCGGCCGCGCTCGCGTTGATGCGTCTGCTCGCACTTGAGACAGCTACGGGCGCTGCTCCAGCAAGCCCGCGTCAGAAACTCGCGGTGCGGCTCAGCTTTGTTCTATTCTCCACCGCCGCGCTCCTCACCCACTACAACGCACTCTTTATCTTGCTGGCCTGGTATGGGTGGTGGGCCATTTGGGCACTCCTCCAGCCTGATCGGTGGCGGCAGTTGCGCGTCCTCTTTGGCTGCGGGCTGACCATGTCGCTGCTGCTCACACCGTTGATCCCGATCGCGCTCCGGCAGATCCCAACCTATGCCAACCCAAACCTGGTCGTGCCCACCATGGCCGACTATTTGCAGCAAAACTGGCAAGCCTACTGGGGCGGCTATGCGTTTGATCCTGCACTGCTGGGCGGATATGGCTCGGCATGGCTTGGGGCCGCGCTCGTGCTCTTTGTGGCGGGGCTCGTCGCGCTCGGCTGGGTGGGCCGCTTGGCCACACTTGCCCGTCCGGTCTCTTTCCTGCTGGTTTGGGCAATCGGTGGACTGGCTCTATACTATCTGGCGGTGCTCGACCGGGGCGCGTTTAATGTCCGCTACAGCAGCTTTATCACCCCCGCGCTCTATTTGTTGATGGCGGTCGCGCTCGCTGCCTGGGCAAAACACTGGCGTCCACTCGGGTTGATCACGCTGATCGTGCTGCTCGTTGGGTTCGTCCCCGCGCTGCGCGCCGATCTGCTGGATGCGCGCTTTGCCCGCGAAGATATTACCGGGGTGACAGCCTGGTTGCGTCAACAGGCCGGCCCCGAGGATCTGATCCTGGTGGACCAGAAATATCCCTTCGGCTTTTATTACGACCGCTTCGCCATTGAGCCGAGCGATACGCCCACGGGCAGCGAAGCAGCCGCCGCGCGCTATCTCTTTGTGGACATCAACACGCTCGATCAACGGTTGAATGCATGGGCGGGCCAGGCGCAACACGTATTTTGGGTGCAATGGTTTGAAAGCGATACCGACCCCCGTCACGCGGTCCCTTTTCTGCTCGATCAGGCCGGGCACCTGGCGGGCAGCCAGAGCTTTCAAGGCTATGTGATCGATTGGTGGGCACTCGACCCGCCCAATCAATTTACATTGGCAGGGGAATGGCAGCCAGTGCAGGCGCGCTTCCCGCCCGTCGCCGAGACCCTCGCCATCTCGTTGCCGCCTACGCCCATAGCGCCAGGTACCCTGTTGCCGGTGGTGATCCGCTGGCAGCGCTGGCCGGATGAAGTGCCGCCGCGGCCCTACAAAGCACGCGTTGCGCTCTACGACACCCAGGATGCGCGTTTGGTGCAAAGTGACGAACGCCTGCTCAATGACCGTCATGTGATGCCCGCGGTCTGGGCCAGGGAGGACCAGCCGCTCAACGTTTACGGGCTGGCACTCCCCGCCGATCTTCCCGCGGGCAGCTATCAGCTGCGCCTGCTGGTGTATGATGGCGAGACACTCGAACCGCTCAGCGTGAGCGACGAGGCGGGCAATCCTGCTGGGCTCGAGGCGCTTCTCGGCTCAATTACGGTGGGCGAATAGCCGCTCATGAACCAATCACTCGACTTCATGCCGACTTTGCACACGTTATGATCATCTATCGCCGTTATGGGCTCCGCCTGCTGATCACCCTGTTGGTTCTGGTCTATACCTTTACCAACGCGGGCCGCTTTCACATCATCGACGAGGTCAGCCTGTTCGCGCTCACTGAATCAGTGGCCCAGCGTGGCGCCGTCGATACCAATGCCATCGCCTGGACCCAGTGGGTAAACAGCCCCGGTGAGGTCCTGGGCGAGTTTGGCCCGGATGGCCAGGTCTTTAGCAAAAAGGGCCCCGCGCCTGCCTTGCTGGCTGTCCCCTGGTATTGGCTCTTGCGCTGGCTTGCCCAATTGGAGATCGAGATCGGCCTGCTGCAAGGTACTTTGCTCTGGAACGGTGTCGTCACCGCATTCACCGCGGCGCTACTCTGGGTCACCGCCCGGCGCCTGGGCTACAGCGAACGGACCGGCGCGGCCCTGGGGCTGCTCTTTGGGCTGGGCACCATTGCGTGGCCCTATGCCAATCACTTCTTTGGCGAGCCGCTGAGTGCCTTTGCGCTGCTACTCACATTTTACGGCTTGCTGAGTTATCGCCAGCAGCAGCAAACGCGGTGGCTATGGCTGGCTGGCCTCGGCGCTGGGATCGCTGTGGTGACCGTGACCGCGCACGCGATCCTGGTCGCGCTCCTGCTCGCTTATTGGCTCAGTGGCGAGATCCAAACCTGGCTGGCGCGACGTCGGGCACAATCAGCCAGTGGCGCGGCCACCACCTTGAATCTGCGCCCCCTGTTGGCCGCCTCGGCGCTGATCACCCCGTTGCTGCTGGCTGGCGCGCTGCTGCTCTGGTACAACCGCATCCGCTTTGGCGATCCCTTTGCCACTGGCTATCATTTCGATAGTGGGGAAGGGTTCACCACACCGATCTGGCAAGGCTTGTGGGGTCTGTTGATCAGCCCCTATCGTGGCGTCTTTTGGCATACGCCCCTCTTCGTGGCGACCCTCTTCGGGTTCAGGCCCTTTCTGCGCCGTCACCAACCCGAAGGCTGGTTGATCGTCGCGCTCTCGCTCAGTTTGATTGGGCTGTACAGCATGTGGTGGATGTGGTGGGGCGGCTTTGCCTGGGGTCCTCGCTTCCTGGTGCCGCTCGCGCCATTCTGGGTGTTGATCCTCGCCCCACTGGTTGAAGAGACCATTGCGCAGTCACCGGCGATCAATCGCCAGCGCGGCTCCTGGGCCGAGCGCTTACAGGCAATCGATCGCCGCGGCGCGCTGCTGATCGCTTTGTTCCTGCTCTCCGTTGTGGTGCAGGTACTGGCAGTCAGCGTCAATTATGTCAATTACGAAAGTCGGCTGCGCGAACGGTTTCCCAGCGACTTCAGCGATCCGCTTGCTTTTCCCCCACCAGCGCAAAGTCTGGCCGATTGGCGCGCCAGCCCAGTCTTTGGGCAACTTGAGTTACTTGGTGAAGGTCTGCGCACCCATAGCGATCTGGCCTGGTTGCCCACCGGAGGCAGCATTCATTGGCTGACGTTGCTGATTGGGTTGGCCGGGCTCGGCACGCTCTTGTTTGCGGGCTGGCAATGGTGGCAGAGCCAGCCGACCAATCGCTGGCACGATCAACCAAGTTGGCCCGCGCGGATGCTGCTGCCGCTGTTGGCTGTTCTGAGCATGGCCACCTGGCTCGGCGAAAGCAGCAGCGATCCTCTGTATGGCACACCCGGCCAAGGGTACCGCGCCATCCTGAGTGAAGTGTGCGACCAGGTACGCCCCACCGACGCGATGATCACCATTGCGCCCTATGCGTATCATCTGCCCATGAACTGGTTGGCCGGGGATTGCACACGCCCGTTGCCGATCTTTGGGTACGCCGCCGATAGCATGGGCCGCCCCGAAGCCCAGCAAGTCCTGACCAGCGTGGCCCAGGTCTACGAGCGGATCTGGTTTGTGACCGGCGGCATGGCCCCCAATGATCCAGACAACACAGTCGAGCAGTGGCTGGCGGCCGCGGCCTACAAGGCCGATGATCGCTGGTATGATGATTATCGGCTGGTGCGTTATGCCAGCCCGCGGGCGCTGAGCAATGCCCAGGATGTTCCGCTGGACATGTTCCTCACCAATCTGCAAGACCAGCAGGTGACGATCTGGGCCGCGCGTGCTCCCGGGGTTGTCAACGCCAATCAGATTATTCCGGTCGAATTGATCTATCAGCTGGACACGCCGGTGTCGGCCAATTTGCGCTGGTTTGTGCAGTTACTGACCGCGGATGATACCCCGGTCGCGTTGATCGACACATCGCCAGCGCAAGGCTATGCTAGCTTTCCCAACCTGGCGGTCGGCCAGCAATTTGTCGAGAAAGTGGCGCTGCAATTGCCAGAGCGCTTGACGCCGGGTCGCTACCGGTTGATCGCTGGGCTCTACAACCCGGAGATCCCCGCGCCCAATCGGCTTGTCACCCCCACTGGCCGCGACACGGTGGATCTCGGTATTCTGGTGGTGCGCTGATCCAGCAGGGCGACCCAATCAACAGTGAAGAAATGGGGCAAAGTAAGCACGTGGGCAAGGGACGAATCGCGGTTTGGGGTGCCATCCAGCAATGGTGCATCCGCCACCCCCATTGGGCCGCATTGCTCAGTTTGATGGCCGCGGCCATACTCTTTTATGCGCCGTTGCTCCTCGGGGTCGCCACCTTCCCCGCTGGTGATTTCACCGACCATTTTCTGCCCTTTAGCCGCTTTCAATTGGCCGCGCTGCAACAGGGGCAACTACCTGTTTGGAATCCCGCCACCTACAGTGGTCATCCATTCCTGGCCGATACCCAGGCCGCGGTCTTTTACCCACTCAGCAACCTCTTGCTGCTGGTGACTTTGCCCTGGTCGGGCAGCGCGGCGCGCCTCTATTTTCTGCAAGTCGAAGCGATTGTGCAGATCGCGCTGGCGGGCTTTTTTGTCTATCTCCTGGTGCAACGGCTCACCCAAAATCGCTGGGCAGGCTGGCTCGCGGGTTGTTCGTTTGCCTTCTCCGGCTACCTCACCGGCTATCCCCCCTTGCAACTGGCCGTGTTGCGGACTGCCATCTGGTTGCCGCTGCTGTTATGGCTACTGGATCACGCCTGGGCCGCGCCGCGCCGTTGGACATTGTGGCTCGCTGCCAGTCTGGTAGCTGCCTGTGCGATCTTTGCCGGTCATCCGCAAACGTTGTTGCACACCGCGTATACGGTGGCGGCTTTTTGCCTTTTTCGCTTATTGAGCGGCGAGCTAATGCTGCTCCGCCCACGCCTCAACGGCTTGTTGCTCGTGGTTATGCTGGCGCTCGGGTTGGGCGCGGCCCAGTTGCTGCCCAGCCTGGAATTTGCCAGCCTCAGCGTGCGCGCCAATGTCGATTATGACTTTGTCAGCGGGGGCTTGCCCGTACAAGACTTTTGGCAGCTCCTGTTGCCGGGTGTACTCACCCAATTTTCTCCACTCTACATCGGCGTGATCGGCTTTGGCCTGGCGCTGCTGGCCCTGTTCGCTACGTTGGGGCCGGTCTACACACCGAGCGAGCGCCGCCATATCTACTTTTTTGCCGCGCTGACGATCAGCGCCTTGCTCATCGCCGCCGGTGATCATTTGCCACTCTACCAGTTTCTATATCACTTTGCGCCGGGCTGGGATCTCTTCCGCGGGCAAGAGCGTGTCGCATTTCTGGTGGCCCTCGGTTTGAGCATTCTGGCTGGCTATGGCGCGGCCAGCATTCCGCGGCTGGCGCTACCAGCCCGGCAACGCCTCGCGCTCCTCATCAGCGTGATCATCGCGCTCGGCGTCTACGGCTTTGGCATCTTTTGGCAATTGCTCGGGCGCAGCGCCATCGGCCAAGGGAGCTACCTGCTGATCGTCCTGGTGACGGTCGTGGTGGCAGGGTTGTTGATCGTGGCTTTACGCTTACCCGCCTGGAGTAGTCGCCGCCAAGGGTGGATCGCGCTGGCCGTGCTGCTGAACCTCTGGTGGGCCAACGGCAGCACCAATCTGGTCGTGGGCGGGCCCAGCGAACGTGTCGCGTTGGACCCGGCCGTTGCCCAGCTTGCCACCGCGGTTCACGCCCGCCCCACCGAAAATCTGGGACTAGCGAGCCGCGTCTATAACGAATTTCGCGTCTATGAAGATTATGCCATGAGTGTCGGGCTGGAGGATCTCTGGGGCAGCAGTCCCTTACGGCTGGCCCGTTATGCTCGCCTCTTCGACAATTTCCCGTTGGATCGTTTGTGGACGCTAACCGGCGTCGAGCATCTGCTGACGTGGCGCAAAGAATTGTTCGAACCCAGCGATCTGCTCGCGGAATTCCCCCAGGCAAGCGACACAACCTACTTGCACCGACTACACGAACCAAACCCACGAGCGTGGCTGGTGGGGGCGATCCAAGCGGTAGATGATACGCGCGCGGCTGAATTACTGGCGGATCACACAGTTGATCTCGCCCAGGTTGCCTTGTTGCCCAGCGAGGATGCAATTGACGCCACGCTGCCGCCCCCTGAACGTGCAGCCGCGATCAGCCTGGCCCGGCCCGCGCCCAATCGTCTACGCGTACAGGTCACCAGTGAGGCTGGGGGAATTTTGGTGATCAGCGAGAATTGGATGCCCGGCTGGCAGATCAGCGCGCCAAGTTGCCACAGCCAATCAGCCATCACCTGCGATCTCACCACCCCGACCCTGGGGCTGCCCCCCTTGCAGGTGCAGCGCGCCAACCTCACGTTGATTGGTGTGCCTGTCCCCGCGGGCGCGGTTGAATTTGAAGTGCGCTACTGGCCCCACAGTGTGCAACTCGGCCTGTGGATCAGCGGCAGTACGGGGTTGCTTCTGGTGGGGCTCCTGCTCGCTCGCTGGTGGTGGCAAAGGCGGCGGGTGTGAGCAAACAGACAACCAGGCTGACCCTGCTGGTGATCCTGCTGGCGGCTTTTGGCTTGCGTTTGTGGCAATTGGGGGCGCAAGAGCTGCGCGGGGATGAAGCGTTTGGCTATTTTTTCAGCCAGCCCAGCTACCGCGAAATTCTCAACGCAACTTTGGCCCTGCGCGAGCCCCACCCCGTTGCCAGCTATTATGTGCAAAAATTCTGGCTCGGCTGGGTGGGCGATAGTGAATTTGCCCTGCGTTTTGTCAGTGTCTGGTTTGGCTCGTTGGCAGTGGCGCTGCTGATTCGTTTTGCGCACCGTTTGGGATTGCCGCGCGCCACCTGGTTGATCGCCGGGGCATTGTTGGCGGTCAGCCCTTATGCCATCTGGCACAGCCAGGATGCGCGTATGTACAGCCAAAGTCTGGCCTGGACACTCGCCAGTTGTTGGCTGGCCGTAGAATGGTGGCAACGCCGCGGCTGGCCCTGGGCAATTGGTTATGTAACCGTCAGTTGGCTTGCGCTCCACACCCATTATTTCAGCGCGTTTGTCCTGGTGGCACAGACGCTCTTTCTGGTTGGGCGGGCAGGATTGGCGCGCCGCACATGGGCTACCCTCGTTGCCTGGATCACGCTGCAAGCGATCCTCGCGCTGCTCTATTGGCCGTGGCTCCTGGCCGCCAGCCACATCCTCAGCGGCTATGATGGCAATGGCGATTCACCCGGCCTCTGGGCGATGCTCGAACGTTCATTCAGCCTCTTTCTGGTGGGCGAAAGCACCCCGCCGATCCAGCGCCCCCGCTGGGCTGGATTTGCAGGGCTGCTGCTGCTTGGGGGTCTGATTCGACTGTGCTGGGGCAGACAACAAAACCGGCGAGCGGCCTGGCTGCTCGTGCTCTATTTCGCCGTCCCTTTATTCGCAACCTGGTATAGTTCCTGGATACGCCCAATCTTCAACGAACGCTATCTGGTTGCTGCGTTGCCGCCCTTTCTGCTTTTGGTCGCTGCGGCCCTCAACCCTTTACCACCTGAGGGATTCCTCACTCGTCCCCGACAAGTTGCCAGGCTCAGCCCCCTTCTCCTCATGCTGCCTTTGGTAATTGGGCTTGCTTTTGCGTTGCAACGCCATTATCACGACCCAGCCTATAGCAAATCGCGCGGCTGGCGCGACCTGGCCACCGCCTTGACCCGCTGGACCGCTGGGTTGCCCCCCGAGCAAAGCCGCATCGCCCAGAATTTTCCCGACCCAACCCTCTGGTACTATTATCGCGGGCCAGTGGCGCATCTGGTGCTGCCACCCGCAGCGCATGATCAGGCCGGGGCAGCGGCAGCGGTCAGCGAATTAGCCACACAGGGGATTCAGCGCGTGCTTTTGCCGCTGCAACCGGCGCCGCAATGGGACGATCAGCAGATCGCGGCCACGGCCCTGGCAACGCATTACACCGTAGCCGCCACACAAGCTGTCGGCGTCTGGCCCTTGCAACTCTATGTGCCACCGCCAGCGACCTTACAACCCTTGGCCATCTCCTTTACCCATGGATTACAATTAGCTGGCTATGCGCAGCAACCAGCCACACTTTCGCCGGAGGATTGGCTGGTAGTGCAGTTGGCCTGGCAAGGAGCAGCAACCCAACTCGCCGGAACCGAAACCGTCTTTGTGCAGTTGTTGGATGAGCACGGCCAGCTCGTTGCCCAGGATGATCGCCCATTACACATGGCCGAAGCCGACCCGACAGCGCCAACCTTGGCGACGTATGCTATACTCCTCCCGGCGGATCTGCCCGCGGCCAGCTATCGCCTGATCGCCGGTGTGTATGATCCAGCCCAAACCGGAGCGCCCCGGTTCCTGACCACCGCGGGGGCTGATCATGTGGTTTTGCGGGAATTTCAATAAACTGAAGGCTTATGTTGCAATCTTCTTATCAGCGGGCACAGCAATTGCTCTTTGCCCCCAATCCAGTGGTGCGTCGAGTGGCGCTTGGCGTGCTGATTGTCATGGGCGCGGCGGGCATTGCCCTGTTTATTGGCATCTTTGGCCCGCTCCTGGCCCTGGTGGCAGCCGCGGGCCTGATCGCCGGTGTGATGATCCTGACCGATACGCACTGGGGCTTTGTGGCCCTGGCCGCTGTGACTTTTATCCTTCCTTTTGCCACCTTCCCCATTGATATTGGCTTCAAGCCCACCTTTTTGGATATTGCCCTCGGTTCGCTCTTTTTTGTCTGGCTCTTCAAACTGGTGATCGGCCAGGAGCGTGAATTTCTGGCCACGCCGCTCGGGCTGCTGGTGGCCCTCTTTATGTTGATGGCGGTCTTTAGCTTCACCTACGGGCTGACGCACAGCCGCGCCAATACCTTTGTCATCCGCCGCTTTGCCGAAATCCTGATCGGGATTGGCCTCTTTTTTGTGGCCGTCAACATGGTGCGCACCGAAGCCGAGCTGGGGTGGATCACCCGGTGGCTGCTCCTGGCGGGCTGGGCCTGTGGGGGCATTGCGATCCTCTTTTATGTGCTGCCCCAGACAACAACCATCTGGATTTTGGATCGGCTGGCGCGCTTTGATTACCCCGGGGGTGCGGGGGCCTTACGGTTCATCGAAGATGACCCAGAGGGCATCATGCGCGCGATTGGCACGGCAGTCGATCCCAATGTACTCGGCGGCATGATGATCCTCGCGGCCGGGTTGATGGCGCCGCAACTGTTTGCCCGTCAACGCCTCTTCCCCCGCTGGTTCACGCTGATCATGCTGGGGACGACCACGCTCGCGCTCTATCTCACCTACAGCCGCTCCGCATTGTTGGGCCTGGCCACCGCGATCGGTCTGCTTGCTCTGCTCAAATATCGGAACCTGATCTGGCTTGGCCTGGCCGGGGGCTTGCTCCTGCTCATATTGCCACAGACGCAAGAGTACATTGCCCGCCTGATGGAGGGGCTGGCCGGCGAAGATCTCGCCACCCAAATGCGCTTTGGCGAATACAAAGATGCCCTGACCTTAATCAGCCGCTATCCGCTCTTTGGGGTTGGTTTCACCGGCACACCCGACATCGATATTTATCTGGGCGTCAGTATGCTCTACCTGATCATTGCCGAACATATGGGGCTGATTGGGCTGGGTATCTTTTTGATGGTGATGGGTGGCTTTTTTCTGCTGTGGATTCGGGCCTGGCGAGCAGGCTTGCCCGCTGGGCGTGAAGCAATCCTGCTGGGCTATGGCGGGGCAGTATTGGGCGGGCTGGTCAGCGGTATTTTTGACCATTACTGGTTCAACATGACTTATCCGCACATGAGCGCACTCTTCTGGCTCTACATCGGCCTGGCAACCGCGGCCCTGCTCATCAATCAACCTGAAGCGCACGCACCAGGCTAGCGAACTCTCCCCACGCCAGCACCCCGGAAATCTGGTGGCAGCAACCGTGTCGATAAAGCGCTGCACCTGCTCAACAGAAGGTTGAACCCGACAATCAAAGCTCAACATGAAGAAGAGCGGCTTCTGCGCGAAGCCGCTCTTCTGTTCGACAAGGTATCGAAGCCGCTTTAACGCTCGAGTTCGAACTCGGCCACCGCGGTCATATTCCAACGCAGGCGTGGATCTTGCTCGGCTGGTTCGATCACCACGGTGTAAACAATATCCCCGCGATTATCTTCGCCAAGCGGCCGGATCGTCTTTACCTGCCCCGCCATAACCAGATCCGGAATGGCATCAAAGGTCAGGCTGACAGGGGTCTCAGTATTCACGCCGATCACATCCAGCTCGGTAAGATCCTCGGTTTCGATCTGCCAGTTCGACAGATCAGCCAACAGGATCAACGGGGTCGCGGGCGCGGCTTGTTCACCGGGGTTGATGGTCAGTTGCGCCACCACACCGCTGAAAGTTGCGCGCAATTCTGTATCAGCCAGGCTGACCAATGCCTGCTGCAAAGTGGCGGTTGCCGCGGCCACATCGGCCTCAGCCGCGGCAATCTCTTCGGTGCGCGCCCCGGCCAGGAGCAGATCCAACGTGGCCTGGCTGGCGCGGACATTGGCCTCGGCCTCGGCCAGATCATCGGGCATCCCCGCCTCGGCAGCATTCAGTTGGGCAGCAGAGCGGCGGATTTGCGCATTGGCGCTCGCCACATCGGCCTGGCTGGCCCCCGCCTGCAGATCAGCCAGGCGGGCCTGCGCAGCTTCGTAAGCAATGGTGGCGCGCTGGAGGTCGGCAGACTGCATCGTTGCGCCCACGTCGGGGCGCCAGCGGACATCGTTATAAGCCCGCTGAGCACGGGTCAACTCGGCTTCTGCGCTGGCGACCTCCGCTCGGGCCGCGATCAACTGTTCCTCGGAAGGCCCTTCCAGCACCTTGGCCAGGGCGGCCTGCGACGCGGCCAGATCTGCCTGAGCGCTGGCAATGCTCCCCGGCAACGACGCTTCCGCCAGCCGGTTATAGCGTGCTTGCGCGGCATCGAGCGCAGCCTGCGCCGACGCGATCTCAGCCTCGCGGGGCCCAGCCATCACTTGTTGCAACGTGGCCTGCGCTCGCTGTAAATTGGCTTGTGCCTGTGCAACTGCGACTTGCTGTTGCGCATCGGCCAACCGCAGCAGCAACTGGCCGGCTTCGACTTGAGCCCCTTCGCTGACCAGGATCTCCTTAACAATCCCACCGACCGCCAGGCTCAGGCTCGCCTCTTGCACGGGCACCACGCGCGCATCCGCGACTACACTATTGAGCGACGGCTGTGCGTTCTCGGCGACAGGGGTGGCTTCAGCCGCTTCGCTGGCCAGATCAGCGGCGGGTGGGGTTAAGCCGAGCGAACTGAGCATCCCAGCCTGATAGGCGGCATATCCCCCGGCGCCCAGCACAATTAAAATAATCAGAATGAGTAACCATCTACGCATCGTTCTTGTACCTCCACCGGGTGTGGTGGTTTTGACTTGATCTTTTCATGAGCGCTTTTGTTTTATTTTATCAGAAACAACATTCTGATCAGTACGCAATTATTAGAGCAGGGGTTGCAAGCAAGCATACAATTGTGCAGGGTTGTCCCGATATTCATGGCAAATTTATGAATTTGACAATAGCACAAGGCGATTATTCGCACAAAAGGGTACCCGGTGATGCAGAATAAACCGGGGCCTGCGCGGCCTGGGTGCTGGCGCATACAGGCTACGCGCTCGTCGCCCTCGCAGAGGCCACAGAATTTGACGTACTCTGGGGTTTATAGGTACAATTTGTGTTTGTGGGTCTGTGTATCCATACCATTTATTCAACTTGAGCATGCATTTGCGTTCCTTCCCTTTGGGGGCGCAAAGCCGCTCCCGAAGTTTCGGCCTGACAGCGTCATGACCGAACGCGGCACAGATAAGGGAGAAGTTATGTACGCAGTTATTCGCACTGGCGGCAAGCAATATTGCGTTGCGGCTGGCGACACATTGGAAGTCGAAAAGTTACCCGGTGACGTTGGGGATACCGTCACGCTGGACGATGTGCTGTTGGTCGCCAATGGCGACAACGTCACCGTTGGCCAGCCCCAGGTCGATGGTGCTTCGGTTACGGCGAAAATCACCGGCCAATATCGCGGCACAAAGATTATTGTCTTTCGCTACCGCCCCAAGAAGCGCATTCGTGTCCGCCGTGGGCATCGCCAATGGCGCACCCGGCTCGAGATCGCCGCAGTCAACCTGTAGTCATTCTCGGAGCAACGCTTTCTAGTTATCGCGAAGGCTGAGATAGAAATCTATCTCTGTTACAAGAGGAGAGCATCAACATGGCACACAAAAAAGGCGGCGGTTCCAGCCGCAACAACCGCGATTCGAATGCACAGCGCTTGGGCGTCAAGCGGTTTGGCGGGCAGCAGGTGTTGGCAGGCAATATTTTGGTTCGCCAGCGCGGTACCCGTTTTTATCCTGGTTTGAATGTCGGCATCGGCAAGGATGATACCCTCTTTGCCACCGAAGCCGGTGTGGTGAAGTTTGAATGGGGCCGTGGTGGCCGCAAATTGGTCAGTGTCGTAGCGGCAGAGGCAGCCTAACATGAAACCAGATATTCATCCAACATATTATCCAGAAGCGCGCGTGGTCTGCTCGTGTGGCTCCACCTGGACCACAGGCAGCACCGTCCCTGAAATCCGCACCGACGTGTGCAATACTTGCCATCCCTTCTACACGGGCGAGCAGCGCATTGTCGATACCGCCGGGCAGGTTGACCGCTTTCTCAAGCGTCTGGAGCGTCGCCAGAGCGATGCCGCCCGCCGCGAGATCGAAAATCAGGCCCGCAAAGAGGCAGAAGAAGCAGCCCGCCGCGCACGCGCACGCGGGGACGATCCCGATGCGGCCAGCGCCGAAGTGCTGGAAAAGTATGGGATTTCGAGCGGGGACTAACCTTGCTCCGGTTTGTCAGTCGAAGGCAGAGGCACTTGTCTCTGCCTTTTTTTCTGCCCTTTGGGTAAGTGCGCAGGAGAAAGACTATGCTCTACGAGCCTGTTGGCGGCTGGATTGAGTTGATCTGTGGGTCGATGTTCAGTGGAAAGACGGAAGAAATGTTGCGCCGTTTGCGGCGGGCAGAAATTGCGCGTAAGCGGATTCAGATCTTCAAGCCGCAGATCGACCAGCGATATGGCCTGGATCGAGTGGCCTCTCACAATGGCGTCAGCCGCGAGGATGCCATCGTGATACGCGATGCACAAGAGATCCTCCAGCATCTCGCCCCAGATGCGGAAGTGATTGCCATCGACGAAGTGCAATTTTTCGACTGGGCAGTTGCCGATGTTTGTACGCAGCTGGCCGACCAGGGCCGCCGGGTGATCGCCGCGGGGCTGGATCAAGATTTTCGTGGCGAGCCTTTTGGGCCGATGCCCCTGCTGTTGGCCCTGGCCGAACGTGTCGACAAGCTGAACGCAATCTGCGTCTGTTGTGGGGCGGCAGCCAGCCGGACACAACGCCTGATCGACGGTCGCCCAGCGCGCTATGATGATCCGATCATTTTTGTGGGGGGCAGCGAAAGTTACGAGGCTCGTTGCCGCCGCTGTCACCAAATACCGGGCAAACCCTAAACGCAGGTTGGCCCGACCATCACCATCCACGCCGCATGTCCTTGCCGATAGTCTACCACCCAGATTATGTCACCCCACTGCCACCCGGTCATCGCTTCCCGATGGCGAAGTTTGGCCAAGTCTACGAAACGCTGATCCGGGATGGTATCGCGGGGCTCGACCAGTTTCACCTGCCGGAGCGCCCTTCCTTTGAAACGCTAACCCGGGCCCATGCCCCCGCCTATGTCCACGCCTACCTGCATGGAACACTGGATGCGCGGGCCATGCGGCGGATTGGCTTCCCGTGGAGCCCGGCTTTGGTCAACCGGACTTGTCTGGCGCTGGGTGGCACCATCCGAGCGGCTGAATTGGCGCTGCAGGTGGGCTTGGCCTGCAACACCGCCGGTGGTACCCATCACGCGTTTGCAGACTTTGGCTCGGGGTTTTGCATCTTTAATGACCTGGCCGTGGCAGCCCGGGAAATGCAGGCACGGGGCACGGCTGAGCGGATTTTGATCATTGATCTGGATGTGCATCAGGGGGATGGCACGGCGGCGATTCTGCAAGATGACCCGAGCATCTTTACCTTTTCGATGCATTGCGCCGCCAACTTTCCATTTCACAAACAGACCAGCGATCTGGATGTCGCGTTGCCAGTTGGCGTGGGTGATGCGGCCTATCTGCGAACCTTAGCCGACCATTTGCCCGAGCTCCTGACCACGATTCGGCCCGACCTCGTCTTTTACGATGCCGGGGTGGATCCTCATGCAGAGGATGCACTTGGCAAGCTGGCCTTGACCGATGAGGGACTTTATCGCCGCGATTGGCTGGTGATCAACGCCTGTCGGCAGCGCGGCATCCCCCTCGCGGGGGTGATCGGTGGCGGCTATCAGCCCCAGATCGACCGCCTGGCGCGGCGGCACTGCATTCTCCACCGCGCGGCCAGCGATCTCTTCCGACTCTATGATTGAGGAGACGCTGACGGTTCCTTAACCAAAACCACCACATATTTCAACGGTTCGTTACCACTGTTGACCAGCCCGTGTAATTTTTGCGGGTCAAACACAGCAGCCTCGTTGGCCTTTAATGGATGGATCTCGCCATCTATTTCCAGACTTCCGGCACCCGCCAAGACGTAAAATGCTTCAAAGCCACCGTGGCGATGCGGCGGATGGGCGCGCTCGCCGGGCCCGACTTCGGTGACATGCAGGTGCAATGGCTCACCACCCAGATCTGTATCCAGCAGATAATGCAGGATGCCGCGCACGGAATGTTCTTTTAACACGATTCTGCCTTTCGTTGGGTATTGATAAGGAAGCAGGGAGACCGGTTGATCCGCGGGTTGCCTTTAGCCCTGATGGCCCATGCGCAGGGCGTCGAAGAGCCGCTTGCTCAGTGCATGGATCAACACCACCAACTCCGTCAAAACCATCAGGCCGATGAAGAGCAGGGCAAATTGCACTGTCGCCTCGGTTTGGATCAGCGGAATCAGCGGCGGCGGCGGGGCACCAGCACTGGATGGGATGCGGAAAAAGGGTGTGAATAATTCGGCGCAGGTCAAGCCGATCAGCGCGCCAACAAAGGCGCCAAAGGCCGTCAGCACCCCGTATTCGAGCGCCACCTGGCTGATCACCTGGCGGTGCCGCAGACCGATGGCGCGCATCACGCCAAATTGATAGAGGCGATCCTGCATCGAGGCATAGCTATGCACAAACAGGGCCAGGATTGCCATCACCGTGGCGGCAATAAAACCGACGGTCAACGTGCCAAAGATGCCCACCCGCTCCATTTTGGCCTGCTCGATCTCCACCAATTCAGCTGCGTCGCGGGCTGAGCCAATGGTGAGGCCCATCAGCTCGATCTCTTTGCGCAGCTTTGCGCGGTCTGTGTCGGGGTCCAGTCGCAACCAAATCTGATGGTTAAATTCGCTCCCGGCTTCGGTAAAGAGATGCTCCAAATTGCCGATCAGCGTTGCCGTGCCAGGTTGTACGGTGGGGAAATAGTCATAGACGCCCGCGACCTGAAAGGTACCATAATGGTCGTACCCGTCCGCGACTGTTACGCGCAGGTTGAACGTATCGCCCATATTGAGGCGACGCTCGGCGAGCAGCGAGCGCGGCACCAACACATTTTCCGGCGTGATGGCCAAGGCATTCATCAAGCCGCCGAGTGAATCCGGGGCGAAATCTCGGCGGAACCAGGCGACGCGGCTAAAATCCACGCGGTCAATGGCGAGCATCCGCACATTCAGTTCGCGTTCGCCCCCCAGCATACGCGCCCGATAATCCCCCACGCGCGTGGCCCCGGCCACCCCCGGTAAAGCCGCAAAATCATCCTTCGGCGGGATAAAAATGGCATCGGGCGGCAAGGTCAGCGCGCCGTCCGGACCGGCTGGGGGCAGCGGCTGAAAAGCGAGATCCGTGCCCACGCGATAGTAGATCTGATCCACCAGCCATTGATCGAGGCTGGCGGCCATGCTGCGGGTATAGACGCCCATCCCCAGCGCCACCACCACCAGCAGCAAAGGGTTGAGATAATGGTGGCTGCTGCGCGCCAATTGCCGCAACGCCAGATGTAAGGTCAGCCAGGGTGTGCGGCTGGCTATCAAGTCGAACAGGCGCATCAACCAGGGGAAGATACGCATGGAAAGCAACGATACGGTCAGGATAAAGAGCGCGGGCACAATGATCAACAGGGGATCCTGAAAGAGCGAATCGGGGGAATCGCCCGCGCGCAGGGCCAGGGTGCCGCGTTTGGCCAGTTGGTCATAGGCATAATAGGTGGGCAGCACCAGGATCAGATCCAGATAAAAGCGTTGCCAGGCAGGTGGTCTTAGAGGTCGCGCCCCTTCGCGTGCCTGTTCGACGACACTTTGGCGGGCCGCACCCCACAGGGGCAACAGCCGGGCGAGGAGTGCGATCAGCAACGCGCTGCCAAGCAAGGCCCAGTGCAACCCTTGCAGCGAAACGGGCAGAGGTGGCCGCTCGGCAAATTGCAAAAAGCTGACCGTGTTGCCCATCCACCGGGCCAGCAACATCCCAAAGCCAATGCCCAATGGGACGCCCACCAGACAGAGGATCACCACTTCGATCAACGTGAGCCCCAACACCAGGCTGCCACTCATGCCGCGGCTGACCAGAAGCGCGGTTTCGCGGGCTTGCCAGCGGGTGATGATCAAGCCGATCAGGACGAGAAAATAGAGTAGAAAGACCAGGCCAGGGACATGGAAGCCGAGCAGAACCAGGGTGAGTGTGGACTGGCGCCGCACAAACTGGCGGAGCGAATCGAGCGGCGAAACATCCAAACGGGCCCCGGGCAGATATTGGTTGATCACCACCATGCCATGCTCAAAGCCGTCGGCATATTGCCGCGCGTTGACCGGGTTGACGCGCGCTTCATCCAGCGTGATCTGCCAATGCACAAAGCCTGCTTTGGCTGCCAACATTGGCTCGATCTGCGAGACGTAGCTTTGGCGGGTGATGAGCAAACCACTGCGGAACGCGGAATTCGGATTGCTGAACCAGAAGGGGTCGGTCGGGTCATGCGCCCGCCACAAACCGCGGATCACGATGGTGCGGGGGGCCTGGCGCAGGTTTGCGGCGATCTGAAAGTGTTCGCCTGCCTGCGTCCCCAACTCGGCGGCGAGCTCGGCATGCATCCACACCGACAAGACATCCCCGGTTGGAACTTCTTCATCATCCAGCGGGTCGCCCGCGTCGTAGCTCAGATGCTCAGCGACATCTTCAATGTAGACGGTATTGACTGTTGTCAGGTGGCTGCTGCCGGACTGATAACGCGTATCATCCGCGGGCGGCAAGAGGAGCAGGCCACCGCTCTCAACGGTCAACCCCTGGCGGGCAATGGGTAGCCCAACTTCGCCGGCCAGTGTCCCAGCGACGCTGCGCCCCAATCGCTCGGCATCGGCAATCCCAACCGGGAAGCGGGAGGAAGGCAGGAAATAGACCCGCGTGGTGAAAGGCGAGCGGCCAGTCTGGCTGGTCAGCCGCACCAATTCCTGGTTCAGGATGACCCGATCAACTGCCTGGCTAAAAAAGGCCGCGCTGGTCAGCAAACCCACGGCCAAAACAATGCCAGCCAAAGCGAGCAGAGTTAGGACTGGGCGGCTTGCCAGTCGTTGCAAAATTAGCCGACCGAGGGCCGGTAGTGTCAACAGTGAGGAGATCATACAGCCACAATTCTACCAGGCTGAGCGTGGTCGCCCAACTTCCAACATTCAGGGCCATACCGGGCGCCCAGGAAGTCAAGCCCCGCGATGGGTAGGTCGCAGGCAATCACGCGGCTGGGAGATAATAGGACAGGCTTGTTGCGTAGGCGCGAAAGCCCACTTGCTCATAAATCTGGCCGGCCCGACGATCCGCCGCGGTCAGGCAGGCCAGCGTAGCGTCTTGCGCAAAGGCGGCACTCACCGCAGCCGCAGTCAGATTGGTGGCAACACCCCGACGGCGGAATTTTTCCACCGTTGCCACGCCCACAATTTCAGTCACACCGGCCAACGGCCAGGTATAGGTAGCAACACCGGCGGGTGCGCCCTCTAAGCGGCCCAGAAAGGAGACCAACTGGTGGGTCTGTTGCAGAAAACGCTCGGCTTCATCCTGATTGGCCACGCTTGGGTGTTCGGGGTCAAAGCCTTGCCGCTGCGCAGTGAGAAAATCGACCCCATCTTCCAGTGGCGATTCTGCCGTGAGCGGGACGATGGTCAACCCCGCTACGGGCGGCGGCGTGCGCAAGCTTTCCGGCGTGCAGAGCATCAATTGTTGACGACCTTCAGCCACAAACCGGGCTTTGCTCAATTCGGCGGCCAGCGCTGGCGCATATTCTTCAAGATATTCAAAGCGAGGAACGCGCCTCCGCTCCAGAAATTCATCGACCAAGCGCCTGAGCGCGGCCTGGACATCCCCCGCAATTGGCTCGCCAGGGATCGCATAATTGAAAAACTGAAAGCTGTCAAACGGGTGAAAATAGGCAACAAATGGGGGAATGACGATACTCTCGTAGCGTTGCGCGGCGCTGTTACGCAGATACGCCTGGATGCGTTCGATCATAAAACGATGACCTCGATTCCCGAAGGGCCAATCAGCAATGGGTTGCGAAGGGTCGGTTGCACAGTGCTGGTGCTTGCAACCGTATACAGGTCTACTGTTTTGCTGATGACTATCGTATCACCGACGCGGCAAGCAGCCTACTTATGAAATCGACGCGCGCAACTTGCGCAGAAGCCAAGGCGCTGTCAACACCCTGGCTTCTCTGGTGTTTACGTGTGAATCGGGTTGCGAACCGATTTGGGCAGAATGCTATCCCCCGGATATTGGTAATAGGCAGCCAAATCTTCGTTGCCGGGCATGGCGAGGATCGCTTCCAGCACCCCGACCGCTTGATCATACGAGCGGGTCTGCGGGCTTTCCAGCGTATTCCACAGCAGCATCGAACGGTCGCCAGTCTTGAAGGCCAGCAATTCTCGCTCCATATCCAGCCATTCGGGCAGGATCTGTTCGTAGAGAATCTTGTCGGGCAGCGGCTGGACGCGGATCGGCTGGATGCCTTTTTTGTTGACAATGGCAGGCACTTCGACCACCACGTTGTCGGGTACACCAGCCAGCGCGCCCTTGTTCGGCACATTGACCTGGAAATAGCCCTCGTTGTCGTTGACCAGTCCGTCGATGATCGGCACTTGCTGTTCGCGCGTCTTTTCACCGCCCAAGCTTTCGATCAAGCTCGCTTTGGGGTCGTTGGCAATGCGTGTCATCTCGGCAAGGCGCTTTTCCAGATTCTGCACAAAATAGGGGCGCGCCAACTCGGTGTCGGGCCCACCCCATGGCTCGCCGAACCAATATTTCTTGGTGTCAATGTCGGTGTGATACCACCAACCGCCGCGCCGCGGGCTGTCGCCGATCGGCATAAAACCATACATGTGATATTGGTTGATCGTGCCGCGCGACATTTGGATGTCATGGGTGCGCTGCGCCACATGGGTTGTCCAATATTCCTCACCTTTGGTGCGCACCCACTCATCGAGCGTCGGATACATATCCTTGCCCTTGTAGAAGAAGTGCGTCAACCAGATATTGTGGTTCAACCCCGGCGCTTGCCAGTTCAAATCTTTCGGGTTGCTCAGATCCAGCCCCAATACATTGGCAATGCTCAAGACGCCATAATGACCATGGCAAAGCCCGCAGACTTTGATGCTGGTCTCGCGCGTCATCAGCGTGCAGCCTTCGTAGACAGGATTGCCCGACTGAATCAGCCACGCATCGGGACAGACTTCTTCCATTGCGTGGGCAATGTCGAGCATCAACTGCAAATTATGGTGATTCCCCAAGTGAACACCACCATAATAGTAGCCATACTTGGCAGTCAAGGCCCGAATATCCCGCTGCATGTAATGGCTATGCGCAGAAGCCGTGTTGATCACAAAATCCGCGTCGTGCAACGAATCGCGCAGATTGGTCGTGCTCTCGAATTGCAGATCCGAGCCCAGTTCGTCGGCATAACGCCGCCCTAGTTTGTGGATCATATCGAGCCGGTCGGCGTCGATGTCCATAAAATTGATCAGACTGCCAGCCAGGCCAGGCGTCAGACAGATATCCTTGACCAGGCCGAGGGAGAATTGGGCACTACCGGCGCCGATCACCGAAAGCTTGATGGGCGTAGACACAGGTTCCTCCTTGAATACGGGATGCAGGATTCAAAATACAGGATGCAGGGTACGGGAGCCACATGCTGTGTGCTGATGCCCGTACCCCGTTTTCCGTAACTCAACGGGGCGCATCGCTGCGCGGAGACAAATCCAAGCGCATAACTTGATCCAAAAATTGGATCTCCATGTGGGGAGCGGCCAAATCCATCTGGCAGAAGGGGTTGTCGTAATGACGGAAATTGCTGAGCGGCTGTTCTCGTTCATTGACCAGCAATGGCCCCTGCCAACCAAAATCAATCGTCTCACCGCGCAATGTGATGGTGTGCACCGCCAGATCATCAAAGGTGAGGTCGAGCGCCAATACGCTGCGTTGGAACTCGGCAAAATCACCATCCGCGGCGGCCCGCCCTAGTTGCACAAACCAGACATTGTGGCTGCCTGGGGAGCGCACTTCTTCGAAATGGTCGGGCCCACGCCAGACTGGCGTCAACCCGCCCGCGGCAATCAAAGCCAGATAGCCTTCTCCCTTGCGGGCGAAGAGCCAACCGTCGCGCAATGTCCACTCGTCGAAGGCCCAGGTGGGGAAATAGGCGTGGGTGAACCCCAGCCAATCATCCTCGGGCAATTGATGCACCGCGACCAAAACATCTTTCCACTGCGCCACGCGCGGCAGCACCACATTTCCCGCCCACCAATTGGGGCGATGGGCATTGTCTTCGCTCACACAGTGGGGATGGTTGACAAAAACGACGGCATCGACCCCGAAGGTAGCTTGCCAGATGTGTTGCTGCACACCCGGCTCGCCCGGTGCATAAGATTGCGCCGAACAGAGCATATAATCGGGCGTCTTGTAGGTGACCTTGTCAACAGCCCAGTCACCGGTTTTGCGGTCGGCCCAAAATTCAAATTGACCAGCATGACGCTCGCGGCTCCACAACTCTTCGGAGCGAGCAGTGGCGATCTTCTCAAGGATCGGCGGCAATTCGTAGCTTTGAGCGCAAGCCAAACCGACCACCCCGCGAAGATGCTCGTTAAAGACGCCCAATCCCCACAAGAGCCGGGCGATTGGACTGGTCGATTCGGAGCGTCCGCCTTTGATCAAGCGGGCATAGGTGCGGCCATGCGTGGAGCCGAAGACCCCCTTGAACGAATTGACGGCCAGCGTAAAGCAGAGTTTGTCGAGCACAATGGCCGCGAGTTCGGCGATCTCGTCGGTTGCGGCCAGGTCGATCAAATGGCTGAGCGCGAGTACATCTTCCTCGAAGTAGCAATTCGAGTCCCATTCCTGGAAGCCGCCGGCCATCCGCTTGCGCAACCAACTGAGCGCGCGCTCTTCCCCTTTGGCCCGATGCCAGGCGCCGGTCTGCCCATTATTGGTGAAGATCCGCTCGGGGAAGAGCTGCCCCGCAAGGATTTCGCAGGCGTGGAAGAGAATCTGATGGTTCTCCGTCCAGTAACACATGGCATCGTCGCCGGGTTCGTCGATCCAATATTTGAAGTTGAGGATGCACGCTTCCAGCGCGGGTTTGATCGCTGCCGGAAATTCGGGCTCCTCACCGAAGCGATAGAGCATCCCCAGCAGGCCAATCAGGTAGAAGTCGCTGCAATCCGCACGCTGATTGATGCTGGCGATAGCGGCTTCGATTGCCGCGGGCTTGACTTGGCCCCAGCGCCCCAGCGCCATTTTGGCAATTTCTGAAAAGATATTCAGATTGCGCCGAGCAGCATTGTCCAAGGCCGCCTGACGCCGCTGCTCAAAAGTATCCACCGGGGTTTCGGCATACTTGGCGCTGGTGATGCGCAGGTCGATCCGCCGTTGGATGCGCAACCCATGCTCGTGATATTCCTCCAGCGTCGGCATCAGGACGATCTGATAAGCCCCTTCGGGTACCTGGTAGACCTGGCCAAAGTTGACTTCGCCACCGGCGCGCAGCGTGGGCTTGGCTTCGGCATAGATCCGCCCGCTCGGCGTTTGCAAACGGACGGTCAGCGCCCCACTGAGCGATAGATCCTTCGGCCACTTGAGCTTGAGCAGATCTTCGCGGTGATAGGTGCTGCGTTCCAGGTAGGCAGCCGCGAAAATGGCTTCGAGTTTTTGGCGGCGTTGCAAAAGCGGCATATGGGTTGGCAATTGTACAGCCAGATTCGCGGCCGTGTCCCCAACCTGCAAAGCCATTACAAAGGGGCAGGCGCGGGCCGCCACATTGGCAAAGGCGACGATCACCTGGTTGTGACCGGCGTTCAGGTCCACGTGAAAACGCTGCCGATAGGGTACTTGCAGGGAAAACGCTGTTTGCTGATGCACCAGTTCACCGTTGACCCACACAGCGGCTGGGCCATTGGTCGCCAACAACCATTCATCGCTTCCCGCGTCCGCGCGTTCCACTTCTGTGCAGGCCCAGGCCACCAGGTAGTGACAGGTGGGATAAAAGGCGGTCAGGTTCACATAATGGTCAATCTCACAGCGTACACTTTGCCAGCGTTGAAGATGCTCACCACGGGCATCGTTCACAGCAAAGCTCGCCATCTCGACCGGTGACTCGGTAAAGGGTAACGTCGTCAGCGGTTGGGTGGCGGCGATCTGCTCCTTGAAATCATCACCCACAAATTGCCCCAGCACCTCAATGGGCAGGGCATAGGGGCCAGCCACCAGCCAGTGGTGGACGAAGCCATTTTGCAGCGGGTAACGTAAGTAGCTGGGCGTTGCGGTTGCGCTCTCACTCATGGTTCAACTCGATCCGTTTCATCATACTTTGTCACTCGGGAAGTGCGTAACTTGCTTATAGAGAAATTAAATAGAGATCGCACAAATAGCGAGCAAGTAGGTGCGGTTTTTAACCGCATATTCTGGCCCTAGCCTACCTGTGCGGTTTCTAACCGCACCTACGATTTATGCGACATTTATCTGGTTTCTCTATTAGAACTTTTTCTGCTTGACCAGTTCCTCATGTTCGGGCAGATAGGGCACATCCTTCCGATCCCACGACGCGCGGCCATGCACCGCGTGGATGCCCATCAACTGGCGGCGTTCGGGTGTGTTGGCCCAGGCCAGCACCGAATCGGGCGGGGTGACGCTCTCCCATTTTTTCACCCAGAAAGGCATGTAGCCATAGATCAGCAACCGGCGGTCGCGGTCGCTGGTGTTGGCCGTGCCGGTGTGCCATAGGGTCACATCCCACACCAGGACGCTGCCCGCGGGGCCGATCATCTTCTTTAGGCCGGGCATCGATTCCAGCGTGGGGCCGGTATATTGATCGCGCGGCGGGTCTTGATCCCACAAGTGGCTGCCGGGCACAACCGTGAAGCAGCCCATATCTTCGGTTTGGTCATCCAGGAAATAAAAAGCCTTGACCTTGAGCGAGTATTTGGGGTGACGATACGGCGGCCAGTCGCGATGCCAGCCAGTGTGCGCGGCGGTATGGCCGTGGTGGCAATGGGCAACAATCTCCATCGCTTGCAGGTTTGGGCCGACCACCGAGTTGAGCAATGGCGCTATTTTCTGATTTTCGGCAATGTCCAAAAACATGGAGTCATAGTCGTAAATTTTGTCCATGGTGTGGGCATCGGGGCCATTGCCATAGCCGCCTTTGAAGACACCACTCTGCACCATGGTACGCCAGGCGGGCTCAGTTTCGCGCTGGATCGCTTCGTAGGCTGCCTGCACACGACCAAGACTATAGGCATCGAGGGCATTTTCGATCAGCACATAGCCATGTTCACGAAAATGGGCAAGGTGTTGCTCATCGACAACAGGGGCCGCAGCGGGTGATAAGATTGTTGACATGGGATTGGTTCCTCATTCACGCGTGGTCATCCCGGATCAAGCCGCCCAGGAAGCATTGACCGCCGCGCATAGGTGGATTTGTGATCATTCAGCTAGGTTCGTAGAGGACACAACGGACTTTATGCCCTGGTTCGGGTTCTAACAGAGCGGGGACCTTTTGATCACACACGCCTTTGATGGCGTGGCGGCAACGGGGATGAAAAGGACAACCAGCGGGGATCGAGTACGGATCGGGCACGGTGCCCCGAATGGCGGTCAGGCGGCTGGTGACACCATGCACCGACTTGCGCCCCATCCGCGGGATCGAGCGCAGCAGGGATTGGGTGTACGGATGCTGGGGGTTGTAAAAGATCGTATCGACATCGGCCATCTCGACGACTTCCCCCAGGTACATCACGATCACATAATCAACCATCTGCGCGATCACCCCGAGGTCATGGGTGATAAATACAATCGCCATGCCGAACTCATCTTGCAGATCGCGCATCAGGGTGAGAATCTGGGCCTGGGTTGTCACGTCGAGCGCGGTGGTCGGCTCATCCGCGATCAATAAGGATGGGCGACAGGAAAGCGCCATCGCGATCATGGCACGCTGGCGCATCCCCCCACTGAGTTGATGGGGGAAGCGATCCAAAATACGTTCGGGTTGAGGCATGTTGACCCGCCGCAGCACTTCGGCCGCGTGCTGACGCGCCTGTTCGCGCGAGACCTCTTGATGCAACAAAATTGTCTCGATGATCTGATTGCCAATCGTATGCACCGGGCTGAGCGAAGTCATTGGCTCCTGGAAGACCATCGAGATCTCACCGCCGCGGATATTGCGAATCTCATTCCCCTTCGGGTTGAGCGTCGCGAGATCCAGCACATCTTGCTGGCTGGTGGAGCCATTATGGCCGTTCGCATACCGGTGAAAGAGAATCTGCCCCTCGACAATCTGGCCTGGCGCGGGGACAATCCGCAGGATCGAGCGGGCCAAAACCGATTTGCCACAGCCACTCTCACCCACCAGGCCCACGGTTTGCCCGCGCAGCACGGTGAAGCTCACGCCATTGACCGCGCGCACGACCCCTTGGTCTAACTGAAAATGGGTTTTGAGATCGCGTACTTCCAATAATTTTTCTTGCTTGACCATAATCTGCTCATTCTCGTGAAGCGTGTCAGAGACGTTCAACGCGCATAGGGATCAGCTGCATCGCGGATGCCGTCGCCCAGGAAGTTGAAGGCCAAAACAGTGACGATCACCGCAATCGCCGGGGTCAGCACCCAGGGAGCGAGCGCCATCGAGCGCACATTTTGGGCTTCTTGTAACAGCACACCCCAGCTGATAGCGGGGGCGCGCAACCCCAAACCGAGAAAACTCAGCCCAGTTTCGGAGAGGATAATCGCCGGAATCGCCAAAGTCAGCGAGGCAATGATATGGCTCAGGAACGAAGGCAACATATGGCGGAAGATCACGCGCAGCTGACTGGAGCCGGCCAATCGCGCGGCCATGACAAAATCTTCTTCGCGCAAGCTGAGGAAGCGGCCACGCACGACGCGGGCCAGGCCTGTCCAGCCGATAAACGAGAGCACGAGGGTGATGGCAAAATAGAGCCGCGTCACCGGCCAATCGGCGGGGATGGCTGCGCCCAACCCCATGATCAGGGGGATTTCCGGCACCGAGCGGATAAACTCGATCAGGCGCTGGATGATGTTGTCGGTTGTGCCGCCATAAAAGCCCGAAATACCGCCGAGCAAAATCCCGAGCACCAGGCTGACAACCACACTCACCAGGCCGATGGTCATGGAGATGCGGGTGCCATAGGCGATGCGGGAAAAGACATCGCGGCCCAAGCGGTCGGCGCCCAGCAAAAAGACCCCTTGCTCCTCCTGTGGCACATCCAGCCCGAAGAAATGGCGACCCGTCGGGATCATGCCCCATAATTTGTATTCACCAGCCTTCGGGAAAAAGCGGATCGGGTAGATGGTGCTGGGATCTTCAAGATAATTGTTGCGCAGCGTTTCTGGATCGCGCTCGCGCACAATTTTGTAGACAAAGGGCCTGCGCAACGTGCCTTCGCTGTCGATAATGCGAATCTGGCTCGGCGGGGCCAACTTGTATTGGACAAAACTCTGATCCGGGTCGTAAGGGGCGACAAATTCGCAGAAGGCCGCGACCCCATACAGGATCACAATGATCACCGCGCTGATCACCGCCATCCGATGTTTGAGAAAACGCCACCACATCAGCTTCCAATGGGAAGCAACGTAGATTTTCTCTTCTTTTTCCGCCGAAGCGTCGCCCAGTTGCTCTTCCAGCGCGGCAGCTTCTTGTTCTTCGGCCCGCTCAAACCAGGTCTTTTCGATCGATTGCATCGCGCTCAACTCCTTCAAGGTAAAGCCAGTTTATTGATAGCTAGGTAAAGTCGGGTTCCAGGGAAACAGGTCAGGTTTGCTGTTCGTCCATAGAGTACATAGGCCATAGGGTACATAGGACGTCTGCCTGAAAAACCTAGTATCAGTAAATCCCACAGTCAATCGCTCAGTTGAGCCGAATGCGCGGATCAACGACGGCCAACAGAATATCCGAGAGTAAGGTGCCGATCACTGTCAGCAAACTCAAGAGCAAAATAAAGCTACCAGCGAGGTACATATCTTGTGAAGTCAAAGCCCGCAACAACATGGGGCCAATTGTTTGCAGATTCAAGACGACTGAGACAAGGGTGAAACCAGAGACCAGCGTAGCCAGCGACCAGCCCACCGTGCTAAAAAAGGGATTGAGCGCCACCCGCACGGGGTATTTCCAGATCAAGCGGCCTTCGGTCAACCCTTTGGCGCGCGCAGTTTCGACGTAGGGCTTATTCAATTCGTCGAGCAAGTTGGCGCGGGTGATGCGGATATTCCCTGCGGTACTGCCCAGGGCGACGACCACAACCGGAATCCAGGCATGTTTGAGCATGTCAACAATTTTGGCCCAGTTCCAGGGCGCGTCGATGTATTCGACCGAGAAGAGCCCCCCCACATTGATCCCCAAACGCGATTGGGCCCAAAACATAATCACCAGGGCTATTAAAAAGCCTGGCGTACCTAAGCCAACAAAACTAAAGAGACTGAGGGCGTAGTCCAACCAGGAATATTGATGAGTTGCCGAGTACACCCCAATCGGAATCGCCACAAACCAACTGACCACCAGGGCAAACAACGAAAGTGCCACGGTCAACGCCATTCGCTCCCAGATCAACTCCTTCACGGGTCTGCGCCACTCCATGGATTGCCCCCAGTCGTTGCGCAGCAAGATCCCGCTGATCCATTTGGTATATTGCACATGCACCGGCTGTCCCAGGCCATAGCGTTCGCGCAGATTCGCCAACTCAGTCTCGTCAATCGCCTCACCTTGGGCGCGCAATTGAGCGGCATAGGAAGTCAGAAAGTCGCCCGGTGGCAACTGGATAATCATGAATGACAAAATCGAGATTGCCACCAGAGTCGGGATCATATAGAGCATACGGCGGATGATGTACAGTAGCATCGGTTACTCCAAAACAATGCTGACACTAGACAGGAGACGGTGGACGATAGACGGCAGCTTGATGCTTTTGTCCACCATCCACCGGCTATCGTCCACGGTTAGAACTATGCGTGATTTTCTGGATCTTCCCAGAAATAGACCTCGGTGTTGAGCAGATGTTCGTCACCGGTCGGGTCGTCGATCGGCATCCCCTGGAGGTAATTGCGGAAGCCATTCTTGACGATGATCGGGGCTGGCAGCTCGCCCAGGAAGGCGATCATCGGCAGCTCTTCGGCCCAAATATCGAGAATCTGGAAGAAGAGTTGGTCGCGGGCGTCGGCATCCGGCTCGGACGAAGCCTGATCCCACAGATCCCAAATCGTGCGGATCCAGTGATCGGCGGGCGGCTCTTCGGCAGAGGGGTTGGTGGGCTCAGTGCGCCAGAAGCCCCAGGCAACCGCCCACGGACGATCGGGCTGGGTGCCAATCCAGATGATCGGCGCTACCAGTGGCAACACGGTGCGGTCACCGCCCCACCAGGCGGCTTCGATCTCGTTGGCGCGGTAGTGTTCCTCGTACAGAGAGCGCTCCACACCGCGATAAGAAGCCTTGACCCCCACATCGGCAAAGTAGCGGATCACCTGTTGCACGGCATCCTCATCGGCCGTACCGGGTTGCGCGGTACCTTCGATGATAAAGCTCAGCGTTTCGCCGCTGCCATCTTTCCACTGGCGGAAGCCTTCACTGTCGCGCTCGGTATAACCGGCACCATCCAGCAAGGAATTTGCCAATTCCGGATCGTATGTCAGGTGGGCGTTGCTCAGCTTCTCGTAATACTGTGGCGAAGTGCTGATCGGGCTGTATTGGCGCGGGGTGGCCAGGCCGTCGTAGATCAACTCGTTGAGCGTGTCGCGGTCGACCGCAGCAGAGAGCGCCAGGCGCACATCGCGCGTCTGGAAGAATTCGCGCAGCCGCGGGTTTTTGGTCGTGTGGTTGGGTTGCAGGGCGGCATGGCCCGAGCTGACACCCACATACACACTGTAATCGCCCGTCTCCTCGCTCTCTTTGAAGAGCGTGAAATTGGCGATGCTGATATGCCGGGCCTGGAAGTCGATCTCGCCATTGGTTACCCACAGGTTGAGGATTTCTGGCGAATCAAAGAGGCGATGGGTGATATGATCCAGATAGGGCAATTGGTTGCCATCGACATCCACCCCGAAGAAATAGGGGTTACGCTCCATCGTGAAGATTTCTTCAGCGAGCGTATTCACGGCGATCCACGGGGCGGTACTTGGCCGATCCGGATTCAAATAGAACATGCGCCGGTTATCCAGATAATAGGTGTTCCAGGAATCAAAGCCAGCTTCGGCGACCGCTGCTTCCAGGGCCGCGGTGTCGCTGGTCAATTCCATATGCCACTGTTCCATGTAATGGCCGGGCGTGTAGGGCGGTGGGCTGGGGCGGGCCAGGCGATAGCCAAAGAGCGGATTGGAGTCTGCGAAGATAAATTTGAAGGTATAATCATCAACCGCTTCGAACTGCATCAAGGTGCGGTCGTTCCCCGTTACGAAATCAGCTGAGGGCGAGGGGAAGAGGGTGGTGTTCGTGAGTTCGTTCTCATACCACCACTGGACATTGGCGCTGGTGACTGGCTCACCATCCGACCATTTTGCTCCCTCGCGCAGATGAATCGTCCACTCGGTGGCATCCTCATTGATTTCCCAGGATTCGGCGAAATGGGCTCGCAGATTGAGGTTGCTGTCATACCAAACGAGGGCATGATCCTGGCATTTGGTTGGGCCAACTCGGTCGGAAACGCCACTAAACGCCCGGCGTATCGTACCACCGTAGACGCCTGTCGTCTCCGCCACTGGAATAATGCCAGGCGTGGTGGGGAGACGCTCATCAACTGGCGGCAGCGAGCCGGCCTGCACCAATTCGGCCAACATGGGGGCTTCATTATATTGGCCGGGGGGGAGCGCGGCAGCGGCATCGGCCGCGGGTGCTGCCGGAGCCTCTGCGGCCGGGGGGGCCTCGACCGCAGGCGCGGCCCCTCCCCCACCACACGCGGCCAAAAGTGCACCGGCTGAGGCATAAGCCGACAAGCGCATAAACTGGCGGCGCGAGACGGGTCGCTTCATGAGTTGCTTCATAAAACTTCCTCCTTGGTTGAAATCTTATTTATTCCAGGTAAAACAACTGATAATTCGCCAAAAACAGCTGCGACAAGTGCAGGGAAGTACTGTTTTTAACAGAAGATGGCAAATCAGGTTTAGAACCTATCCATAAAATGGTTGCGGAGCCCAAAACTGGACCTATCAGCCCGGATTGGCGCATTTTACGGATAAACGCTTAGGCGAGTGGGTCGCTTAAGCAATAACCAGCGAACTTATGACCAGTCTGATTTCTTGCAACTGTGAGGCGAACCAGCGATAAGACAGGGAGCGAATGAGCGTACTCATCAACTGGTTATGGCTCAAAACAACGTCAGGATCTATGCAGCAGCACCATTCACACCCACCAGGTTAAGCGACTCGGCGTAGTGGCAGCGCACCATGTGGCCAGGTTCCACTTCGCGCAGTTCCGGGATTTCTCGGGTGCAACGCTCACCATCACTATAGCGGCAGCGCGGGTGAAAATAACAACCAGTGGGCGGATTGGCCGGGTCGGCGACATCACCGGGCAGGATGATTGGGGGGCGTCGTGCGCGCGGGTCTGGCTGCGGCACAGCAGAGAGCAACGCTTCGGTATAGGGATGCAGCGGATTGGTGAAGATCGCTTCGGTGGTCGCGCTTTCAACCAGATGGCCCACATACATCACGGCGACGCGGTCGCTGATATGCTCGACCACACTCAGATCATGGGCGATAAACAGATAGGTCAGGCCAAACTGTTGCTGCAAATCTTGCAACAGGTTGAGAATCTGCGCCTGTACCGAAACATCCAGCGCCGAAACTGGCTCATCCAGCACCACAAGCTTGGGGTTGAGCGCCAACGCCCGCGCGATGCCAATCCGCTGTCGCTGGCCGCCGCTAAAGGCGTGGGGATAGCGGTTCATATATTCTGGCCGCAAACCAACCACCCGCAGCAGATAGGCCACTCGATCTTCCAGCTCTCGCCCCCGGGCCATCTTGTTGACTACCAGGGGTTCACCCACATTTTGCAGCAAAGTCATGCGCGGGTTGAGCGAAGAGTAGGGATCCTGGAAGACCATCTGCATGTTACGGCGCAACTGCTTGAGCTGACTATCATCCAGGGAGGCAACATTGACGCGCCCCAGAGCTGGATCCTGAAACCAGATTTCGCCCGCGGAGGGGTCAATTGCCCGCAGAATGATGCGCCCTGTGGTGGTTTTGCCGCAGCCACTTTCGCCGACTAAACCGAGCGTTTCGCCGTCTTCGACGTGAAGATTGACCCCATCTACGGCCTTGACATGGCCAACAGTCCGCGAAAGAAAACCGCGTTTGATCGGAAAATACTTTTTGAGATTCTTTACTTCGAGTAACAAGGTTTCTGTTCTCCTAATGGCGGGAAGGGAGACGAACAGGCCAACCTTACAATGAGGGACAAAAGTTTTACGAGTTGGGGATTTCTGCTTTGTTAGGACTTACGCAAGCCTTGACAGGGACTTGCTCGCTGTTGAGCTTACCTCTCCTCAAATTGGCCGGGTACTGCGTAAGGCGTCTTTGTTTTAGCCTGAACTGCTGGCTAAATACTTGGGTGGATTCGATTATTTGAGGCTGGCCGTCACGAGTATGAATAGGGATGGATACTCAGGCAAAATTAGCCCACTGCTGCAATCCCCACGAGAGCAATAGCCCTCCCCCCAGTAGCAAGGCAACAAACCGGGCCCGTTGCCAAAATCTGTGACGTTCTACGCCAACCCGTAGATAATTTTCGAGGACTAAGATACCGATAAACCAGAGTAGGCCCAGAACAAAGATGGAAAAACGGTCAATCGTTCGTACTTGCCAGGGGTTCAACGCCAGCCAGGTACTGAAATCAAACAAGTTGATTCTGAACGATAACAACAACCAAAATCCCAACGCCACAAAGAGCAACCAAGTTAGATAACATGTTGTGTATGACAGAATCTGTTGCCACAGCGACGGCTGTTTACGTGGTTGTTCTAATAGTTGTGGTCGGGCCATGCTGATAAATGAATCTGAGCAGCCAAGCAGTGGGAGGTACGCAGGGATAAAGCTGGGCTATAAATACATCATACTGGATGCAAGCAAATGTGTCAAACCGCAAACGCCAGTAAGTGCTTTTACACTTTCGTTATTTCACGTTATCATAGTCCAACTCTCACATCGCTCACCAATCGGCTCACACCGTCATCGATTCCAGGAAGAGACTCTAATGTCCGACGCACCCGCTCCTCTCCCCCCACAGGACACTGACAATCCATCCACCAGCCCACAAGGAAGAGATGGCGAGCCGAACCCAGTGATCAACCCTGTGACTGATGAACCGCACTTCTTCTACAACCTCCCTACCCCGCTCACAACGCTGATCGACCGCACAGCCGAGTTGGCCGCAATCCAGGAGCGGTTGGCAGACCCGGCCTGCCGCCTATTGACCTTAACCGGGCTGGGCGGTGTGGGCAAAACTCAACTGGCTATCGCCGCCGCGACGACCATCCACCAGGATCCCGCCTGGGCCGCACAATTTGCCGACGGGATCGTCTTTGTGGCGCTCAGCGAAGTGACGGAGATTGAGCAATTGCCGAGCGTGCTTGCTGCCGCGCTCGAATTTCGCTTTGACAACGGCGGCGACACCCTGGCCCAATTGAGCAACTTCCTGCGCAGCCGTCGTCTGCTCCTGGTGCTGGATCAGTTTGATTTTCCGGCCCCTGATCTGACCCTGCTATTGGCCATTCTGGAGGCTGCCCCGGGCGTCAATTGTCTGGTCACGGCCCGCGAGCGCCTCGATCTGGTTGGTGAGTGGGTGCTTGAGATCGAAGGTCTGGCCTTTGAGTCGGCAGAAAATGCGCGGTCGTTAACCTCCGCAGCGGCCCAACTCTTTGTGCAGAGCGCGCAGGCGGTCATGCCGCAATTTCAGCCCGAACGCGACGCGGCCGCGATCAATGCGATCTGTCGGCAGTTGCAGGGCTTGCCGCTGGGGATCATCCTGGCGGCGAACACCATCCGCATCTACCCCTGTCAGCAAATTGCCGAGCGGTTGCAGCGAAGCAGCGATTTCCTGGCCACCGATGCCCCCAATCTGCCCGCTCGCCACCGCACAGTGCGCGCACTCTTTGAACAATCCTGGCAATTGCTCACGCCGGAAGAGCAGCAATTTTTTGCCCAATTGAGCATTTTTGCAGGCGACTTTACGACCACAGCGGTGGCAACCATCATCGGCAACGCCGCCGCGGACTTGAGTAACCTGGTCGACAAGTCACTGCTCCAGCGCCAGCCAGTCAGTGACCCCAGCGCGGATTATCGCTATCGTCTGCACCCGCTCCTGCAACAATTTGCCGCGGAGAAGCTCGAGCCAACCCAGGCGCAACCATTGGCGCACCAACATGCTTCGTATTATTTGCAGCTGCTCGCGGAGCAACAAAGCAGGCTGATCAGTGTGCACGCGCGGCAGAGTTTGGCCCTGATCCAAACCGAATTGAGCAATATTCGGCGCGCTTGGCAGTGGGCGACCGAGAACAGGCAATTGGCGGCCCTGGGCATTGGGCGGCAAGGTCTGGCCACCTTTTATCTGCTGCAAGGCCCACTCCCCGAGTTAGAAAAACTGTTGAACACGACACTCGAACAAATGCGCCCGCTCGTGGACGCGCCCGACAAAGCCGATCAGCGTCCGGCCCAGCACCTCTACAGTTTGCTCTTGGGGACCCTGGCCCTGACCCATAACGAACGAGGGGCTTACACCGAAGCCAGCACGCTGGCCCAGCTTGCCATCGAGCACGCGCAAGCAAGCCAGCAGCGCGCCGGTGAAGCGGAGGGCTATTTGCAACTCGGTCGCGCCCACTTCTTCCAGGGGCGCTATGTCGAAGCGCAGCAGATGTTGAACAATGCCCGGCAACTGGCGCAGCAGGGCCGATTTTTACCGATCCTGGCGGCAAGCCATATCACCTTAGGGGCCACGCTCTTGTATCGAGGCAATTACGCGGATGGCCAGGCCCATTACGAAGAAGCCCTACGCCTCTACAATACCCTGGGCGACGAAGCCAATATCATCAAGCTACATTATAATATGGCGCTTGTGCTCTTTTACAGCGGGGATTATCTCCCAGCACAGGCAACATTTCAAGAGTGCCTGACCCGCGCCCGCGCCATTCAAGATGAACGCTCCATCGCCCTGCTCTTGAACAACCTGGGCGCGCTCTACACCCAAATCGGCGACTACCCCCAAGCCAGGCTCCACTATCAGGAAGCGCTGGAACGCAAACGAGCTCGGGGCGATCAATCGTACGAAAGCCTGATTTTGGCAAATCTCGGTCTGCTGGCTGGGTATGAACAACAATTCCAGCGCGCGGTCGAGTATTGCCGGGCCGCGCTCGAAATCAGCCAGAAGTTGGGTGAACCTGCGACCACAGCCTTTGCCCAAACCTGCTTTGGGGATGCCCTGGTGGGGCTGGGCTGGTCCGCGGAAGCCGCGGCAATGTACAACGAAGCGTTGGCCATCCGCCGCCAATTGGGGCAAGCGCATCAACAACTGGAACCGCTGGCCGGGTTGGTCACGGTCTATCTCGCGCTGGACCAGCCCCAACAAGCCTTGGGCTATGCAGAGCAGATTTTGCCCCACCTGCCTCACATTCTGGCAACCGGCGTTACCGGGCTCTTTCGGATTTTCTGGAGCTGCTATCAAGCCCTCGAAGCCAATCGCGACCTGCGGGCCATTGGTGTGCTGGACACCGCGTACGCGGCCTTGCAAGAGCGGGCGGCCCGCCTGACCGACCCCGTTATCCGTCATTCTTATCTGGAGAATGTGGTGATCCACAAGGCGATTGTCAAGGCGCATGGCCAAACAGCGCCGGAACGACGCAGCGAGGGCAGCCAGAATTGGCGGCAACGGATGGCGCTCCATAGCGATCTGGTCGAGGATCTGCGCTCCCTGTTGCGCTCGGATCAGGATGACCCGGAAGAAGCATAGTAATTTAATTTTCCTCAGTGATGAACCTGCGGAGATCGTAAATGGCGCTACAATTTGCACCAAATTTGAGCATGATGTACACCGAAGTTCCTTTTTTGGAGCGTTTCGGGCAAGCCGCGGCAGATGGCTTTAGCGCGGTCGAATTTCTCTTTCCCTACGAGTTTGGGGCAGTGGCGATTCAGGCCGAATTGCGTGCCCATGGCTTGCAACCTGTGCTGTTCAACATCAACCCGGGCCAGTTGGATCAGGGCGAACGCGGCTTCCTGAGCCACCCGGATCGGCGCGACTTTTTCCACCAGACGATGCTCGAAGCGCTCGACTATGCTCGCGTCGTTGGCTGCCCGCGCATCCATGTGATGGTGGGCAACCGCCTGCCCGAACTCCCCCGCGCTACACAACTCGCCTGCGCGCTCGAAAATCTGGCCTGGGCCGCGCCCCTGGCAGCCGACGCCGGCGTCACGCTGATGATCGAGCCGCTCAACGCGGTCGATATGCCGACCTACTTGATCCACACCCCCAGCGAAGGCATGGAGCTGGTCGCAGGTGCCAATCACCCCCATGTGAAGCTGCAATATGATCTCTACCATACGCAGATGACGCAGGGGCGATTGATCCAAACCATGACGGAACTTTGGCCGCACATTGGGCACATTCAGATTTCGGATGTGCCTGGCCGCCACGAGCCCGGCACCGGTGAGATCAACTACCCCGCGGTCTTTGCAGCCATCGACGGGTTGGGCTACACCGGCCATATCGGTCTGGAATATCGCCCGGCGCAGGACACGGCCAGTTCGCTTGCCTGGTTGCCGCGCCAGCAACGGGCAGCTGCCAGCGGGGGCGCTCGATGAATCCGCCTCCCAGCGAGCACCGCATCAACGCCGGGCAATTACAAGCCTGGGTCACCACGATCTTTCTGCGCTGTGGCATGGATCAGCACGATGCCACGCTCCTGGCGGATTCGCTGGTCTTTGCCGACCTGAGCGGCGTCCATTCGCACGGCGTTTTGCGGGTGCCCGAATATGTGGCAAAGCTCACCAAAGGAGGGGTGAATCCGCGTGGGGTGCCGCGCATTGAACGCGACAGCGCGGCCTGTCTGGTGGTGAATGGTGACAATTCAATGGGGCAAATTGGCACGACATTTGCCATGCAGGAGGTGATCAAGCGCGCTTACACCTTTGGCGTCGCCGCGGCGGGGATTGGCGGCAGCAATCACTGCGGCGCGCTCGCTTATTTTGCGCGCATGGCCCTGGAGCACGATATGATCGGCCTGGCCACGACCAACGCCCTGCCGACAATGGCGGCCTGGGGCGGGGCAGATCGGATTCTAGGCATCAATCCGCTGGCCATGGCGCTCCCCGCGGACAAGGAGCTGCCAATTGTCTACGACGCGGCCTTCAGTGGCTCGTCACATGGCAAAATCCGCATTTACCAGCAAAAAGGGTGGGCATTGCCGCCTGGCTGGGCCTTGGACCGAGCCGGGAACCCGACCATTGACCCGGCAGTCGCGATCGATGGCTTGCTCGCGCCGATTGGTGGGTTTAAGGGGGCCGGGCTGGCCATGTTGATGGGGCTGCTCTCTTCGCTCCTCTCGGGGGCGGCGTACGGCACGGAATTGGGCGACATTGCCACAGGGCCTCAGCCCGGTCGCGATGGTCATTTTGTGCTGGCCTTGCGGATCAGCGCGTTTACCGAGGTAGCAACCTTCAAACAACGGGTCGATCAGGCCATTCAGCAATTGCACAAGAGCACGCTGGCTCCGGGCTTTGCCCGGGTCTATGCCCCAGGCGAGATCGAAGCGCACAACCGCAGGGACTATCGCCAACAGGGCATCCCCTTGAACGCGGTCACCCTGGCGGATCTGGCAGCAACCGGCGTGGCTTTGGAGTTACCCGCAGATTTTCTGATCAGGGACCAGGGACGTGCGGAGCCTGAATGATGGACCACGGTTCATGCTTCAGCATTGACATCGGCCAGACCTGTTCATTTGTTCTACAGGCCTCTTTGTTCTATTGGATTCCCCCTGCTCGTGGTATAATGGTGGTATGTCCAACCGTGAGCGTGTCTACCGTACCCGAGCTGTGATCCTCAGTCGGCGCGATTATAACGATGCCGACCGGATTCTGACTGTCTTCACGCCGGATTTGGGCAAACGGGAGCTGATCGCCAAAGGCATCCGCAAAACAACCAGCCGCAAAGCTGGTCATCTCGAACCGCTGACCCATACATCCTTACTCGTTGCGCAAGCCCGCACTTGGGACATCATCACCGAAGCTGTGACGGTCGAGAGCTTTCGCCATGTGCGCGAAAACCTGGACGCCATCGGCTATGCCAGCTACATCAGCGAATTGGTGAGCAGCTTCACCGAAGCGAACGACGACAGCCAGCCGCTCTGGGAATTGTTGCTCTTTACCCTGCGCGTGCTGGATGAGCATTGCCGCGGAGTGCTCCACTACGAACCGACCTTGCTGTTGCGCTGGTTCGAGTTGCACCTGCTCAACCATACCGGTTTTCAGCCACAATTCTTTCATTGTCTGGCCTGCGACGAACCATTACAACCAGTGCTCAACTATTTGAGCCTGACCGAGGGGGGCATCTATTGCGGCCAATGTGGGGTCACCCGCAACGACATTGAAACGATCGAGCCGGACGTGCTCAAAATCCTGCGCCACCTGCAAAGTCATTCCTGGGCCGACGTCAGCAAACTCACGGTTCGCCCCTACTTGCTCCAGCAAAGTGAAAATATTCTCTATCGGTATTTGCTGATCATCCTGGAACATCATCTTAAATCGAGCGATTTTCTGCGCAAGTTGCGGGCGACCATCTTGCCCATACCCTAGATCCGCCGCCGCGCCGCTGCCTCAATCAGGTTGCAGGAGATGGCTCGGCTCCACAATTGGATGCGAAAGACCAATGCATATTCGTGACTATCAAGCCTGGCTCGAAGCGTGGGACAAAGCCCGTACCTGGGACAATGTTTTGCCCAGCCACACCCTCTTGCACGCGCTCGAAGAATTGGGCGAGATCAGCAAGCTTGTCCAGATGATCGAGGGCTATCGCGCGCCCAACCCCGCGGATCTGGCCGAATTGCGCGCCGAATTAGCACTCGAGTTGAGTGATCTGCAGGTGATGCTCTTCAAGATCGCGTATCTCTGCGGCATTGATATGGAAGAGGCCATGCAACGAGGCCAACAAAAGGCCGACGCTCGCTTCCCCGACCCAGCCAGCGGTCCGGCTGACAGCCAGGCCTACTGGCAGCGCTTCCAACATTATCTCACCACCGCGAACCTGCCCCCCGGCGAACAGGGGACCGATCCACCCGCCAGCGCTCCCTCAGAATAGACTCCTCACCCGCGCCAAATCCAGTGATCCTCTTGTCGTAACCAAACAGAACAAACGTGCAATTTGCCACTTGACACCGCACAAATGTTCGTGTATACTTTGGGAAATTTGGGAAACATTCGTTCTGATTTGGGATAAGTTTGGGATTCCCTGGGGTTATTGGTGACTCCACATCCTCGATGGACCCACTGGTGCTTGCAACCCGAGCATCAACACCTGTATGACGGTTAGAGCACTCACCACCTGTAGCACTGGCCAATCGTTTTGTTGAGACACACTAGCATGATTTGCGGGTACTTATCAGAGGCCGCTTACGATTCATAAAAGGGAGTCATCATGTCTGTCAATGCCAGCCAAGGCAAGACCTTCGCCGAGCGTAATCTGTCGGAGCGCCAACAAGAGATGTTGCGCTTTATCATCGCCTTTTGTCAGGAAAACAAATTTCCCCCGTCGATTCGCGAAATCGGCGAGCGCGTCGGCATCTCCAGCACCTCCGTTGTTAGTTACAACCTCAAAAAGTTGGTCGAAGAGAAGCTGCTAGAGCGTCAGCCCGATGTCAGTCGTGGGCTGAGTGTCAACTGGGAGCGGCTGCGCAGCCTGGGGCTAACCGACAGCCGCGAAGAGGATCCTGCAGAGCAACTGGCCCCGGCTGTGCTGCGGAGCAACGGCACCAACAATCGGCATGTGCTGCAAGTGCCGGTGTTGGGTCACATTGCCGCGGGTACACCGATTGGGGCAATTGGCAGCGAAGCGACCAACCCGGAAGATGTGATCGAAATGGCCGGGGGGTTGCTGGGCGACCCGGAAAATCTCTTTGCGGTGCGGGTGCGCGGCAATTCGATGATCGACGCCAGCGTACTCGATGGCGATATCGTCATTCTGCATCAGCAAGACACCGCGGATGATGGGGATATGGTCGCGGCCTGGATCATCGACGATGAAGAGACGACGCTCAAATATCTCTACCGCGAGGGTACCAATATCCGCCTGCAACCGGCCAATCCCAATCCCGAGTATCAGCCCATCATCAAGCCAGCGAACAAAGTGCGCATCAATGGCAAAGTGGTCTCGGTGATCCGGGTCTTGCAATAAGGACGCCCGCCCTTCAGGCCAGCAGCGGATAGATAGCCTGCCATTCAGCCGGGGTATTGACATTGATCAGCGAGCGCAAGTCGGGGTCAACCATTTGCAGCTCCGCGGCGGTGACCCAGCGCGTTGGCGCAAGGGAGAGGAAACTGCTGGCGCGGCGTTCGTTCTGGGCCAGCAGCTGCTCGATCACCGGCAGGCAGCGGCGCGCATAGAGCGCGTGAAAGGGCTGCGGGCGCTCATCAATCAGCGGGACAACCGCCCATGCTGAGCGATCAGTTTCCGCTTCCGCAGCCACACCACACAGATACTGAAACGCGGCAGGCTGAATCAGCGGCATATCGCACGCAACCATGATGGCCCACGCCGTCACATGGCGCAGCCCACTCGCAATCCCCCCCAAAGGCCCGCCAGTTGCATAGTGATCGGGCACACAGCGCACCCCCGGCAAGCCTTCTGTCACCGCGATAATTTCAGGGTGCTCCGTGACCACAATCACGCCCTCGTTGGCGAGCGGGGCCAATTGGTGGATCGTTTGGTGCAGGAGTGTAACGCCCGTGGGCAGGCGCAGGAGAGCCTTGTGTTGGCCCATCCGCTGGCTCTGCCCCCCGGCATTGATAATCAACGAAACTGTCAGTGTCATCTCTATGATGAATAAATACAAAAGGCGAGCTATGCGGCTCGCCTTTGTTGATTCTCCGTGTAACCGCGTGCCCCGTATAGGTGCAAACCAGTAGTGAGCAGCAATTCACAGCATCATCACCAGCACCCCACCGCGGGGCCGCTGGTTGCTCGCTCGTTACGCATCCAGGAAGGTGACAGCATCGCCCACACTGACGATCTGCTGCGCCTGCTCGTCGCTGATATCGCCGCCAAATTCTTCTTCAAAGCGCATGATCAACTCAACCAGATCGAGGCTATCCGCCTCCAGATCATCGCGAAACTTGGCCTCCATCGTCACTTCTTCGGGTTCAACCCCAAGTTGATCCACGATAATGTCGCGTACGCGCTCAAAGGTGGTAGCCATTCCCAAACTTTCTCCTCTAGGTGTAAGATTTCAGATAGTCGTCGACAATATTCGGCCATTGTAGTCAGCCATAAGGCGGCTGTCAAAAGCTCGTTCATCAAATGGTGGTTTGAGCTCGCCAGAGGCAGCCTGCCACCGAAAATTAGTAACACCACAAGCGCGCGAGAGTTGCGGATGGGATGAACGCAAGTTTTTGCGCTGTGCGCAGGATTGGGCGAAATGCCCACACCATGTAACTGGATTGTAACTATAAAGGCTATAGTGTAAGCATGATTGTGAAGGCAAGCACAAACGGCCACCACAATCGAGGCGGTGAAGATAGTCCGGCAAGCAGCGAAATACATTGTAGCCATTTGGCTGTTCGCCGGAGTTGTGAAGTTTGAGGGGAGCTTACTTCACGGCTCTTCAGCACCTCTTTGGTTCCTCCTTTGTTGAAAGCCCACCACTACACCTTGTAGTGGTGGGCAACCTCTTTTATAGGCCCTTGATCACTCAACAATATACGCATAATGGCGGATAGACAGCGCAGGCGAGCGGTGCTACTCTAGCTTTTGAGTAGACGTGGTGCATCTACTCGTCTCCTTTTGGGTTTCCTTTCTCCTTGCAAATTCGTCGGCCTATAATAGGTCGGCGAATTTGTTTTGGCGGCTTGAGCTTGTCGGGCGTTCACCCGTTTGCCAATTTGTGCTCCTTCTTACTACAATGTCAGCAAGCACCAGTCATATCTGCCTGGGCAACCCATGCCCCATCAACCCGGTTCATCCCAGCCGCTCTCAAAGGAGGAACGATGCAGATCACCCATGTGCGGCTCTTCAAGGTCACTGGCGTTCTTGAACATGCCGGCGAATTTTGGGAAGAGCGTTTGATCCGCCCCCTCGATATTTACCCCGAACATAAAGCCGAAGGCCGGGGCTGGATGGCCCAAGCCGGCGAGGGGCGCTATCGCCACAGCGCGCATTTTGTGCAGATCGAAACCGACCAGGGCGTTTATGGCATCGGCGGCCCATTTCCAGAAGACCAGGCCTATATTATCGGCAAACAACTGGCCCCCCTGCTGATCGGCCACGATCCGCTGGCGATTGAACGCCTGTGGGATCGCATGTATCGCGCCATGGTGCATGGCCGCAAGGGCACGCCGATGATGGCGATCAGCGCGGTCGATTGTGCCTTGTGGGATCTCAAGGGCCGCCATTTTCAAGCGCCGGTTTATCAATTATTGGGTGGACCAACCCGCACCGAGATCCCAGCCTATGCCAGCGCGCTTGGCTATTCTCTCGACCCGGAACTGGTGTATGAGCGGGCGCAGGCCCTGGTGCGCAGCGGTTATCAAGCCACCAAATGGTTTTTCCGCGATGGCCCAACCGATGGCCCCGCCGGGATTGCTCGCAACCTCCGGTTGGTGCGCACCCTGCGCGACGCGGTTGGCCCCGATGTGGACATTATGCTCGACTGTTGGATGAGCTGGGATGTCCCATACACGATCCAAATGGCGCGGCGCCTGGAAGAGTATCACCCGCGCTGGCTGGAGGAGCCCGTCCTGCCCGATAAGATTGCCCAGTACGCTGAGATCCGCCGCAATGTCACCATTCCCATCTCCGGAGGTGAGCACGAATATACTCGCTGGGGGCAAAAGGCGCTGATGGATGCGGGGGCCTGCGACGTCCTGCAGCCGGACATCTACTGGTGTGGCGGCATCTCCGAAACCATGAAGATCTGCGCGCTGGCCTCGGCGTATGATCTGACTGTCATTCCGCATGGTCATTCGACCCCAGCCACCGCGCACCTGATCGCGGCCTGGCCGGCCACGACTTGTCCGCTGCTCGAATATCTGATCAAATGGAACGAGATCCATCAATTCTTTCTGAAAACGCCGCTCAAACCAATCGGGGGCGTGGTGACTTTGCCGACCACGCCGGGTTTGGGCATGGATCTGGACGAGGCGAAGATTGACCTTCGTGAGGAATTGACCTATTGATGCCTATGAGCCAACAATCACGAGCCCATTGGCTGCGCCGCCCAACTCGCTGGCTGACCGCGCTCGCGGCCCTGCTGATCCTCGGTGCGCTCTTCTGGCTATTCCCCGCGGCCAGCCAGGCCACCGACTCGGCGCACAAGAAGCGTCAGCCCAATCTGCTGATCAACGGCGGATTCGAAGAGGGATTTATCTATCAACCCGGCTGTGGTCACATCGGCAAAGGCTGGCATTGTTTTACCAACAATGGCCAGGCCGAATATGGCTTTTACGACGATCAATGGTCGCCGGTGGTGGACAAAGGCAAGCATAGCCAGCTGATCGAACTCAACACCAAAAATCTGGGCGTGGCCGACCCGGATCGCTATGCGGGCATCTTTCAGACAGTGCGCGTCGAACCGGGCGCGGCCTATCAATTTGCCATGCGCGGCATGATCCGCACCACCGACAACACCAGTGGGGATCGCGACCCCTATCGTTTCCGCGTGCAATTTGGCTGGTCATTTGGCCCCACGCCCGACTGGGCCGCGGTGCAACGCTGGGTGGATGTCGGCTGGAATCGCTATGATGACCGGTTGCAGCCCGGTCGGTTTAACAACTTCGCGGCCAAGATCCTCGCCCAGGAAGAAAAGATGACGATCTATGTGCGAGTTTGGAAAAAATGGGGCGATGTGGGCGAAGAGTTGGATGTGAATCTGGATAATCTGAGCCTGGTCGGTTCCTCGGTGGATGCGCTGGTCTTTCCCACGCTAGAGCCGACGGCTCGCCCTACTGGTGCGCCGCCACCGCTGCGTTTGAGCGGCGGCACGCCGGTTGCTGAACTGCCTACGCCCTCGTCGATCTATGGGCGCCGCTATGTGCCTGTACCGGGCAGGCCGCCCGGCACCGAGAACTGGCCACGGTATGTGGGCGATCATGTCGTGTTTGCCTATCCCCGCACGTGGCAACCGCGGCGTTTGGAATTGGCGGGCGATGCCGTGGTCGAAATCTACCGGCTCGGGATTCCCGACCAATTGCAAGAGCAGATCATGGGGTTTTCCAGCATCCCCTTTGGAGATTTGCAACCCCCGGAAGCGATCCACGCCAGCCGCATTACCATTGGCGGCAAAGAGGGGGTCAAGTGGTTGCGTCAAGGGCCCAATTACATTATTCACGAATATTGTACCAGTGGGCTCAACCATGAAGGCAGCTTCTGCCTGCGCGTTCTGTTGCCCACCGACAGCCCGATGATTGAGCTGCAACTTGATCGTTTGGTCGAGACGATTGTTTTCTATTAGTCCTGATCTCAAAAATCTCTGTACCACACGGGGTGGGCTGCCTATGGTCATAGGAGCCACAACTGATTTCTGAGATGACTTCTAACTACCTTGAACAGACTCAACCATCAGCCACAAAGGAAGGCATTTTGAGCACAACGATTGTTGAAACGCCAACATCGCGGCTGCGTTTTGGCCATGCGCGTGCCGATATCACGCCGCCAGTGGGCATTTATCACCCAATGTGGGGCGCAGCGCGGCATGAGCGTGCCGAGGGCATCCATCGTCCGCTTATGGCCGACGCCATTGCCCTGGCCCCGCTGGCGGGGGGAGCGCCACTGGTGCGGATCGAGCTCGATCACATCGGCATGGAGGATACGCAACAAGATGCGCTGGTCGAGCGGATCAGCGCGGCCAGTGGGGTGCCGCCAGAGAATATCGTGCTCACCTTTTCGCACAGCCATGCCGCGGGCAATTTTTCGCACGATCGGGTCCATTTGCCCGGCGGCGAGTTGATCGAAGCCCACCTGGCCAGGCTCTTCGACGTGGTGACCACAATCGCCCAGCAGGCCGCGGTCGCGCTACAGCCAGCTGTGATCGCCTATGGCGTCGGCAAATCGACCCTGGCCGCCAATCGCGATTATTGGGACAGCGAACGGGGCATCCACGCGTGTGGCTTAAATCCCGACGCTACCGAACCGGCGGACGACAACGTCTTGGTGGCGCGCATCACCACGCCCGACGGTGCGCTCCTGGCAACCGTGGTCAACTATGCGTGCCACCCGACCACGCTGGCTTGGGAAAACAAGCTGATCAGCCCGGATTATGTGGGGGCCTTGCGCGAGGTTGTGGAGCAGACCACGGGCGCGCCGTGCGTCTTTGCGCTGGGTGCCTGTGGCGAATTGGGGCCGCGCTGGGGTCACCAGGGGGATACGGCAGTGGCCGACCGCAACGGCCGGCAAGTTGGCTATGGGGCCCTGGCCGCGCTCGACAGTATGCCCGGGCCATTGGTGGATTATCAGTATCAGGGGCCGGTAATTTCAGGGGCTACCTTAGCCGACTGGCGCTATCATCCCTTCAGCGATGACCGGCTGGCGACGACCGCGATTGTGCGCGGTGGCCGCTATGCAGTCCAATTGCCGCAGAAACCCCTGCCCGATGCGGTTGCGCTTGAAGCGGAAATGGAAGAATGGGGCACCAAACAACAGGAGGCGGATCAGGCTGGGGATGCAATCGCGGCGCGCGATTATGGGGCGCGCCTGGAGCGAGCCCGGCGCTGGTTGTTGCGCATCCGCTATTTACGCGCCGAGCCCACCTATCCTTTTCACTTTACGGTCTATCGCTTTGGGGATGCTTTTTGGGTCACCGTTGGCGGAGAGCCCTACAACATCTTACAGAGTGAGTTGCGGCGGCGCTTTCCCAACCACCCGATCTTGCTTTCGCCCCTGGCTGGCGAATTTCAGGCGGCCTACTTATTACCGGCAGATCGATATGGCCGCGGCCTCTACCAGGAGGAACCGTCGATCCTGGCACCGGGCTGCCTGGAAATTCTGATCGAAGCTGTGGCCGAGCGGATTCAGGCGCTGCTTTGATGCAGACGGTGGACGGTGCACGATAGACGGTGGACAGGCTTGTCACCGTCTATGGGCATCTTCCGCTACCAGATCGACCGCAGGGTCCACACATTCAGGGCCACCAGGCGTGCCGCGCCGGTCTGGGCCACCAGCGCCAGGTCAAGATCCGCCGCCGCGGCATCGATCACCCGGGTGACCGCGATGCGCCCCTCGCAAGCGAAGAGTTCCAGCACCGATTTGTCCACAAAGAGCTGCAGATCCAATAGGCGCGGCGCGGGGGCAGGCAATGAGACAGCCGTGCCCGCGACGTGCAAGGTGTGGCCATCGTAGCGGATGGGGATGGCGCGCTGACCATCCGCGCTGAGTCGCACCTGGAGCTCCACCACCTGGGCATCGAGCAACTCCAGCTGCAATTGCACTTCCAGCGTGTCACCACCAAGCGGAGGCAGCAGCGGTCTGTCGGCCTCCAGCGTGACATCGGCCACCCCAAACTGGTGTTCGCGCAAGGTCTGTAACGCTGGCACCGGTTGCTGGCGCGGATGTCCATCTTGCCCCAGCGTGAGGATGCGCGGCACGGCCAGGCAGCCATTCCAGCCTCGGCCCGCTGGAAACCCTCGCACCCACCCCAGCAAGATCACCTGGCCTTGCGCATCAAAGAGGAGATTGGTGGCATAATAATTGGGTGCCTCGCCAAAACCTGGGTCGAGGATCCCTTGTGTTTCAGGCGTGAAGCGCAGCGTTTCCAGATCAAATGTGCCGACATAATATTCAACGCAGCTATACGGCGAGACCAGCAGCAGCCAGCGATCACCAATGCGCACGAAGTTGGGGCATTCGAGAAAACGCCCTTCACGCCGGGGCTCCTGGTAGAGCAATCCTTTGTAATCCCACTGGGTGAGCGTGCCATCCGCGGCTTCATACAGGGCCACGGCAGCCACATCCTCATATTCAGCGCCCAGCACCAGGAAGGTGCGGCCTGCCTCGTGAAAGATGAATGGATCGCGCCATGCGCCGCCAAAGGGAGGGCCGCCATGCGTGTCGAGCGCCAGCAGCGGATTGGCCGGGTGTTTTTGCCATTCAACCCAATCGGCATCCCCCAGCGCGGCCCACTGTTCATTGGGGGGGCGTTCATCGCCTGCGCGATGCACACTGGTATAAATCAACAGCGGGCGGCCAAGACCGTCAACAGCCGCGCAGCCTGAAAAGCAATGTTCTTCGCCCAGTTCGAGCGACGGCCAGAGCGCAATTGGCAGATGCTCCCACTCGACCAGATCTCGGCTGCGCGCATGGCCCCAGTGCATGTGGCCCCAGGTGTCGCCATAGGGATTGTGTTGATAAAAGAGGTGATACCAGCCCTCGTGGAAGATTACACCATTCGGGTCATTCATCCACTGGGCAGGCGGGCGAAAGTGATAGGCCGGGCGGGTTGGGTCCGCGGCTGCATGAAGGATAGCCGAAGCCACCCCTTGAGAGGCCCGTGCGATGGCAGGGTTTGGCGCGCTGCTCATAGTGTCTCCTGAGCTGATTCTAGGTTTCTACCCTGAAATTTTGGCTCAGCTTGGCGGGTAAGGCCAGAGCGGGCCTGGCAGGCTAGGCGCTTGCTTTGCTGTGGTGTATGGAAAGAGATGGGGGTCGTGGCAACTACGCGGTGCCAAATTGCCGATCACCGGCATCGCCCAAGCCTGGCCAAATAAACCCCGGCGGGAAGGGATCCGCGGTGGTGGTCAGGCGCTCATCGACCGCGGCGATGTGAATGGCTACGTCCGGGTGGTGGGCATGCAGCGCGGCCACTCCTTCGGGCGCGGCGATCAACCCGACGAACTTGATCCGGGCGACGCCCCACCGTTTGAGCACATCCACCGCGGCGATCGCGGAGCCGCCGGTCGCCAACATGGGATCGAGGATCAGGCAGAGGCCCACCGTGGGCTGGGTGGGCAATTTGTTGTAATATTCAACAGGCTGCAAAGTGTGTTCGTCGCGATAGAGCCCCAAATGCCACACTTCGGCCTGGGGCAGGAGTCGCCAGGCACCTTCAACCATGCCCAGGCCAGCCCGCAAGATCGGCACCAGGCCAATCTTTTCCCCCATCACCGCGCCATTCATCGTTGTCAGCGGGGTTGTAATCGCCTGAGAGGCGAGGGGCAGATCCTGGGTAGCTTCGTAGATCAGGATCATCGCTAATTCGCTGACCAATTCGCGAAACTTTTTGGGTTCGGTCTCTAAGCGGCGCAACAGAGAGAGCTTATGCCGAGCTAGCGGATGCGGGGACGGGAAAAGTTGCGTGGACACGAATTCACTCCTTGTGTGATTTGGTTGGCATTTTCCCGCAGAGGCGGTCGGGTTGGTGGTAAAACGGTGCTGACATTGCTTTGAAAACCGGAACTTCGGCCCACCGTGCGAACAGGTAGATCAGCTTGTGCGATCGGCAAGGCAAAAAGTCCCGGTTTTCACATAGCGCCCAGGCTACATTCACCACTGGATCTGGCGCTGAGGGCGACCGCGCCGACTCAGGCGCTCCACCTCTTCCTGGCACTTGACACAGAGGGTTGCATCGGGCTTGATCTCCAACCGTCCCGGCTCAATTGGCTTGCCACAACGGTTACAGATCCCATAATTACCCTTTTCAATCGAACGCAGCGCGGTCATCACATCCTGCAATTTTGATTCCAAAACCGCAATCAATGCCGCGTTCTTCTCACGTTCGAAGATCTCTGCGTCCCCTTCATCCGGCTCGATATCTACCTCGGCTTGCATCAATTCCCGCAGCCGTCCCAATTCGTCCTGTAAACGGGCTTGTTCTTGCAACAGCCGTTCTTTTTCTCTGGCAACCACATCCTGCTCTGGCACGTCTCATGCTCCTTATCGGGTGATCAATTGGGCTGAGTCACCACCCATACAAAAACCCGAACTGACTGATTCAACATTGTGCAATCTGGGCAGATCGGGTCGGAGAAAATTCAAACACAGCTTATATCAGCTTTTGAGGGAAAGGTCAAACTGCGTTTGCTCATCTCGTCTGCTGCACAAGCTCGCTTTCCACAGTGGGTGTGCATCTGGTATAATGCACTGGTTAGAACATCCGTCCAAGTTGATCTGCTTGCTTTGTTCAGATTGCAAGCGAATTGTAAGGTGCTACTAATGGCCGATGAGCGCAGTGTAACGAACCGTCCACCCGGTAACCGTAATCCAACACCCGAACGCTCAACTTCGGGGGAAGAACAGCCCGGCGAGCAGAAGGTCGATCATGCGCTGCGTCCGCGTTCGCTGCAAGAGATGATCGGGCAGAACCAGCTGCGCGACAAGATGTTGATCCTGGTAGAGGCGGCGCGCAAGCGGGATGAAACGCTGGATCATGTGCTGCTCTACGGGCCGCCAGGGCTGGGCAAAACCACCCTCAGCCACATCCTCGCCCACGAGATGGGGGGCAATCTCAAAGTCACTGCCGGGCCAGCCATTGAGAAGGCGGGCGATCTGGCCGCGATTCTGACCAATCTGCGCAAAGGAGATGTGCTCTTCATCGATGAAATTCATCGCTTGGGGCGAGCAGTTGAAGAGATCCTGTATCCGGCGATGGAAGATTTTGCGCTGGATATTGTGGTGGGCAGCGGGCCGGGTGCGCGTAACATCCGCCTGAGCTTGCCCAAATTTACCGTCGTGGGGGCAACCACCCGCCTGGCGCTGATCACCGCGCCGTTGCGGGCCCGGTTTGGCGTGGTCGAACGGTTCGACTTCTACGAAATCAGCGCCGTCCAGCAGATCATCACCCGGGCCGCGGCTTTGTTGGCTGTCGAGATCGACCCCGACGCGGCTTTGACGATTGCCCAGCGGGCGCGCGGCACCCCGCGCGTGGGCTTGCGTTTGTTGCGCCGCGTGCGCGATTATGCGCTTGTGCGGGCCGAGGGTCATATCACGGTGCCGGTGGCTGAAGAGGCGCTCGCCACCATGTTACAGATCGACTGGCTGGGCCTGGACGAGTTGGATCGGCGTGTGCTGGATGCATTGATCAACAAATTTCATGGCGGCCCGGTCGGGCTGGATACGCTCGCTGCCAGCATCAGCGAAGAAGGCGACACCATTATGGATGTCGTGGAACCTTACCTCCTCCAATTAGGTTTTATTGATCGCACCCCACGCGGGCGGGTTGCTCAGCGTGCGGCCTATCAACATTTGGGCATCCCCTATCCCGAACGGCCCGAACAGGCCGGTCTTTTTGATAGCAATCGCGGCTGATGAAACAAATCGTAGAACCGCAGCACAAAAAAATCAGGAGAATACAATGAAGCATATCTTCAGTCTATTGCTTATCACCCTATTGCTTTCGGCGTGTACATTGACTGTCCAATCGGAAGCCGGCAATGGCACCATTCCACCAGCAGCGCCAGCAACCGATCTGGCCGGCGTTTATAAATCCTTTTCGCCCGCGGCCAGCAGCCCCGGCATCGAAATGACACTCACGCTGGCGGCAGATGGCAGCGCCAGTTGGAAGTGGGATTATCTGGAACCCGATGGCGTGCGTACTGAACTGGGCACCTGGACAGCCGACGAGAGCGGCGCGGTAGCGTTGCGCTTTGTCGAGCAGCAGGTTGGCGACGAAGTGCAGATCTACGAAGCACCCAGCGAAGTTACCCTCACCCAGCAGCCAGATGGCACCCTTGCAGAAACCCCTGCAACGCCAGAGGCGATTGGGCTGGTCTTTTACCCCTTCACTGCCCTGGCCACCGGTGAGTTGCAACCTGCTTATGCCGGTGACGCAGTGCGTGCAGAGATCGAAGCTGGCAACTGGTCGGGGTGGTACAAAGCCTTTCAGCCAGCCGCCAGCAGCCCGGGGATTGACAGCACGCTGCTGTTGGCATTCGACCAAAGCGTACGCTGGACAAGCGACTATCTCAATGGCGAATCGCCGATTGTCGAAGTGGGCACCTGGGAAGCCAACGAAGATGGCACAGTCACGGTGACGATCACCGGGCGCGAGGGCGCGGAAGCGGGCGAGCCCCAGACGATTGTTTTTGCGCTTGAGGGGAATCTGCTCACAGCAGTGGAGTACGACGAGGCGATCTATGGCAGTGCAGGCCTGGAGTTTTATAACTTCTACGGCTTAGCCCTCGCCACAATGACAGAATAACGAGCAAGCAACTGTCTCTGCTAAATCTTCAATCAACCCGGGGAGATTTGGCAGAGACTTACGCGGATTTCCCCAGCAGGGCGGCCACATTCGCCCGATGAGTGCGGGTGGCCAGCGCGCTGCGCCGCTCAGCCGGTTGCAGCGAAGCGGCTATCGATTGGATGGTCGCTTCATCATCGCCCCGATCCGCCACCGCGGGCACCACCCGTTGCAAGCCATGCAGATAAGCTACATCAGCCGCCAACCGCCGCATGATCTCGGTGCGTTCCTGGCAGAATGTGCCAATCCGCGGGATGTACAGTTGCACATGGCGCTCCTTGACCAGGCGAGCCAGGAGGCGCAACGTATCCAACAGCGCTTCCCCATCTGAACTGGCGGACAACGCGGGCAAATCCACATCGCTCCCCAAATTCCCACCCAGGAGTATCCCCACCGCGGGCAGATGGAGCACATTCCCTGCCGACTGCGAGTAGAGATCCAATAAGTGCGTGCCGACGCGCAAATGGGCTACCCCACCGGGTTTTGTCTCAACCAAAGGCAGATCCACAGGCAGCGTTGGCCCCGTGAACAGGGCCGCCACATTTCCTTCCAGCTTGAAACGCTGCGTCGCATCAAGTGGCGGGTCGACCAACAATAATTGATCACTCGCCATCGCAGCAGGCGAACGGCCCAAAACAAAGAGGGTATGCTGGGGAGGCTCTCCCACGCTGAACAACTCCAAATGTTCGTAGAGTTGCACAATTTGCACGGGCTGCTGATCAGCCGTATCTTGCAGCAGGATTTCGCTAGTCGACATGGGGATTGGCCATTTCGTCTGTGTCTGTACCGGTGGGCTGGGTCAGTGCCAACAACCCGGCCAATTCTGCAGGCAGATCCGCCACGATGACGCGGCCATCCGGCAGAATGTAGATTTCGGTTTCGGTGGGCAATTGCGGCCAAGTGGATTCAACCGCGGCCGAGGGTAAGGTGGGCATCCTCTGCCTGGTCATAATATTCACCCGTGCGGCTCTCCTGCTCGACCTGCCCCAACTGCTCCAGCAAGGCGCTGATGCTCTCGCACGCGCTGCCCTTCACGCCTTTGATGGTATATTCCACCCGCCCATCGGGCAGGATTTTGATCTCGATCTCTTGGTTCTGCATGGTCTGTTCCTGCACTGTTCCTTGCGCGTTATTGCCAACGCCGCACCGTCAGGCGGATCACCTTGTCGCGGCCGGTCGTCTCTTCTACCAGCACAAAGCCCGCCTTTTCGGCCTCGGCCAGCACTTTAAGATAGGCGTAGCGCTGCTGAACCGGGTCCATCAACGCGCGGATCCGGGCCAGTTGCATGTCATCCCCGACGATCTCGTAGAGGCCATTCGCGGTGAGGCGCAGCCCAAATTGCAGGCCAGGTTGCTTGATCACAATCGGCAATTCGCCGCGAAAACCGCCGAAGGGATGCACATAGTGCGCCTTTTCCTGATAGGCAATTTTCTGTTCAGCCAGCGCCTGTTTGATCAGCGCCAGATCACGCAGTTCGGTTTTGAGCTGGACAAATTTCGACATGAAGTGCCTCTTCCTTCTCGCAGATGGACATTGCCTGTTCACCCGGTAGTGACAGGTAAGCTGCCCAAAACATGGACGAGCCCCTGAACTTCCCACGAGCCAAAACGACCGAGCCCATCAAGTGCGCTTATGCAGCAAACGAACCGCACGCAAAAGCAATATCGTATGCATCATACCACAAACCCACTACTGGCCAGAATCAGCCCGATAGGCCCGATCCAGCACCTCTACGGTATGCCAGACTGGGAGCGGATGGCCAAGTTGCTGCAAATGGGTCTGGATCTGCGTCATACAGCCGATGTTGCCGGTGGCAATGGCTGCTGCACCGGTGGCAATGATATTGCGCGCCTTGCGTTCGCCGATCTGATGGGCCAGCTCGGGTTGCTCCAGATTGTAGGTGCCAGCCGAGCCGCAACAGAGTTCGCCTTCGGGAATCTCCACCAGATGCAGGTTGGGGATCGCCCGCAACAAGGCGCGCGGCTGCGTGGTGATCCGCTGAGCATGGCCGAGATGGCAGGCATCGTGATAAGCCAGTGTGAGTGGCTCGGCCAGCGCGGGCGGCGGTGTGAGGCCCAGCTCGGCCAAAAAGAGGCTGACATCTTTCACCCGGCTGGCAAACTGCCTGGCCGCTTCCTCTTCGGGCAGGCCGGCGAAGAGCAACCCATATTCGTGCATCCCTGAACCACAGCCCGCGGCATTGGTCACAATTGCATCCACATCCGCGGGGAAGGCGGTCAGATTATGGCGCGCCAGGCTGCGTGCCTGAGCAGCCTCGCCGGTGTGCATGGCGAGCGATCCACAACAGCCTTGCCCTGTGGGGATGACCGTCTCGACGCCGTTTTGGGCCAGTACCCGCAGGGTGGCCCAGCCAATCTGGGGGGCCAACACTTGTTGGACGCACCCGGCCAAAAGCGCCACCCGCGCCCGCCGCGGCCCGATCGCTGGATAAATGGCGGGCAGTGGCTGCGCGGTGGGCAACTGATCCGGCAAAAGATCGAGCATGGCGCTCATCGGCGCGGGCAACAGCCGTTTGACTGGCTTAGCCAATTTGCCCAGTGTTGCGGCCAGGCGAAAGCGGCGCGGATAGGGCAACGTCTCGCGCACAAGCAAGCGGGTGCTGCGTTCCAGGGGTGTGCGGGCGCGGATCTGCTCGGCGCGGGCCCGGAAGGGGGCCAGCAATTCGCCATATTCCACACCGGACGGGCAGGCCGTGACACAAGCCATGCAACCCAGGCAACGATCTACAAAGGGGATTGTCTCCGATAAAGGCAGCGCCCCTTCCAGCGTTTCCTTCATCAGAAAAATGCGCCCGCGCGGGGAATCCATCTCTTCGGCCATCACCTTGTAGGTAGGGCAAGCAGAGAGACAAAAGCCGCAATGCACACAGCTTTCAACGGCACGGGCCATGGCTGGGCCTTGCGGGCCGAGGGTTTCAACAGGAATGGAATGTTGCATAGCAATATTCAATGCTCAATTGTTAATGCTCAATGGTCAATGGTCAACGGTTGATCAGCTATAAAGGCAGAAATCGCCCATCGGGATCTAAGGCGCGTTTGATGCGTTGCATAAACCCATTGTCAATCGGATGGCCGATCCAGGGTTGATTTGTTGGGCCGCGCAGGATCAAGCCAGAGAGCCGGAGTTCTCGCAGGATCGCATCCAACTCCGTCAGCGCGTCGGGCCAGGCGATCCAGGTCAGGTTGCCGCCGACGGCATAATGGCGCTGGGCGTCTGCCTGGTGCAAAGCCTCATCCAATCTGGGCAGTGTGGCCGGAGTCGTGGCGACTTTAACAAGCGCAGCGCTGGGGAGGGCCCAGGTAAATTCCTGGACAGCGTGCCAGGCTGCGTCCTCAGCGGGACCGCTTAGCTCATCCCCTGCACCGAGCAACGTGCGCACCTGGGCAAGCCGCTGCGCCAGGATCGTCTCCCAGCCCCCCAGCCGCACCCAGAGTGTATAGTGTTGCGGCGTTACCCCGATGTCGAGCGCATCCAGATCCAGCCGAGCGTTGGCCACTTGCTGCATGGCTGCCAACGCCGCGGCCACTGTCGGGTAATCGATGCGCAGGCTGGCGTAAATTTGGGGACGGGGAAACACTTTGAAGGTCACTTCCGTCAAAATCCCCAAACGGCCCAGACTGCCAACCATCAGCTTGGGGAGGTCAAACCCGGCGGCATTTTTGACGACTTTGCCACCGCCGCGCACTTCCCGCCCCTGCCCATCGACAAAGCGGATGCCGATCAAAAAGTCGCGCACGCCCCCGTAGCGATAGCGGCCCGAACCGCTCAAGCCCGCCGCGACCGTGCCGCCGAGGGTGGCCCCAGCATCCACCAGCGGTGGGTCAAAGGGCAGATATTGCCCATTCTTGGCCAGCGCGGCCCGCACGTCGGCCAGCGGGGTGCCCGCCTGCGCGGTGATCGTATATTCGCCCGGCTCGTATTCGAGGATACCCGCAAGTCCGCGCAGATCGAGCAGCGTTGAGGCATCACCAACCGCGCTCAAAGTGGGTTTGCTCCGCCCGCCGTGGGGCAGGAGCTGCTGGTTGCGGCAGAGCGCTTGTTGCAGTTGTTCGGTGGAGCGGATTGAAAAGTCAGCCATGCTGCACATTGTAGCACAGATTGGCGGACTCTCGTATACCCTGCTAAGCGCAAAGCACACAGCACTGGCAGGGAATTCACGGCCAAAGATTGCCCCACAGGACCCGCCACACAATACGCGGCTGCATCACACTCGGCGGTGAGGCCACCATATTCACGACCTTCAAAAAGGCAATTGAAAGCGTTGCATCGCGTTGCGCAGCGTGATGCAATCTGCTCATGTACCAATTGATAAACCGAGTCATGACCGGGCGAGGGCCTTTCACGCCTGGCAGGCGAAGATCGTTCCCTACAGCTATCTGCCACGGGTTGTCGATCAGCTTACTAACGCGCTGGAAAAAGCGCTCGGAGAGCTGCACTTCGCCTGCGCGTAAACACGCTGCCAACAGCAGCGCTTCTTGGGCGGCGACAGACATTCCTTGCGCATAGATCGGGTTAAAGCTACAGATCGCATCGCCAAATACCAGATAACCCTGGGGGAAATTTTTTAATTGTTCATAACGCCGCCGTAAATTAGAGGGGACTTTATACGCTACTGGCTTTTCCAATGGCTCGGCATTGGCGATGATCGAATAGAGCGTTGGGTCGGCCATTTCACGCACATATGCCAAAAGCCCGGCGTGATCCAGCGGAATCTGTTCCCCGAGATAAGCTGCGACAGTCAAGATCCAACGGTTCCCCTCCTGACTGAGCAACACACCGCTGCGCGGTGCTTTGGGTGAGGCGGCAACAATCACCGCGCTGATGCCCGGAATGTGCTCGACACATCGTTGGTAGGTACACGAAGCGTAGCTAACGCCGATTTGCACCGTCTCTTCGTTGGGGCGCGCGTAGCCCAGATCGGCCAGCCAAGCCGGGCTACGCGAACCACGACCGCTTGCATCCACGACCAGATGCGCCTCTTTGCTCTCTGCGGCGCTGTCTGCTTTGCGACGGATCAGCCGCACACCGATCACCCGAGTTTTATCGACAGTTGTGAGCAAACCCAGCACATCACAACCTTCGAGTACTTGCACATTGGGCAGGGCCAGCACTCGGGCGCGCACTTCGGCCTCCAACCGTGGACGGCTGATATTGATCGCATGGATGCCACACTGGCCCGGGCGATGGTACCCCCCTTCGTGGAACCAACGGGCCTGGGCACTGACATCGCCATAATCCGCACCAAGCTCGATCAATCGTTCGGTTAGCCCTGGGAAATAATCTTCCATAATTTGCAAGCCACGCGCCAAAACACCATGAGCATGGCGACCCTGAGGCACCCCTTTGCGCTGCTCACCCGCGGCGGGGAATGAATCACGCTCAAGTAAGGTCACTTGTTCAAACTGGTCGGCTAAGGCGCGGGCAGCCAAAAGCCCACCGATGCTGGCCCCAATCACGATTGCCTGCTTATCGGCAAAAATTTTGTGCTGCATGTTGAATCCCCCTCTGTGATCTCGTACATTGTGTGCGGTCGATACACAGCGAAGGATAGGCAAAGGAATTGCTAACTTTCCAGCCAATTGTTTGCTAAGTTTTTATCAATTCTGGGGATGGAATACGGGATCATTACGGCTCAACGCCATAGAGTTCCTGTTGCCAAAGCCACTGGACAAGCTGCTCTACGGCCTTACCCAACTGATAGCGATAGGTGCTAAAGGGGAGATCCAACAATTCGGCGGCCAATTCCTGGGTGGGCGCGGGTTCAAAGTAGGTGTGCCAAAGGACTCGGTACAATTTTTGCGTTTTGGGGTTGGCCGTCAGCAGATCGGCCCCGGCACGCAACGTTGTCTGCAACAAAGCCGGGGTCGGTTCTTGTCCGCTCCGCTCGCGCAGACAACGGGAACGTAGCAGCGGATTTTGTGCTAACCGATCGGGGCGGCGTAGCTCCTTGAGCGCCGAACGCACCGCTTCGCTAAACTCTGGCTCGGAGAGTACCAGGGCAGGAATTACAGTGGGCAAATTTTCAAGTGCGACCATCTCGTCGAGCAGTTCCCGCTCGCCCATATGCTCGAGCCAAGCCAGGACTGGTTCTGTGCGCCAATTATGCACAAACACCCCAAATTCCTGGCCGTCCATCCGAAAAACAATATCGGGCGCCAAAGGAATCCGCAAGTATTCAAACATCGAGGCGTAATAGTCGCTATTGGCTTGGGTGATCAGTGAATAGGCCAGCTTCGGTGTATTAAAGAAGAGACGCAGGCTGAACATCGCGGTCATGTTAAAGATAGCTGTCGAGTGTTGATAGTGTTCAGCATCCATCCAATTGCGGAAGAAGAAGACCGGTTCTCCGGAGCGTACACCGGCAACGCGGGCCACATGCTCGGCTACAATGGGCAAAGCGGAGTCCGCAGCCAGATCCTCAGCGCTAATCTGGCTGATCTCCACCACATAAACAAAGCCCGCGATTTCCCGGCCCGCACCGCGGAAGATAATAAATCGCTGCGGCTGACGCGCATACCAATAGCGCATCACCGCAAGTGATTCGTCGCCCTGATGTTTGCGGATCATCTGCTCGATTTGTGGCAAATCGGCAGCTTGCGCGCGATCAATATAGAGATGACCAAACGCTTGCCATTCATAAAATGGGCGCATAAAGGGATTGTTGCGGTGCAGAAAAAGCAGGGCAAAGATCGCCGCTTGTTGCGCCATCCCATCGCTCGTCATGATCCGTTGGATGATATAATCGCGCACTTGAGTGTGGAGCGCCCGAAAACGTGTACCATTGCGCCAGCGCAGATCAGCCTCTAACACCTCGCGAGCGAGATCATGCGGGAAGAGGCCCAAGGAGCCCTGCTCGATAAACGACAGCGTGCGCAACCACTGAAACGCCGCGTAGCCAGCTTCTTCCCCCAGACAATGGGCCAACAAACTCTCATCGGTGGCAAAGGTGTGGGCGCAGATCTCCAAGGCCTGGCGCAAGATAGGTGTGGGCACATTCACCACAAAACGTTCCAAGAGCGTGCGCACAATATCGGGGTCGCGTTGTAGATCTTGCGCACGCAGGGCGCTATTTTGTTTTAGCAAATCTACGGCCAGCGACAGGGCCAATGGGTGCCCATAGGTCACATCGAGGATGGCGGCAATCTCTGCGGCAGAGATGCCCTGACCCACCAAATAGGCTTCGCTCTCAGTGGGGTGGAGATTGCGCAGGGAGATGATGCGAGTGAGTTCCCCCCAGCCATTATCGGCCCGCCACGCAGCAGCTGGAGCTTGCCGACCTGCGATGATCACCAACGCATCTGCGGGCAATTGGGGCAAAAATGTATTGCGCAGCCAGGCGTCCAGAGGAGCCAGCAATTCGTAAGTGTCGATAAAGAGCACAAGGCCAACCGTCGCGGCGAGAGCCTCCAGCGGGGATTGGTTTTCGGTCAGGGCCAACACTTCCTGCAGAGCTGCGAGGAATCCAGCCGGAGACGCGTCGAGCTGGCGGCCATCCAGCCAAAGGGGTGTATGGGCCTGGCTTATCACCCCGCGGGCAAACTCGCGCAGGAGCGCGGTCTTGCCTACCCCACCAGGGCCATGGATGTGCAAGACCACGAAATCAGCATCCGCTTGCCCGAGCACGGCGCGAAAAAGCTCGAGTTCCACGCCGCGCCCAACAAACCGTTGTTGTCGGGCCTGGTTGAGACGACTTGCCAAACGTGTGGTCATCGTGGCTCCCCAGCTGCTCAGATATCGGCCTTACTCCCGCGAGATGATGCCCGCTTTCTCCAACGGGTGCGGGCCATGATGCTGAAGCGCGGGTGCTTCGCCACCCGGCAATTTCTTGCCGCGATTGGCCAAAGCCTGCGGATCAATCGATTCGCGCAGCTCGTTCATCACCGCGAGGTCGGTGGGGCTGAACATGACCGGCATATAATCGCGCTTTTCCATGCCCACGCCGTGTTCACCGGTGATCGAGCCGCCCAGGTCGATACAGAGGCGCAGAATGTCCCCGGCCAGTTCTTCGGCGCGGGCTAAAGCACCCGGCTCGCGGCCATTGTAGAGGATCAACGGGTGCAGATTGCCATCACCGGCGTGAAAGACGTTGGCGACGCGGATGCCATATTGCGCGCTCAACTGGTCGATGGTGGCCAAAGCCTGCCCCAGTTTGCTGCGCGGCACAACCCCATCCTGCACAATATAATCGGGGCTGAGCCGACCCACCGCCGAGAACGCGCCCTTGCGCCCCTTCCAGATCCGCGCCCGGTCGGCCTCATCCTGGGCGATGCGCACCTCTTGCGCGCCGGAAGTTTCGATCACCTGGAGCAGGTGGGCAAACTCGGCTTCGACCTGGCTGGCCTCGCCTTCGAGTTCGACGATCAACAGGCCGGCGCAATCGGGATACCCAGCGTGGACCGCGGCCTCCGCGGCTTGGATCGCCAAGTTATCCATGATCTCCATTGCGCCGGGCAAAAGGCCGGAAGCCACGACCTGGGCAACCGCATCCCCCGCCGCGGCCAAACTCCCGTATGAGGCCAACACCGTGCGATAGCGCGCGGGTTTGGGCATCAACCGTAAGGTGATCTCCAAGGCAATGCCAAAAAGCCCTTCCGAGCCGACAAAAAAGCCACTCAGGTCGGGGCCAACCTGTTCCAGACTCTCACCACCGAGTTCTACCACTTCGCCATCGGGCAGGACGACCTTTACCCCCAACACATGATTGGCGGTCATCCCATATTTCAGACAATGGGCTCCGCCCGAATTGAAGGCGACATTGCCACCAATTGTGCAGATTAACTGACTTGACGGATCTGGGGCATAATAGAGATCGTAAGGTGCAGCCGCTTTGGAGACGTCCAGGTTCACGACGCCAGGCTCGACCACGGCTATCCGCTGTTGCGGGTCGAGCCGCAAAATGCGATCCAGGCGATTGAGCGCAATCACAATGCCCTCGGTCAGGGGGAGCGAGCCGCCAGAGAGGCTCGTACCGCTGCCGCGGGCCACAAACGGCACGCCAAACCGGTGACAAAGGCGCACCGTTTCGATCACCTCCTCAGCACTTTCGGCCAGAACCACAGCTTGCGGGCGGGCGCGGAATGCGGTCAGCGCGTCCGATTCGTAAGGTGTTAACTGACCAGCTTGCTGAAGCAGGCGGTTGGATGGTAATCGTTGGGATAATGCTGAGATCAATTGTTGGATAGGCATGGTATAACTTAAGGGCGGGCAAAACGGCTTAGTACTTTATTCCTATCCTGAAACGCCACGCGGGTCAATCCTCATCAAGCGGGACGTGAAGACTGCGGCCAATTTCAGGACAGACTCTTTACGCACTGGCACAGCCGTTCGATTGTAGCCCATGGGCTGCAGAGCGTCAACTCGCGCGCCAAGATAGGGAAAGTCATGAATGGATTGTCGCGTAGTGTACCACTCGCGTTGGTCGTAGTGGTTCTTCAACTTGCCTTCTTTTTCGCACTCCGCCCCACCTTTTGGCCTTCGGGGGCAACCGCCCAGACAGCTCAACAAGCAAAACTCCGCTTGCTTACGCACGAGGCCGACCTCATTGTGCGCGGCCGCGTGATCAGCCAACAGAGTCACTGGGGAGCGCGGGGGCTGCTCGAAAGCGACTCGGTGATCGCGGTTCACTATGCCATTGCTGGGCGAGCGCCGATGAGCCTGACTGTGCGTAGCGAAGGAGGATACCTGCCCGAACTTGGGGTGGGGTTACGCGCCTCCCACGCGCCCGATTTTCGGATTGGCGAAGAGGTTCTGCTCTTTCTGCAGCAGGCTGGACCCCATTTTAGCGTCGTCCAGGAAGAGATCGGCAAGTTCAGCGTGCAGCATCAGATCGCGGCCAGTGGCCCGCTCCATTGGCAGACACCGCTGGACGGACTCTACCAGCAGATCGAACAGGTGCGCGCCGAGAGGACGCTGCCAGTCGATTGGCAAACCGTGGAGGCGACCACCGATCAATTCCAGGCAGCCGCAGCCGAAACACTCACCTTACAAACTTTACACTGGCCAGGCGAGAATCCAGTCATCCATTTGCGGGTGAATCCCACTACCGCCAATGCGGATGTGGGCAATGGCAGTAGCACCGATTTTCTGGACGCGCTCCTCCAGCCGATTGTCAGTTGGAGTGTCGTGCCGAATGTCGCTTTTAGCTTTGTCTATGATGGCCCCACCACGGTGACGACCCTCACCCTCAACGAGGTGAATGAGGTGATCTTTCTGGGGGAAGGTGCGACCTCGGTGGCTGGCCGCAGCTATCTCTGGTATAATCAGGATTATATCATCATCGAAGCTGACTTTTTCCTGAACAGTGATTTGGTCTGGGATACCACGGGAAGCCCCAATTTGAGCGAACTGGACGTGGAGAGTGCAGCCTTGCACGAATTTGGCCATCTCGCCGGGCTCGCGCATCTGTCCGACCCGCAGGCGGTGATGTACCCGTCGTTGCAATCTGGCTCCACACGGCGCGAACTTCATGCCAGCGATATCGCCAGCATCGAGCGGCTCTATCCTTGCGCCACTCCGCCCTGCGTGCCCGAGATCTATCAAACACCGGAGACGCCGACCGCAACGCCAACCCCATCCCCGACAGAGACAGCGACAGTGGCAGCGACGCCGACCCCATCCCCCACCAGCACCTTCACAGCGTTGCTGACCCCAATATCGACCCCGCAGCAGACCCCTACGCCGGTTGCAACGCCACCGGAGGCGCAAATTTTCTTGCCGATGATCCGCAATTAGCGCGGAATGCGGGCGCAGCGGACGGGTTCGGCCAGTGTGCGGCGCCCGCATTCACGCATTGTAAGGAAAACAGAAACTGCTGGAGAATCAAGGAAGGCGCTTACTCTGGCAGAGATTTGGTACAGAGGAAAATGTCATCTTTGCGCTTGAGCGAATACCGCTGCATGGCGGCTCGCCCCAATATTTTGGCGTAGCGATAAGCCGTGACCGTAAACCCAGCCGCTTCCAATCGCGATTGAACATCCTGGCCGTAAATGCGCACATGATCGCGCTGATTGAAGAGCTGTTCGCGCTGCGCCGGGTCGGTCACGGTGGGGTCTTCAAAGGTCGTCGCGCGCTCGGGCTCGATCGGCACCATGATCAAGGCCCAGCCCCCTGGCCTCAAGACCCGGTAGAGTTCACGCATGGCCTGATGATCATCCGGGATATGCTCCAACACATGGCTACACAAAATGACATCAAAGGTGCCTGCTGAATCTGGAATGGCCGTCATATCAAACGCCAGCATCGCTCGCCCTGGCTCAATATCGGCCGTGAGATACTCTAAATTAGGCAGGGCCGCAAACGCTTTGCTGAAAAATGGCTCAGGCGCAAAGTGCAAGACCCGCAGCGGTGCGGTAAAGAAGTTGGTCTGGTTTTTGAGAAATAACCACTGCAAACGATGACGTTTTTTGGAGCCACACTGGGGGCATTTGGAATTTGGATGCTGTTGACGGCCAGAGGAACGAAATTCAGCGAACTGCCCGCCGCAAATCGGGCATTCTACAGCTTTGCCACTGGTGGTGCTCTCAACTTGTTGCATCGCAATCTCCTTCGGCTACACGAGTAATGATTGATTGAGCAACACTAGCGAGCAAAAGCACCCTCGTCTAGCGTACACGGTATAGATTTTGGATACATTTATTGGGCAAGCGCACGATTGCCCACGCCATCGGCCTCGGCCAAAATATCGGTGACGCCGCGCACGCTCAGGAATGATTGCCCCATGCCATTATTCACCGTGCGCAAGAGCGCGGCAAAACGGTTGCCCAAAAGCCACGGGCGCGCATAGGCCATACCATCCAGAAAGGGCACAAATTCGGGATACTGAGCCCGCCACTCGGTCGCGAGGCTCAAGCGCGGGGGCAGCGAACCGCTGATGGCAATCTCCTCGTTGATGACCGCGGCACTGGTCAGATGGTCGAGCAGACGCCGCGCCGCCAGCGGTTGCGTGCTATTGGCGGCAATCGCATAACAAGTGGCAAAGACCACGGTCGCTCGACCCTGTGGCCCAGCCGGAAGCTCTGCCACCCCCCACTCGAGATCAGGATAATTCTGCTGCAAATAGGGGATCATCCAATTGCCTTCAATGGCCATGGCTGCTCGCCCCCGGCCCAATGCTTCGCCTGCCCAGCTACTCTCCAACTTGGCAGGCGGCGCGGCAATTTCGTCGATCACCAGCCGGACGTAGTAATCCAGCGCGCTGGCCGCCTCTGCACTGTTGATGGTCATCACACTCATGGCCGGGTCGGTGACGCTGCCCCCGGCTTGGTACAAAAAAGGGAGCCAGCGCGTAAAGTCGGGGCTGAGCGCGAGCCCGATCATGGTGGGGTGCGCGGCGGTGAGGGCTTCGGCGGCGGCGCGCAACTCACTCCACGTCCAGGCCGCGGTGGGATAGGCCACACCCGCGGCGGCAAACGAGGCTCGGTTGTAGATCAACGCCAGCGTGCGCAATTCGCGTGGCGCACAGACCAACTGCTCATCAACGACCAATGCGGGCAACAGCGCGGGAAAATAGTCATCACCGAGCGTATCGACGGCAGCCAAAGCCGCTACTTGGCCAGCCCCAGCAAGCTCGCTGACACGTGTTATGTCGAGCAGAAAGAGATCGGGCGGGGTGTTGCTCGCCAGCGCAGCCGACAAACTGGCATCATAATTCGAGACCAGGCTGGGCTCAACCAGGAGATCGGGATTGGCCTCCTGGAAACGCTCGATCTCAGAAAGCAAGCGCTGATCAGCCAACTCGCCCGCTGACCAGCTCCAGAATTGTATCGGAGCCTGTTGCGCCGGTGCGGTCGGCGTCACAGTTGGCAAGATCGCCGCCGAGTTGGCCTGCCAGGGCAAGGACCAATCCGCTAGCGGATTCTGGCAGGCACTCAGCATCAACAAGCAAAGGCTCCAGCCGAGCCAGCGCGCCCGGCTCACCTGCAAACCACCCTGGCAACGCAGGAAAACCAGACGGGCCCAGAATCTAGTGATCACCTTGTTCCACAAACTGTTGATAAGCCGTTGGCGTGAACAGGGCTTCTACCTCTTCACTCAGCGCGTCAGTTGGCTGTAACTTTACGAACCAGGACCCATACGGTTCCTGATTGACAAGCTCGGGCTGATCGATGATCGCCTCGTTGATCTCCACCACTGTCCCACTCACCGGCGCGAGCACCTCTTCGGCGGCCTTAACCGATTCGACCACCGCAATGGATTCGCCCGCTTGCACAGTGCGGCCAACCTCGGGCAACTCGACATAGACGACATCGCTCAACATATCCTGGGCGGCATCCGAAATGCCAACCACGGCCAGGTCCCCTTCCAGGCGCACCCATTCGTGTGATTTGGCATAGCGTGCAGCATCATCGAGCTTGTAAGTGGGCATTGGCCTCTCCTTCTGAATGCGGTTTCACTTGATCCATCATGAATCAAGAAAGCTGTTAGAACAATCATCCTAAATTACGCAGCGGTTCCAGCTGAAATCCAAAATCTGTGTCATCTTCAGAATCTACGGTTAAGCAGTTGGGGAATCTGCGGTTTCAACCTGCTTTGTGCACTTGCTTAGGCACGAGCGCGCGATTGATAGAATGGCCGCTTGATGATGCGAGCGGCTTTGGGCTGGCCTCGCACCAAAATATCAATCTCCGAACCAATCTTGCTATGCGAAGCATCCACATACCCCAGACCCAGAAATTTATCCAAGGTGGGGCTTTTCATCCCGCTGGTCACCTGGCCAATCACTTCCCCCTGCTGGGCAATGGCATAGCCTTCACGCGCAACGGCTTTGTCGATCATCTCGAACCCGACCAGCAACTGGGTGGGTTTTTCCAGCTTCACCTTGAGCAGCGCATCGCGACCGACAAAGGGCTTGTCCCAACTGATCACCCAGCCAAGCCGAGCAGACAACGGATTGATCTGCGCGCTGATCTCATGTCCATACAGCGGCAAACACGCTTCAAAGCGCAGGCTATCCCGAGCAGCAAGCCCACAGGGCAGCAAGCCATCCGCCGCGCCAGCAGCGAGAAGCGCATCCCAAAGCTGTGCCGCGGCTGTGGCGGGGAAATAGAGCTCAAAGCCATCCTCCCCGGTGTAGCCAGTGCGTCCCACCAAAACGGAATGTCCCGCCAGCTGCAATTCACCGGCCTTGCGAGGTTCGATGGCAGCCATCGGATCAGGCGTCAACCGCTGCAGAATGGTCGCGGCGTGCGGGCCTTGCAGGGCCAACATGCCGAGCTCGTCGGAGCGGTCGGTCAGGGTGATGGTATAACCGAGCGCCTGGGCCTGCAACCAGGCCAGCGCCTTGGCTCGATTGGCCGCGTTGACCACGATCAGCCACTGATCGGGCAGGCGATAAAGAAAGATGTCATCGACGATCGTGCCATCGTCATACAGCAAGAGGCTGTAGTGGGTCTCATAGGGCTGCATGGCTGACACATCCCACACCTGAACATGCTGCAGAAATCGTTCAGCATCGGGCCCACTCAGCGCCAATTGGCCCATGTGGTCAATATCGAAGAGCCCCGCGGCAGTGCGCACCGCGTGGTGTTCGGTCAGCGGCCCGGTGGGGTATTGGACAGGGAGCGCCCAACCGGCAAAATCGACCATGCGCGCGCCCAGGGCCACATGTTTTTCATAGAGCGGTGTTTGCTGCATATTGTGTCCTTTCGTCTGCGAATGGACTATACTCACAGGCAAGCAAGTTGGCAAATGTTGTTTGGCCGACAAACCATTTTGCTTGACTTGCCTCCTCCAGCCGATTATAATAGAGAGGCTTATTGGTCCGCCAGACACGCCCCCTTAGCGTAGTGGATAGCGCAGCTGCCTTCTAAGCAGCGGGTCGCAGGTTCGAATCCTGCAGGGGGTACAAAAAG